>JAGRGQ010000071.1 GCA_020445405.1 Gammaproteobacteria bacterium | reverse complement strand
ATTTTTCGCCGCGCTGCTCAACAGCCAGCCGATGGGGTTCTACGCACCGGCCCAGCTGATCCAGGAGGCGCGCCGGCAGGGCGTGGCGGTGGCGCCGGTGGATGTCTGCCGGAGCGACTGGGACTGCACCCTGGAGGCCGCTGGAGACTCGCGTAAGCCGCGACTGCGCCTCGGTCTGCGCATGATAAAAGGCCTGTCGCGGTCGGCGGTGGAGCGGTTGCTTGACGCTCGCCGGACCAGCGGCTTTCCTGCGGTACGGGATCTGGCCCGGCGTGCCTCCCTGGGCAGGCGCGATCTGCACTGCCTGGCGGCGGCCGGTGCGCTGGCCGGATTGGCGGGCAACCGGCATCAGGCTGTCTGGCAGATGATGGGCATGGAGCCTGCTCTACCATTGATTGGTACCGGAGTGGAAGAGTCGGCCCCCATGCTTCCATCCCCCACCGAAGGAGAGGATATACGGGCCGATTATGCCAGCCTGGGATTGACCCTGGAGCGCCACCCGCTGGCCCTGCTGCGATCCCGGCTCGGACAGTGCCGGGTAATCACCGCGGCGGCGGTACGCGCGCGCAGGCACGGCCAGTTGATCCGCACCGCGGGCATAGTGATCGGCCGCCAGCGCCCGGCCTCGGCCGGCAGCGTCACCTTTGTCACACTCGAAGATGAAACCGGGCAGGTCAACCTGGTGGTCTGGAAGCGGCTCGCGGAGCGGCAGCGCGCTGTTCTGCTCAAGGCGCAACTGCTGGGGGTGACCGGAGAGGTGCAGCGCGAGGGCGCTGTACTGCACGTGATCGCCAGACGGCTTTGGGACTACTCTTCGCTGCTGGGTCGCCTGCCGACACGGTCGCGGGATTTCCACTGAGGCCGGATAATCAAGCTGAGTTAAACCGTTATAAACAAAAATAATTGAGCAAATAATCCAGGGCCTGTTAACACTATGCGCTGGGTATTCGCATGGTGTAACAGGCCCTAGTTCATCAGATACTTTATTTTCACCGGAGCAATAGGTATCTTGACGTTGCCGAAAACAGAAAGAGCGGCCACATAACCACACAAAAGCCGGCAGACAGACTGTCGCCGGTATCAATCAACTCGTAATTCCAGCTGAGTGATTCCCGGCGGAGGAAGTAAAAATGGCGCATATCGTAATACTGGGTGCAGGTACGGGGGGAATGCCCTGTGCGTACGAAATTCGTGAGATGCTCGCGACAGAGCACAAGATAACCGTAATCAATGAACGGGATTATTTTCAATTCGTTCCCTCCAATCCCTGGGTAGCAGTGGGCTGGCGTGACCGCGACAGTATTACCTTCGACATACGTCCCCACCTGGAGCGCAAAGGCATCAACTTCATCGCCAAACGCTGTACGCGGATCGATGCGGCCAACAACAGAATGGAGATGGAAGACGGCGAGACCGTGAATTACGATTATCTGATCATCGCCACAGGTCCGCGTCTGGCGTTTGAAGAGGTCGAGGGATCCGATCCCAAGCTCGGCCATACCCAGTCCATCTGCACCGTCGATCACGCCGAGAAAGCGTACGAAGCTTACAAGGGACTACTGCAGGATCCGGGGCAAGTGATTATCGGTGCGATGCCTTTTGCCAGCTGCTTTGGGCCGGCCTATGAATTCACGTTTATTATCGACGCCGACCTGCGTAAGCGGAAAATGCGCGATAAGGTGCCGATGACTTTCGTCACATCGGAGCCTTACATCGGACACCTGGGGCTGGGTGGCGTGGGTGATTCCAAGGGTTTCCTGGAGTCGGATCTGCGTGCTCACCACGTCAATTGGATTACCAATGCCAAAGTGACCAAGGTGGAGTCCGGAAAGATGTATGTTGAGGAGTACGACGATTCCGGGCATCTGCGCAAAGAGCATGAGCTGGCGTTCAAGTACACCATGATGCTGCCTGCGTTCAAGGGGGTGGACGCGGTAGCCAACGTGGAGGGGCTCTGCAACCCACGCGGTTTCGTGCTGGTCGACAGCCACCAGCGCAATCCCACCTATCCGAATATCTACTCGGCGGGTGTCAGTATTGCCATTCCGCCGGTGGAGGCGACCGCCGTTCCCACCGGTGCGCCGAAAACCGGCTATATGATCGAATCGATGGTGACGGCAATCGTGCACAACATCGCGGATGAGATCGCCGGCCGTGAACTATCGACCAATGCCACCTGGAACGCTATCTGTCTGGCGGACATGGGTGATACCGGAGCGGCGTTCGTTGCGCTGCCGCAGATGCCGCCGCGCAATCTTGCCTGGTTCAAGAAGGGCAAGTGGGTGCACATGGCCAAGATCGCGTTCGAAAAGTATTTCATTCGCAAAATGAAACGGGGCACTTCGGAGCCCATCTACGAAAAGTACATTCTGAAAATGCTTGGGATTGGGAAGCTGAAGTGACAGAACAGGGCGCTGACCCACTTTCCCGTTCGAGACAAGTCAGATGCCGCAAAACCCGGTGAAACGTCATCGAACGCGCAGTGTCAGGGTCGGTCATGTGACCCTGGGCGGCGACGCACCGGTGGTGGTGCAGTCGATGACCAACACGGACACCGCAGATGTCGAGGCGACGGTGACACAGGTGGCGGAGCTTGCGCGGGCAGGCTCCGAACTGGTTCGCGTCACTGTCAATACCGAAGCGGCAGCCGCCGCGGTTGCGCCGATCAGGGAGGCATTGGACAGACAGGGTTGCGGTGTGCCGCTGATCGGCGATTTTCATTTCAACGGCCATAAACTGCTGCAGCGCTATCCCGAATGCGCGCAGGCACTGGCCAAATACCGGATCAATCCGGGCAATGTCGGACGCGGTGCCAGCCGGGACGAGAAATTTGCCTCGATGATCGAACTGGCCTGCCGTTACGACAAGGCGGTGCGCATCGGGGTTAACTGGGGATCCATGGACCAGGAACTCGTGGTACGCATGATGGATGAGAATTCACGTTCCGCCAAACCCAAAGGCAACGACGAGGTAATACGCGAGATCATGGTGGTCTCGGCGCTGGACAATGCCCGGCGTGCGGAACAGCTGGGGCTGGGCCGGGACCGGATCGTACTCTCCTGTAAAATGAGTGGTGTGCAGGATCTGATCGGTGTCTACCGGGAGCTGGCCGGACGTTGTGATTACGCGCTGCACCTGGGACTGACCGAGGCGGGCATGGGCTCCAAGGGCATAGTGGCCTCCACCGCGGCACTCGCGGTTCTGCTGCAACAGGGCGTGGGCGATACCATACGCATATCGCTGACTCCCGAGCCCGGCGGCAGCCGCAGTCAGGAGGTGATCGTCGCCCAGGAGATTCTGCAGACGATGGGACTGCGTTCATTCACACCGATGGTCGTTGCCTGTCCAGGGTGCGGCCGAACCAGCAGCACGTTTTTTCAGCAGCTGGCACAGGATATACAAGCCTATCTCAGGGAGCAGATGCCCCGCTGGGCGGATAGCTATCCCGGGGTGGAGCAGATGTCGGTCGCGGTCATGGGCTGCGTCGTCAACGGCCCGGGTGAGAGCAAGCACGCCAATATCGGTATCAGTCTACCGGGTACCGGAGAGGTGCCGGTGGCACCGGTCTACGAGGATGGGGTGAAGACGGTTACGCTCAAAGGCGATGCCATCGCACAAGAGTTTCAGGCGATTGTGGAGCGGTATGTGAAGGGCCATTATGCGAAGTAACAGGGTTCAGTAGCTTTAACTTCCCGGCTGATCCCCGCGTTTTTGATCGACTTGGCCCAGGCTTCCATCGCCACATTGGCCAGCGGCATGGGCGCCTCCATGAAAGCGATCACGAATGCGTTCTCCAGCTCCACCACCCCCATGGAACGCGGCCTTAACGCGATGGACTGAGGATTCGGCAGGGTGATACCGAAACAGAAAACAATGTTTTTGGCATCCAGTATTCCCTCCCCTATCTGACCGAATTTCAGGGATTGTGTGTGCCTGTAATGATCGAAAATGGCAATGAACCGGGCCATTTCGTGCTCGTCGATGCGTGCCTTCAAAAAGGCAATGATCTCGTCGACGCAGGTAAAGCTCGTTTCCCGTTTTCCAACTTCCAATGTGAACAATGGATACTTTTCCTGTAGCAGGAACTGTTTCATCGGGTCGCTCCCCGGCTGCCAAGATTATCTAGCTGATGTGACGGACTCAGTCTGAGCACAACCTGAACTTCGTTAGGTTTTGATCAGTCATTTTTTGAGGTTAGGGCAAAACCTCGGAGGAGGGCATTGAAAAAACGCAATTATCCGGCGGCGATGCGTTCCAGATTGCGGATATCCAGCAGGAAGTTGTTGGGGGCGGTCTCCACCAGCAGGCTCTGGCGTTTGAATTCCGCAATGGTCCGGCTCGCGGTTTCAGTGGTGATGCCA
This sequence comes from Gammaproteobacteria bacterium, assembly GCA_020445405.1. Taxonomy (GTDB): domain Bacteria; phylum Pseudomonadota; class Gammaproteobacteria; order Chromatiales; family Chromatiaceae; genus HKST-UBA178. Next base: position 12,127 of record JAGRGQ010000071.1, on the reverse strand, counting down.
AGCATGGCGCCCATGTCCTCGCGCGAGAAGAGCACGCATTGACTGGACTGTTCATCTCGCACCATGCGTAACAGCAGCCTGGCAACCCGTTGCTTGGCTGAGCCGGTCGACAGCTCTGTCAACCAGGCATCCGCTTCAACCAGCGCCTTCTGCCAACGGTTGAGGAGCTCCTTGTGCAGTGCCGGGTTGGTCTGGGACAGGGCTCTCACCACACTGACCGGCAGACTGCAGGTCTGGGTTGCGTGTAATACCACCGCATCGTGCTGGTAGTGCTGTCCGAGCAGAACCTCAAGCCCGGTAACGTCGGTGGAACGGAGTAATCTGACGATGCGCTGAGTGCCGTCAGGCAGATATTGAACCAGTTTCAGAATGCCCGATCTGATGGTAAACATCCGGTCTCCGGGATCACCCGCCCGGTAGAGAATCGAACCGGGCGGGAGCGTATAGAGGTCGATCGGCTGGTGGATACTCTCGAAATCCTTCTCCTCCAGGCCGGAAAAAAGCACGGAGTTGCGCAGCGTGCAGCTCAGGCAGTCCGCGTGTCCTTCCCAGGCCTCTTTGTCGGATATCGGGAATTTCATCAGTTCGGGTTGAACTTGACTTGTGGCAGGTGTTTCAGGGACTCCTGGATGGCCTCTTCCGGGTAAGCGTAATCCTGCAGCTCGCCGGCGAAAAAGCGGTCATAGGAGGACATGTCGAAGTGTCCATGCCCGGACAGATTGAACAGCAGCGTCTTGGGCTCGCCCGTTCCGGCGCAGCGCTTTGCTTCGCGAATAGCCGCGGCAATGGCATGCGTGGATTCCGGTGCAGGCACTATGCCTTCACTGCGCGCGAACAGTACGCCGGCCTCGAATGTTTCCAGCTGGGGTACCGCCAGTGCGTCCACAACACCTTCAAAGTGCAGCTGGCTGACCAGCGCGGAATCCCCGTGGTAGCGCAGGCCGCCGGCGTGAATGCCTGGGGGCATGAAATCGTGGCCGAGTGTGTACATTTTCAGCAGCGGCGTGAGACCGATGGCATCGCCGAAATCGTACGCATAGACGCCTTTGGTCAGCGTAGGGCACGAGGTGGGCTCCACCGCAACCAGTTTTATCTCCCGGCCAGCCGCTTTGTCCGCAAAAAACGGGAACGCGATACCGCCGAAGTTGGATCCGCCGCCGCAGGGTGCAAAGATCATGTCCGGGTAGTCGCCCACCAGCTCCAGCTGTTTTTTTGCCTCCTCACCGATCACCGTCTGGTGCAGCAGTACATGGTTCAGTACCGAGCCGAGGGCATAATTGGTGTCATTCCGGTTAGCCGCCTCTTCCACCGCCTCGGAGATGGCGATGCCAAGCGAGCCCTGCGATTCCGGATCCTGCTCGAGGATTTTCCGACCCGAGCTGGTGATGTCGGTCGGGCTGGCAAAAACGTTCGCTCCCCAGGTCTGCATCATTGAGCGCCGATAAGGCTTCTGCTGAAAACTGACTTTGACCATGAATACCCGGACTTCAAGACCGAACATCTGACCGGCGAGTGCCAGCGAGCAGCCCCACTGGCCGGCCCCTGTTTCGGTGGTCAGGCGTTTGATACCGGCCCGTTTGTTGTAGTAAGCCTGCGCCACTGCGGTGTTCGGTTTGTGCGAGCCTGCGGGGCTCACCGATTCGTTCTTGTAATAAATTTTCGCCGGAGTTTTCAGTGCCTGTTCCAGTCGGTGGGCCCGATACAGCGGCGATGGCCGCCACAAGCGCAGAATTTCCCGGACCTCCTCAGGGATCGGGATCCAGCGCTCCCGGCTCATCTCCTGCATGATGATCTCCTCCGGAAATATCGCCGAAAGCGCTTCCGGACCCACGGGATTCCCATCCGGTCCCAATGGCGGCGCCGGTGGATTTGGCATGTCGGCCATCACGTTATACCAATGAGTGGGCATTTCGGATTCTTGCAACAGGATCTTGGTTTTCACTCAGGGCGCTCCGGATTGGTCAGAGATGTATCGGTTGCCGGGAAAATCCGAGATTTCTGAAACGCGAAATTCCCGGCGCTGCGCTGGCGCTGCCAGGCCACTCGCCAATCTTTACACATTTGCGCGGATCCATCAGCTAATTTCCCGACTGGAACCTGGCTCATGACGCGAACGGCGTAGCGTAGCCGATGCTACATCAGCGGGGAGCAACAAAGCCAGGAGCCAGAACCGCAGCTCCCCAAGGGATTGCGTTCGAAATGCGTCCCGGCTGTGTTGCGCCGCTTGCCCGTACATCTGAAGTGTGCTGCGCAACGCGCCTTGCAGGCACGCATTTCGGACGGCAACGCGGTTCGCGGGGGCTTACGAGATAGGTTCCAATCGAACTGGGCTGGTATCATTGCATGCTTGATTCCATCAAACGGGTGAATTCGATGGCGCTGGTAACACTGCGGCATATACAACTGGGGTTCGGGGGAACGCCACTGCTGGATGACGTGTCGTTCTCTATCGCTGACGGCGAGCAGATCTGCCTGCTGGGAAGGAACGGTGCCGGCAAGTCCACGCTGATGAAGCTTATCGCAGGAGACCTGCAGCCCGATGACGGCGAGATGGCGGTGCGGCAGGGGGCCAGGATTGCCCTGCTCACTCAGGAGGTCCCGGACGATCTTCGGGGTACAGTATTCGATGTGGTTGCTTCAGGTCTGGGCGGGCTGGGCGATCTGGTGCGTTCCTACCACCGGCTCGCCGTCAAATTAGCCTCCGCTGCCGATGAATCGCTGTTGCAGCAGCTCGCCGACGTGCAGCATAAACTGGAAGCAGCCCAAGGCTGGCAGACCGAACAACTGGTGGAGACCGTACTGACGCGCCTGCAGCTGGCTGCGGAGAGCGAGTTTTCCGCGCTTTCGGGGGGGCTCAAACGGCGGGTGTTGCTGGCGCGTGCACTGGTCAGGGAGCCGGACCTGCTACTGCTGGATGAGCCTACCAATCATCTTGATATCGAATCCATCGACTGGCTGGAACAGTTTCTGCTCGGTTACGGCGGAGCGCTGCTGTTTGTCACCCATGATCGGGCGTTCCTGCAACGGCTGGCCACACGTATCATCGAACTGGACCGCGGAAGTGCCGGCGACTGGCCTGGCGACTACAAGAATTTTCTGCGCCGTAAGGAGGAGGCGTTGAACGCGGAAGAGAAGGCCAACGAACGCTTCGACAAACGGCTGGCCGAGGAGGAGAGGTGGATTCGCCAGGGCATCAAAGCGCGCCGTACGCGCAATGAAGGGCGGGTCCGCCTGTTAAAGGCGATGCGCGACGAACGCAGCCGGCGCCGGGAACAACAGGGCCAGGTGCGTATGTCGATGCAGAAGACGGCGCAGTCCGGAAAGCTGGTGGTGGAGGTCGAGGGGATCTGTTACGCCTGGGATGAGAAGCCGGTGGTGAAGAATCTCTCCGTCAGCATCATGCGGGGGGACAGGATCGGTGTAATCGGTCCCAACGGTATCGGCAAGAGCACGCTGCTCAATCTGCTGCTGGGGCGGCTGAAACCCGACAGCGGCAGCGTCCGTTTCGGAACAAAAATTGAGGTGGCTTATTTCGATCAACTGCGCGCAGCGCTGGACGAGTCGAAATCGGTGCGTGAGAACCTGGCGGAAGGCAGCGATACGGTGCTGGTCAATGGTCAGCCGAAACATGTCATCAGCTATCTGCAGGATTTTCTGTTTACTCCCGATCGTTCCCGGCAGCCGGTAAAAGCGCTCTCGGGTGGCGAACGCAACAGGCTTCTGCTGGCCAGACTGTTCACCAGGCCGGCCAATGTACTGGTCATGGATGAACCCACCAATGATCTGGATTTGGAGACGCTGGAACTTTTGGAGGAGTTGCTGCTCGAATATCAAGGTACGCTGCTGCTGGTCAGCCACGACCGTGCTTTTCTCAACAGCGTAGTGACCAGCACACTGGTGTTCGAAGGCGGTGGCAGCGTGGTGGAGTATGTTGGCGGATACGACGACTGGCTGCGCCAGCGACCGGTGGAAACGCAGACAGCAACAGTAAAAAAGCCCGGTCAGAGAGCCATCCAGGAGAAATCCGGGGTGAAATCGAACAAGCTGGGGTATAAGGACCAGCGTGAACTGGAGTTGCTTCCCGGAATCATTGAGTCGCTGGAACAGAAGCTGGCTGCACTGCAATCAAGGATGACGGCCCCGGGATTCTACCAACAGGATGGGACGACAATTTCCGCTGTTAACCAGAGTATGGCCGCGGTGGAGTCGGAACTGGCGGAGAGTTATCGACGCTGGGAGGAACTGGAGGAGATTAAAGCGAACCGCGAGCAGGCGAATGGTTGAGTTCGGGCAGTTGATCTACCGCACCCTGTCCTGAAAAACGCCGATCGACCCAATTTGATTTATACATCAAGAAGCGCCGGTTTGCGCGTTTGTGATGCTTTTCCTGACTGAAAATCGGTTAAGTTTTCATCCTCCCCGGTCGATAAGAAATGCAGGATAAAGAGCGGTATGCAATAACCTCTCATTACCGGTTATAGGTTGGCATTCAAGGCTGATAAAGTTAGCAAAGCGACACAGTGCAACAAGCCGATGCGCCATCTTCTTTTTTCATAACTTTAACTGTTTTCAAGGAGTTTTTTATGTCCCTGTTTCTACGATCGTCTGTTGCGCTGTTGACATCCATGTTGCTGGTAGGAGCGACTCAGGCATTGGAGCTGGATACAACGCAAAAAAAGTTGAGTTATACGCTTGGCTATCAATACATTCAGCAATTCCAAATGCAGGGCACCATGATCGATATGGAGGCGTTTTCCGCCGCGGTCAGTGATGTCCAGCAGGGCGATAACCTCCGCATGAGTAAGGAGGAGATGGGCGCTGCGATGAAGTCCTATCGTGAGGGGTTGGACGAAGATCTGCGTGCCAAGGCTGAGGCCAGGCTGCAGGCCGGCCAGGAGTTTCTGGAGAAGAATAAGTCCAAACCCGGTGTGGTGGTGCTGCCATCGGGTTTACAATACATAGAGCATCGGGCTGGAAACGGCGCATCTCCTAGCATGAATTCCATGGCGAAGCTTAATTATCGGGGTACCCTGATCGACGGCATGGAGTTCGACAGCTCAAAGCCGGGCGAGCCGGACAGTTTCGAGCTGAAAGGCGTGATACGTGGATTAGCTGAGGCGATCACAATGATGAAACCGGGGGCACAGTGGACGGTATTTATTCCAACCCGTCTCGCTTATGGCATAGTCGGTTCCGGCCAGAAAATTGGTCCCAACGAGGCACTCATTTTCGAACTTGAGCTGATCTCTGTGGAGTAAGCCTATCTGGCCAGCACCTGTCCGAAACAACAGGTGCATCACCACCGATGCTTCGTGATCTCTGTGGATGACGGAATGACAGAAGAGTCGGGTTTCCGGACGGGCGCCGGCAAAAGCAAAGTTTTACTAATCCCTGACAGCCGGTTCGGCAGTAACAGGAATCGAAGCTCCCCGCTCCTGCTGGCGGGGAGCTTCAATTTTTTATGGTGTTTTTCTGCCTGTTCCCGTTCAAGCCCATATAAAATATCAATGGCACTTCAGTGCTGGATCGATTGAGACTCAGAGGGCGTTAAAGATGAGATGGCGGGATAGAAGAGGCAGTCAGAACGTGGAAGACCGGCGCGGTTCGGGCTTCGCGCGCAAGGCAGGCGGCGGCGGTATCGGCGTCATTGTGCTGGCACTGGTCGCGATGTATTTCGGCGTGGATCCGAGCATTATCCTGAACCAGGGCGGCAGCATGCTGGGGGGATCCGGTACGGATGCGGTGCAATACCAGCCCACAGCGGAAGAGGAGGAACTGGCCGGTTTTGTAGCGGTGGTGCTGGCAGATACCGAAGATGCGTGGAACAAGCTGTTCGAGCGGATGGGACGTCGCTATCAGGAGCCCAAACTGGTGCTTTTCAGCGGATCGGTCAGGTCAGCCTGTGGGTTGGGCGAGGCGGCAATGGGACCGTTTTACTGTCCGGGCGATCAGAAGGCGTATATCGACCTCAGCTTCTATCGCGATTTGAAAACGCGCCATCAGGCACCCGGGGATTTTGCCCAGGCCTATGTGATCGCGCATGAAATCGGTCATCATGTACAGAATCTGCTCGGCATATCGGATAAGGTGCAGCAGGTGAGAAAACAGCTAAACCGGGCTGAGTCCAATGCGTTGTCGGTAAAACTGGAACTGCAGGCCGATTGTCTGGCCGGCGTCTGGGCCCACGATGCCGACCGAACCCGGCAATTGCTCGAAAGCGGGGATGTAGAGGAGGCGTTGAACGCGGCAAGCGCTATCGGTGACGATCGCCTGCAGAAACAGGCGCGGGGGTATGTCACACCCGAATCCTTTACCCATGGGACATCCGCTCAGCGCGTCTTCTGGTTTAAAACCGGTTTGGAGAATGGGGAAATTAACGCCTGCAATACCTTTGAGTCGAAGCGTATTTGAGGCTTTTCCGGTGCCGGCATAGTCCGACCCCCGCTGAGTTCTGCCATCACCGATTCCGATCCGGTCGGGTTGGGCCGGTTGGCGTAAGAAGCCATGGCATTTACTGAAACCGGATTTCATAAGCAACTACTCCACTTATCGCTCAGTACCAGCCGGGACATAGGTCGGTAGTCAGTAATCTCCAAAGCGTGCCAGAGGTTTGACGTTCAGCGTCTCAGCGCCGATCCAGAATGGATCAAACTCGACATCCTCCTGGTAGGCATACTCCGGCGGGTATGGAGATTTGGGGAACACGGCTATGGTATAGATAAAATCCTCCAAATCGTCCGCAATCCACGGTTGCACTTCGATAAAGACCGCCGCATCGAGCAGCAGCGCCAGCTCCGATTTTTTTGACAGATCAATGGTTTTTCTGGACTCCAGGATCAGCTCGACCGCCGCTTCCGTCATGCCCGGAATCAACAGCAGCGTTTTCCTGGAGGCGCTGCCGAAATCGACTCCCTTGTGGTTGCCATAAACGGTGAACACTCCGTCCACATCGATATCGTTGAAAGCTTCGTCGAATCCTCTGACGTAGAGCAGTTCAGTAGGCACCTTGAAAAAAATATTGGCTGGCATGTTGTTCATGCCCAACTCCTCGTAGTAACTGCGTTCCGCGCCCTGGGGCATCTCGTTATCATCCGCGTCCACCCAGTCGGTAAAGGCCTGGAGCAAACCATCGATATCGCCGGGATCGACATTTTCCCGGTGCTCGAGAATGCTGCGCACGTCGGCCAGTGAGAGGGTTTTGAGATTGAATTTACTTCTGTTGGGGATAATTGCGAAGTCGAGTCCCTGCGGCCACTCCGGCTGGTTCAGAATAGCCTCTCTCGCAGCACCGATATCAAATTCGCCGCCCAGCTTTTTCCAATCGATCAGGCCTTTCCGGATCATTGCGATTGCCGATTGAATCGCCAGATCATCCACCCGGTTGGCCGTTATCGCCATGGCCACTCCCGCGTTGGTGCGGGCATTCTGGGAGATCAACGCAAGAAAAGCGATCAACAGCGCACTCATCCAGAGTACGGCTACCAGCACAAACCCTCCCTGCCTGTGTGCCTTCCGCGTCATAATTCAGACCCCCGCGGTCTCACCGCCTTTACCAGGGCCATCAGGTCCAGCTCGGCATGCTGCTCCTGAATCACCCGCTTTTGCCGGAAAAAAGAGATTTGCACCGCCCGCGGCAGTTCCGTTGCTGTCTTTGCCTCGTTTTGGGATGGCCACTCCTCGAACCATTTCAGGCTTTTATCAGCGTCGGAGAAGGCCGCATAGCGGATTCTTATCGCCGCAAATCCCGGCACCTTTTCCATGCTGCCCCAATTCATCGTCTCCTCGGAGAATCCGCCGGCCAGCGGTGCCCGGTCCAGCAGTATTCCCTCCGTGCTGTTTCTCAGTCGCCAGACATTCAACCTGCCCATTTCCCCGGGTGACAGGGTGCTTACCCAGATGAGCGCATCTTCGCTACCCGCTATCAGCAGTGAAGGCCGGGTATCTCCCTCCGGGCGATAGGTGTATGGAAACATCCCCTGAAGTGCTCTCTCCAGCCGAAGCAGGTAGAGTGCCTGCTCAACATCGTCCTGTAACAGATCATTCTGTCTGTTCCATTGGGTCGAAATGGTGCTGGATGCATACGCCAGCACGCTCAATAGCAATGCGCTCAAACTGAGTGCCAAAAGGAGTTCGAGCAGCGTGAAACCGGCGTTTAGGCCAATATGGGCTGGTCTATTCACCGATAAAGTTCCGCGGTACCCATACCAGACCCCGGAGCGGTTCCATATCATCTGCAGCAAGCGTGAACATCCGCAGTTTGCCGCCCTGGATGACCTCTTCGCCGGCAAACTTCAACGCGACCTCTTCGACCTTCAGACGATTGCCCTCAGGCAGCATGGAGCGAGGCGGTTTTTCGCCAAATCTGGAATATAACATGACGCTGTTGGCCAGAAACCGGAGCTTTGCGTCCCGCAAGAAAGCGTGTTGGGTTCTGAAGCTCAGATCGTTGCTCACGACGATGGCTGAAAAAACCCCGCCGAACACCAGGCCGACGATGGTGGTCGCAACCAGCACTTCCAACAGTGTGAATCCGCGTTCTTTGCCTGTACCAGCCATGGGTCACGCCCCGAACTATAGCCCCTCATTGCTCCCTTTCGATGTCGATCCGCCCCGATTCCGGCTGTATCAGTATGCGGCGTTTCAGCAGTTTGCCCTTGAATTCCAGCGCACCGCCGCTGCTACTGCCGTCGGGAAAAAAACTAACCTGGACAACCTGCGGATGCCGTTCCTCATCGCCGCCGGATATGTCGACCTCTATCCCTTCATGAAACCAGCTCTGCTGCATGTCCACTTGCGGTCGCTCGCGGGGAAAGATCACATTTCTGCTGCGACGTTCCATCACGGCTTCCAATCTGGCGCGCCTCAATGTGAGCAGCGCCGAATCCACCGCTTTGTTGAACTGTTTGGTGGAGTCATTGAAAAAAGCGGGGGGAACAACCAGGACCAGTAGCGAGATCAGCGCAACCACGACCAGCAGTTCGAGCAGGGTAAAGCCGTTTGCTCTCGACCATCCGGCGGCAACAGAGAGCCGGCCGGCAATCACCAGTTGACCACATCCTTGTCCTCGTTAGACCCCCCCTCTCTGCCGTCGGCTCCAAATGAGTAGAGGTCGTAGCCCCGGCTGTTGTGTTTTCCGGGCGATTGGTATTGGTAGCTGTTGCCCCAGGGATCCAGCGGTATGCCTTTTTTCAGATAGGGGCCACTCCAGGACGGATTGGATCTGGAATCCTCGTTTAGATCCTCCAGGCTATGCGGGTATTTGCCCACGTCCAGCCGATAGGAATCCAGCGCCGATTCGATCATACTGAGCTGGGCCGCCGCCGCCTTCTGCTTCGACCCCCCCAACTTGTCAAACAGGGTAGGGCCGACGAGTGCAGCCAGCATGGCGATGATAGCCATGACCACCAGCAGTTCAATCAGTGTAAAACCCTTTAATCGTGTTCTATTCATTACCGGACCTCGCAAAATTGCGCAATGTTTCAATTCTCTCAGCGGTTCAGCATGGACTTTCGAACCTGCACGAGGATATTGGGAGGCTATCTGTCGGGTACGAGAATGCGCTTAGCCTTCTCCTGCACGCTCATCGGCTTCCAGGGCTCTTCGGAAAACGAGTTCTCCAGTATCGACGCAGCGTATTTCACACGTTTGCGAAACGCCTTGTAGAACGCCTCTCCGCTGTTTGGATCGATGATCTCCGGCACAATCATCAGCACCAGTTCTCTCCTGACGGTGCCCAGTCTGGTCGTACCAAAGGCGGCACCGATCACTGGGATCTCCCCAAGGAACGGTACGTACTCCTGTTGGTTTTTGGTGGTGGTCTCGATCAGTCCCCCGAGCATAATCAACGCGCGGTCTTCCACCACGGCCACGGTCGTGATCTGCTGATTATCGAAGGAGGGAAAGCCCGGCACGGCACTGTTCTCTCCAATCGACGACAGTGCCTGATCGATCTCCAGTTGGATGATGCCATCTTCGTTGATCTGCGGCCTTACCGTCAGTTCGATACCCGTATCGCGATAGGAGACATCGTTGGCGACCGTGGGAATGGAATCCGTTGTTGACTTCTGGGCCGTGATCACCGGCTGTTGCGAGCCGACCTTGATGCTTGCCTCCTGATTGTTCTTGACCAGGATCGTGGGGCGGGACAGGACATCGACCTTGTTGGTGCCGGCCAGCGCATTCAGCACTGCCGTCAGATTGCCATGACTGCTGGTGCTGTTGATCACCAGGCCCACCGAAGATCCGTCGGTCGAGGTGAGCCCGGTCGGCACCCCGAAACCGGTCCCGACAAAGCTGTCCACAGTAGTGGTCACAAAACCGTTCACGATATCTATGCTTCTCCACACAGACTTCCAATCGATGCCGAAAGCGGTGCTGTCGTTGAGCGTCACCTGCGCGATGATCACGCTGATCACCACCTCCAACGGCGGCTGGTCCAGGCGCGACAACGTGGTCAGCAGCTGCCGGTAGTCACGCGGCGTGGCGCGGACTAGCAGGCTGTTGGTCTCCTCATCCGCGACGATCACCAGGTTGAGATTTGCCGAAACGCCGGCGTCGTTGCCCGTGCGCTCGCTACGGCTCTCCCCGCCGGAAGGCGCGTCGCTCTGTGCGGGCTTTTCCGTCTCCTTCTCCACTCCTGGTACTTTTGAACTGGTCTGGTTGCTGATCGGCGGTCTGCCGCTGGTGGAGCCGGTTTCCGTCGAGGGCAGCACCTCCTCGCGATCCCGGCGGAACACCTCCGTCAGCGTCTTTGCCATGGAGACCGCATTCATGCTCTTCATCCGGTAGACGAACATCTGCTCGCTTTGGGTATTACCAGCCTCATCCAGAATCTGGATCCAACGTTCCACCTCCTTGAATCCGCGCTGGGGCGACGATACCACCAGCAGTGCGTTGATGCGCTTGAGACCCTGTACCTGATAGGTGCCTCTGCTCCCCTCGATCATCGCCAGGATGCCCTCGAGTTCGCCAGCGACATACTCCACGTCGGCGTTCTGCAAATAGAAGAGTCTGATGCCGCGATGTTTAAACGGGTCGATATCCACCAGCTGCAGAAGTTGGTTGATTTTTTCCAGCCGGTCCTTTGGGGCAGTGATAGCCAGCATATTGATGTTATTGGCCGTGGCAATCCGCCCGTTACCCTCCAGGATCGGGGTTAACAGCGCAATGGCGTTGGCTGCATCCAGGAACGTCAGCGGCGTGATCTGGGTGACCAGCGGCGACTGGGATGCGTGATCTGTACCCTGCATCATGACATCCTCAAGGGCGTCGCCGGTGCTCACTGTCACCTCGAAAAAATCATCCCGCCGGACCAGACTCAAACCGTTGTTGGCCAGCAGCAGCCTGAAAAGTGGCCAGAGATCGCGCTGCATCAGGTTATTCTGGGGATCCGTTCTGAAGGTGACGGTGCCTGCTATCGGTGTGCTGATAAGCAGGTTGATGCCGAGAATATCGGCCATCTCCTCGACCACCACCCGCAATTCCGCCTGTTCGTAGTTCAGCACCAGCCTCTCCGTTGGCTTACCTTCCACCGCTGCTACGGCACCCGGTAAGCCATCCGCGGCAGGTTTGGGCAGACGACCGCTCTGATTGAACGAGTCGCGCTGGCGAGGGGTGGCGGGCTGCTCCAAGGCCTTCAAAGCGGCACCTCCGGGAGCTTCCCCTGTCGGTACAGACCCTTCCCGCCCCGGGGTTATCGCAATATTCTCGCAGCACTCCGGGTTCAGCTGAACGTCGTAAATGCCCCCCTGTTCCTTGGGGTCGAGTCCCGCGCAGCCGGAAACCAGTATGCTGAAGGCCATCGGGAACAGCACACCCAGAATCCCAGATCTGGTTGGATAATGTACGGTCATAACCATCAAATTCGTTTCCTTCAGCTGACGTATGTTGTGTGCGTGGGACAAGCCTGCTCTTCAATTTAACGTCAGACTTATACCCGAACTTTAGTTCTGAATACAACTTTGATTCTTGTTGTTGCTCCCGTGCGTCTTTCTCAAATTCCCATATCGTTGATACTGAACACGGCGGACAGCATGGTCATCACGTTTCTGCCGAATGCTACGCCGACCACCAAGATCTACACCGGCTCTATCAACGAAACCAGGCGCGCCAGGCGTTCCTTTAACCG
>JAGRGQ010000070.1 GCA_020445405.1 Gammaproteobacteria bacterium | reverse complement strand
AGCCCTTTTTCAGCTAAACATATTGGATTATTTCCAGTATAAGAATCAGACAAAATTTCATCCAATGCTTCGATTTTGTTTAAAAAAGGCAGATTTTCGAGTGTATCGAAGCACGACCATGTAAGAGCGTCTTCGCTGTTGGAGCTGTAAGCATTTTGGATCTTATGCTGCATTCCTTTGTAATCTTGCCTTATGAACGCCTCAAGCGCTTTCTCTCGGCCTGGAACGATAACGTGGTTTCTTTCGTAACTCTCGTATTTCATCTGAGACCTTTTTTACACATAACGCCGTGCTAACCGGCGCGTAGCGCAGCGAAGCGTCCGAGTGAGCGATAGCGAACGGTGTTTAGCACATGGTTAGCCTTACACCGAACGACCTTAAAAACCTCCTCTGGAATGGGAACCTGCGGCATCCGTAAGAACCTACCCATAATTGCCATTTCCTTGCTACGAAGCGCCAATTTGCGGACTAAAAGATATTCCAACGGGAACTGCTCTTGATCTCTGCTGGGCTTGATGCGTTGGACACCATCATAGCAGTGAATTTCCGTACTCCGCACAATCCTGCTTATAACCAAGGCGACAATATTTACGGCCTTGAAACTACCTTGAAACTTTTCCATGTTTCTCATCTCTTTCCTACCCCACCGCATTTAATAAACAATGAAAAAGTAGCAGGCTAACGTTTAAGCTGTGCGGCGCAAACGAAGCGCAGCGTAGTTTGCGTCCGAACGAGCGATTTGTTAGGCCTTGCCACTTTCCACCTCCAGCAACTCTTTATGAAGCGGCATTGCCTTTAATACTTTTTTGCTCTGAAAGATGATTGATTTTATTTTCGTTCGTTGCGCCTGGCTTAGATGTTGATAGCGAAATGTATCTACCGCCAAAAATCTAATTACATCTAATATGTCAATAGAAATACGAGGAAAGCCGTGCATTTCTATAGACCAACCACCTGGGATATAATGTTCAAAGTTATTTCTTAATGTTTCTTTCAGCCGCCTTATCGAGTCTTTTTGACTGGCTGTCAAATTCAACGCGCCACCTCCATGTAATGTACCCATCCAGTTTTCATCTTGGCACATAGATAAGGCTTCATCGAGAGTAATTAATCTTTCATAACCTTTTTTAGTCACTTTTACTACAGACTGATAATCTGAGCTTTTACAGGCGGATATTGCAAATCCGTATAAAGCGCCATGCAAAGATAAAATTACCCACTTCCATGCTTTTGAATCGGCAGCCGCTTCCTTAATAAATTGCCCGGCCCGCTCCAAATAGTCGAGAGCATTTGTTTCTTCGGTTAATCGTAAATATTTCTCCTTGATAACTCTCTTCTCCATTTCTTTGTAGGCCTAACATTTAAATCTATTGATTCGGTATATCTCTATAAATAGATGGATTCCTGTGAAATAAAGATAGGCCGATGGACTGATTGTATTGGGATTACTATTCCTGTAGATTCCCCCATGCATCTCTACAAAGTCATGGAGGACTTTGCATGTACGAACCATCGCCTTCAGAAGCGAAGGATGACGCGGCTGCGCGCTTCTGGCACAACTACTGCAATCACCTGAAAAAGCATCACGTCCCGGAGTCATCCCGGCTCTGGTACCGGCAGCGGATAGAGTCTTATATCCGTCTCCACGATGGGCGCAGACTGGCCGTCCACGATGCTGCTGACGTAATCGACTATTTGAACGGGCTGGGGCGGAATCCGGTGTTGGAAACATGGAAGATCCGGCAGGCAGCGCACGCGCTGCGGATTCTTTTCTGCAGTATGCTGCAGATGGATTGGTGTCAGCGTATCGACTGGTCGGCGTGGAATGAGGGCATCCGTAAGCTGCCGCCGGACCATCCGACAACGGCCAGAGACTCACCGCTCGATAATGAATGCATACCGGTGCGCTCACCCGATCATCCCCGGAGAATCCGGCTGCGACAGCAGTTCCCCGATCTCTACCGCCGGATTGTGGACGCTATCCGTCAGCGTGGCTATTCGATCCGGACCGAGCAGACTTATCTCCATTGGGTGGAGCGCTTTCTTGTTTTTCATGGCTGGCTTCCTGCCGAATCCCTCGATGCAACGCATATTAACGCCTTTCTGGGACATTTGGCTACAAATCGCAGTGTCTCTCCGCGCACCCAGAACCTGGCGCTGAACGCCCTGGTTTTTCTCTACAAGAAAACCCTGGGCTGGAAGCTTGAGGATCTCGGCGGTTTCACCCGGGCCAAACAGCAGCAGAATCTGCCGGTGGTTTTATCTGTCAGCGAGGTGGCACTGCTGCTGGGGCAAATGGAGGGCAGAAACCAGTTGATGGCCAGCCTCTTGTACGGCAGCGGCATGCGCCTGATGGAGTGCATCCGCCTGCGCATTCAGGATATCGATTTCGACTACCGGCAGATACACGTGCGCAACGGCAAGGGAGGAAAAGACCGCAAGGTCCCCCTGCCTCAACGGCTGGTCGACCGGCTGCGGCAGCATCTCGATCAAGTCAGGATACTGTTCGACAAGGACCTGGCTTCAGGTTATGGAGACGTCTATCTTCCGGCGGCGCTTGCGCGTAAGTTTCCCCATGCCGCGAAAGAGTGGCGTTGGCAATATCTTTTTCCCGCGCACCGCCTCTCCCACGATCCCCGGAGCGGCAGGAACCGGCGCCACCACCTTAACGAGAGCGGACTGCAGAAAGCGGTGAAACGGGCAGCGGATCAGGCCGGGATCCGCAAGCGTGTAACCTGCCACACGCTGCGCCACTCGTTCGCGACCCATCTGATCGAGGAGGGTTACGACATCCGCACGGTGCAGGAGCTGCTGGGACACGCCGATGTCTCCACGACGATGATCTACACCCATGTGCTTGCGCGCGGCGGCCAGGGTGTGCGCAGCCCGGTGGACCGGCTATAGCCGGTGCCGGCGCGCCGGGATTGCGGAATGCGTTGTTTGGCGAACGGACCGGCGCTGCCGCAGCGGCCGCGCGGGGATTTCAGCGCCTGCCGCGTCTCCGCTGTTACCTGCCGCGCCTGGATTTCCGGTCGGCGCGCGCCTTTTTGCCCCCTTTCCCGCGCTTCTTTCTCTTGCGCCGCTTTTCGGCCGGCTCCCAGAGCGCCTCCTCTTCCGCTTCGTCCCACGCCTCTTCCAGCTCGATCCCGTCGTCCCCGCCCGGCATCTCCTGGCGCTGCTGCAGCGACAGGTCGATCACGGCCGCCTCCGACGCGCTGCGCATGATGGAGACGATGGCGTCCAGCGCGAGCACCTTCTGCTTGTACCCGTCGCCGGAAAGGATCAGTTCGCCCTTCTCCGAAATCAACCGGAAGCGATACCGGTCGCGAACGTCTTTATACAGTTCAAACTTGCCAGGCACTTTTCACCCCTTTTTCCGTTTATCCGCACCACAGAAGCCAGGTTCGACAGGAACGCCGCTCTCCTTGAACCAAAATTTATTAGAATAAGATTATATTCTTTTGCTTGCACATTTCCCAGTGCAATTGATCGGGTCGGCGCGGAGGACGTGTTAATATCGGAAAAAACCGTGCGCGCACCGTTCCACCCCTGCGGTCGATGCCGGTGCAGACTCATCGAAACAGGAAGCCGCGCAACCCGGGTGCCCCCATCCAAACGCAATGACGAACAGATCGCATACCGGAGCGGACCGGCTGCAGGCGCCAACGATCAACGAGCATATGGTCTCGGCGGTGGTCAAGCGCCTGCGGCTGGGTCAGCCGGTGCGGCGGCGGCTGCCCTCCAACGGCCTGCTGCACATCGACCGCCAGCTGCCGTTCCTGCTGCTCTACCGGCGGCCCGCCAGAGGCGCGGATCCGCGCATGGAGCAGCTGCTGCGCGGCGAGTCCTCTTACCTGATCGCCGATGGGCACCGGCGCTTCAACCGGGGTCTGGTGACGCTGGTCGAGGCGGTCGCCGCGACGCTGGCGGAGAGTTTCGGGGCGTTTCTGCTGATCGAGATCTGGCGTGCCCGCGCGCCGCAGTTCGACGATCTTTCGCCGCCGTTCCGACCCGCGTTCGGCATCCTGGCGCAGCGCGGCGACGCGCTGAGTTCGACCGTGCTCGCGGTCAGAACCGCGCTTGAGCGCATCCGGGTGCAGCGCACCGGCGCCCAGGTCGAGTTCGCCGAGAGCGGCAGGCCCTGGGCGCCCGGCATGCCGCGCCTGATCTCGCCGCAGCTGGCGAAGCGGCTCGGCTGCCACAGCCTCGGCCTGGCCATCAGGCCGGTGTTCCGGGATGCGCAGAGCGGCGAGGAGTTTCCGCTGATCCGCCGCGCGCTGCACCGCAGCCTCGGGCGCGCGTTCCGCCGGGCGGCCTACGCCTTCACCCGCGACCAGACCACCCAGCGCCCGCCCCATTTTCACGCGCTGGGCCCGCGCAGCCTCTCCGGGCTGGTATGGGAGGTCGACCGCGAACTGGCCGGCATCGCCGACGATTTCGATTTTCTGCTGTGCGTCTCGCCGACCAACGCCAACCGCGCCTTTGCCGCCTGCAAACGCCGCCGCTTCGATGCGCTGCCCGTTTTCTCCTACCGTCCGCTGCCGGTCGATCCCGCGCTGATCAAGCGGCGGCTCTTCCGTATCCCGATCGAGAAGATCCAGGATCCGGCGCTGGAGGCGCTGTTCTACGCGCAGCAGTCCGAGCTTGACCGCAAGCTGACGATGCTGGGGGACCGCAACACCCGGCGCTTTCTCTACGGCAGCCTGCAGCTCTACGGCCGGGTGGAGCCCCCTCTGCTCGACACCGCGCGCAGAATCCTTGCCGGGGTGCCGTCGCGCAGCCGCGGCAGCGCCGCCGTGAAAAGCCTGACCGCCGGCGCCTTCGCCGCGCGCGCGGAGGAGGAGATCAACCACTACCGGGAGATCGACGCGCGGGTATCCAGCCGGGTCGAGCTGCGCGACGACGTGATGGGCATCATGGTCTCCCACGGCAATCTGCTCATCAACCGCGGCCAGAAGGTGGCGCAGAACCGGGTGGATGCGCTGCTGGCGCACGAGATCGGCACCCACGTGCTCACCTACTGCAACGGCCGTGCGCAGCCGTTCCGGCAGCTCTACACCGGACTTCCCGACTACGAGGAGCTGCAGGAGGGCGTCGCGGTGACGGCGGAGTATCTGGCGGGCGGCCTGACCGGGCCGCGCCTGCGGATTCTCGCCGGGCGGGTGCTGGCGGCGCATATGATCGTCGCCGGGGCCGACTTCATCGAGGTGTTCCGCGAGCTGGACCGGAGCCACGGATTCACCCGCCAGACCGCGTTCAACATCACTTCGCGCATCTTCCGCGGCGGCGGCCTGCTCAAGGACATGGTCTATCTGCGCGGCCTGGTGCGGGTGCTGGAGTATCTGGGCCGGGGCGAGGCGTTCGAGCCGCTGCTGGTGGGCAAATTCGGCGCCGACCACCTGGCCATCATCAGGGAGCTGCAGTGGCGTAAAGTGATCTCCCCGCCGCTGCTGAAACCGCGCTATCTGGAGAGCGCCGCGGCCGCGCGGCGGCTGCAGGCGCTGCGCGCGGGGGTCGACGTACTGGATCTGGTAAAACGGGTGTAGCGCGCGTCCCGGGGCAGGTCGGAGAGCGCAACCGGCAGCGCCAGCCGAACAACGATAAACAAGAGAGTGAGAACATGCGAATCGGATTTTTGGTAAACGACATCAGCAGTGAAAGAGCCGGCGTCACGACCCAGCGGCTGGCGATCACCGCGCTGAACCGGGATCACGAAGTGTGGTACCTGGGAGCCGGCGATCTGGCCTACGACGTGGACGAGAAAATCCATGGCTGGGCACGTGCCACCGCCGGCAGGCGCTACAAGACGACCACCACCTACCTGAAGGAGCTGCAGGGCCCCGGGGCCAGGAGCGAACGCATCGCGGTGGACGACCTGGACATCCTGCTGCTGCGCATCGATCCGGCGCAGGACACCGGCCGCAACGCCTGGGTGAAGAGCGCCGGCATCATCTTCGGCAACATCGCGCTGCGCAGCGGCGTCGTCGTGCTCAACGATCCCACCGCGCTGGCCGGGGCGCTGGACAAGATGTATCTGCAGCTGCTGCCGGAGCATATCCGCCCCCGCACGCTGGTCTCGTGCGACAGCAGGGAGATCAAGGCATTCGTCGACGATCTCGGCGGCAACGCGGTGCTGAAGGGTTTTCAGGGCACCGGCGCGCAGCCGGTGTTCCTGGTCACCAAAAACAACCGCGGCAATCTCAATCAGATGGTCGAGGCGATCTCGCGCCACGGCTACGTGATCGCGCAGGAGTACCTCGCCTCGGCGGAGAAGGGCAGCATCCGTCTGTTTCTGATCAACGGCGAGCCGATGCGGTACAAGGGCAAGGTGGCGGCTTTCCAGTGGGTGCGCACCGCCGAGGGCATGCACAGCGACATTCACGAGCCCGGCACCACCGAACCGGTCAAGCTGAGCGACGCCCACTATCAGATCGCGGAGGCGATCCGCCCGCGGCTGGTGCAGGACGGCATGTTTCTCGCCAGCATCGAGATCATCGACAACAGGCTGATCGATATCGACGTGTTCCGGCCGAGCGGTCTGATCACCGCCCAGTCCTACGAAAAGGCCAATTTCAGCGAGGCCGTGATCAATGCGCTGGAGCGCAAGGTGGACTACATGAGCTACTACCGCCGGCAGTTCGACAACGTCGACATGGCAACGCTTTGAGACCAGGGGGACCACGATGAGAATCGGTTTTTTTGTCAACGATGTGATGACCGAGCTGGCTGCCTACACGACGACGCGGCTGGCTCTGACCGCCACCAACCGGGGCCATGAGTCGTGGTACTTCAGCGCGGCCGATTTCACCTACGGCGCGGACGGCAGGATTCACGCGCGCGGCACCCGGGTACCCAAGGGAAAATACCCGTCGACGCAGACCTATATGGCCGACCTGAAGGGCGCGCGGGCGGTCAGGGAACAGGTGACCGTCGACGATATCGACGTGCTGATGCTGCGCAGCGATCCCGCCAACGACACCGGCCCGCGCGCCTGGGCGCAGACTGCCGGGATCACCTTCGGACGCGTCGCAAAACGCCGCGGGGTGATCGTCGTGAACGACCCCGACAGCCTGCTCAAGGCGATGAACAAGATGTATTTCCAGCACTTCCCGGAGGAGGTCAGGCCGAAGACGCTGATCTCGCGCAATCACGGGGACATCAAGTCATTTCTCAAGGAGATGGGCGGCAACGCGGTGATCAAGCCGCTGCAGGGGTCGGGCGGCACCGGCGTGTTCATGGCCAACGTGGACGACCGCTCCAACATCAACCAGATGATAGACACGCTGATTCAGGACGGCTACGTCATCGCGCAGGAGTACCTGCCCGCCGCGGCCGAGGGCGACACCCGGCTGTTCATGATGAACGGCAAGCCGCTGCGCTACCGCGGCAAGTACGCCGCGTTCCGGCGTCTGCGCAAGGGCGAGGACATGCGCAGCAACATCCACGCGGGCGGCAGGAAGGCGAAAGCCGAGATCAGCGCAAGCCACCTGCGCCTGGCCGAGATCGTGCGCCCGAAACTGGTCCAGGACGGCATGTTCCTGGTGGGTCTGGACATCGTCGGCGACAAGCTGATGGAGATCAACGTCTTCAGCCCCGGCGGACTGGGCAGCGCGCAGCAGTTCGAACGGGTCAACTTCAACGACGCGGTGATCGATGCGCTGCAGCGCAAGGTCGGCTATATGAGCCATTACCACCGCCACTTCGAGAACGAGGAGATGGCGATGCTGTGAGCCTGATCCGTCCGTCGCCGGCCCGCCTGCCCGGCGACGGCAACGGGGGAAGCGCCGGTTAACGCGCCCGGGCCGCCCGGCGTCCCGACCGGCGCAGCCGGATCGCCGCGGCCAGCACGGCCAGTGCCAGCAGCTGTGCGGCCCGAGGCTCCGCGACGCTGAGCTGCAGCGACGCCGAGCGCTCTTCGGTCAGATCGCCTTCGGCCAGCGGCGGCGCGCCGGTCAGCGGCTCCCGCGGCGGGAACGGGTTGTCCGGGTCGATGCCGATATCCTGCAGCGCGGCGCGCAGCAGCGCCGGACTGGAGGCGGGTGCCTCCGACAGCGGTGCGGCGGCCAGGAACTCACCCAACTGCTGAAAATCGCCGGCATACTCCATGGCGCCGCCGGACCCGGTCAGATCGGGCGGGTCGCGCAGGCCGAGCCCGCTCAGCAGCGCCAGCAGCTCATCGTCGCGTCCGGGCACGGCATCCGGCAGCGCGCGCACCTGGTCGACCAGTGCCGGGAAATCGGGATCGACGACGCAATCGAACAGCAACTGCCCGTCGCACCCCGGGCTGCCGAAGTTCAGCACCCGATAGGTGGTCTCCTGAATATAGCCGCCCATATCCACGCGGTCGGTGACATAACCGGTCCGGTCGCAGCCACCCGGCAGCAGGGTGCAGATATCCACCAGCTGGTCGAAGCCGTTCGGGTCGGTGATCAGCTTCTGCGGATTGAACGAGATGTTGCTGATACCGCCGTTGCTGGAGAGCGTGCCGATGCTGGATCCTGAATCGATATCGAAACTGCCGAGCGGGATTTTCCACGGGGCGGGGTCGAGCAGCGGCCCCAGCGAAAGCCCGAGTCCGTGCAGCTCCAGAGCGCTGAGATCGACGCCGGCGTTCAACAACAGGTTGTAGTCGTAGTCGATTTGGTAGTCCAACCGGTAACTGCGCGAGATGCCGATAGAGGTTGCCGCGCTGCTGCGCAGCTGCAGGGTCTCGTTGTCGCCCATCGTCAGCGTCGTGACCGGACTGCTCCAGCCGTTGCTGCCGGTATCGAAAAATTCGACCGGCGAGGAGAAATCGTAGACCGTCTTCAGACCGAGCGGCTGCAGGCTGAAGGCGTGCTCGATATCCATACCCGCGAACATGTCCAGCGCGATCAGTTCATAGCCGAATCCCAGCAGATCGCCCTGCAGCGGGATCGGAAAGCCGGCCGCCTTGGCGACCAGTCCGGCCAGGTCCAGGTTCGCATACAGCGCCCACTCCGACTTGGGCGCCATGACCGCCGCCTGACCCGGCTGCAGATTGAAGAAGCTCTTGGCGAATGTCGGTATGTTGGCGCTGGCGCTGGCCAGCCCGCCGAATCCGGAAAACGTGTACGGCGCGCTGCCGTCAACCTTTTCGCCAAACACTTTCAGGCCGCTGGCGCCGATCTCCGCCAGCGACAGCAGGCCCTTGATATTGAGACCCAGGTTGGCGTTGACGCAGAAGCCGGCGCAGGCCTTGCCCCAGGCCGATGCGCCGATATCCGTCAGCAATCCTGCGAATGCCTGGAAGCCGTCCGATTTGATGTTCAGTTTCTGGATGCCGGACGAATCGATCTGATTGATCAGAAAGAACGACTCGCCGACCGTCGGCTGCGCCGCCGCGGTGAACATGAAGCTGCGCGCGTTCGCCTGGGAGGCGAGACTGAACATGCTGTTGCCGTCGACGACGAAGCGGGCATCGATATCGGCGTGGCCGCCGGCACCGCCGCTGACCAGACCCAGATCGACGCTGATCGCGGGTGCGGCGTGGATCACCGGCACGCTGAGGATCTCGAACGGACTGGCGTAGGCGCCGCTGCCGCCGATATTGACGGTCGACTGCGTATCCACGACCCAGGCATCCGCCGCCGGTGCGGCAAGCAGCGTGAGCAATGCACCGGCGAACCGCGCCCCTGCCAGGCGCTGCCGCGCCGAAGATTTCACCAGGCGCGGCACCGCTCGCAACGAGCACGCGGTTGCACTGCGCAACGCGACGAGAGCCTGTCTGCTCATGGAAGCCTCCCGCAAGGGACATTGTTCCAGCCTGTGATCCAGCCGGAAAGTGCCGGGTTGCCGCCTTCGACCGAAACGGCAGGCGCGAGCCGGAACCGGCGGTCAACCCGGCGCGCGGCAGCAACACCCGACCCACGCCGGCCGGCTGCTGTTGCCGCCACAGAATAGACAGGCATAGTTCGCGCCAGAAATTTTTATCCGATGTTATTCAACAACATGGACTTTGAGGTCAGCGCTTGCCGGCTGTCGCCTGTAAAAAATGCTGACAGATTGCGCTGACATTCCGCTGGTGCGGGGCCGAGCGCAGGTCGGGCCGAAGCCGTTGACCGGGTGCAGCGGAGGCTGACTGGGGCGCTGCCCGGGTCACCCGCCCGTGCGGGTCGGCGGGTCGAAACCCAGCGCGCCGAGAAAACCGCCTATCGCGTCGTCGGCGCTCTGCTGCCCCCGCCTGACCGCGGCCTCATGGGTCTGGCTCCACTCCCGGGTGAGATGGCGCGCGTGCATCAGCTCCGCGAGAAACAGTGCCGCGAACGGCCCGGCCTCCGCCAGAAATCCCGAGTCGACGAAGTTCCGCCGCGCGGTTTCAATCTCGTAATCGACTCTGACCGGCTGGCAATGCCAGCGCCGCCCTTCCCCGGTGATACGTGCGTAGCAGGCGCGATTGTCGCCATCGAACGGGCTGCCGACCGACCCGGAGTTCACGATGAGCCGGTCGCCATGCCGGCGGCTGAAAGCCGCGTGCGTATGCGCGGTGAGAAACAGATGGCAGTTTCCGGGGATACGATCGTCCAGGTCGCTGTCGGACATGCCGTCGTGGATACCGTCACGGGATCCCAGCACGGAGCCGTGCCGAACCACCGCCGTCAGTCCGTCATCGCCGTTGAACGAGAGACCGTCCGGCCAGTCGCGCAGCCGGTCGACCGCATCTCCCAGCTGCGCCACAGTCCAGTCGGTAAACAGCCGGAACTGATCGTCGATGACCGATCCGCCCGCTGGATTGTCGGCGCAGTGCAGCACGAACTCCTCGTGGTTGCCGGCGACCACCTGCCAATGCTGCAGCGCCATCCTTTCGCAGATGATCTCCAGGCACTCGCGGCTGTTGGGCCCCCGGTTGACCACGTCGCCGTTGACGATGACCCGGTCCGGCCGCCAGCCGTCCAGGTCCGCCAGCACCGCGCGCAGCGCCGGAAGGTTTCCGTGAATGTCGGACAGCACCGCGATGCGCATCAGTCTCACTCCGTGCAATTGGCCGGGCTCGGGGCCCGTCTACATTAAAGCCTATCTGACGATCTCACGCGAACCGCGTAGCGCCGGAAACCCGCATCGCCAGCGTTGCAACCGCCGGGGAGTGGGCGACGGGTTGCAGCGGCTACGTCGCTCCCGCCCGGCGCCGGTGCGGCCCGCGCGCACGCTTTGCGCTGCGGTTGCGCGCTTCGCGCCGTGCTGGCGGGCGGCGTGAAACCGGTCCGGCTGCGTCCGGATCGGCAGGCATTCGCCGGATTAGTTGCTAAACTTTTATTAGGGAACAGGCGTTAAAGCGCGTTTATCAAAGCCTGACGTTCCTCCGGACCCGGGCGGGATGCCAGGCGGGAGGTTGAAGCGATGAAAGCAATGATGCTGATCAGCGGCAGTGGCCCGATGGTGATTCTGACCTCTTTTGAGTCGGCAACCGATGCGGCACTGATCGAGCTTCTGGCGGCGAAGGGAATCACCAAGTTCATGGCCTACGAGGTGCCTCTGGAGCTGGCCCGGGAGCGGTACGGCGGTCATTTCCAGACGGTAACCAGCAATCTGCATGAAACCGACGACCTGAGGGTATTGGACTACAACGGCAACCGGGCGTTCGAACTGTTCCGTTTCAATGAGCTCGGACCGCAGGTCATCCACGAGCCGCAGGACTGAAGCCAAGGGCGCTGGCACCGTCGCCGGCGCTGACGCCGGAGACGGAATGGTGGCTATTTGATTTCGAAATCGGCGAGCATTTCGAGTGCACGGATCATCGCCGAGTGATCCCATCCCGCGCCGCCATGCGCCCGGCAGGCGTTGAACAGCTCCTGCGCGGTAGCGGTATTGGGCAGCGCAATGCCCAGTTCACGCGCACTGCCCAGTGCGAGATTGAGATCCTTCTGATGCAGCTCGATGCGGAAGCCCGGATCGAAGGTGCGCTTGATCATGCGCTCGCCATGCACTTCCAGGATTTTCGACGATGCAAAGCCCCCCATCAGCGCCTCGCGCACCTTGGCCGGATCGGCGCCGGCCTTAGATGCGAACAGCAGCGCCTCGCCCACCGCCTCGATGTTCAGCGCGACGATGATCTGGTTGGCGACCTTGCAGGTCTGGCCGGCACCGTTGCCGCCGACCAGCGTGATGTTTTTGCCCAGCAGGTCGAACAGCGGCCTGACCATGTCGAACGTTGCCTGCGATCCGCCCACCATGATGGTCAGCGTGGCGCCCTTGGCGCCGACCTCGCCGCCCGACACCGGCGCATCGAGATACTCGCAGCCGAGCGCGTTGATGCGTTCGGCAAAGTGCTTGGTTGCGAGCGGTGAGATCGAGCTCATGTCGACCACCACCTTGCCGGCCGAGAGCCCTTCGGCCACGCCCTGCGCACCGAACAGCACCGACTCCACGTGGGGCGTATCCGGCACCATGACGAAGATCACTTCCGCCTGGCCGGCCACCTCGCCGGGGCTGCCGCAGGCGTGGCCCCCCGCCGCCAGCAGCTGCGCCGGTACGCCGCTGCGGGTGTGCAGATAGACCTCGTGGCCGGCCGCGATCAGGTGACCCGCCATCGGGGTGCCCATGATGCCCAATCCAATGAATCCGAGTTTTCTCATGTGATTGCTCCAAAAACAGGTGAAATTGCGGGATGTGGAGTGTGTGCGCCAACGGCCATCAATAGCCGCCGGAATCCGCTTTGCCGTCGTCACCGGCCATCGCGGCAACCGCCTGTTGCGCACCCGCTGCCATGAAGCGGGCATCAGACGAGATGGTGACCAGGTCAAAGCCCATGGCGCGGCGCTTTTTCGCCCACTCCGCGGTACCGTTGTGGCAGGCGGCACGGATGCCGTGCTCTTTGGCCTTGGCCAGAATCAGTTCCACCGCCTCGGCGGCGGGCGGGTCCAGATCATCGAACAACGGACGGCAGCCGAGCGCCAGCGACAGGTCGGATGGGCCGATATAGACGGCATCCAGACCGGGCACGCTCATGATCCCGTCGATATTATGCAAACCCTCGGCGGTCTCGATCATGGCGAAACGCACAATGGTGTCGTTGGCCTGGGCCTGGTAATCGCCGCCAGCATAGAGCAGGGCGCGGATCGGCCCGTTGCTGCGTCGACCCATGGGCGGATAGGAGGTGGCGGCGACGAAGCGCTCGCACTCTTCGCGGCTGTTGATCATCGGGCAGATGATGCCATAGGCACCGGCATCGAGCATTTTCATGATGATGCCCTCCTCCAGCCATGGCACGCGCACGAGCGGCACGGTGTCGGTCGTGGAGATCGCGGTGAGCATGTTGACCGCAGCCTGGTAATCGACGACGCCGTGCTGCAGGTCGATGGTGAGTGAGTCCCACCCCTGGTGCGCCATGGTCTCGGCCGAGAAGGCATTCGGAATCGCCAGCCAGCCGTTGACCGCGGCGCCGCCGCCGGCCCAGATCTCGCGCAGTCTGTTTTTGCGCATCTTCTCTCTCCTTTCAGCGCACCAGGCAGGGGCGCTTGTTATCGAAGGTCCATCCCGGAATCAGGTACTGCATCGCGGCCGCGTCGTCGCGCGCCCCCAGCCCTTGTTGCTTGTACAGCTCGTGCGCCTGCCGGATCCGCGCCATGTCGACCTCGATGCCGAGTCCCGGTCTTTCCGGCACCGCGATCTCGCCGGCGCGGATCCGCAGCGGCTCGCGGGTCAGGCGCTGTCCGTCCTGCCAGATCCAGTGCGTATCGATGGCGGTGATACTGCCCGGCGCGGCGGCCGCCACCTGGGTGAACATCGCCAGCGAGATATCGAAATGATTGTTCGAGTGCGAACCCCAGGTCAACCCCCACTCGTGGCACAGCTGGGCGACGCGCACGGAACCCTGCATGGTCCAGAAATGGGGATCGGCCAGCGGAATATCGACCGCCTGCAGCATGATGGTGTGCTGCATCTGGCGCCAGTCGGTGGCGATCATGTTGGTCGCGGTCGGCAGGCCGGTGGCGCGGCGGAATTCGGACAGAATCTCGCGCCCGGAATAACCCTGCTCCGCGCCGCAGGGATCCTCGGCATAGGCCAGCACGCGGTGCTTGTCGCGGCACAACCCGATGGCCTCCTGCAGCGACCAGGCACCATTCGGATCCAGCGTGATGCGCGCCTGGGGAAAATGTTCCGCCAGCGCGCTGACCGCCTCCATCTCCTGCTCGCCGCGCAGCACGCCGCCCTTGAGCTTGAAATCCTCGAAACCGTAGTGGTCGTGCGCCGCCTCGGCCAGGCGCAGGATGCCGTCCGCATCCATGGCCTTTTCATGGCGCAGGCGAAACCACTCGATGGCGGCGTCCGCTTCGCTGCGGTATGGGAGATCCGTCTGGTTGCGGTCCGCGATGTAGAACAGATATCCGAGCATCTTGACGCTGTCGCGCTGCTGGCCGTTGCCCAGCAGCGCGGCAACCGGCACATCCAGCAGCTGGCCCAGCAGATCGAGCAGGGCCGCCTCCAGCGCGGTCACCGCATGAATGGTAATGCGCAGGTCGAAGGTCTGCAGCCCGCGTCCGCCGGCATCGCGATCGGCAAACCGCCGCCGCACCCGGTTGAGGATTGCGTTGTAGTTGCCCAGCGACTGGCCCAGCACCAGCAGGCTGGCATCCTCCAGGGTCTGGCGGATTTTCTCCCCGCCGGGCACCTCGCCGACACCGGTGTGACCGGCACTGTCCTTCAGGATGACGACGTTGCGGGTGAAGAACGGACCGTGCGCACCGCTCAGATTGAGCAGCATGCTGTCGTGACCGGCGACCGGGATCACCTGCATATCGGTGATGACCGGCGCTGCGTCAACTGCGGCTGCGGTTGAATTATCCAATGCCTACCCCTCCTGATCGATGTGACGTGGTTCGGAAACGCGCTGTTAGCGACTATGTTAGCGCTGTCATTCTGAAAGTCAAGCGCTGACGCACCACCCTCACGCTACCGGCGGTGCGCCCGTCGACCGGGCTTAATCCTTCTTAAGTTATGGTTTTTATTACTGTACAGATGTAAATCCAGACCGGTCGAAATATTTTCCGAACATCGAATATTTTCGTATTTTGGGAATTTAGTGTTAGCCTTAGCATCAGCGCAAAGGCAGATGACACGGCAACAGCGAACGGAGGAGCAGCGAGTTGGCAAGAACCAGGAACCATCCCCGGGAAGGCGGCACCAGGCGACGCGGCGGCTCTTCGCGCGCCGGCGATGCGGTGACCCTGGAGGAGGTCGCCCGGCTGGCCGGAGTATCCACCATTACCGTGTCGCGCGCGTTGAATCAGCCGGACAAGGTCGCCGCCGGGACGCTGGAAAAGGTCAACCGGGCGATCAGTCAGACCGGTTATGTACCGAACCTGCTGGCGGGCGGACTGGCGTCGAAAAAGACCCGCATGGTCGCGGCGATCGTGCCCTCGATCGCCAATCTCGTGTATGCCGAGACCATGCAGTATTTCAGCAAGCGCCTGAACGAGTTCGGCTACCAGGTGATGCTGGGCGAATCCGGCTACCCGGAAAGGAGCGAGCAGTCTCTGCTCTCGGCGATACTGAGCCGGCGGCCGGACGGTATCCTGTTGACCGGGGTGAACCACTCCCCCGAATGCCGTCGCCTGCTGATCGGCGCGCGCATTCCGGTGGTCGAAACCTGGGATCTGACGCCCACGCCGCTCGACCTGGTCGTCGGCTTCTCGCATGAACGCATCGGGCTGGAGGTGGCCGATTTCATCGCCGCCAGGGGATACCGGCGGGTCGGCACGATCTCCGCCAGCGACCGTCGCGCCCAGTACCGCGAGAAAATCATGCTGGAGCGGCTGCAGCGGCACGGCGTCACCGAAACATACCGGGTTCAGATCCCGGTACCGTCGGATATGCGCAAGGGACGCGACGGTCTTGCCGAGTTGCTGCAACGGGGTCTCGGCACCGGCGTGGTGTTCTGCAGCTCCGATACGCTGGCGCAGGGCGCGTTGACCGAATGTCTGGCGCGCGGCCTGAAAGTGCCGGAACAGATCGCGATTATCGGTTTCGGCGACCAGAGCTTCGCCGCCGACACCTTCCCCGCCCTCTCCACCGTGCGCATCGACCGGCCGCGTATGGGAAGGGTTGCCGCCGATGCGCTGCTGGCACGCATCGACGGCAGGCCGCTGGAGGAGCACGTGATCGACGTCGGCTTCCAGATCATCGAACGCGGCACCACCTGAAACCGCCCCTCCCGCGATCGTGTTTACGCTGTCACCTCCTGCGCGGCGAACGCCGCCGCGTGTGTACCGACCCAGTGCCGCACCGCGCTCGTCAGTCCATTGTTATCTTTATGTAAATCAACAAATAACGTACTAATTAAACTAGTATTTTCAACGTAAAAACGGTTCAGTCCGGTTCCGGCATCCTCTCAGTTGCAGCGAAAATAATTTTCCTCAACCGTATTGACAGCGCTGTCATCGGCTGCTAGCTTGTTAATGACAGCGCTATCATTTTGACCGGTTCAGAGGATTTGCGCGCACGGGTGGAGAGCGGTAGGGATCACCCGACCATTAACAGTCACGTCTCCTGAGGAGGAATCAACAGATGAAAAAGACGTTGTTCAGCATCGCCCTGGCCGCGTGCGGCCTGTTCGGTCTCGCCAGCACCACGGCATTTGCCGACACCAGTTTCCCG
>JAGRGQ010000006.1 GCA_020445405.1 Gammaproteobacteria bacterium | reverse complement strand
GGGCATCGATCCAATCCACCTGGGAATCATCATGGTGGTGAATATGGAGATCGGCATGATAACGCCGCCGGTGGGCCTCAACCTGTTTGTGACGGCGGGCGTGACGGGAATGCCGCTCACGAGTGTCATTCGGGCCGCGCTGCCCTGGTTAATGATTCTGCTGGGTTTTCTGGCGATCATCACCTACATACCGGTGATATCCACGTTCCTCCCCAATCTGTTTTTCGGGCCTGAATTAGTGCGGCACTGATCTGGATATCAGCGGCATGAACTGTCACGGATGGCGGGACGGGGATGAGGCGGAGAGTGTGCTTCATCCCCAGGGCACGGGTCATTAAAAAATCGAAGGAAAAATAACGCGTCCGGACCGTCGTCCCGCCGGTCTATTTGATCTGTACCGGCACCACCAATACCGGCCGCTTGCTGATGTGCGTCAGTTTGCGCGCGGTGGATCCCAGCAAACCATGTCCGAATCCAATGTCGGTATGCGAACCCATGACGATCAGATCCACATCCAGCGATTCGGCATGGCTGTTGAGCTGTTCCGCACAATCGCCGCTGACGGCATAGATATTTGACACCAGCCCGACCTTTTTATCCTGTTCACTAAGCTCCTCCTGGTAGAACTCCTGGACCCGCTTCTTCATCTTTTTCAGGATCTCCTGAAGATTATCCTGCGTGAACTTTTTCGCCGACTTCGACATATAGGCACCGAGTATCCACTCCCCTGTAGGACCCAGTGGCTCGACAACATGGATCATGATGATTTTGGCGTTATATTGCCGTGCAAGACTGATTGCGTGCCGGAACACGGGCCGCATGTGCTCGCCAAGATCGGTTGCATAAAGAATGGTTTTATACTTGGGAATACTCATTCAGTTGTCGCCTTTCAAGTGATCGTTGTACCACACCAACACTGCCACCACCCGTGATGCCTGTTAGCAACCGTCCGGAGTCCGCATCCTACGATCTTCATCAATTCGGCATCCGCCGAATCTGCACTAGTTGTTCTGAATCACAATATTGGGGAACTTGGACGCGTAGCTCTTGGCCTGCAGCGCGAGCTTGGCAGCAGTCTTGCGACCGATCTCGCGGTAGATCTGGGAGATGCGTGAATCTGGTTCGGCCACCACTGTGGGTTTACCCCCGTCGGTCTCCTCACGGATCCGGATGTCCAGCGGCAGACCGCCGAGGAAATCCACCCCATACTGTTCCGCCATGCGTTTGCCGCCGCCCTCGCCGAAGATATGCTCTTCGTGGTTGCATTTGGAGCAGATGTGCGTGCTCATGTTTTCCACAATGCCAAGCACGGGCACCTCAACCTTCTCAAACATCTTAAAGCCTTTACGCGCATCGAGCAAAGCAATATCCTGCGGTGTGGTCACTATCACCGCACCGGATACCGGTACCTTCTGCGCCAGGGTAAGCTGGGTGTCGCCGGTACCCGGGGGAAGATCGATGATCAGATAGTCCAGGTTGGCCCAGTTGGTGTCATTGAGCAGCTGCTCCAGCGCCTGAGTCACCATGGGTCCGCGCCAGATCATCGGCGTCTCCTCATCCACCAGGAAACCAATGGACATCGACTGCAGTCCATAAGCTTCCATCGGTTCGAGGCTCTTACCGTCCTTTGACTCGGGCTGACCGGATACGCCCAGCATGCGCGGCTGAGACGGACCGTAGATGTCGGCGTCCAGTATGCCCACCTTGGCGCCTTCCGCCGCCAGCGCCAACGCCAGGTTGACCGCTGTGGTGGATTTGCCGACACCGCCTTTGCCGGAAGCAACTGCGATGATGTTCTTGACATTGTCGATTGGCTTGAGTGACTTCTGAACAGAGTGGGCGACAACTTTCCAGCCCACGTTCACCTCTACCGAGGAGACGCCATCGACGGACGCCACCCTCTCTGTGACCGCAGCAATCAGCTCCTGTTTGATGCCGTCTGAAGGAAAACCCAGCTCGACGGTCACACTCACGTTTCCGCCGTCGATGTTCACGGCCTTGACGCATTTTGCGTCGACCAGGTTTTTCTCCATATGCGGCTCAATATACCCTTTGATCGCGGCTTCTATCTGCTCTTTGGTTACTTCAGCCATGTTTCATCTCCTGCGGACGGGACCTGTCGTTGCTTCGGGTGGCCCCTGTAAATATGATGGGCGCGCATTTTACACTAAAATCAAATTTAATTCCCAACTAAAATGGTTGGTTTTTATCGGAGCCAGGCAACGACGACCGATGCCGTGGTTTCAGGTAGGCGCAACATGCGCTGCCCTCCGATCACACAATGCTGGGGTTAACCGTGTGAAAATGATACGATTTCCGATTCACGCCGAATAAACCCGGATATCCCAAACACTTGCTTTCAATCTGAGTCACGATGAGCCAAAAAGCGCGAAAAATTCTGGTTACCAGTGCCCTGCCCTATGCCAACGGACCCATCCATATCGGTCATCTGGTGGAATATATTCAAACCGACATCTGGGTCCGTTTCCAGAAAATGCGCGGCAACCAGTGCATCTTTGTCTGCGCTGACGACGCCCATGGCACACCGATCATGCTGCGTGCCCGACAGCAGGGTATCGCGCCGGAACAGCTCATCGACGCCGTCTCGATCGAACATCGGGCCGATTTTGCCGAATTCAACGTCGGTTTCGATAATTACCACTCCACCCACTCGGAGGAGAACCGCTTTTTCGCCAATACGATCTACCAACGCAACCGTGACAAGGGGCACATATCCAGCCGTACCATCACCCAGGCGTACGATCCAGCGGAAAAGATGTTCCTGCCTGATCGGTTTATCAAGGGCGAATGCCCGAAGTGCGGCGCCCAGGATCAATATGGCGACAATTGCGAGGTTTGCGGCGCCAGTTACTCCCCCAGCGAGCTGATCAATCCGGTTTCCACGATATCGGGTGTAACCCCGGAACAGCGCGAGTCGGAGCACTACTTCTTCCGGCTGGGCGATTTCGAATCCCTGCTCAAGCAGTGGACGCGCGGCGGACACCTGCAGAAAGAGGTTTCCAACAAGCTTGATGAGTGGTTCGCGGCGGGACTGCAGGAGTGGGACATCTCCCGCGACGCCCCCTACTTCGGCTTCGAGATCCCGGATCATCCCGGCAAATTCTTCTATGTCTGGCTGGATGCGCCTATCGGCTATATGGCCAGCTTCAAGAATCTGTGCGCGCGCACGGACGGACTCGAGTTCGACGATTTCTGGAAACCCGGATCGGACAGCGAGCTCTATCACTTCATCGGCAAGGACATCATCTATTTTCATGCGCTGTTCTGGCCCGCCATGCTCCACGGCGCCGACTACCGGATGCCTACCGCGATCTTTTCGCATGGCTTTCTGACCGTGAACGGACTCAAGATGTCCAAGTCCCGCGGCACCTTTATCACCGCGCGCAGTTATCTGGATCATCTCAATCCGGAGTACCTGCGTTACTATTTCGCGGCCAAGCTAGGCTCCGGCGTGGATGACATCGACCTCAACCTGGAGGATTTCATCTCCCGCGTGAACTCGGACCTGGTTGGTAAGGTGGTCAATATCGCCAGCCGCTGCGCCGGATTCATCCGCAAACGCTTCGACAACCAACTGGCGGACGAGGTATCCGAAACAGAACTTTTCAATCTTTTCAGTGCCGCCGGCAAAACTATAGCCGACCTCTACGAAACACGTGAGTTCAGCCGTGCAGTACGCGAAATCATGTCGCTGGCCGATCGCGCCAATCAATACATCGATGAGAAAAAACCATGGGTCATGGCCAAGCAAGCCGGGCGCGAAACTGAGCTGCACGCGGTCTGCTCAATGGGACTCAACCTGTTCCGCCTGTTGATCGGTTATTTGCGCCCGATACTGCCTGCGACCGCGGCGCTTTCGGAGGCATTTCTACGGATAGAACCGCTCACCTGGGACGCCCTTTCGGTCCCATTGACCGGTCATCGCATTGCCGAGTTCAAACCGCTGATGACCCGTGTGGAACCGGCACAGATCGATGCCATGGTGGCAGATTCCAGGCAAAATCTGGAGGCTACCCCGAGTACGCGGAGAGCGGTCGGAGCACTGGCGGATGATCCGATTGGCGACAGTATCGAATTCCAGGATTTCGCCCGGCTGGATCTGCGTGTTGTCAGGATAATCAAGGCGGAAGATGTGGCGGGTGCCGACAAGCTGCTGCAACTGACGCTCGACCTGGGAGGCACCACACGCAACGTCTTTGCCGGCATCAAATCCGCGTATACCCCGGCGCAGCTGGAGGGTAGGCTGACTGTAATGGTGGCTAATCTGGCACCCAGAAAAATGCGTTTTGGCGTCTCCGAGGGCATGGTGCTCGCCGCCGGACCCGGCGGTAAGGAGATTTTCCTGCTGTCCGCAGATTCCGGCGCCGAACCCGGCATGCGGGTCAAATAGTGAGAGACGCTTGAGAAAAAGCAATGAAATTCATCGAGAAAGCGACATGACCGGCCCAGGGAGTCTGCTGGAACGGCCGAGGACTGAGTCACAGGGCCAAAAGGCCGGGTGAAGTAAACGGACATCCCTCCACTTTACCGCAGAATCTTGACCCTCAGCCCTCGGCCCTTAACCCCTGGCACGCAGATCCATCGAGGACATGCCTGGCCATCCTTCCCGTCAGACCCGGGTGAAACTGGAAATGCGATCATTAAATCCCCCTAAACTTGCGGAATATCATTGCTTGAAACTGGTTTAGAATGGGATAAAACATCCTGCAGTTGCGGAATAGAAAACAGCTATCCTGTGAAAGAGTATGCGCTAATTCTGATCAGTACCGTACTGGTCAACAACTTTGTCCTGGTGAAATTCCTCGGCATCTGTCCGTTCATGGGCGTATCGCGAAAGCTGGAAACCGCCGTGGGCATGGGGCTCGCGACCACGTTCGTGTTGACCCTGTCGGCGATCTGCAGCTACCTGGTGAACGAGTACCTGCTGGCTCCGCTGGGGCTCGAATACCTGCGGACCATCGCCTTTATCCTGGTCATCGCCGTGGTGGTTCAATTTACCGAAATGGTGATGCACAAGACCAGCCCGATGCTATACCAGGTGCTGGGAATTTTTCTGCCTTTGATCACCACTAACTGTGCCGTACTGGGTGTGGCACTGCTGAACGTTCAGGAGAGCCACGGCTTCGTCGAGTCGGCGCTCTATGGGTTTGGAGCCGCGGCTGGATTCTCAATGGTGCTGGTCATGTTTGCCGCGGTTCGTGAACGGGTCAACGTGTCGGACGTTCCCGCCCCCTTTCAGGGAAGCGCCATCGCACTGATCACCGCGGGCCTGATGTCAATGGCATTTATGGGCTTTTCCGGACTGGTTCCCAGTTGATGTTAATCGCTGTCGCAGTCATTTCGGTGCTCGCCCTGGCGTTTGGCCTGCTGCTGGGTTTTTCCGCGATACGCTTCCGGGTCGAGGGCGATCCCATTGCCGACAACATCGACGCGCTGTTGCCGCAGACCCAGTGCGGCCAGTGCGGTTACGCCGGCTGCCGGCCATACGCAGAAGCCATCGCAGCGGACGAGGCGGATATCAACCTCTGTCCACCGGGCGGCGAAGCCACGATGGTGGCGCTTGCGGATCTGCTGGGACGGGATCCGGTTCCGCTGGATGCCGAGATCGGCGAAGAAAAACCCAGGAAGCTGGCGGTGATCAGAGAGGCGGAATGCATTGGCTGCACACTTTGCATCCAGGCCTGCCCGGTGGACGCGATTCTGGGTGCCGCCAAACAGATGCATACGGTGATCGCGGATCAATGCACCGGATGCGAGCTGTGTCTGCCACCCTGCCCGGTGGAGTGCATTGACATGGTTGCAGTGAAGCAGACCATCGGTACCTGGAAATGGCCATTGCCATCGACCGACGAGCAGCCCTCTGTCGGCCTGGCACCCGGGGGCTAGAGATGTATTATCCATCGCAAAAGAAACCGCCCCGCACACTCTATAAATTTCCTGGCGGACTGCACCTGCCCGACAACAAGGCACAGTCCACGACAGAATCCACCGTCAGGGCCGCACTGCCCGGGAAACTGGTATTGCCGATACACCAGCATATCGGCGCACCTTCTCAGATTGCGGTGCAGGTTGGCGACCGGGTGTTGAAAGGCGAGTTGATCGCCAATCCACAGGGAAGAATCAGCGCTGCCGTTCACGCGCCCAGTTCCGGTACGGTCTGCGCAGTCGCCGAGCATGCGGTGCCCCATCCGTCTGGTCTTCCGGCGCTCTGTGTGGTGATAGAGACCGACGGACAAGACGCCTGGGGCGAGCTGCCGCCGGCAATCGACGACTTCGAACATTGCGAACCCGGGCTGTTGCTGGAGCGCATTCGCGCTTCGGGCATCGTCGGCATGGGCGGCGCCGCGTTTCCCACCAGCGTGAAACTGGAACCCGAAAACAGCCGGCGCATCGACACCCTGGTGATCAACGGCGCCGAGTGTGAACCGTACATCACCTGTGACGACATGCTGATGCGGGAGAGGCCGGCGGAGATAGTTGCGGGCATAGCTGTCATGAAACGGCTGACCGGTGCGGCCAACTGCCTGATCGGGATCGAGGACAACAAGCCTGAAGCCATCGCCGCGATGACCCGAGCCGTCGAGCAGCAGGGAGTCGCGGACATCGAGCTGGTGGTCATTCCCACGCTCTATCCCAGCGGCGGCGAAAGGCAGCTTATCCGGGTGCTCACGGGCAAGGAGGTTCCTTCAGGAGGGTTTCCCGCCCATATCGGCGTCGTATGCAACAACGTGGGAACAGCCAAAGCGGTCGCGGATGCGGTGCTGCTGGGCCGCCCGCTGATCTCACGCTACATCACGCTCACCGGGGAGGGAGTCGCCAACCCCTGCAACCTGGAAGTGCTGATTGGAACCCGCAGCAACGAATTGATTGCGCAGGCGGGCGGCTACACCGGCAGGGAGCAGCGCCTGATTATGGGCGGTCCGATGATGGGTTTTACGTTGCACGCCGACAACGTCCCGATTGTCAAGGCAAGCAACTGCCTGCTGGCCGCGAGCGCCAGGGAGGCGCCTAACCCTGGGCCGGCCACCGCCTGTATCCGCTGCGGTATGTGCGCCGAGGTCTGTCCGGTCAGTTTACTGCCGCAGCAGATGTACTGGCACGCCCGTGCCAAGGATCTGGAAAAAACCCAGGAGTACCACCTGTTCGACTGCATCGAATGCGGGTGCTGCTCGCACGTCTGTCCAGCACACATTCCACTGGTGCAGTATTTCCGCTTCGCCAAGAACGAAAGCTGGGACCAGGAGCGCGAAAGGAAGAGCGCGGAACTGGCGCGCAGGCGGCACGAAGCAAAGCTTGCCCGCCTGGCTCTGCTGGAAGCGGAAAAGATTGCTCGTGCGCAGAAGAAAAAAGCCGCGCTTGCGAGAAGCAAACCGGCAAACAGGGAGACGGACGCCGGCAGTGATCCGAAAAAGGCGGCAATCGAGGCGGCGCTCAAGCGTGCTGCGGAAAAAAAAGCGCGACTGGCCCAGCAGGGTGTCAAGCCACAAAATACAGACAATCTTACCGATGCCCAACGCCGGCAGATTCAACAGGCGGACACCCGCAGGGAGCAGCTGACCGACAACGTGGTCAGCGACGACAGCGCACAGACCGGCGCATCAAAGGACAGCTGACAGATGCAATTCGTCACCATCACCTCACCCCATACGGACCGGCCCAACAGCGTCACCGTAACCATGTTATGGGTGATTATCGCGCTGGTTCCGGGCGCCGCTGCGATGACCTGGTACTTCGGCTGGGGCATCGTCATACACATGCTGCTGGCCAGTGCCGCCGCCGTGGCTGCAGAGGCATTGGTACTGCGATTGCGCGGTAGACCTGTCGTACCGGCAGTCAGTGATTTGAGTGCCGTGGTGACAGCGCTGCTGCTGGCCATCGCGCTGCCGCCGCTGCTGCCCTGGTGGCTGACCGTGCTGGGCATCGTGTTCGCCATCGTCGTAGCCAAGCATCTGTATGGCGGTATAGGGTACAACCCGTTCAACCCGGCCATGATCGGTTACGTGCTGCTGCTGGTCTCCTACCCGGTTGAGATGACAACCTGGCTGCCGCCAATCATGCTGAACCAGCACCCGCTCGACTTGATGCAGACAATGAACGCAATATTCGGCGGCACGCTGCCGCCGGGGCTGGATTGGGACGCCCTCTCCATGGCGACGCCGCTGGATGAGATGCGCAACCAGCTCAACCAAAACAAAATGATCAGCGAAATCCGCCGCAGCCCGCTTTGGGGCGACTTCGGCGGTCTTGGCTGGGAGTGGGTTGGAAACTGGTATCTGCTGGGCGGTCTGATCCTGCTCTACAAACGGATCATCAGCTGGCACATCCCGGTGGCTATGCTGGGTTCGGTGCTGTTCATGGCCATGCTTTTCCACTTTCTCGACCAGGAGAGCCACCCCTTCGGCCTGTTCCATATTTTTAGCGGCGGCACGCTGCTCGGCGCCTTTTTTATCGCCACCGATCCGGTATCGGCAGCCACTACCAGGAAGGGACAACTGATTTACGGTACCTGTATCGGATTGATCACTTACGTCATCCGCCGCTGGGGAGGGTATCCGGATGCGGTGGCTTTCGCCGTCCTGCTGATGAATATGGCGGCGCCGACGATCGACTACTACACCCAGCCCAGAGTGTTCGGTGAGCGGAGCGCGGGCGATGATTAAACACCCGGTCATGCTTGCAGGCATCGTCCTTTTCCTGTTCGCTGTCGCGGGTGCGGGCCTGGTGGCGCTGGTGCACCAGCAGACCGAGGCCCGCATCATCGCCAATGAGAGACTGGCGCTGCTGAAACAGCTGAACGCGCTGGTTCCGGCGCAGAGCATCGACAACGACATCGTTTCCGATATCACTACAGTGAGCGCACCCGACCGGCTGGGCGCAAAGGAGACTCAGGTATACCTTGGACGCAAAGACGGCAAACCGGTGGCCGCGGTCTTCACTTCCATCGTGCCGGATGGCTACAGCGGCCCGATCAAATTGCTGGTGGCGGTACGCGTCGACGGCAGCCTTGGTGGTGTGCGGGTGATTTCCCACAAGGAGACGCCGGGGCTCGGCGATAAGGTGGAGGAGCGTAAATCCGACTGGATCTACAGCTTCGACAACAAATCGCTGGTTAATCCGCCTTCCGCCCAATGGAAAGTGAAAAGGGATGGCGGGGTGTTCGACCAGTTCACCGGCGCAACCGTCACCCCCCGGTCAATCGTCCATGCGGTGAAAAACACGCTGATCTACTTCCGCGACCGGGGTGGGTCGCTGTTTCAAAAACCGGGAACCTGATTATGGCGACGAGCAGCTACGGCAAATTGATCACAGAAGGTCTCTGGAGCAACAACCAGGCGCTGGTGGCGCTGCTCGGGCTCTGCCCGCTGCTGGCGGTCACCAACACCGCGGTAAACGGTCTGGGGCTGGGCATCGCCACACTGGTGGTGATCACGCTCTCCAACGCAACGGTCTCCATCATCCGCAACTGGGTCCGTCCCGAAGTGCGCCTGCCGGTTTTCGTGCTGGTCATTGCCTCCTTCGTGACTGCGGTGGAATTGAGCATGAACGCCTGGTTCTATGAACTCTACAAGATTCTCGGCATCTTCATTCCGTTGATCGTCACCAACTGTGCAATCATCGGCCGGGCGGAGGCGTTCGCATCAAAAAACTCACTGGGCCGGTCGCTGGTCGATGGTGTTGCGATGGGCTTGGGCTTTACACTGGCTCTGACCGTCCTCGGAGCAATGCGCGAGATCATCGGTCTGGGCACGCTTTTCGCCCAGGCCGACCTGATGTTCGGTGACATTGCCAGCGGAATGACGCTGAGGCTGGGAGACGACTTCAAAGGCATGCTGCTGGCCATTTTGCCTCCCGGTGCCTTCATCGGACTGGGATTCATGATCGCCCTGAAAAACATTATCGACAAGCGTCTGACGAAAACACGTCAGGCAGAAGCGCTGCCTACAGCCGGAACGGAGCCGGCGGCCGGTTAAATCCAGCGGTGACGAACGCCCCGGTATGACGAGATTTTGCACTACCCTCCCGCCAGCGTGGGCGGAGGGCATTCAGTTTCGGGACAGACAGCGACTATGAACGCAGCAAAACGCCGGGGGATTTTCGAACGGTTGCGGGCCGCCAATCCCAACCCCAGGACCGAGCTCAACTACACGAGCCCGTTCGAACTGCTGGTGGCGGTGGTACTCTCCGCCCAAGCCACGGACAAAAGTGTCAACAAGGTCACAGCCAGGCTTTTTCCGCTGGCCAATACGCCCCGTGCGATTCTCGACCTGGGCGAAGAGGGACTGAAAAGCCAGATTCGGACCATTGGACTTTTCAACAGCAAAGCTGCAAATATTATCAAGACATGCGGCGCCCTGCTGGAGCAGCACGGTGGCGTTGTACCGCAACAGCGCGACGCGCTGGAAGCGCTGCCGGGAGTCGGCAGAAAAACCGCCAACGTCATCTTGAATACCGCCTTCGGTCAACCGACCCTGGCGGTAGACACGCACATTTTCCGGGTTGCAAACCGTACCCGGATAGCGCCGGGCAATAATGTCATGGAGGTCGAAAGGAAGCTGCTGCGATACATACCGAAAGAGTTTCTGCAGGATGCTCACCACTGGCTGATCCTGCATGGCAGATACACCTGCATAGCGCGGAGACCGAGGTGCGCCTCGTGCATCATCGAGGACTTGTGCGAATACAAATCGAAAAATGCGGATTGACCAAGCGTCGTTGTCCAGTGGTCGGTGTGCGGCTGGAATCCGCGTCAAACTTCATCCCGGCCGGCGCCCGAACAGCGGATAATTGAAAACCCATCTGTATAAAGACAACAATGTGAAAAGAACCGGGAGCCGTTCGGGTAACGCAATGCTGGGAAACAATCGTAGTGAAATAAGAAGGGTATTCACGGAGGCCTGGCGCAAGCATCGCGCCGGTTTGGAGATGACTCCGCTGGAGGCGCTGATATCCGCCATCATCGAACAGCATCCGGAATACCATGGCCTGATCGAGAACCCGGCGTCGGCGCTGGAGCGCGATTATCTGCCCGAGGGTGGAGAGACAAACCCGTTCCTGCACCTGGGAATGCATATCAGCCTGCAGGAACAGGTTGCAACCAACCGGCCATCCGGAATCAGCGCCCTACACCGGCAACTGGCAGCGGCTGTCGGGGACGCACACGAAGCCGAACACCGGCTGATGGAGTGTCTGGGGCGCACGTTGTGGGAGGCTCAGTCGGCAGGAACGGTGCCGGACGAACAGGCTTATCTGGAGTGCGTGAGACGTCTGATCCCGGCATGGAAGCGGAACTAGAGAAATCCGAACGATAATTCTGCTTCCTGCGAATGATTTGCGGCAGCCGGTTTACGGAACCAGGGTGTATTATTTTTCATATTCCCACAAAAAATTAACCTTTGGATTTAAATCGGACCGGGTACCGATCCGAAAAACCGCCTTCCTCCCCCGAAAAAACGGGCTGATCAAATCACTCCGCGTTGAATTCCGGGCATAGTTGACCAACGCCCACACTAGCCGCTATGCTCACACACGAACTGTAACTGGGAGGCCGATCCGGGTGAAAAAAACCTGTGCAAAGCCAACCGGAAAGTCCCGGGCCAGTAAATCGACCACGCTGCGCCCGAAAAAAACAGAACCATATTTCCTGCACATGAAAAACCAATAACCAAATTGACTGAACCAATGCATACAGCGCCGGATCAGCGAGAGATCAGTCGGAAAATGCAACGCGAATTCAGGACGGATGCGCAGTAAATCGAGCACGACCACAAAGCGACATTTAAATTAAGGGGTGACCATTGTTATGAAAATCCGTAAAAGCGTTTCTCTGTTAGCCGCTGCAATGATGTTGAGTCTGGGTACAGTTCAGGCACTGGGCGGCGACAGCATCAAGGTAGGCACATTCCTGGCAGTGACCGGAGGCGCTTCCTTCCTCGGCGATCCGGAACTGAAGACGCTGCAGATGTACGTCAAAGAGATCAATGACGCTGGCGGCATCGACGGCAAGTCAGTCGAATTGATCCACTACGACACCGGTGGCAATGCCAAGGAGGCGGTCAATTTCGCCAAGCGCCTGATCCAGAAAGATAAGGTGGACGTCATCGTGGGCGGCTCCACGTCCGGTTCCTCGCTGGCGGTGATGCCGCTCGTGGCCAGCGCTGAAATCCCTTTTATCTCGCTGGCAGGCGCCGTGAAGATCATTCACCCGGTACAGAAATGGACTTTCAAGACGCCTCACACCGACGCGATGGCGGCGGCCAAGATATTTGGCGATATGAAGCGTCGGGGCATCACCAGGGTCGCCCTGATCAGCGGCAGCGGCGGTTTTGACAAGTCCGGCCGGGCGCAGAGTCTGGAACTTGCACCGCAGTACGGCATCACCATCGTGGCAGACGAATCCTACGGCGGAAAAGACACGGACATGACCGCGCAGCTGACCAAGATCCGCGACACCGACGCCCAGGCCATACTCAACTTCGGTTTCGGTACCGGCCCGGCGATTGTCACCAAAAACGTGCGTCAGCTGGGAATAACCATACCCCTTTACCAGTCTCACGGTGTGGCTTCCAAGAAGTATATCGAACTTGCCGGAGATGCAGCTGAGGGTGTGCGTCTGCCTGCCGCGGCGCTGCTGGTCGCTGACCGGCTGCCCGATTCGGACCCCCAGAAGGCGGTGCTGGTTGCCTACAAAAACAAATTCGAGGCGAGTTATGGAGACGTTTCCACCTTCGGTGGTCACGCCTACGACGGTCTCTACATAGCACTGGAGGCAATAGACCGGGCCAACTCCACGGACAAAGCCAAAGTGCGCGACGAAATCGAAAAGACGAAGGGATTCATAGGCACCGGTGGAATCTTCAACATGAGCCCGACCGACCATCTGGGTCTCGGTATAGACGCGTTCAAGATGCTGGAGATCAAGAACGGCGACTGGACCATCGTTCAGTAACGGAGATAACCGCGATTTTTGCTGGACTGCGGGTTGGGATAAGCAGCGCGATTCCCGGCAGCGGCGGGCTCCCGCCTCGGGAGCCGCGCTGCTCGTACCAGCCTGCAGAACCGTTCCACCCAACCCACAATCCGAATCATCAGTGCGAAAAGTTTAAATTCAGATCTGTTGTCCAAACCCGTCGCGATTCTTCCCGGCGGAAATTGGAGTGCATCTGGGCGACAATCACATTCGTTTAGAAGGCCTGCATGTTCGACCAGATTCTCCAATTCGTGCTGACCGGGGTCACCGTGGGTGCCACCTACGCACTGGTCGCGCTCGGTTTTGCCATAATTTACAACGCTTCGGACGTAGTGAACTTCTCCCAGGGCGAATTCGTGATGCTGGGCGCCATGGGCACCGTCGCCTTCTCTGCGGGAGACGGCCTGCCGCTATGGCTGGCCGCTGTCTGCGCCGTGCTGCTGGTGGTTTGCGTAGGCATGATGCTGCAGCGATTCGCCATCGCGCCGGCCAGAGGCGCCTCGGTCGTCACCACCATTATCATCACCATCGGTGCATCCATTTTTCTACGCGGCGTGGCGCTGCTGCTGTGGGGCAAGGATATTTTCGGCATGCCCCACTTCTCGGGCGAACAGCCGATAAAAATCGGCGAGGCCACGCTGCTGCCGCAGAATCTCTGGGTCATGGGCGGCGCTGCCGTGCTGGTGCTCGGGGTACACTTCTTTTTCAACCACACGACCAACGGCAAGGCGATTCTGGCCTGCTCCTGCAACCGCACCGCCGCCCATCTGGTGGGAATCAATGTCAGCAGGATGATGCTGATCGCCTACGGGCTCTCCGCGCTGCTCGGTTCGCTGGCGGGCATCCTGGTGGCCCCCATCACGTTCACCTCCTATGACGCTGGCGTCATGCTTGGCCTAAAGGGCTTTTCCGCCGCTATTTTGGGCGGCTTCGGCAATCCCATGGGCGCGGTGGCGGGTGGTCTGCTGCTGGGCCTGATCGAATCCCTGGCGGCGGGCCTGATCTCTTCCGGATACAAGGATGCGATCGGCTTCGTCATTCTGCTTCTGGTACTCTTCTTCCGGCCCAGCGGTATTTTCGGCAAGGCTTCCGCGGAGCGGGTATGAGTTATCTCCGGGGATTCTATCTGCTGACGATTGTCGCTGTGTCGCTGCCGCTGGTCTTTCCCGACAACTACTATGTCACCGTGGTGGGTGTCACCGCCGCGCTGCATGCGATACTGGCGGTCAGCCTCAATCTGTTGATGGGATACGCCGGGCAGATATCTCTCGGCCACGCCGGATTCTTCGGCATCGGCGCCTATGTATCCGCCATCCTCACCACGCGCTACGGCTGGAACCCCTGGCCGGCGATCCTGGCCGGCCTCATCCTGACCGGCGTAATCGCGTTTACGCTGGCACGTCCGATCCTGCGCCTGAAGGGGCACTATCTGGCGATGGCGACCCTGGGGCTTGGCATCATCATCAACATCGTGCTGGTTCAGGCGGGTAAAATCACCGGCGGCCCCGATGGCCTTGGCGGCATACCCACCCTCTCCCTGTTCGGTTGGCGCGTGGACTCGGATCTGCGCTGGTACATCGTTATCGTCAGTGTGCTGCTGGTGGTGGTCTGGCTGGCGCTTAATATCATCAACTCGCGCAGCGGTCGCGCGCTGCGCGCGCTGCATGGTTCGGAAGTGGCGGCGGAGATGATGGGTATCAACACCACGGCAACCAAAACCGGTGTATTCGTACTGGCGGCCCTGATCGCATCTCTGGCGGGCAGCCTGTTTGCCTCCCAGCAGGCTTTCGTCAGTCCCGATTCGTTCGGTTTCTTCTTCTCCATCGAACTGGTGACGATGGTGGTCCTTGGCGGCATGGCCTCCACCTACGGCGCTATCATGGGAGCGGTCATCCTCACCTTTCTGCCCGAACTGCTGGTGGTATTTGAGGACTACGAGGTGATGATATTCGGCGCCATTCTGATGCTGATGATGATTTTTCTGCCGCAGGGCCTGTTCGTCGGATTACAGAACCTGCTGCGCAGGATTTCACGCAGCAGAGAGGTGCGGGCCGACTCCGGCGAGCCGGAGGAGAGCGGTCGTGACGCTGCTTAAAGTTAACGCACTCAGTAAATCCTTCGGCGGTGTTACCGCTATAGCCGACCTCGACTTTGAGGTTCCGGAAGGCCACATCTACTCGGTGATCGGACCCAACGGCGCCGGCAAGACCACACTGTTCAACATGCTTTCGGGCATCTACATGCCGGATGAGGGAAGTATTCTTTTCCGCGACAGTGAGATTGTCGGACGTCTGCCGCACAAAGTCGCGGAACTGGGCATCTCACGGACCTTTCAGAATCTGCAGATGTTCTTCAATATGAGTGTACTCGACAACGTCAAGGTTGGCTGCCACCTGCGCACACGAAGCCGTCTCTGGAGCACCGCGCTGCGGCTGCCAGGCACCCGCCGGGAGGAGAGGCAGGCGGAACTCTGGGCGCGCGAGGCGCTCCACTTCTGCGACCTTGAGCGCTATCTGCAGCGGGATGCCGACGCCCTCCCCTACGGCGTGCTGAAACGGCTTGAAATCGCGCGCGCACTGGCCGCTTCTCCCAAACTGCTGCTGATGGACGAGCCTGCTGCCGGGTTGAACGATACCGAAACCAAGCAGATGCGCAAACTGATCCGCCGGATCAGCGATGCCGGAATCACCGTGCTGCTGGTGGAGCACAACATGGGTCTGGTGATGGAGGTATCCGACCGTATCCTGGTAATCGACTACGGCAGCCGGCTGGCGGAGGGGTCGCCCTCGGAGGTGCAGAACAACCCCAGGGTGATCGAAGCTTATCTGGGTGGGGAAGTCGAGTATGCCGTCTGATCCATTGCTGAAAATCGAGGACCTGACCTCTCACTACGGGCCGATTTGCGCACTACAGCGTATTTCGCTCGAAGTGAATCCCGGCGAGCTCGTTGCGATTGTCGGTGCCAACGGCGCCGGCAAGACGACATTGCTGTTGACGCTGTCAGGCGTGCAGAAGGCATCTGGCGGAAGTATCGTGTTCGACGGCGCCGATATCACGCGGATGGCCAGCCATAAAATCGTGCAGTCCGGCATCTGCCATGTACCTGAAGGTCGGCAGGTTTTCGCTCCGCTGGGGGTGGAGGACAACCTTAAACTGGGGGCCTACTGTTTTCGCGACGACAAAGTCCGGATCGCTGAAGAGTTGGAGAAGATTTACCAGCTTTTTCCCATTTTGAAGGAGAAGCAAAGACAA
The DNA here is from genome assembly GCA_020445405.1 of Gammaproteobacteria bacterium. GTDB lineage: Bacteria > Pseudomonadota > Gammaproteobacteria > Chromatiales > Chromatiaceae > HKST-UBA178. The sequence goes on along the minus strand of JAGRGQ010000006.1, from coordinate 94,349 downwards.
CCGGCAGGCACGCTCTCGGGTGGACAGCAGCAGATGCTCGCCATCGGTCGCGCCCTGCTTGGCCGTCCCCGGCTGCTGCTGCTTGACGAGCCTTCAATGGGATTGGCGCCGCTGCTGGTCGAGGAGATATTCCGCGTCGTGAAGGAACTCAACGACGGTGGGGTCACTGTGCTGCTGGTGGAGCAGAACGCCAACGCAGCGCTGGGAATTGCCGACCGCGGTTACGTGCTGGAGACCGGTCGGGTCATACTCACCGCCAAAGCGGATGAACTGCGCGCCGATGAGGCGGTGCGAAAGGCGTATCTGGGGCATTGACACAGGTGATTGATAACCCCATATCAGACACTGTGGTCGCAATCAAATCAGAGCCGCAATGTATCACTTGACAGAGGTTGAAAAGTGCCATGTACGTTGAACAGATCATGTCCCGCGAAGTAGACACTGCGACTGTGGACATGAAAATCAGTCATGCATCCCACCTTATGAAACAGAAAGGGCGCCGTTATCTGCCCGTAGTCGACGCTGCAGGGCGCTTGGTCGGCCTCTTCGGCCGCAAACATTTGATGCAGGCGGAACCCTCCGCCATTACCACATTGAGCGTGGGCGAGGTCAACTATCTGACGTCGAAGGTGACCGTCGGCCAGCTGATGGACAAACATCCGCTAAGCTGCAGCAGGCGCACACTGATCGAAACAGCGGGCCAGATGATCCGTGAGCGCAAGGTGGGCTGCCTCCCGGTGGTGGAGGACGAGCGCGTGATCGGTGTCATCAGCGAGACCGATATCCTTGACTTCTTTCTGGACATTACCGGCAGCAATCTTACCGAATCCACGCGCATTGCGGTCAAGCTGCCGAACAAGGTGAGGGAACTGGCAAATTTCCTGAACAAGATCAGCGACGGCGGCGGCTATATCTCTTCGGTGGTGTCGCCCACCTCCGAATCCAGCAAGGACAAGCGTACGGTAATCGTACGCTATATCGCCGACGACCCGGATAAAATCGACAGTCAGCTGAAGGAACTCGGATTCGAAATATTGACCGAGGACCTGCCCACACCCGGGGGGACCGTTGGCCTGAAGTGACTTCTGGGTTGACCGGGGAAGAGTGCAGCTACGGACCCTGAACCGTAAAACAGGCGAGCGGGGGTGTATGAAGGCAGAGCAACTGCCTGACACCGCTCGCTGTATAGCAGGGCACGTTTCAGGCAGAGCCTATGCTGACTCTTGCCGGATCCGTGGTGTACCCCGCCGGCAGCTTGTATTGCGATCTCTTTTGCCAGCCCTGCAGGAGTCAGCGCTGCAGCTCAGGCGGCAAAGGCAGCACGTTGGTATCACGACGATATTTCTCCACCTGATACCTGGTGCCGGCGGGAGGCGGTTTATCACTGACCTGCCAGGCGCCCGATGCGTCGCGCCATTTGTAAACGGTTGTGGTCTGCAGATCCCGGCCGATCGGAGTCTCTGCCACCCATTCAGGCAGTGATTCCGGATGCAGATAGAAATATCCGACCACACCGCCACAGACTGCGAGCAAAACGCCGGCCCATAGGAAGCGTCCCTTGTTGGAGTGGTGTTTGATGTACGTGCTCATCACTCAATCGATCAAATCGTGCTCGGTTGGACACCCTTGGGTCGACCGATAATGCGGAAATTTGATTCTATCTTCAAGTACAGCGCCCGAAACCGAAAGCGCGGCATTCGATACTGCGACACGCACGTCAGCTCTGATGGGATTATTGCATCGCTTCCTGAAACGGAGAGTCGCATGTTGCGGCGCAATAGATTTTGACATGCCCCGGATATAAGCACCGGAACCGAGGTCACGTATTTTAGCGGTAGTTTACACAGTGGCAGGCAGCCAGCGCCTCAAGCCGCCGGTCCGGCCTTCTGCAAACTGGGAAATAGCGTCTCCTGAGCGTGGATAACGACCGGCCCTGGAAACGAGCAGACACAACAGACCCAGCAGCACCAGAAAGACGCTGTCGGGTTCCGGCACCCGCCCCGTGGCAAACACGTTGGCGTCGAGACTGGTCAGCGTTGTGTTATTAAGGATGATATCCGACAGGCGGGTGCTTTTGACAGCCGTTAGCATTTCCGGATTCAACTGCGTGAAGAAAGGATCCCATTCAAACCAGAAACTATCTGCATCGCGAAGACGTTCGAACTGGTCAGCGATGATTGTTCTGAGCAGCTCACCGACACTCGCCCCGATCACGTGATCTTCAGCAAGCATGCCGACCCATGGATCGATGGCGTTGACATCGCCATAGAGTGCCTGCAGCGCAGCCTGGATCAGTTGGTCCGAGCTTATATCGCTGAAAACCGAAACCGGATTCAACCCGTAGACGCTGCGGAGACTATTGTAGTCAAGCAGCCCGTGGTCGCGCCCGCGCTGAATGTTCATGCTCACTAAATCGAAACCGCCTTGACCGGGACCGCCAAACAAAAAGTTGCGTACATCGTCCACTACCCGTATATCGATCTCCTGGGTGTACATCTCCGACGCACCCTTCAGATACGGCTCAATACCGACGGATTCGATGGTTGCCGGGTTAAAAAAGGCATCGCGTAAAGCCAGATTCCCCTCCGGAATTATGTCTCCGGCATCGGTCAACCGCAGCAGTTCAGGGTTAAGCATCGTGTGGCCGACACGAAAGGCTGCAGTGGCAAAATCGTTGGAGATATTCGGATTCACGGTTTGATCGTAGCCACTGTAAGGGAGCAGTGCATCGCTTCCGAGCAGTGCCGGAAGGAACTCGTAGTAAGTAATCTGTTGCAGCTCCGCCCCGACAATTTTTCTAGCCTGCTGATAAATCTCTTCTCCCGTAAGCAAAGGATTGTTCATAGCAATTTCGTCAGCAAGTCTATTGTGCTCCCGCATGAACAGGGTATGCATTGCGGTCAAACCCGCCTGCTCATTGGCCCTTACGTCACCCGAGAGAAAAAGAGTCGCCGGATCCTGCATGGGCAGGGATGCATTGGACAGACCGAGAGCGTTGTAAGGCAACAGGTCGCCGACAATTGTGGGAGTGAAGTTAAGGCGCCCGGTGGGATTGCCGCTGGCATCCAACTCCTGCAGACTCATCGCTCTTGCAGCATCCGATCCGTAGACGTTGGAGGCATCAATCCAGGCTGTGATTCCGTTAACCTGTTGACGTGGATTGAGCGTGCCCGTACCCGACAAAACGTCATAGGCGGAGCGGTTGAAATCGATTGTCGCTGTACCTGTGCCGGTCGGATCGAACTGGGGATCTCCCGCGGGAACGCCAATCGGCAGGTAATCGGTTTGGCTCACTTCCGTGAGCGTAATGTCGTGGTCGATCCATTGTCCCCAAAACCACACCATAGCGCTGAGACCGCTGGAGCTCTGCATGCTTTGAGTCTGTGAGAACAACGCATTGCTGATCTCTCTGGGACTGGGCGCACTGGAACGCGCAGGATCATCTACACCGTCGGCATAGGCGGTCACAGTGGGGTCAGGCGCACTCGGGGAACCGCGTAGAAGCTGTTGACCGACACTGCCCAGGTCACTATTCAGCGCATTGTTTTCAGTTCCATCGAAACTGCGATAAAGTGAAACCGCGCTGCTGGTAAAAGGAATCGACCCGACAATACATACCAAGACCGGCGCAATTAACCTGCGCCAGCAGGATGGAGTATGATTACGCTTCACGGCGATACAAGCCGAATATCCGGTCATTTTACTTTCTCCAGCCCAAAAGGTACGGTAGGCTTATAAAATTATACATTTTTGATGCCACTTTATTTTTATCGAATGATTTCAATCGGAAAGCCCGCTCTGCCACAGAAAATCGTGGTCCAATTGTAAAAATATTTGACACCGGCGCGGCGTTTGGCAGCGGTAATTCTGCCCGGGAAAAAGAGCATCATTAGCGCGTTACCAAAAAAGCCGCAGACCAAAGTCTTTTGAACCTGCATCCATCGATACGGATTTATTTGACGCTGCAACCGGCTAGTGAGATAACTCCAGTGTGGTAACCTGCCCGCAACATCAGTTGTCCGGGCGATTATTTTTAAAGGGAGAAACCGATACAGTGAAAAACCGGGGAACTAAATTACAGATATTAATCGTGGCGATCGGCATTCTGGCGGCAAACTCAGCCTGCGCCTTCGATATGGGTAATATGATGAATCCTTCCAGGTGGTTGGGTGGAAACAGAGACAGGGATCGTTACGACGACAACTATGACCGGCGTGATTATCGCGGAGGTCCAGGTTACGGTTATGGCGGTGCTCCCGGTTATGGCTATGGCGGCGATCCGGGCTACGGCTACGGCGGCGCTCCCGGCTATGGCGGCGACCCCGGATACGGTTACGGCGGCCCCGGTTACGGGGGTGCCCCCGGCTACGGTTATGGCGGACCCGGTTATGGCGCTGCTCCCGGCTACGGTTACGGCGGCGCCCCAGGCTATGGCGGAGCTCCGGCATACAGCGCACCGGCTGGATCCAATGAGGCAGAAATACAGCGCCTGAAAGAGCGCATCAGGCAACTGGAGGGTGGCGCAAGATAGGCTTGCTCCATTGTTCAGTCGATAAATCAGTCGGTGGTAGCGGTGTTGTACTGCTGCCACCGGCATTTTCGATCCGATAGTGACGCTCCCAACTGCATGCCGCGCAGAGTTCGTTCACAATCGCAGCCCGATCATCACCTCCGCCCGCTAAAAAACCAAGCTGCTGCATGCGAATCGATTGGATCTGATGCTCACTTCGCCTGAAGTGGCGCGCTTCGCAGACGCGGATGTATCCGGCACACTGATTGTGTAGACAGAAACATGCCGGCAGGTTTTCAGCGATGTCGATGCAGCTTCCACTGGCAGGAATCACCCCTGTCCGGAGTTGGGGATAAACCCATGGCTGCATCGCAGCACTGTTGCGTTAACCGGGATCCCAGGTTCAGATGGCCTCTCCATGGTGACAGGCGCAAACGCCGCGGGAGCTGCACTCAGCAGAACATCCGCGCGCCGGATGTCTCACAACGCTCATGCCCTACGCGGCATCAACACAGTGAAGTCGAAATCCAGGACTACCGCGGTATGGTACTTCCCGTCGGCGCTCTTATAAGGGAAGTCACTGCAGGCATGATCCTTGGCGGCGATCATGCGCAAACGCAGCGCGCCCAGATCATTCCTACCCGGCAACGCCTCTTTTTCCAGCACTTCGCTCCAGGCATAGACCGTATCGCCGGCGAAAATGGGAGCCACATGGCGGCCGCCGTTGATAGCGGCTATCTTGAAGGCGTTTGCCAGACCGTTGAAGCTCAACGCCCGGGCCAGACTGATGATATGACCACCGTAGACGATGCGCTTGCCGAAGCGCCCATCCTTCTCGGTGTGCTGGTTGAAGTGCACCTTCGCGGTATTCTGATAGAGCCGGGTGGCGGTCATGTGGTCGCTCTCCTCCACCGTCATCGCATCCACATGATCGATCTTTTCCCCGGCTTCATAGTCATCCCAGAAGTGGGGGCTGCCCGCCAGCTGGCCATCGTATTCGGAGAGTCTGAGTCCTTCCGGCACAATCAACTCCCCGGCGGCGACGGCATTCGGCAGGTCGGGCAGGACTGCCCCGCCCACATCGGCAGCGGAATCATTCTTGCGCACCATCACCCAGCGCACGTAGTCCAGCACCACTTCGCCGCGTTGGTTGGTGCCCACCGAACGCACGTAGACGGTGCCGGTCTTGCGATTGGAGTTTTCCTTGAGTCCGATCACTTCGGAGACGGTGTTGACGGTGTCGCCGGGATAGACCGGCAGACCGAATCTGCCCTGAGCGTAGCCTAGATTGGCAATTGCGTTGAGCGAAATGTCCGGGACAGTTTTGCCGAACACCACGTGGAACACCAGCATATCGTCGAGGGGCGCTTCGGGCAGACCGATACTGCGGGCGAAGGTGCTCGAAGAGTGCACCGCAAAGCGGGTGCCGTACAGCGCGGTATACAGTGAGCTGTCCCCCCGGGTAATCGTCCGTGGAGTGGCATGGATGAGCTTCTGGCCCAGCTGAAAATCTTCGAAGAAATTGCCCGGATTGGTTTTATTGGCCATATTGCGCTCTCTGGTGTATTGGCGATAGTGACGGTGACTTGCGGTCTGAACGTCGGGCAGGGAGGCAGCTCCCTTCCCGACGGCGGCAACTGAAGTAAAGTCTTATTTTCCGGCGGTCAGAAAAGCTTGCGCCTCCTCTTTGCGTTCAAACACATGAGGCGCCAGGTCGCGCCTGGAGAAAGCCTGATCCAGCTTCATGCGCATGAAAGCGCTGGTGGCGTAGCGGGTAATGTTGCTCCAGTAATGTTCCAGCATATAGCGATCCATCTCCGCCAGATCATCCGCGACATTCTCATTGATACGAAAGGTGTCGTAGTTGACGAAGACGCCGACCCGCTTGCCTATCTCCCTACAGCGTTTTTCCAACAGATTCCGCAACGTGAAGATATCCTCCTTGACCCGCACGTACATTCCTTCGAAGTTCAGGAAGAGGATGTTGCGCGCCGGATCGTAGCTGATCCGGTCCGCCAGATCCAGGTTCAGCAGATCCGCTTCCAGACCCATCGGCTCCTCCTGGAAGATTCGATTGTCCATCAGCACCGGATCCCGAACGATAGGGGTGAAATCCATATGGGCGATAATATCCTTTTCGATATCTATGCCCGGGGCAACCTCGGTCAGGACCAGCCCCTTGCGGCCCCGCTGGAACACGCAGCGTTCGGTCACGAAATAGACCGGCTGCCCCTTCTTCATCGCATAGTCGCCGCTGAAGGATACCTGATTTACCTGTTTGACGAATTTCCTCGATCTGCCCTCCCGGAGAATCTGCAGCCTGCCCTCCGAAACCGCCACTTCCAGCCCTCCCGCGGTGAACGTGCCGGCGAAAACCATGCTGCGTGCGTTCTGGCTGATATTGATGAAACCGCCGCAACCGATCAACTTGGGACCGAACCGGCTGACATTGACATTGCCCTTTTCATCGCATTCGGCCATGCCGAGGCAGGCCATGTCCAGGCCGCCGCCGTCGTAGAAATCGAACATCTGATTCTGGTCGAAAATGGCATCGGAATTGACCCCGGCGCCGAAGTTTCCGCCGCTCGCGAGAACACCGCCCACGGTACCCGCTTCGGAGGTGAGGGTAATGTATTGGCTTATCTTCTCTTCGTTGGCGATCGCCGCCACCCCTTCGGGCACCCCTACCCCGAGGTTGACTATACCATTGGGTGGCAGCTCAAAGGCGGCCCGGCGTGCGATGATCTTGCGTGCATCCAGCGGCATCGGCTCCAGCGAGTCCAACGGAACCCGGATCTCATTGGAAAAGGCCGGACTGTACTGGCAGACATAGCTCTGCATGTGGTTGTGCGGTTCCGCCACCACCACGCAATCCACCAGCATTCCCGGTACCTTGACATCGCGTGGATTCAGGGAGCCCTGTTCGGCTATGCGCTCCACCTGGGCAATGACGATGCCGTTGCAGTTCTTAGCCGCCATAGCCTGTGCCTGGTTGTCCAGTGTCAGGGACTCCTTCTCCATGGTGATGTTACCGGACGGGTCGGCGGTGGTGCCCCGGATAAAGGCGACATCCACGGTACCTACGGTATAGAACAGCCACTCCTCCCCTTCCACTTCCACCAGTTTCACAATGTCTTTGGTAGTGCCCTCATTGACCCGCCCACCCTCCAACCGGGGATCGACAAAAGTATGCAGACCCACTTTCGAGAAAAATCCCGGCTTGCCCGAGGCCAGCGTACGATACAGCTGACAGATCACCCCCTGGGGCAGGTTATAGGCAAATACCTTGTTATCCAGCGCCAGCTTTGCAACCTTGGGCATGCGCCCCCAGTTGCCGGAAACCACCTTGCGCAACATCCCCTCGTGGCCAAACCGGTTCAGACCCCGTTCCTTGCCATCCGCCTGACCGGCGGCGGCAAACAGGCGCAGATTCTTCGGATGCCCGGTCTCCAGGTAACGCTTCTCCAGCGCTTCTAAAAGCGCTTCGGGAATACCGCTCTGGACAAAGCCATTGCAACAGATGGTATTCTCGTCGTGGACCAGCGCAACAGCCTCTTCCGCCGTTACAATTTTGCTTTTCATCAGGTAGTCTCCAGCAATCGTAAAGAGATGAACTCCGATTAATCCAACATCGCCGTTGCTGTCAAAGATGTCTCTCCGGCAGGGCCCTGAGCCTCCAACATCACTTTATCGTCCCGGGGCAAGCCTACCAGCCTGAACGGATGCAAATCGAACAGTGGCGCGCGGCCCTGGAAGGAGAAGGCGCTGATACGTCTCGCACTGCCGCGTGCCGCCAACTCGGCCAACATCAGCGCAGTCAACGGTCCATGAACCACCAGACCCGGGTAACCCTCTTCGTCCATTGCGTAACGGCGGTCGTAGTGAATCCGGTGGGCATTGAAAGTGAGCGCTGAAAACCGGAACAGAAAGACCTCACTGGGTTCGACTATCTGACTCCAGCTTCCGGACGGTAACGGCGCCCATGCGTCCAGCGGAACCGGAGCGGGTATCCGGCCGCCTGCCTCCTTGTAAACAATATCCTGCTCCTCTTTGATGCAGAGCGTATCGTCCTGGTAAATCCTGTACTCAACCGTTACAAATACCAGCTTTCCGCTCTTACCCGATTTTTCCAGCACATTGAGCACCTCTCCCTCCCGGCGCGCAGCACGACCGAGGATCGCCGGCTTTATAAATTCCATTCTGGAACCGGCAAACATGCGCCGGGGAAGATCCACCGGAGGCATAAATCCACCCCGCTCCGGGTGTCCATCGTGGCCGATTCTGCTGGTGGGTACCTGCGGCAGGAAATAGAACCAGTGCCATAACGCAGGCAGGGGACTCCCCACTTGAAGGGAAGCGGCGTCACGATCCAGCAACGCACTGACACCCAACGCCGGTGCGAGGTTGAATACATCCTCCCGCAACTCCTTCGAACCAATCCAGTCAGTCAATGGTTTACCTTGTCCGTTCATATTGCCTCCAGTTCAACCGGTCCGGCCACAACGCCGGTATCCCGCAACTTGGCGATTTCACTATCGCTCATGCCTAAATCCTGACTCAGAATTTCATCGGTATGTTCGCCCAGGATCGGCGCCCGGCGCGGGGGCTGCCGCTCCAGCGCACCGAATTCGATCGGTGATCCCGGCACCAGATAAGAGCCTATGCCGGGCTGCTCCAACGTGGAAAACATTGGGTTAACGGTGGATACACGCGGATCATCCCGGACCATCTGCTTAAAAGTCTGATAGGGGCCCCAGCAGACGCCTGTCCCTGAAAAGCATTGATCGATTTCCGCCAGGGTTCTGCCACCGCACCACGCTTTCAGCGGCACGGAGATCTCGTCGCTGGCAATAAAACGGTCACCTTCATGCCTGAAATCCAGGCCCAGTCTGCTCTCGATGGCCTGAAACGTCTCCGCCAATCCGGTGGCTTTACCCAGTTCGCTCCACATCCTGTTGGTGACGACGACTATATAGATCTGCCTTCGATCGCTGGTGTCAAAGTCGCAGCCGTAGGCCCCGTAAAGATAGTTACCCTGGGCATGGCGCTCCGTCTTGTTGAGTTGGGCTTCCTGTATATAGCCCAGGTTACCGGTCATCGCAAAAGCAATATCGGACAAGGCTATCTTGACCAACTGACCCTCACCTTTCAGACGCCGGTGCCGCTCAGCGGCCAGCATCGCCATGGCCAGATTGATTCCCGCGATGGCATCCCAGGCCGGCAATACATGGTTAACCGGATGCGGAGTGCGGCTCTCGTCTTCCCTATCGCCGGTGAGGTAAGGGAAACCGGCCGCGCAATTGACAGTATAATCGACCGCCGAGCTGCCATCCGGATTGCCCAACAGGTTGACCATGATCAAATCTTTCCGGTACTGCTTCAGGCTGTCGTAACTCATCCAGCCCCCGGAGGTGGGAAAGTTGGTCAGAAACATCCCCTTGCCCTCGCCGGGCGCGGTGATCAGATTGCGGATTATCTCGCGCCCTTCCGGTCGCCGGGTGTCGACGGCCAGCGACCGTTTACCCTTGTTGAGCCCGGGCCAGTATAGACTCTGTTTCTTGTCGGTTATGGGCCAGCGATGCGCATCCAGCCCCCCTTCAAGGGGATCGAAGCGAATCACATCCGCACCCATCTGACCCAGCGTCATGCCGCCTAAAGGAGCCGCTACAAAAGCGGAGGCTTCGACGATCCGCATTCCTTCCAGTATTTTGAACATGATGCCATTGCTCTCCAATCAGGCTGATTGATCTCTGTCCTGAAACGGCTCCTCCGTCATTCCGGTACCACCGGCATGACGAGTATGCAAAATCGATCCAACTCTCTTTCAGAAGCCATAAGCAGCCGCACGCTCTGGGTCCTTGCTGGCCACCAGTTTGGCCAGTTTTACGATGACATTCGCCTGCTTCCAGGTAGCATCATCCTGCATCTTGCCGTCGATCAATACCGCACCGGAACCATCCGGCATGGCTTCCAGAATGCGCTTCGCGAACAGAACCTCCTTGACCTCCGGACTGAAGACATCCTTGGCAATCTCGATCTGTTTGGGATGCAGCGTCCAGGTGCCGACGCAGCCCTGCAGGAAGGCGTTGCGGAACTGAGCCTTGCAGGCATCGCTGTCGTCAAAGTCTCCGAAGGGTCCGTAAAAGGCCTTCAGACCGTTTGCCATGCAGGCATCGACCATGCGTGCGACGGTGTAGTGCCAGAGATCCTGCTGGAAGAACGCACGTTCGCCCCCATCCGTGCGCGGATCCGCCAGCACACCGTAGAAGGGGTGGCCGCCGCCTACCCGGGTGGTCTTCATACCGCGGGATGCTGCCAGATCCGCCGGGCCCAGACTCATGCCGTGCATTCGCGGGCTCGCCTGAGCAATCTCGTTGACATTCTTCACCCCCTGGGCAGTCTCAAGAATGGCATGAATCAGAATCGGTTTCCTGACGTTGTACTTTGCCTCCAGCTGGGCCAGCAGCTGATCCACATAATGGATGTCCCACGGACCCTCGACTTTTGGAATCATCAACACATCCAGTTTATCCCCGACCGACTCGACAATTTGCAGAATATCATCAAGCCCCCAGGGACTGTTGAGGGCGTTGACACGGGTCCACAAGCCGGTGGCGCCAAAATCGACCTCTTTTGCCACCTTGATGAATCCGGCTCTGGCGGCCTCTTTGGCCTCTATTGGGATGGCATCCTCCAGATTACCCAGCAGCACATCGACCTGTTTGACCATGGCAGGGACTTTGGCGCACATTTTTTCGATGTGCGGTGGAAAGAAATGGATGGTGCGCTCCAGCACGATGGGCAGTTCACGCCAGGGAGCCGGGGCACCGATCGCAAGCGGCTTATAGAAATCTGCAGCGGTTTTCATGACTGTTCCTCCATTGAGTGATTACCTGGCCAATCTGTTCTTCGCTGCAACCTGGGCAGCTTTCTTCACGGTATTTTCCGCCTGGCGTATGGAGGCGATATCGATCATCTTGCCATCCAGACTGACTGCGCCCGCCCCCGCCTTTTCCGCCTCCTCCATTGCCTTCAATATACGGTTGGCGTGGCTGACTTCGGCCTCGGATGGTTTAAACAGTTGGTTAGCCAACTCAACCTGACTGGGATGGATTACCATCTTGCCTTCGCATCCCAGCACCCTGGCCCGGTTCGCACTGGCCAGCCATCCTTCAGGATCTTTGATATCGGCGAACGGTCCATCTATCGGGCGTAATCCATTTGCACGCGCAGCAGCGACTATCCTGGCCAATGGAAAATGCCACATATCGTTCCAATGGACAGACCTCACGCCTTCTGCGTCGGGTGACGTCAGGACATGGTAGTCCGGATTTGGCCCGCCAATCATCGTGATTTGAGCTCCGCTTGCGGCGGCATAATCCGCTGAACCGAACAGGATGCTCTCGTTACGAGACGAGGCACCGGCTATTTCAAAAATGTTCTGGATTCCCTGGGGTGTCTCGATAAGTATCTCGATTCCGATTCTCTTATTGATGCCCTTTGCCTGTTCAATCTGAGTCAGCAGCATATCCACCGCATAGATATCGGCGGCGGTCCCGACCTTGGGCACCAACACAAGATCCAGCCGGTTGCCGGCCTGCTCCACGATATCCACCAGATCCCGGTACATGTAGTGCGTATCCAATCCATTGATGCGCACCGAAAGCGATTTCTCTCCAAAATCCAGGTCGTTCAAGGCTGCGATTACATCTTTGCGGGCCTGGTCCTTCCTGTCAGGAGCGACCGAGTCTTCAAGGTCAAAAAATATGATATCTGCCGCGCTACCGGGTGCTTTCTCGATAAAACGCGGATTGGAACCCGGTACAGCCAAGGTGCTGCGATTCAGGCGGGGAACCGCGGTCGGAATTTTTGTAAAACTCACAGTTTATCCTTTCGTCAATGATGGAATTCAGGCTTTATTTATAGTTCATATTCCGATTGCCAGTCAGACATCGGGTCAGATTGACCTGACATCCGCTTTTATCTTGATTAATTGTTGCCTCGGAATAGTGGTTGGTAACTATAGCAGCAACTGGTTTATCAAAATATGACGGCGGCAAGTTGCGTCGTTTCCCGTTTTTCGGGTCTTTTTAAGACGTTAACCGGGTTTCCCAAGGTGTCACAGCGTGAGCGATGTTGCAATTACGACCGCTGCGCACCCTGTCTTGCAAAGAGTGCGCTTGGGCGAATACCCTGATTTTGGTCACTCGGGAAGGCGCAACCGTATTTTTTGAACGCTGCCGAGCATATCATCCCACCCTGCAATCGGCCTCACCGTTACCGGGCTGCCAGCCGGTTTCAGGCTTTCGCCGACGATGGCGCCTGTAACTGGACTGCCGGAGACGGCAACATACCCGGCGTGAGTCACAGGTGAAAATTTTCGGGAAAACAGGGAACGTTCGGGCGGCAAGAAAACGGGGAACTGCGCGGTTTCAGACAACGGCAAAGGCTGCAGATAAAATCAGGGGGTAGCCATTGCGTTGTAACAGCGGCGCTGTCAGCGGACGTTGGCCTTATTCAAAACAGCGTTCAGCATCTCCTGCGTTAGCCGATGCCTGAATACCGGACTACCGCCCACATCCATAATCAGTCTGAAAAAGTCCTTCCGGTTGTGCTGAATAGTGTCGAGCAAGGCATCGACCCTGGCAATCATCGGCTGGCGTTTTCCGTGGTAGTTCATTATCGGTCCGATCGGGGTGAACTCGATTCCGAGCCTGGTCAATAACCGACTCAGCGAAGGCTCCATTGCAGCATACCAGTAGGCAATTCCGTGCTCTGCGCTGATGGCAAACAACATCGCAATCAGACCGAGAGAGATGTGGGGCAGAAGCAGCCGCGGGTCCCTCTCCCTCGATACCGGATCGCCGCGGTGACTTTGACCGGCGAGCTGTTTTTGTAGTTGTACCAGCGCTCGCTTTGAGACCGCGAACCTCGAGACTTCCGCAATATCGTTGCGGGAGAATTTAAACTGCTTCAGCGCACTCTTGTTGAAATGCTGGCCAAAGTGCGATTCGATCGGAAATCGTCTGTCAGGGTCTGTCCGGTTGGGAAGTACAAGCCGGACAACGCCAACAGGTTTTTTGGAGTCCCTGTGCCGGACCACGGCATGCACAGACTCGCTATCGAACTCGTCCTTCTCCATGCGGTCCGGGAACTTGGTTTGATCCTCATAACCGCGTTCGAGACAATAGACGTTGTAGCGAACCTGGTAGGCGTTGTTTTTCAGCTCATCACTTACCGCTTTCCTGACTTCGAGATGCGCGTGAAAACAGGCCGAAAGATTGGGTATTCTACTCATTTCCTCCTCAACCAAACGCTGATACGTCTCACCATCCACCCAATATCCTTCGCGGGATCCTTTGGATCGAATTGGACAGCATGCATTTTTTATAAGCTACTTAAATGGCCGTTACCGCTCAACCGCTTTGCCTGGGTTGAATGTCATGCAGTGATCACGCCAATTCATATTTCTTATTATTTTTTAGCTGGTTAAAGAGGCAGGCTGAATCGGTTACAGCGAAAATGTAAAAAAAACTGACACTTTTCAGTGCAATCAGCCGGTCAAGCATAGCCGGAGCAGAAATCTTGATATCGCCTGAACGGCACTTGATCGGCCGCGGGTGCCGCGCATTGCGGTGGCTGCTCTGGTGGCTGCGGATCCCAACGAGCCAAGCGGTTTGAGCACCCCGCCCGGGGCGCGACAAATAAAGAACGACCGGAAAGCCCTCCAGCTGCTGCTACTCCGGATTCCATGGATCGGACGCTGAGTTGAAACCTGTCTCATACTCCCCGCGAGCCGCGTTGCTGACCGACACTGTCGCTGCAGCGTATAATGCTGCGCAGTTTAGTAACTTGGACTGATATGAAAATTAAAGCGTACGACTCAGTTGTCATCGGGAGCGGTCCCGGAGGCGAGGGCGCCGCGATGAAGCTTGCCAAATCAGGCAGGCGGGTGGCAATCGTGGAGATGCACGACCAGGTCGGCGGCGGCTGTACCCACTGGGGGACAATTCCCAGCAAGGCGCTGCGCCACAGTATCCAGATGCTGGTCGACTACAAGCGCAACCCGCTGTTCGGGCACACGATGGACCAGGTGAATCTCGATTATCCACAGCTGCTGAAAGCGGCCGATGAAGTCATTCAACGACAGGTCAGTACGCGCTACCGCTACTACAGTCGCAATCGGGTCGATGTGGTGTACGGACACGCCCGATTTATCGACGCCAACACGCTGGAGATTACCGGTGGAGAGAAGAAGCAGGAACGGCTGCAGGCGGAAAGCATGGTTATCGCGACCGGTTCGAGCCCCTATCGCCCATCGGACGTCGACTTCAGCCATCCGCGGGTACTTGACAGCGACACCGTGCTCGAGTTGAAACACACGCCCAAATCGCTCACGATTTATGGCGCCGGCGTGATTGGCTGCGAGTACGCGTCGATCTTCTGCAACCTCGACGTCAAGGTAAATCTGGTCAACACGCGCGGCCATCTGCTCTCATTCCTGGATACCGAGATTACCGATGCGCTCAGCTACCATCTGCGTCACCAGGGGGTGGTGATCCGGAACAATGAAGAATACGCCAGGGTGGAGGCACTGGATGACGGTGTGGTGCTGCATTGCAAATCGGGGAAAAAATTCAAAACCGATCTGCTGCTATGGGCCAACGGCCGTGCGGGAAACACCAGGGATCTGGGACTGGAGGTGATCGGTGTCGAACTTAACCACCGCGGCCAGATCAAGGTGGACAAAGCTTACCGCACAACGCTCGAAAATATTTATGCGGTGGGCGACGTGGTCGGCGCACCGGGCCTGGCCAGCGCCAGTTACGATCAGGGACGCTTCGTTGCCGCCCAGATCGCCGATGGCCAGAGTGACTGGAGCCTGATAGAGGACTTTCCCACGGGTATCTATACCAATCCCGAAATCAGTTCACTCGGCCCAAGCGAAAGGGAACTCACCGAAAAGCGCATCCCTTATGAAGTGGGGCACGCCATGTTCAAGAGCATTGCCCGGGCGCAGATTACCGGCCATACGGTGGGCATGCTGAAAATACTTTTTCACCGTGAAACCCTACAGATTTTGGGAATCCACTGTTTTGGCGAAACCGCCGCTGAGATTATCCACATCGGCCAGGCAATCATGAGCCAGAAGGGTGCAGCCAACAATATCCGCTACTTTACCGAGACGACGTTCAACTACCCCACCATGGCAGAAGCGTACCGGGTGGCGGCGCTAAACGGCATCAATCGGCTGTTTTAGTGCTGCACAGACAGCATGCGACCTCTGCCTGTCACGAGGCAATTAGTCTATTTTTATCTAATTATTAACAACTTATAAATTTTTCCTATCGAAACGATATGACTGCAGGAGGAGAGATGCCCGGGACAGGACCCTCCCACCCCCCGTCGCGATAAATAAGCTATCAAGGGATAGCGGAAACAGCCGAAAAAATGGTAATCGCGCAGAAATGCGCGCCCGTTGAAACCTGTCATCCCGTCGCGGCGCCGCGCCGGCCGCGTTCCGGTCGCCTGGATGCAGGAATACTACGGATTACTGGAGTGATCTTTGACTTGGCTGCTGCGGTCTCCACGCTCCGTCACTCCGGCTTTTTCCGGGATGAGGGATGATGTTGTTTCCAAAAAAAGCGTTGCCATAAACAGACCTTGAAAAGACAAGGAACAGTGCGGTTCAGCGTGAACCTGTCGGACAAATTCACCGGAACCGTCCGTTAATTCGGAACAGTAGCTGAAATGCCCGGTTATAAAGACATTGGAAAGCTTGATAACGCAACCTAAATCATCGCTCGAAACGAATAGAATCTTTGTTTGGCTTTTTGGCAAGGGGCTCTATATTCAGCGCTTCTTCCGCGCAACGACGACCATACTTCTCTGCGGCTACCTCGCATATGCCGGCAACAGCTGGCTGGAAGTGAAAAAACAGCTCGCAGCAGAACTCGATCATGTCAACGGGCTCTTCAGCCAGACCATCGAATCGATTTTTCAACATCACGAAACAGTTCTCAAGATACTCGGCCAGCGCTTTCTCGATATCGACGCCGCCAACCACCCTGAGCGCGGCAGGCATCTGATAGAAGAGCTGATGCGGGTCAACCCGTCTATGGCTGGTTTCGGACTTGCCCAACCGAATGGGCAGCTGCTCATCGTCTCCGGCGTTCCATCCGGTAAACCTTTACCCAACCTGCTGCTGCAACAGGAGTCGGCGGCCACTTTTCTCAAGGCTTTCGACACCGACAGGCTGGTCGTCGGCCGTACCTATTTTATGCAGCTCCTGAAAAAATGGCTGATTCCGATTCGAATCGGTGTCCGGGATACGCAGGGATATGTAAAGCTGGTTATGGCTGCCGGCCTGAATATCAACGCCCCGGAAGCACTGTGGAACGCCATCGCACTTCCGGCGGGCATGCGTATCACGTTACTGCGCGACGATGGCTTTGTACAACTCAGTCTGCCCGTTTCGGAACAGAGCAGCAGCGTCGACTACACTCATCCGAATCCGGACCACTGGTTCTCCGGCATCCATAAGCCGCTGCAGCGGGACCCTTTCCATGCGGACGGCCTGGCAGTATCACGTCATATGCGGGCAGGCAGTATGAGGGCGTTCGTCTCCTATCCAAAGCTGCATCTCTGGAAACTTTTCGGCAGTCAAATGACAATGCCGACGCTGCTATTCAGCACCGCGTTTTTATTGACCTGGATCCTGTTTCACAACGTGCTGCGAAACCAGCGGCGCCACGAGAATCGCCTGTTTTACCAGGCCCACTACGACGCGCTTACGGATCTTCCCAATCGGTTTCTGGCACTAAACCATCTGGAGCAGCTGCTGCAAAAGGCAGTGGAACACGACCACAAAGTCGCCGTATTGTTTCTCGATCTGGATGATTTTAAGAAGATCAATGACAGCCTGGGGCACGAAGTCGGAGATCAGCTGCTGATCGAAGCCGCACAGCGTTTACGCAATTCGGTCCGCTCAGACGACACGGTTGCGCGCCTCGGCGGTGATGAGTTTGTGGTAATGCTGGGAGGATTAAAGTCCGCTGCTGATGCGCAATCGGTAGCCGAGAAACTGCTCAATCAATTTCAGAATCCCTATCAATGGGGTCACCGGGAGCTGGTTCTTACGCTCAGTATCGGCATAGCCGTCTATCCCGACGATGGCGATAGCCAGGCGGAACTGATGCGTAATGCCGATTCCGCCATGTACTACTCAAAACGGCAGGGGAGAAACGTCTATCATTTCTTCACCAATACAATGAACCAGAACGCATCCCGGCGATTGCTGCTGGAAGAGCAGCTGCGGGGTGCGCTCGATAGGGAGGAGTTGTCCCTCTTTTACCAGCCCCAGATAGACGTCTCCACGGGCGGCATGGCAGGCGTCGAAGCGCTGCTTCGCTGGAACAATCCGTTGCTGGGGTTCGTGTCTCCGGTTGAGTTCATTCCAATTGCGGAGCAGAGCGGCCTGATTGTGCCCATCGGTCGTTACGTCATTCTGCAGGCGTTAACCAGCATCGCCCACTGGAAACAAAGCTACGGCTGGAATCTGAAAATCTCGGTCAATCTCTCACCGCGCCAGTTCCGTGATCCCACACTGCTCCAATATATCCAGCAAACGCTGGCAAAGACTGGTGTCAGCAGCGACTGTCTGGAGCTGGAGATCACCGAGGGCGTACTGATCAGCAGCCATGCGAACATCGATCAGTCCCTGTCCAGATTGCACGAGATGGGCGTCTCGATTGCGATGGATGACTTCGGTACCGGCTACTCCTCGTTGAGTTATCTGCGCCGCTACCCGTTCGATACGCTGAAAATAGACCGCAGCTTCGTCAGCGACATCACGCTTGATCCAAAAGACCGGGAACTGGTGAACGCAACGATCGCCATGGCGCACGGTCTGGGACTGACAGTGGTCGCGGAAGGGGTTGAAAGCGAAGATGAGTTGAACTATCTGAACAAGCGTGGTTGTGATCTTGCGCAAGGTTATCTGTTCAGCCGCCCGCTCTCTGCAACGGATCTGACCGCATGGGCTGAAAAGCGCAGAGCCCCCGGTCGTCAACAAACCTTCACGCGGATTACCAGATAGTACTCTTGCTGAAATACCCGTTCTCCCGGCCGACTGTAAATTGCCGCGGCCACTTCCGGCGGCCCCCTTTCAACGATCGTGAAATAGCAACCTGCGATCTGCGCGGCTGTTTTTCATACGCTACGGACCGGACAGACTCGCCCATTGTCCGGTCATAGCGCGTGATGCCCGGTCAGCGACAAAGCGCTTGTCAGCCGGTACGTAGGGAACGGCAGAATGGGAAATGTCTCCGTCTGTCCGGACAGAAGCTGCTGCCGGCAGTACCAATAACAGCGATGATGCGATCATCGATGGCATATGGATTTCCCGCGCTGACAGACCTGCTAGAATAGAACCGATCAGGATAAAAATTATTTCAGTGGAGAAAAATTTTTTTGGGTATTTTAACCACTACGATTCCAGGCAGGCTCGAACAACCTCCGGTAGAATGTCATTTGTGAACACTCGGATCAGTGCGTAAACCGGTACCATCAGGCTATATGAAAACCACTTCAACCACCGCCTTACTCTTCATCACTCTGTTATTCGCCATACAGATCCAGGCGCAGTCCTGGACCGGTGGGCTGGAGGGCGGAGGTGTCGTCAGCGTCGATCCGAGAACCAACAAAGCGACGGTTTACACCGGTAAAGGTTCGACCCAGCTTTGGGACGGCACCCACAGACTGAACGACGGTTCTGTCATCATCGTTCACGACGGTATAGTGACCAGCGGCACCGGCAGTGCGGCCTCACCTGCGTCAGCACCGAACGCCAGCGATGAACCAGCCGCTCCTCTGGCCAGCTCTGTCTGCGTCGAACTGGTCATCAAGGTTTGCGGGTTCAGCGGGGAGTGCAGGGATGACCCGGGCTGCTCACCGGCGAGACAGTTGATGCAGCTGGAGAAAGACGAAGCCTGGCAAACCCAGAGCAAGGGTCCAAACAGTACCTCGCTCCAGTGTCGAAAAGCGCTGGAGAATGAACAGTTTTTTACCCGCTGCATGGTAACGCAACCAATCGATACGCCCACCGCCTGTCAAAGATTGGTGGCAAATGTTTGCGGCAGTGAAAATCAGTGCGCTGGAGCACCGGCTTGTGAACCGGCGCAACAGTTACTGGCCATGGAGACGCAGGAGCGGCTCGCGAGCCGCTCGCCGGACGCCCCGACCTACACTTCCAAAAAATGCGAGGAGTCTTTCGATAAATCCGACTTCTTTGTTGCCTGTCCCGTGAAATAATCCAGTTCGCAGCGCTGGTCGTCAGCTTCAACGCCGGCAGCAGTATCTAAACACCTGTATCAGGAATCCGATCCTGCCTGCTTCCGACTCCAGTCCGTGTTCGTCGATTACCGGAAATCCCGGTCGCGCCGCCAGACACATTCTGGTGAATATCCCTGCACCCGTGCCTGATTCAATACCGGCTTCATCCCAAACCGGCGTGTCCTCCACCCCGCAACTGGGGGAGCGGGCCTTCAGTATCAGGCCATCGGCGTGGTCGATTTCCGCCAATAGCCTGCTGCATGCGGCCTGAAGTTTTTCGGTGACATCGATAGTCGGATCTCCTGCCAGTACCACTGCAGCGGCGGCGTCCGATAGCTGTAGCCTGATGGGCGGACGAGGCACACCGAAACCAGCCTCCAACTCGGGGCAAATCGGCTGAAACACACAGTGTTGAGACAGAATATCGATGATCCAGTTGACCGGCCGGGCCTGCCCATCATAACGCACCGGTTCGCCGAGCAAACAACTGCTGATTGCAATAACCGGTTTTTCCCCGCGCTGCTGCTCTAAATCGGATTCTTCAGGCATGCAGCTAAACTTAGCCCATCTGCCATGAAAAACAAGTGGGATATTATTTCGCCGACTTTGCACCCCGTCGAGCTGCGACCCGCAGGCGCAATGCATTAAGTCTGATGAAACCTCCCGCATCTTTCTGGTCGTAGGCACCGGCATCGTCTTCGAACGTAGCGATCGATTCGTCGAAAAGGCTGTTGCTTTCAGATCTGCGCCCCACCACCATGACATTTCCCTTGTAAAGTTTAAGACGAACCTCTCCATTCACCACTGTCTGGGTCTGGTCGATGGCTGCCTGCATCATCTTGCGCTCGGGACTCCACCAGTATCCGTTGTAGACCAGGCTGGCGTAACGCGGCATCAATTCGTCTTTGAGGTGAGCGGATTCACGGTCCAGCGTCAAGGACTCCATGGCCCGGTGCGCCTTCAACATAATTGTGCCGCCCGGTGTCTCATAACAGCCCCGGGATTTCATGCCGACATAGCGGTTCTCAACGATATCGTCACGGCCGATGCCGTTCTCTCCCCCCACCCGGTTGAGCGTCTCAAGCACGGTTGCCGGACTCATCTCCTCTCCGTCGAGCGCCACGATATCGCCATGACGAAACCCCAGCTCCAGGTAAGTGGGTTTGGCCGGCGCAGCCTCCGGTGAAACGGTCCAGCGCCACATATCTTCCGACGGCTCGGTCCAGGGATCTTCCAGATCGTAGCCTTCGTAAGAGATGTGCAGCAGATTGGCGTCCATAGAGTACGGCGATTTACCGCCCTCCCGTTTCAGTTCAACCGGAATACCGTGCTTCTCCGCGTATGCCATCAGCTTCTCCCTGGACAAGAGATCCCACTCCCGCCAGGGGGCAATAATCCTCACATCGGGCATCAATGCATAGGCACCCAGCTCAAAACGCACCTGATCGTTGCCCTTGCCGGTGGCGCCGTGGGAAACGGCGTCGGCACCGGTTTCGCGTGCGATCTCAACCAGCCGCTTGGCGATCAACGGCCGGGCAATGGACGTGCCCAGCAGATATTCCCCTTCGTACACGGCATTGGCACGAAACATCGGAAACACATAGTCGCGAACAAACTCCTCGCGCAGATCCTCGATGTAAATCTCCTTTACCCCGGCCGCCCTCGCCTTTGCCCTGGCAGGCTCCACTTCTCCCCCCTGCCCGAGATCGGCGGTAAAGGTCACCACTTCACACTGATACTGCTCCTCCAGCCATTTGAGAATGATGGAGGTATCCAGTCCGCCGGAATAGGCCAGTACAACTTTTTTGACACCAGACGCTGACATAGTGCTTGCTCCAGAGCAGAACTCTCCCGTTCGGGAGGGAGAAAAATATAGATGCGCGTTAAAAACCGTGGATTATAGCAGGGGTGGCTACCGGCGCTCCTGAAATAGCGGCTGCTGACTATTTTTTCTGACGCCGCCAAGCGTTTACGATGGCGTCAACATCCAGCGTTTCCACGCCTTTTTTCCATTGGCCATAGAAATCGATATCGTTACTGTTCGGAGTCGGATTTGGCGGGTGGAACATGAACCGGGTCGGGATCGGCAGCGCTTCCCCCATCGCCATCGCCTCTCCACGCCCCAGGGACGAAAGGATGTCGACCAGTCCCGCTTCGGCATCCGGCACCAGTCCACGGATATACTCCTGATCGTCCGGGTTGGATATCCGCAGACAGATATAATTGCCGCACTGAGCCAGCACGGTCTCGGACAGCTCATAAGGGCGCTGACTCACCACCGCCAGACCCACACCGTACTTTCGGCCCTCTTTGGCGATTCGTTCCATGGAACGCCTGGTGCCGTCATACTGGGTATCGGCAGCGCGCGGAATGTAGGAGTGTGCCTCCTCGCACATCAGCAGAATCGGAAACTCACGGGAACGCGGATTCCAGTAGTTGAACTCAAAAGTCAACCTTCCGATCTGGGCGGATACCGTCGGGCGTACATCAAATGGCACCGAGCTGAAATCTATCACGGTAATCTGACGGCTGGGTTTTCTCAGTCCGACGAAATCACGCAGCAGATCCGCCAGTGTGTCCGACGACTTGCGCCGCTTGGGTTTGAACAGAAAATCGTAACGGACATCGTTGAAACGCGCCTGCAGCTTGACAACGAACTCATCAAACTGGCCAAACAACGGTCCTTTCACCTTGCCAAAATCGGTGACCTGTTCGTTTGCCCGCTTGAACGCCATAAAGAGTTCCGACAGATCGAAATAGACCGGGGAATCGATCGTTATGTGAACCCCCTCCAGATCTTCATTGGCTTTTTTCCTCAAATGCAGCAATACCTCCCGGAGAAACGCCATCTGGGTCGATGCTTTTTCGTCGGAACGGTCGATTAAAAGATCCACCAGCTCGCCGTATGTCAACAGCCAGTATGGTATCTCCAGATCGCGTGCGTCCACATAACGATAGGTGTTTTCCTGAAACGCCGCGTGCTGTACACCGCCGGGATCGTGCCAGGCATACTCGCCATGCAGGTCGAGCAGAATGATATGCGCATTGGGCATGGTATTCACCGCCCGCTGCAGGATATTCGCCACACCCCAGGATTTACCGGAACCCGATTGTCCCAGTATGGCGAGATGCCGCGCAAACAGCGTCGATGGATCCAGGCAGATGCCGACACTTGGCATCGTGGGCAGGTATCCGAGTTCGTAACCCTTGAGCTGG
This sequence comes from Gammaproteobacteria bacterium, assembly GCA_020445405.1. Lineage (GTDB taxonomy): Bacteria > Pseudomonadota > Gammaproteobacteria > Chromatiales > Chromatiaceae > HKST-UBA178. Next base: position 71,290 of record JAGRGQ010000006.1, on the reverse strand, counting down.
AACTTCTTGAATAGAGACTCCACCTCCACCTTACGCATCAGATGGACTTCGGCACCGGGGGTCGGGTAGTGAACCACACCCCTGCTGAATACGCCGTTTCTACTGAGATCCCCCAGCGGCAACAGGTCCAGCAAACCTCTCTTCATGGGTTCGCCGTTTCCGCCGGCCCCCGACCCCGCCGCGACCGGCAGCAGTTCCTGGCGCGCCCTGATTACCTGCGCAACCACCTGAATCTCACCCTGACGTATCAGCACGTGCGTGCCGATCTCCCCTACTGCGACCTGATGGTGGTCCACATCGATAAACGGAAAACCGCCACCTCCAACAACGAGCGCCGCGGTCATCTTACTGTCCTGAACATCCGTGAGTCTTGCAATGCAAAGTCTGGTTATGTTTTCCATCCGATCGTTACACCTTGTTGGCGCTGATACACATCATGATAGCCCACAGTAACCTGCGAGTGTAGCTCCCCAATTTTTCACAAAAAGCCATTGAGAGCGGTATAAAATGCATCGGGCTGCTCCGCGTAAACCCAATGACCGGCTCCGGAGATCACGCGGAATCTGGCGTAAGGAAAAAGAGTTCGTATACGCGGCTGAAATTCCGGTTTCAGATAATCCGAAGCGCCGCCCCAGATGAACAGCACAGGACCTGGATAGATGGTGTAATCCGATGCATCGGGAAAACCGGCCAGGGTGCGAAGTTCCCGGTTCAGAACCGAGAGGTTGCTTCGCCAGCGCCAGGCATCTCCACCCCGCTCCAGGTTTTGCAGCAGGAATTGACGCAAGCCGGGTTCACCGATTGCCGAAGCCAACAACTGATCCGCCTGCCCACGGCTTTTCAGATTCGCTATATCTATCCCACGCAAGGCGACGAATATCGATTCGAAGCGCTGGGGATAAGTTACCGGTGCTATATCCACCACTACCAGACCGGTAACCAATTCGGGCTGCGTGAGCGCCAGCCACATCGCGACCTTGCCTCCCATGCTGTGCCCCACCAGCAACGCCGAATCCAGACCCTGATCATCGATAAGCTCGCTCAGGTCAGCCGCCATCGACGGATAGTTCATCGCTTCAGCGTGGGGCGAACGGCCGTGATTGCGCAGATCCGGAACGATGACATGCGCGCGCGCTTCCAATTTGCGTGCAATGCTGTGCCAGTTGGATGCAGAGCCGAGCAGCCCATGAAGAAATATCAGCGTGGGGCGCCGTTCACTATAGCTTCCGTACTCACGGAAATGCAATCTCATAAGGCACCTGATTACTCCTGAAATACAGTTATCTTCAGCATTCAGCGAAACGCTTCTCTAATCTCACCAGGCCGCTGGTTGGCGGAGGTTCGAAATCCGTTTCAGGTATAGATCATGTCGGCGGGGGCGCCGCAATGCTTAAGTTTTAACCCGGTTTCTTATTTGCGCACCCTGCGGTCTGATGGCTTTACAAGCGTTAGCACCACACAATCTGCCAGTCTGAAGCGGCAACCGGAATTCAGGTTTGATCCAACGGACCGGTTTATCGCAAGTCGAGCCAGGGTTGCCCTGATACGACGGCTGATCGAATGTCAGCACCGCTGTCCGATTCACTATTTTCGTTTGCGCGGCGGGATCAGGTCGGTAATCGTACCCTCGGCCATCTCGGCTGCCATGCCGATGGTCTCGTTCAGCGTCGGATGGGGATGGACGGTCAACCCGATATCTTCCATGTCGGCACCCATTTCCAGCGCCAGCACCGTTTCACCGATCAACTCCCCGGCATTAACGCCCACGATACCCGCGCCAAGGATCCGCTTGGTATCGGGATCCAGCAGCAGTTTGGTCATCCCCTCTTCGCGCCCGATGCCCAATGCGCGGCCGGAAGCCGCCCATGGAAAAACACCCTTTTCATACGCCACACCCTTCACTTTGGCTTCCGTTTCCGTCAGGCCCATCCATGCCACTTCCGGGTCGGTATAGGCGACGGAGGGAATAGTGAGCGGGTCGAACAACGACGGCTGCCCCACTATAACTTCGGCAGCCACTTTCGCTTCATGGGTCGCTTTATGAGCCAACATCGGATTACCCACCACATCGCCGATAGCATAGATATTCGGTACGTTGGTACGCATATGCCCATCCACGGGAATGAATCCACGCTCGTCAACATGAATGCCCGCCTTTTCGGCGCCGATCAGTTTACCGTTTGGAACTCTTCCGACCGCCACCAGAACCTTGTCGTAAAGCTGTGGTTTGTCGGGTGCGTTCCTGCCCTCGAACTGAACTTTTAATCCGTTTTTCTGCGCCTTGATTTCAGTGACCTTGGTCTCCAGCATAATGCTGCCGAATCGCTGATCCAGGCGTTTTCTCAGTGGGCGTACGAGATCCGGATCACAGCCGGGAATCAGGTTGCTCTGCAGTTCAACCACATCGACCATGGCGCCCAGTGAGGCATAAACCGTCCCCATTTCCAGCCCGATAATGCCTCCTCCGACCACCAGCAGTTTGTTCGGAATTTCGGTCAGTTCCAACGCACCGGTGGAGTTAATCAGTCGGGGGTCATCATTTGGAAAGCCAGGAATCTCGACCGGACGCGAACCACAGGCGATTATCGCGTATTCGAATTCGATGGTGACACTCTTGTTTTCCGTTTCCACCTTGAGCTGCTTGGGCGATTCGAAAGCGCCCCAGCCCTGCACCACGGTCACGCCCCGCTGCTTCGCCATGGCGGCCAATCCCTGAGTGAGCCGGTTGACCACTTTATCCTTACCGGAACGTAATTTTTCCAGATCGATGGTGGGTTTGCCGAATCCGATCCCCAACTGCTCCATCTCTGCAGCTTCGTTGATCATGGCAGCGGCGTGCAGCAAGGCTTTAGAAGGGATACATCCGACATTAAGGCAGACACCACCCAGAGTGGAGTAGCGTTCAACCAGAACCACCTTTTTTCCCAGATCCGCCGCGCGAAAGGCAGCACTGTATCCTCCGGGACCGGCTCCCAACACCAACACTTCAGCATGCATACACACAATCCTCCTGTTCACTGGGTCACGACGGATTAAACCCCGTTTACCACCGGATGGAAACAGACACGGAATCTTCCCGGTTATGGCAATTGCGAAAGGGAGAGAATGCGCTTCATTCAGAACCCTCCAACATTCTCTTTGGCCGACGGATGTTTAAGACTTGACCGCTAGAAAATACGTGACGACTATTGCAGTGCACCAAGATTATCTTAAATCCGGTTAAATTAAAATTATTTATCCCGAGGAGACTCTAAACTTATGGCAGTAAAGCCGAACCCAAACCATGGCTTCAGAGCAAAAGCCGCCGCATATCGGACAACAGCCCTGACAACATCGTGGTAAAACGCGCAGCCATTGCGCCATCGATGACACGATGGTCATAGGATAAAGAAATCGGCAACATCAACCTCGGTTGGAAATCCTTACCGTCCCAAACCGGTTTGATCATGGATCTGGACACGCCAAGAATAGCAACCTCCGGGGCGTTTACAATCGGCGTGAAAGCGGTGCCGCCAATACCCCCAAGACTGGAAATGGAAAAACAACCGCCCTGCAGATCAGATGGAGAGAGTTTGCCATCGCGCGCGCGCGCGCTGATCGCCATCAGCTCCGATGCCAGTTCCAGTACCCCTTTTTTATCGACATTGCGCACTACTGGAACCACCAGCCCATTCGGCGTATCGACCGCCACACCGATATGGTAATACTTTTTGAAGATCAGGCTGTTGCGATCAGGGCTGAGAGAACTGTTGAATTCAGGCAGCTGCCGCAGCACCCCGACACAGGCTTTCAGCAGAAACGGAAGAAATGTCAGGCGAATATCCTGCCTGGCAGCAACATCCTTCTGCTCATTGCGAAACGATTCCAGGCTGGTAATGTCCACCTCGTCATGCTGTGTGACATGGGGAATGTTCAACCAGCAGGCGGAAAGATGGGTACCACTGAGCTTTTTGATCCGGCTGAGCGGAGTCTCCTCTATCTCGCCAAATTTGGAAAAATCAACTTCCGGTATTCCCGGCAACTGCATTGGACCGGTTGACGGAGCGCTGGGTGCGGCACCGCGCAAAGCACGTTTGATATAGTTCTGAACATCCTCTTTGGTAATGCGCTGCTTGAGACCGGTGCCGGTGATTTGCGTGAGATCGGCGCCCAGTTCCCTGGCAAAACGCCTCACCGAGGGACTGGCGTGCGGAACGCTGCCGGTCAAATCAGAGGGACGCGCCAAAACCGGTGGTTGCCGCAACTCCTTCTCCCCCGCCTGTCGGCCTGAGCCACCCGCTGCATCCCAATTCGGGACGGGCGCAGCCGCCGCCTCCTGAGCAGCCACTGCTGTTGGTACACCCGGACGGTCGGGAATAATCCCGGCAGACGGTGTATTTACAGGCGTTTTCAACTTCAACAACAGGTCGCCTTCGCTCACCCGGTCACCCACCTTGACACCAATACCGGATACCACTCCGGTCAGGGGCGAGGGAATCTCCATTGAGGCCTTATCGCTTTCAAGCGTTACCAGGGACTCTTCCACATCGACGTTGTCCCCCTCGGATACCAGAATCTCGATCACCTCAACGCCATGGAAATCACCGATATCAGGAACCACCACCGCCTTTTCGACCAGCTCTCCGCCCCCCTGAGCGGTGCCGCCCGCTGACAACGTCTCCGCAGCCGGTGGCAGAGGAGGCAGCGGTGGCGGGGGCTCGGTCTGTTGGACCTTATCGCTTTTTTCCGACTGTTCTGCCTGCGCTTTCCGGTCGTCGCCGACATCCATGCGCAGAAGCAGACTGCCCTGGCTCACCTTGTCGCCGACCTTGATCACAACCTCCCGTACTATGCCGTCAAAAGGAGAAGGTATTTCTATCGATGCTTTGTCGCTCTCCAGGGTAACCAGGGAATCTTCCTGTTTGATTCTGTCTCCGGACGCAACCAGAATCTCGATAACCTCAACCCCTTCGAAATCACCGATATCAGGCACCAATACGCTCTTTTCTGTTGCCACGCTATATCCTCCGGTCAGACGGTCATCGGGTTGGGTTTTTCAGGGTCGATCCGGTATTTTCTGATTGCATCGCCGATCACCGAAGATTCCAGCTCACCGCTTTCCACCAATGCCGTCAGCGCAGCCAGCACAACATAATAGCGATTGACTTCGAAGAATCTGCGCAGCTGCGAGCGCAGGTCGCTGCGTCCGAAGCCGTCGGTACCCAGCACTCTGTAGCTGCCTTTGACGTACTGACGAATCTGGTTGGGGTAGGCTCTGATATAGTCGGTTGCGGCAATCACCGGGCCTTTGAAATCCGCCATCGAACGCTGTAAATAACAGACCCGTGGCTGCTCGTCCGGATGGAGCATGTTCCAGCGCTCTACATCCTGACCGTCCCGTGCGAGTTCGTTGAAACTTGTGACACTCCAGACATCTGCGGATACGCCAAAATCGCTCTCCAACAAATCGCCGGCGGCCAGCACCTCACGCAGAATGGTACCGCTGCCCATTAGCTGAACCCGCTTTTTGCGACGCCCGCCTTTCTGGTAGAGATACAAACCCCTGATAATACCCTCCTCCACTCCACTGGGTAGCGCAGGCTGAGGGTAGTTTTCGTTCATTACCGTGATGTAGTAGAAGATATTCTCCTGCTCAAGAAACATGCGCCGCATACCGTCCTGAATGATAACGGCCAGTTCATAAGCAAATGTCGGATCGTAGGAGACACAGTTGGGGATGGTGGCCGCCTGCAGGTGGCTATGGCCATCCTGATGTTGCAGCCCCTCTCCCGCCAACGTGGTGCGCCCCGCAGTACCGCCCATCAGAAATCCCCGGGCCTGCATGTCGCCAGCGGCCCAGGCGAGATCACCGATACGCTGAAAGCCGAACATCGAGTAGTAGATATAGAACGGAATCATGCTCGTTCCGTGGTTGCTGTAGGAAGTGGCCGCCGCGATCCATGAGGACATGGCACCGGCTTCGGTTATCCCCTCCTCCAGTATCTGGCCTTTTCGGTCCTCCCGGTAATACATCACCTGATCCGCGTCCACGGGCTTATAGAGCTGACCGACGGAAGAGTATATTCCCAGCTGTCGGAACATCCCCTCCATGCCAAACGTGCGCGCTTCGTCCGGTACAATGGGGACCACGTATTGACCAATCTTCTTGTCCCGGACCAGCATGGTCAAAAGGCGCACGAATGCCATGGTGGTAGACATCTCCTTGTCACCGCTGCCCTCCAGCAGCGGCTTGAAAATGTCGAGGCCGGGTATTTCCAGCCTGGGGGCATCGACGAAACGCCGCGGAAGAAAGCCTCCCAGCTTCTCCCTGCACTCTTTCATATAGGTGAGTTCCGGACTCTCCGCCGGTGGCTTGAAGAATGGCGCCTCACCGATTCGATCGTCCGGAATAGGAATGTTAAAACGATCCCGAAACGCTCGCAGTGCCACCTCTCCCATCTTCTTCTGAGAGTGGGTGATATTCTGACCTTCTCCCGCCAGGCCCATGCCGTATCCCTTGACTGTTTTTGCCAGCACAACGGTCGGTTGCCCCTTATGCTCCATCGCGCTTGCGTAGGCCGCGTAGACCTTAAGGGGATCATGGCCGCCGCGGTTGAGCCGCCAGATATCCTCGTCGGTCATGGTGGCCACCATCTCAGCCAGCTCTGGATATTTGCCAAAAAAGTGCTCGCGGGTATAAGTGCCGCCCTTGGCCTTGTAAGTCTGATAATCACCGTCAACGCACTCTTCCATACGCTTGAGCAGCAGGCCATCCGTGTCTCTGGCCAACAGCGGATCCCAGTAGCCTCCCCAAATCACTTTGATCACGTTCCACCCAGCGCCGCGAAACACCCCTTCGAGTTCCTGAATTATTTTGCTATTGCCGCGCACCGGGCCGTCCAGACGCTGTAGATTGCAGTTGACCACGAAGACCAGGTTATCCAGACGTTCCCGCCCGGCCAGCGAAATGGCACCGAGCGACTCGGGTTCGTCCATTTCGCCATCGCCCATGAATGCCCACACTTTGCGGCTGCCGGTTTTCACGATCTCCCTGTCATCCAGATAACGCATAAAGCGCGCCTGGTAGATCGCCATCAATGGTCCGAGACCCATGGAGACCGTTGGAAACTGCCAGAAACCCGGCATCAGCCAGGGATGTGGGTAGGATGATAGGCCGTTGCCTTCCACCTCCTGGCGGAAGTTGTAAAGCTCCTCTTCACTGATTCTCCCCTCAAGGTAAGCACGTGCATAGATACCGGGCGCCGAATGACCCTGAAAAAAGACCAGATCGGCATCCTGGGAGGGACTTCTTCCCCTGAAGAAGTGATTGAAACCGATATCGAAAAGGGTTGCCGCCGAAGCAAAACTGGAGATGTGCCCACCCAACTCGGAGGAGATGCGGTTGGCCTGAACCACCATCGCCATCGCATTCCAGCGAATGAAAGAACGGATGCGCCGCTCCATGGACCGGTCGCCGGGAAAGCGTTTCTGCCGGGTAACCGGAATTGTGTTGACATATGCTGTTACAGCTCTGTAAGGAAGATGTGTTCCCGAGCGTCTGGCTTTGTCTATCAGTCGCTCCAGCAGATAGTGGGCGCGATCGGGACCCTCGTTTTCTAGGACCGCATCCAATGCATCCAGCCATTCCTGAGTCTCTTGCGGATCGATATCGGGCTTCATTTTGGCAGCTCTCTTCTGGGAAACGCTCATGGGACCGAGCGGGCATCCGGCCTGACCCGGTAATACGGGTTGTCAGGGGACTAAGTATTGTGATTTACAATTCTTTATATTAATTCAAACAATATACAGAGTTTGACGATCTTCTTCCATTCTCCAAATTCAAAAGACAGATTGACCAGGTTACAGCTGAAATCAACACTTTTCCAAACGATTGAATGCCAGCCGTCCGGAAACCACACAATTTCCATGCCGCATTGAGCGGTTGCCCGGAACTGAGTGTAATCGCATTATCGTGCTGATTGGTAACGAAACTGTTTGGTTAACCCTGACAAACCGGAATTCGTGATGCGTCCGGGAACTGTCCGGGCTGACATACAATTAATTTCGCAAGGTTTTTCCTGAACAAAAAAAAACGCCTGTGGGTTTGAGCCACAGGCGGTCTTCTCTGCACTAATTCTGTGATGTTCAGATATCGGATTTTACGCGGCGCTCTTCCATGGTTTTGCGCATTGCAGCCTGCTGCTCCTCTGCGATTTTCCGCTGTGCCTCGACACGCTTCATCATCTCATCGTGACGCTGCTGCATCTGCTGGCGCATATCTTCCTGATAAGGCCCATCATTGGCACCAAACTCACCCGGAGTGCGGCTTAACATCGCATTGCGGCGCTCTTCCATCTGCCTGCGCATCTCTTCGCGACGGACATTATCGCCGCCAACGGCCTGGCGTGGTGCGCGTGAAGCCATTGCGTTGCGGCGCTCCTCGATCTTCTGGCGCATCTCCTCACGCCGTGAATCGGGACCGAATCCACTATTCGCCGGACGGAAAGCAGCGGCCTGATTGCGACGCTCCTCCATCTGCTTGATCATCTCCTCGCGACGTGCATCCCGGTCACTGAATTCCGGGCCGAACGAGGCGGGAAAAGAGTCGCGGGAGAAAGGAGCCGAAAACTGCGGACCCCCGGCGGCAAACTGCTCGGAGTATTTGCGCTGTGCCTCTAGCGCTTCCTGAAAGGCCTTGGCCTGCTGTTCCATCGCTGCCTTCTGCTGCGCGGCCATCGTTTTTTGCTGCTCTTCGCTCAGCGGTGCGACAACCGGTGCCGGGTACGGATAACCGTAGTAAGGATAGCCGTAGTAATCATAACCGCGGCCGTAACCGCTTCCGTAGCCATTGCCATGACCACTGGCATTCATATTAAAGTTGAAGCCGCCGTCGGCGTATCCATCACCAAACCCGTCTCCATAACCGTTATTTCCCCATGGACCGCCCCACCAGGCGCTGGCGGTCATAGAAGCAGTGGCAAGCGCCGCCACTGCAAAGACTGCAGACAACTTTCTCATTTTGACTATCCTCACTGACGGAACAGACCCTGCAAGAGCCTATACGGTTGCTACCGGCACCTCCCTGTGCCACGCCTCCTGCATCCCTGGAGAGATAATTTTGCTTTTAGCTTAAGCCGGAGTTACTTGGCCGGAGCAGCCGGGGCCTGAGGAGCAACGGGAGCCCCATAAGGAACACCGTAAGGAGCCCCGTAAGGCGCGCCATAGGGAACACCGTAACCGTAGGGGCCGTAACCGTAACCGCCGTAGTACGGGTAGCCGTAACCGTATCCGCGACCGTAGCCGCGACCGCGACCATAACCGCTGCCGGAAGCGCTCGAGCTCATGTTGAAGTCCATGTCGCCGAACATATCACCCCAGCCGTCGCCCCAGCCGTCACCATAACCACGGTTACCCCAGGGACCGCCCCACCATGCGGATGCAGAAGCAGAAGCGGCAATCAACGCAGCAGCAGCTGCAACTTTAACGATAGTTTTCATAAATTAATTCTCCGGATTTTATTAGGAAGTTTAAATTCTTGCTGCTATACATCTAGAAAGCCTTTATACTTCTGCGCCTTCGTGTGGAAAATAATATTAGAATTTTCTAAAATTATCTAATTAATTTTATTTATACTTAGATAATTTGTTATTCCAGTACTCCCAACCCCAGGCAGCGGGACGTCAGGTTTCCCGCTGCCTGGATTGAGTGCGCACGGGTTACTGCTGTTTTTCCGGCTCTTCGTCGTAGATTTCTTCGGGTGGCGGGTTACCGTCGTATACATCATGGCGTCTCTTTTGCAGATAAGCGTTGCGTACGAACTCGTAGGGATCCAGCGCCGCCTGCTCAACCAGTTTACTGGCGGTGAGCAGATCCGCACGTTTATCAACGAACCAGAGCGACGCCACCGCTAATCTTACGCCATCGTCCTCGATATAGCTTACAGGATTGCTGAACCAGTCAAGTACCAGTCCAACTGCATCCCTGCCTGAACTCGGGCCCAGCAGTGGCAGCACGATATAAGGTCCGGGAGAACTTCCCCAGACTCCCAGGGTCTGCCCAAAATCTTCGCCGTAATGCGGCAGATTCATATTGGTGGCGACATCAAAAAAGCCAAGCACTCCAAGCGTGGTGTTGAAGGCCACGCGTCCCAGATCGCTTGCTGCGCGGCCCAGCTTAAATTGCAGCATGTTATTGATTGCCGAACCAATGTCGCTGAGATTGGAAAAGAAGTTGGTTATACCCCTGTCCAGCGGCACGGGTACCACTGCCTTATAGCCCTTGGCCAGCGGTTTGATCAGCGCCTCGTCAATGGTTTCGTTGAAACTGTACATAGCCCGATTGAAGCCCTCCCAGGGATCCCTGGGATCGGCAAACTCACCCGTGCTTGCACAGCCGGTCATTAACAGAAATATCAATGCCGTGAGACTGGTCCGTAACCGGTTCAGCAGCTGCACTCTGGTCATATTGTTGTTTTCCTCTTGATAAACCTGCCTTTTACATCCGAAACAGGAGTTTCATTCCCTGAGAACGCCGTGCATGGAATCTAGCACAACTGCAGCATTACCTCATCTAGAAATGAAGCCGATGCGCCAATCCCGGTTATTCCTGGATGTTTCTCTCAAATTACAGTCAATATAGCGTTTCGACGCGGAAGCCACGGTCATGGAGAATACTGAGCAAGCCTTTTTCACCTGGAAGATGCAAAGCCCCCACCGCGACGAAAACCCCTCCCTCGGACAGGCGTTCTATCAGACGCTCGGCCATACGCCGGTTGCGGCTGTCGACGAGCGCGTACTGAAAACGCTCGATCTGGCCCTGGTCCTCGGCATTGAAGTTGTCCCGACTGATCCTTAAAAGTTCTCCCAAGTCCCGTGCGAGGTAGGTTTTGACCAACTCCTGGTAAACCATCGGCAAACGATCGAGATTATTTAGTGCATATCTCAACATCGCACGCTGATCCTTCAGCGGCAACTTATCGAATGCCGCCAACTGCTCTTCTGCCGTCTCCATCCCAAAAACCGGCTTCCCCTGCCGATGCGCCATCTCAGTAAGGATCATTTCCGGAAACCGTCCGTCCTTTATTGGCGGCAGTGAGAACATCACCGCAAGCGCCCATGGTTTATAGTAGTTCATGGCCGCCTGCGGCAATCCCAACCGTTTCGCCTCCGCCAACGCACGTCGGTAGAGCTTCTCGTCCAGAGACTCGCGCAAGCCTGTGCCATCCGGACTGACCATCAGCGCCACCGCCGAAACCGCGGTCAATGCATCCATCTCCACTTCCACTGCCAATAGCCGGCTTTTCTCCAGTGCCCAGGATACTTGAGACACCAACTTCTGCACCTGTGGATGATCGGAATGCATCGTGCCGAACAGATAATTCGGAGCCGCGTTGCCTGTTTGCACTCTGAACAGAAGCCCCTTTGAGTACGGGGTTTCCGCGACAACCGCGAACGCGGCAAACCACAGACACAGGAAAATGGACACCTGCAGGAAACGGTTACGATTCTGTTGCATAGTTGTAAATTTCACTCTTCTGTTTGGATCAACAACATCAGGGTTCAGCCCGCCGATAGCCACGTCGAAGGAGACGACATACCCTGCTCAACTCACCAATCGGCACATCGCGGTATCAGCGGCACCCAAAAATGGAATAAGCTGTTCCCGATGACTACCCTTCAACACAATGAATCCATTGCCACGAGATTTCGCGGCTTCCTGCCGGTTGTCGTGGATGTGGAAACGGCCGGTTTCGATGCGACATCGGACGCACTGCTCGAAATCGCCGCGATAATCATCAATATGGATGCGCGTAGTCTGCTGCATCCGGCAGAGACTCTATCCTGCCATGTCGCCCCGTTCCCGGGCGCCAATCTCGATCCAAAGGCACTGGAGTTCAACGGCATTGATCCCGATCACCCTTTCCGCATGGCATTGCCGGAAATAGAGGCGCTCAGGCATATTTTTTCCCCTATTCATAAAGCCCTGAAGGCGAGTGGCTGCAATCGCGCCATTCTGGTGGGACACAACGCATTTTTTGACCTTGGTTTTATCAATGCCGCTGTTGCAAGAACCGGCATCAAGCGCAATCCATTCCACCCTTTCAGCACATTTGACACAGTCTCTCTGGCGGGGCTGGCTCTGGGGCAGACCGTACTGGCGCGCTCGGTTGATGCCGCCGGAATTACATGGGACGGCAATCAGGCACACTCTGCAATCTACGACGCCGAAAAAACCGCCGCGCTTTTCTGTACCATTGTCAATCGCTGGCAGCTATCGGATATGGAAAAACCCTGGGAGACAGCCAAGTCGTGATGAAAAAACCCGGTGGGCATTCCGGCCCGACCGGGTTTCTGATCCACTGCTGCTATGCTGCGGCTGCGGTCAAACCTTATCCCCCTGCTCCTTCGGCCAGTGCTTTCCTGCCTCGGCAGTCATTTTCTGCAACTCGCCACTGGCATGCAGCTCAAGGGTGATATCGCAGCCGCCAATCAGCTCACCGTTGATATAGAGCTGGGGAAATGTCGGCCAGTCAGCATAACGCGGCAGATTCTCGAATATCTCTGCATCGGCCAGCACATTGACGTAGGCAAATTTCTCGCCGCAATCCTGAAGCGCAGCCGCCGCTCGGGAAGAGAAACCGCATTGGGGAAACTGGGGCGTTCCCTTCATGTACAATACTATGGGGTTACCTTCCACTTGTTCCTTGATTCTATCCAGAACATCCATCGCCTCACCTCGGTACAATAATGATCCAATTGAAAATAATGGAGGCTTCCCAACCGGTTTTCAAGTATCGCACTTGGGATAGAGGATTCGCGGCAGGGAGCCCGAGGTATGATCGCAGGCACGAGACCACATCCCGCAGACTTTATCCCGTAGTCCTGTAAATTAAAATCCTATCCTGGCAATCACCGATGTCAACAGGCCAAGCACCAGGTTGATGCCGATCAACCGGCGTATATGCCCCATCTCAGTCGCGGCCAACGACAATTCATTGACTGCCAGCGCGTTCCCCATACGTCGATAAGGACGAAAATAGATATACAGAAAAATACAGACCATCACCAGGCCCGTGCCCTGCATCAAATGCACATGCAGGCCGGCCTGCCCGCCCCATACTCCGAGAAAAATCCAATAACCACTGGCCAGAATCGCGATTATCGCCACCCAGACCCAACGAAAAAAACGATCGAGCACTCCCTTCAACAGTGGCAAACGCTGCGGGGGTTGCAACAATCCTGCAGCTGCGGGACGCAGTGCCATATGGGCAAAAAACATCCCCCCCACCCAGACAATTACCCCCAGCATATGAAAAACGATTGCGACAGACATGAGATCGATCCTGATTGGGTATGATTCACGCAGCAGCAGTGTCCACATTCCGCTGCAGCCAGTACTCCAGCAGCGCAAGATGCCACAACTTGCTGCCCTGAAGCCGGGTGTGGTGCATCTCCGGCGCAGACACCAGCATGTCCACGTACGCCCGGCTATAGAGCCCGCGCTCCCGGCAAGCCCGGGACTCGAGAATATTCCGCATAAAATTTAGAAAATCACCACGCACGTATTTGAGCGCGGGCATCGGAAAATAACCTTTGGGACGATCGATCACCGCATCCGGCAGAAGTCCGCGTGCCATTGCCTTAAGCGGATATTTGCCACCCTCCCTGAGTTTCAGCTCGGGTGGGCAGCGCGCCGAGAGTTCCACCAGCTTGTGATCCAGAAACGGCACCCGTGCCTCCAGGCCCCAGGCCATGGTCATATTGTCAACCCGTTTGACCGGATCATCAACAATCAAGGTGGTGACATCCATGTGCAGCACGGCATCCATAAAACTGTCCGCTTCGGGTTCTGCCAACAACCCGGAGATTAGGCGGCTGGTGTAATCCTCTCCGCGGTAACGGGAAGATACCGTTTGCAGAAACTCTTCATGATCGCGATCAAAATAGTGCCGGGAAAACCGCTGCAACGGCGTTCCTTCCGTTTCAGCCATCATGCGCGCATACCAGAAATATCCGCCGAACACTTCGTCCGCGCCCTGGCCCGACTGAACCACCTTGACCTCTTTGGATACCTGCTCACCCAGAAGATAAAAGGCCACCGCATCCTGCCCGAACATCGGCTCCGCCATCGCATCCACCGCTTCGGGCAGGCGTTGCAACACTTCCGCATTCGGAATAAGAAACTTTCGATGCAGTGTCTGATAGCGCTGAGCTACCGGATCCGAGTACTCAAACTCGCTTCCTCTCTCCGCCGGATGATCCTCGAAGCCAACCGAAAAGGTGCGCAGATCAGACACTCCGGCCTCTGCCAGCAACGCCACCAGCAGACTGGAATCCAGCCCACCCGAGAGCAGTACACCGACTGGAACGTCGGCGATCTCGTTTCGGGTCCGCACCGCAGTGCGAAGTGCTTCGTGAATCAATTCCAGCCACTCTCCATCGCTGACCGGTTTTTCCGGTCGGGTGGCTGGAAACCGCCAGTAACTGCGTTCATTCAGCCGCCCCTGCATATCGATGCTGAGGCAGTGGCCCGGCGCCAGCTTGCGTACCCCCTTGAGAATGGTGTTGGGTGCGGGAACGACCGCATGCAGCGTGAATTGATGATGCAGACCCACCGGATCTATATCCGTATCGACCCCGCCGCCAGAAAGCAGCGCCTGGGTGTTTGAGGCGAAGCGAAAGCGGTTGCGATCAGCGCTGTAATAGAGAGGCTTGATGCCCAACCGGTCACGCGCCAGAAACAGCCGTTTGCGCTCCAGGTCCCAGAGCGCAAAGGCGAACATGCCGTGAAAGCGCTCGACACAGGTTTCGCCCCAGGCATGAAAAGCCTTGATGATGACCTCGCTGTCTCCTTCAGAAAAAAAGTGGTATCCCTCCGCAAGCAACTCCCGGCGCAATTCTGGATAATTGTAGATGGTCCCGTTGAACACCAGACTGAGCCCCAATGCCTGATCCACCATCGGCTGATTGGCATGGGTTGAGAGGTCGATAATCGCCAGACGGCGGTGCCCGAAACCCAGTGGACCATCGCTGTAACTTCCGCCATGGTCAGGTCCCCGCCGCTCAAGCCTGGCGGTCATGCGCTGTATTGCATCCAGATTTGCCGGATAGCCGTCAAACCGCAACTCACCACACAAACCGCACATCTCGGGAACTCCTCATAGGTTATTGATCTTCACAGGTCTTCAAGCGCGCACCGAAAAGCGGGCCTCCCTCCAGGCCGGACACGGGTGGCTCAGTGGGATCCTGCCGCTGTGGATGGCGGCGCAAGCGCTTCAGCTTCCCCTCCGCTGAGTTAGCTGAGGGATAAACCACACTGTGATAACCGTACTCCATTCGAATTATGCCATACTCGTACTCTTTGACAGTCCCGGCAACAGTTGAGAAGTGATTATGCCGTCAGCGGATACCGGATTGAACGGATGGAAACCATGACAGCCCATCGCAACCCCTGCACCTACGTCATCTTTGGAGCCACCGGCAATCTCTCCAGAATCAAGCTGATGCCGGCTCTGTACCAATTGGAAGCGGCGGATCAGCTCTCTCCCGGTACCCGTATACTGGCGCTGGGAAGGCGCCCTTGGAACCGGCGGCAGTGCATCGATCAGATGCGTGATTGGATTACCGAAAAGTTGAAAGGTACTCCGGATGCCAGGGTGCTGGATGCCCTTTCCGACAGGCTAGACTATTTTCAGGGCGACCTCGACGACGATGGCATGTACGACCGGCTTCGGGAGAGGCTGCGCGGCGACAGCCATTATGCCACCAATACGGTCTTCTATATGGCGATCAGTCCAAACGGATTCAGCCAGGTGGTGGATCGCCTGGGGAGCGCCGGACTGCTGCGCGAGACGGACGGCTGGTGCAGAGTCGTGATCGAGAAACCGTTCGGTTATGACCTGGAAAGCGCCCGGGCGCTGCAGCGGGCTATCGGCGCGCATTTGCGGGAGGAACAGATCTATAGAATCGACCACTACCTGGGCAAGGGCACGGTACAGAACGTGCTGGTATTCCGTTTCGCCAACACCATGATGGAGCCGTTGTGGAACCGGAATTACATAGACCATATCCAGATAACCCACTCCGAGACACTCGGCGTGGGAGGCCGTGCGCAGTTCTACGAAGGAACCGGTGCCATGCGCGATATGATCCAGAGCCACTTGCTGCAGTTGCTCACACTGGTTGCCATGGAGCCACCGGTTTCGATGGAAGCAGAGGCGCTGCGCGACGAAAAAGTAAAGGTTCTCAAATCGATTCGCCCGATACCACATGACGAGGTGCACGCTCATGCTTTTCGTGCCCAGTATGGCCAGGGCAATATCGGCAACGATCCGGTAGTCGGCTATCTGCAGGAAGAGGGTGTGCCAGCGGACAGCGCGACAGAGACTTATGCGGCACTAAAACTCTATGTGGATAACTGGCGATGGCGCGGCGTTCCATTTTATCTCAGAACCGGAAAGCGTATGGCAGCGCACCACTCTCTGGTATCCATCTGTTTCCGTCACCCACCACAGCAGTTTTTCCGGGGCACCCAGGCGGAACGCATGCGGCAGAACTGGATACTGCTCGGCATCCAGCCATGTGAATGCCTGCGCGTGGAGATAACGGTAAAGGAACCCGGGTTGGAGATGCGCACCCGTCAGACCAGCCTTGACGCCAGCCTGCGCACGATCGGAGACAGCGTTACAGATGCCTATGAAGAGCTGTTACTGGATGTCATCGACGGAGACCGGTCGCTGTTCCTGCGTTATGACGAAGTGGAGCAGGCCTGGCGCGTGATAGAGCCGGTGCTGCGCAGTTGGGCCGGCGGCCGGGACGACATATCCGCTTACGCGGCGGGCTCCTGGGGGCCGGCCGGGAGCCGGCGGTTGTTCGAAAAAGAGGAACATCGCTGGCGTCACAGTCTCGACCCGGAACCGGAAAACCCGCCTCGTTCCGGTTGACTTTGTCTGGTCTGTATGAGGAAGCTCCGCGCATGATCTGGACGCTGAACGATGATGCCCAAGCGGTAGCCGGCCGCGCCTGCTCTCGCATTCAACAGGCGGCACGCACAGCTATTGCCACCCGGGGCCGCTTCTCCATCGTGCTGGCAGGGGGAACCACGCCAGCACTCTGCTATCGGCTGTTGGCTCAATCGACAAGCGACTGGGACAGATGGCACGTTTACTTTGGAGACGAACGCTGCCTGGCTGTAACCGATCCGCGACGCAACAGCGCGATGGCGTCGGAGGCACTGTTGGACCGGGTTTGCATCCCCCGGGATCAGATCCATCCCATCGCGGCGGAGCTTGGAACCGAAATCGCCGCGCGCGACTATGCAATGAAGATCTCTAGTGCCACACCCTTCGATATGGTTCTGCTCGGGCTGGGCGAAGATGGTCATACCGCCAGCCTGTTTCCGGGTCGTAATTATCAGCTGCAGCTACCTGTCATCCCCGTCCATGATGCACCGAAGCCGCCGGCTGAACGGGTCAGCATGAACTTCCCAGCGCTCTCCAACAGCCGTCAGGTGCTGTTCCTCGTTAGCGGCAATAGCAAGCAGAAAGCAGTCGAACGCTGGCGCAGTGGAGACCCGCTGCCGGCATCCGGGATCCGCTCACGGGGTCGACTGGAAGTACTCGTAGACAGGGCTGCATGGGGCGAATGCCCGCCGTAACGCAACCACACCGGTTGACTCGAGCGCAATGCTTCACGCAAAAAAATCCAAGCGAAGATGATAACCGGAGAAAACGGCCATGGCCTCGTCGTCACCTGTCTGTAACCAGAGATTGGGTGATAAACAGACCACTTTTGATAACAGGCGCACTGCCGACAGCGAGCCGCCCGGCCGCTGCGGCGGGAGACCCGGCAGCGGTCTCATAATCCTTTGGGATCCGCGCTGCTGCCCGATAGTTGATTGGAACCGATCTCAGAATCACCCACGGCAGCGATGCTGGTTGGTGGCGCGATGCGCGAGCGTAGTGCAGCCGATGCCAGATCAGCGGGCCGCAACAAAGCCAGCAGCCAAATCCGCGGGCTCTCCAGGAGGTTGCGTCCGAAATATATGCGTGATTACGAGCCGGGCTCTAGCCAAATGCCCTGTTTCGCTCAGGGAAAAGGAGATGCATCACCTGATTGATCAGACCATCTGCTTCAGCCATGCAATCGATGCACTGTTGCATGGATAAACCGGTCGTTTGCCAGGCGACTTCGTCAACCCTGCCCTGCCAGCCTTCAGGGCCTTCACCGGCATCCGCGCTCTCCGCCATCAGCGCGGCAAGATGAACGATCGCGGTTTCCAGTGCATTCTCTCCGGAACGCCCGGGTTCAACGTGATGTTCGGTTGCCTGGACCAGGCTCCTGGGCAGATCCCACTGACGCATCAGGGCTCCGCCCACGCGAGCATAGTCAAGACCGATTATCTCCCGCTCAACCTTGTACAAGGGTTGTCCTGTTGCCTCCGATCTCTCAATCGCCTGCCGGGCGGGCTCGGGAATCGTCTGGTACATGATGAGATGACCAACATCCCTCAGCAAACCTGCTACGAACAACCGTTCACTGTCGAGCACGTTGCACTTGTTGGCCAGTAACCGGGAGAGTACACCACAATGGATACTGCGCCTCCAGAAGCGGTGCATATCCATTATTTCGCTGGACATACCGTCAAAGGTTTTGGTCACGGACGTGGCCAAAACCAGATCGTGCACTTGTTGCGTACCGAGAAGACTCGTGGCACGCGAAACGGTTTCAATCTTGGCGGCCAGGCCAAAAAATGCACTGTTGACCAGGCGCAGAATCCGGGCAGTCATTCCGGGATCCCGGCTGATGACATCTGAGACATCGGACATGGAAAAATCGGGGTCGTCCAACACGGCTCTCAGGCGAAAATAGATATCCGGCAAAGAAATCAGCTTCGCGCCTGCAGTCACCTGTTCCCAAATTGTCGACATCATGCTCTCCCGCTACGGAACCAAGTGTGGACCGATGCTGTTAATACAAAGCAATTGATTAGTTTATTCGGCACGAACCGGAAAAGTTTAAATACTCCGCTGACTTATTGCGTGCCTGCCTGCTCTTCCTGTGGCGTGACCGGTATCCACAGCGCGAAAAAGCAATCCGGGACCGTACCCCGCCAAACGCTGTGTTCGCGATGACGAAATAGGTTTCAGTACGCTGTCTGATTATCGAGACGTTGGATTTCAGCCCGACTTACCGGTAATCCAGCCCACTGAGGTGCAATCATCACGGAAGGATGCTGCTCCGGCGTACCGCGAACATCGCTGTACTATCCGCTTTTCCGATGGTTATTGCCGCTTATTGCATTAGCTTGCGGTGCGAATTAGAATGCGCTCACTATTTACCGTGCAATCTGGTAGGTTTTTTAAGTTTAACACAGACGAATCTAGGAGAATTGAGAATATGGCACATGAACTACCCGATCTGCCCTACCCAAAGGATGCGTTGGAACCGACCATCTCCCGCGAAACGCTGGAATTTCATCACGACAAACACCATCAGACCTATGTCACCAACCTGAACAATCTGGTGCCCGGAACCGAATTTGAAAACGCTTCCCTGGAAGAGATCGTAAAGAGATCCTCCGGCGGTATTTTCAATAACGCGGCGCAGGTCTGGAACCACACCTTCTACTGGAACTGCCTCTCCCCCAATGGAGGCGGAGCGCCTTCCGGTGAACTGGGGTCGGCGATTGACAAGGCGTTTGGATCGTTTGACGACTTCAAGAAGGCGTTCTCCACTTCCGCAGCAACCAACTTCGGCTCAGGCTGGACCTGGCTGGTGAAAAACAGCAGTGGTGGCGTCGAGATCGTCAACACGTCGAATGCGGGTAATCCGATGACTGAAGGTAAGACGCCTCTGCTGACCATCGACGTCTGGGAACACGCCTACTACATCGACTACCGAAACGCGCGCCCCAAGTACCTGGAGGAGATCTGGAAACTGATCAACTGGGAATTCGTGGCAGCGAACCTGTCCGCCTGAATGGTGCATCAAGCGGACGATGCGGATTAACAGCAGCCGTCCGGAAACAGACGCTCATACAAAATCCAGTCATCCCTGCCAGCGCCCGGATGAAAAAAATCAGTTTCGGGACAGACTCCGAATAGGGACGTTCCCCTTCGCTCAAGCAACGTAAAACGAACCGCTCTGGCTTCAAACCAGAGCGGTTTTTTACTGCCAGTGGTTATATTCTGCAGCATGGATTAAAAAACTTCGGCAGTTCTCCGCTACACTCCGCGAGTGCGGCTCTATAACGGAATTACGGAGGGGTACAGCCCCTCCCTCTGAACACAGATCTTTTTAGATGGAGTGAAATCAAATGCTAGACAGAAGGCTGAACCGCCTGATCTTCGCCACTTTGCTTCTTCCGGGCCTTGCCTTGGGCGACAATTGCTCCACGAGCGGGACCGATGCCAGCTGCGGTGAAAGCAGCGGAAAAAGTGGCGCGTTGTTCCGTTTCGCAGGAACGGAATTTCACGAATACGATCTCGATATCCGGGTTCGCGAACAACTCCACGAGCTTGCCAGCAAATATTATGAAGGGCGCCAGTTGCTGCTGGATAACGCGGTGTGGCAAATTTATCTGGCCCGGGAGGCGGAGCGCCAGAAAAAAACACCGGAACAGGTGGCGAGGGGATTGATCGTACTCGAACAGCCGACGGAAGAGGTGATGAGATCGTTTTACGAAGCCAACAAGGCACAAATCCCCTCTCCCTATGAGCAGGTCAAGGGAGAAATCGCTCAGTACCTGCTACAGCAGCGGGTGGTGCAGGAGCGGTCGAAACTGATTGCCTCGATTAAAAAGGAGGGGCAGTACACACTCCTGATAGCGAAGCCTCAGCCACCGGTCGCCACTATCGATACTGAAGGTTTCCCAAGCAAAGGCTCCATGCTCGCACCGGTTGAAGTGGTCGAATTTGCCGATTACCAGTGTCCCCACTGCAAAACCGCAGCGGAAATCGTGCAGCATCTGGAAAAAAAGTATGGAGACAAAGTTCGGTTCGTGTTCATGGATTTTCCAATCAATCGCTCAGGTATTTCCCTAAAAGTCGCCGAAGGTGCCGTTTGCGCGGATCAGCAGGGAAAGTTCTGGGCCTATCATTACGGCGCCTTTGAATCGCAGACATCCCTGTCAGCTGACTCTCCGAAGAGCCTGGCCAGCAAAATCGGACTGGACACCGAGCGCTTTTCCAACTGTCTGGCCGGTACCGAAGCCGGATCCAAAGTGGCAAAATCAAAAGCCGAGGCGGTGCGGCTCGGCCTGGACAGCACACCCACTTTCTTCGTCAACGGGATCAGGCTGATCGCCGAATCAAACCTGGAGAAAGAGTTGAGCGATGCGATTGACAGGTCGCTCAGGGAGAGCGGATCCTGAAGAAACCTTGCTTGGAAAAGAGGTGGGGTTGACGGGCGGAGACAGCAGGCTAAAGCCGCTGTCGAAAGTGCCGATAACAATGTGATTGTTACGGTTAAGGCGGGAAAAGCGATTGATCTATGCGGTTTTTCCCGGCCGCCCGGGCCTGCGGACCATGCGGCGATCAGCGAGTACGCAAAATCATAAAATGGGGAAGGAGGGATAAGAAATGCCACATGAACGACGCTCGGGTCTGCGGCATGCGGTGCTGCTGTCGGTCGAATTGCGCCACGCAGGCAACGAGAGCAGGGTGTGCCGGGTGCATAACATTGCGCCTGAAGGGATGCTGCTTGAAAACAATACGAAGCCGTTGAACATCGGTTCTGAGGTTGAATTGCAGATCACCCGAAACGACGTCGTCTGGAATATTCCGGCGGTCGTTACCCACTGCAACAGCAACTGTATCGGCGTCATGTTCAGCCAGCGGCAATCAGAGTTCTATCGGACGGTGACTCAGCCTCCCACCAACTTCGGCAGTGCCATCGGCGTTCGGAATTTTCTCGTTTCCAAGTCCTACTAGAGCCTGTTTAACACCATGCGGGTGCCCAGCGTTGGCGCTCAAATTGAGTTCAGCGCAAGCGCCGCCAGCTCCTGGAGAGCAGGTTAACCCGGAATTTGCGGTCTGGCGGACTCAGGAGCGGCGCAACAATGCCACCTGAGGACGGATTTTGAGGAGCAACAGTTGCGTAAAAAGCACAGGTACGGTGTACCTGTGCGCGACTGAGTCAGCACACCGGGAAACTGTTTTTGCTGTCAGCCGTTAACCCTGATCCTGTTTCAGGGCCAGCTGGTAGAGTTGGTTTTTCTTCTCTCCGGAGATGCGCGCGGCAAGGGAAGCCGCCTGCTTGAGCGGCAGGGACTCCCGGAGTATATCCAGCACTCGCACCGCTTCCGGTGATACGACTCCGGCTTTTTTCAGGGCACCGGCCACCAATATTACAAATTCCCCTTTTCGCTGGTTCGGATCCCGTTCGAGCAGTGCATCGAGTTCTCCGAGTTCAGCGGACAGAATGGTCTCGTGCAGTTTAGTCAGCTCGCGTGCCAGCACCGCCCTGCGATCGACCCCAAATACGACTGTCATGTCGGCGAGCGACTCCCTGATCCGGTGGCTGGCTTCGTAGAAAACCAGTGTCGCGCTTTCCACAAGCAGGTTCCGGAACAGCAGCTGTCTGGCACTGGAAGTGCGCGGGGGAAATCCCTCGAAGCGAAAACGGTCCGTGGCAAGCCCTGAGGCCGACAATGCGGCAATGGCGGCGCAGGCGCCGGGTACAGGTGAAATTCGGATACGCCTGCGATGGCACTCCCTGACCAGTGGAAACCCGGGATCGCTTATCAACGGCGTTCCCGCATCCGAGACCAAAGCAATCGCCTGGCCCGATACGAGACGGTCGATCAATCCCTCCAATTGCGCTTTTTCGTTATGCTCATGCAAAGCCTGCAGCGGCGTGCTTACGTTGAGGTGGCGTAACAGCGGTTTCGTGTGGCGCGTATCCTCAGCAGCGATCAGATCGACTTGCCTTAAGACATCAATGCCGCGCGCGGAAATATCCCCCAGATTTCCGATCGGTGTGGCAACAATATAGAGAACCCCTTTGTCGACGGTCACCACTAACCTCGCTGCTCTGCATTAAGATAGAATGGATGCGGAACTGACAACGCAACAGGTACGCTTGCGGAGTTTGCTCTTGCTTCTGCATCCATGCAATCATTGAAGTTCGTCACACCGCGCTGCAAAAATTGCGACATCTTACCGGCATAAAACACTAGACTTATCCGCTATGCAACCCAAGAAATGGAATACATTGCCCTGTCTGCTGCTGATTTGGCTGCTGATCGGCTGCGTCCCTTCGCCACAACTGAAGCCGGATCGGCACGAGCCTCCATACGATCCGCTCGTCGTGCAGGCGGAAGGCCTCGCACAGGGCGGTGATCATGCAGCAGCAGCCGAACTGTTCGAACAGGCTGCCGCAGCCAAACCACATGCGGAACAGCAACGCCTGCTGCTGCGTGCGGCCGAGAGCCGCTTCCTGGCCGCCGACCCGGACAGCGCCTCAGTTCTGCTTTCCAGGATAAATGTGTCTGATCTGCCATTTCTTGAATTTCAGCGGCGTCTGCTGGTTGCTGAAATGGCTATTGCACGCAGTCGTCCAGAGGAAGCGCTGAACCAGCTTACCGCGCTTCCACCCGACGGTGTCCCGATAGAAAATCGCCGGCGCTACCATAGAGACCGGAGTGAGGCATTTCGCCTGGCCGGTAACATTCCTGAGAGTGGGCTTGAGCTGGAGAGAGTCGATTCACTTACCGATGACCGGATTGACAAGCTGGACAACCAATTGGACATCATCCGCACCTATGCCTCGCTGACCAACCAGTCGTTACTGCAGCTGCAGCCGCCGCCACCGGACAATCAGGGTGGCTGGATGGCACTGACGCGGATTATCAAGGATTCGGCGAACGATGAGGCGCTGATCAAACAGAAGTTTTCAGTCTGGCGCAGCACCTATCCTGCGCATCCCGCCATGCCCGAGCTCCTTGATGGCTACTTCAGGAAGCTGAAAGGCCTGTATCGACGCCCCAGCCAGCTTGCGATATTGCTGCCGGAGAACGGCCCTTACGCGCGGGTAGCCTCACTGCTGAGGGACGGTCTGCTTGCGGCATATTTCGAGGAGCAGGCGGCAACGCGTCCGCGGCTGTATTTTTACGACAGCAGCAACCCGGCGGAGACCTGGCCCCTCTACCAGGAGGCGGTCAAGTCAGGGGCGGATATGGTTATCGGTCCGCTGGACAAAGAGAGTGTGGCTCAGCTCTACCGCGCTGTGGAACTGGAAATCCCGGTACTGGCGCTGAATCAGGTTACATCCGAGGGTCCGGCGCCACCGGACCTATACCAATTTGGTCTGTCACCGGAGGATGAGGCATACCAGGTGGCGGACCGGGCCTGGACCGATGGATTTTCCATAGCCGCCGCACTGACTCCGGCGGGAGACTGGGGCGACCGTATCGCATCCGCGTTCCGCAAACGCTGGGAGGAGTTGGGCGGGGTGCTGGCCGAGCAACAGAAATACGACGAAGAGGCAAACGATTTTTCCGTGCCCATTCAGGCGCTGCTCAATATCGACGACAGTGTTCAGCGGCATAACGATCTGCAACAACTGCTCGGCAGAAAGTTGGAGTTCGAACCCCGGCGGCGCCGCGATATCGGCTTTATTTTCCTGGCTGCAAAATCCCAGAAAGCGCGCCAGATCCGTCCACAACTGCAATTCCATCACGCCGAAGACCTACCCATCTACACCACGTCCCATGCCTACTCCGGCGTCGTTTCCGAAGATCAGGATCAGGACCTTAACGGAATCAGATTTCCGGTCATTCCATGGCTTCTGGCGGAGGCTGATGAATCAGACAAACTCTCCCTGGCACATCTGCTCCGGGTCCTGCCCAATCCCCCCCCAAATTATTTTCCACTGCTCGCCATGGGTATCGACAGCCTGCGCTTGATACCCCAACTTGCCCGCCTGCGGAGCAGCCCACGGGAGGTGATGGAAGGCAAAACGGGAAATATCTACATGGACCGGGCGAACCATCTTCGCAGGCAGATGCTCTGGGCGGAGATGGTAAAGGGGGTTCCTCAAATCACCGGCTTCTCACCCAGACTGGATTCTGACATCGGCGCCTTTCCCGAAGCGCCGATACAACCCCCGGGCTCCCGCGCAGCTCCAGCGGCAGGCTCCCCGGTACCTGTCGGTAACAACAGTGCCCGTAAAAGCGAGTCCTGAGTAACCATGGTTTACCCGAGGGATCAGGGTAGTCGGGCGGAAGAGCAGGCCCTGAACCATCTGCTCGCCAAGGGTATGAAGATCGTGGAGAGAAACTTTCGCAGCTACCGGGGGGAGATTGATCTGGTAATGCTTGACGGCGACAATCTGGTTTTCGTTGAAGTACGATCACGCAATCATGGAAACTTCGGCTCTGCGGCTGAAAGCGTGACCCGGAAAAAGCAGTTTCGGATAATCCAGGCAGCAAGACATTTTCTGCAGGCCAGAACGCAGTGGGTGGCGTATCCCTGTCGTTTTGATGTCGTAGCGATCAACGGCAGACAGAACGGGGAAATCGACTGGATAAAGAATGCATTCCAGTCTAATCGGTAGCAGTGCCCCAGGCGCGGTGTGGAATCAAGCGAACGAATGAATTTGACTGAACGTGTCACCCAGAACTTTAACGCCAGCATCGAGACTAAAAGGAATTCGCTGGTGCATTTGGTGGAGCCTATCGTAAACGCATCGAAGGTGATCATCTCGTCGTTTCTGGAGGGTGGTAAAATTCTCAGTTGTGGCAATGGTGGATCGGCTGCGGATGCGCAGCATTTCTCGTCGGAAATGCTCAACCGATTCGAACGGGAACGGATCGCCCTCCCGGCAATTGCTTTGACAACAGACACTTCAACGCTCACATCCATATCCAACGACTACGATTTTGACGAGATATTTGCCAAACAGGTTCGTGCCCTCGGACAAAGCGGAGACGTGCTGCTCGCCATTACCACCAGCGGCAGTTCGGAGAATGTGAATGCCGCCGTCGAGGCGGCACACGAACGCGACATGCTGGTGGTTGCGCTCAACGGAAGGGATGGCGGCCGGCTTGGGTCACTGCTGGGTCCGCAAGATGTGGAAATCCGTGTTCCGGTGGAATCGACGGCCCGGATCCAGGAGGTCCATCTGCTGGTAATTCATTGTCTGTGCGACCTGGTCGACCAGCAACTGCTCGGTGAGGAAGCCGAAGACCGGGAGACCTGACTGGAACCGACCCCAGAATCCCGCGCGGCCGTCACACCGTGGCAACTTTGGTACAGCACGACGCGGCAAGTCCGCTGTAGCCGATGCCGCAGCAGCGGGCCGGCACAGATTCAGGAACCAAGGTCGTCCGGTACGTGGTTGCGTCCGAAATGCGGTTTGCGCGGAATAGTGGGACAGGTTCCATGTAACTGATCAAACAAACGAAACGGAGAAAAACATTATGAAAAAAGCCATGCTGTTTATGGTATTGCTCGCGGTTGTGTTGCAGGGATGCGGTGCGATGCTGGTTGGCGGTGCCGCCACAGGTGCCGCCGTAATCCACGACCGCCGCTCCGCCGGCACGGTTCTTGACGACAAGAACCTGCAGTTCAAGATCCATGCGGCGGTCAGCAGCGACGCCGAGTTGAGCAAACACACCAATCTCTCCGTCACCAGCTATAACTACGCAGTGCTTCTGACCGGCCAGGCTGAAAATTCAGACTACCGTGAACGCCTGGTCGAAGTGGCGCGCAATACACCGTTGGTGAAACGGGTGATCGACCAGATTGAAATCGGCGCATCCAGCAGCCTCTCCCAGGAGGCCCACGACGCCTACCTCACCGCAAAAGTCAAACTGGAGCTTCTGAATATCAGCTTGCCCAGTTTTGATCCCACCCGGGTTAAAGTCGTTACCGAGTTAAACGTCGTCTACCTGATGGGACTGGTCACCCAGGAAGAGGCCGCCGCGGTAGTCGAAAAGGCACGCTATATCAAGGGCGTGGAGCGAGTGGTGAAAATCTTTGAATACATCTGACCCCGGTTCCTTCGCACTGTTGCCGGACGGATTTCTTGAGCAACTGGCCTCGATTGTCGGGGGTGATGCACTACTCACCGACCCGGGAGACTGCTGGCCTTACGGTTACGACAACAGTCGGCGCCATGCCCTTCCGCAGGCGGTGGCATACGCTTTCAGCCATCAACAGGTGGTGCAAATCGTCACGCTATGCAACCGGCATGGCGTTGCACTGATCCCCAGAGGCGCGGGCACTGGTACCACCGGTGCCACGGTACCTGACCGGGGCGGGATCGTGTTGAGCCTGGAGCGCATGAACCGCATATTGAAAATCGATCCGGACAACCGCAGCGCCCGGGTGGAACCGGGGGTTACCAACCAGGAACTGCAAGTCGCTTTGGCGGAACACGGTTTTTTCTGGCCGCCGGACCCCACCAGCGCCGCGGTCTGTACGCTGGGCGGCAATCTGGCTTACAACTCGGCGGGACCGAGGGCGGTTAAATACGGTACTCCCCGGGAAAATACCCTGGGTTTGCGTGCTGTAGCCGGGGACGGGCGGGAATTCCGCACCGGGGTGGTTACCAGTAAAGGTGTGGTCGGCTATGACCTGACCCGGCTTATAATCGGCTCCGAAGGTACATTGGCAGTCATCACCGAGGCGGTACTAAAACTGACTCCACTGGCCGAGGCGAAAACGACCCTGCAGGCGAGTTACCGAAGTATTCACTCTGCCGCCGCCGCGGTATCCGCGATTATGGCGCAGCCGGTTACACCCTGTGCACTTGAGTTCATGGATCGTGCTGCGATCGAGATGGTACGCAGTTTTTCCGGTCTGGACCTGGCACCGGAAACAGGCGCCCTGCTGATGATCGAGGTGGACGGCCCGGCACACTCACTGGACCAGGCGGTGGAGGCGATTAAATCGGCGGCCATGGTCGATGGGGTGATCGCAATTCAAAGCGCAGGCAGCCCGGAAGAGATCGAACGGCTTTGGAATACGCGCAGATCGCTATCTCCGGCACTGCGCAATGTGGCGCCCAAGAAGATCAATGAGGATGTCGTGGTTCCGGTGTCGCACATCCCCGATCTGATCGACGGACTGGAGCACCTCGCCCGCCGGCACGGTATCCGCATCGTCAATTTCGGTCATGCGGGAAACGGTAATATCCACGTTAATCTGCTCGCCAACCCGGACGACAAAGCGGAGATGAAGCAGGCCCTGGCCTGCCTCGACGACACTTTCGATCTCGTGTTGAAACTGGAAGGCTCTCTATCCGGAGAGCACGGCGTCGGCCTTGAGAAACGCGACTTCATCGACCGTGAAATCGACCCGGTAGCACTTGATTTGATGCGTGCGATAAAATCACGCTTCGATCCAAACGATATTCTCAATCCAGGTAAATTACTGCCCCCGGTAAATATCGTCCGCGCCGGTCAGCCGCAACACCGGGGCACCTGATATGGATGATTAATTCGGTGGCTATGGAATGAGACGCTTGAATAAATCCAAGGCGCCGTGGATCCCGCTGTTACTGGCCTGCCTCTGTCAGGCTCGGGCGGAAACCCTGACCGTGGGATCTTTCTCCAGCGAGGGACTGAATAACTGGAAAAGTCACAGTTTTCATGGTGAAACCAGCTACCGCACAGTCATCAGGGACGGCCGCCAGGTTATCCGGGCCGAGAGCAGCGGATCGGCTTCGGTACTCTTCCGCGAGTTGCGCATTGATCTGGAGAAGACTCCCTATCTGAATTGGAGCTGGCGCGTCAAAAATATCCTCCCCGGCCTCGATGAGCGCACTAAACCCGGGGATGACTACCCCGCCAGAATATATATCGTCACCGGAGATGGACTTCTTCCCTGGCAATCCAAAGCCGTCAACTATGTCTGGGCAGGCACGCTGCCAAAGGAGACACACTGGTTGAGCGCTTTCACGGACAGCTCGTTGATGATCGCCGTGCGCTCCGGCGATTCCGAGGTCGGCGCATGGGTGCGGGAGAAGCGCAACGTTAAAGCGGACTTCCAGCAGTTTCTGGGCAGGCCGGTTCGCTACATAAACATGATCGCGCTGATGAGCGATACCGACAACAGTGGCGCGAAGGTAAGCGCAGACTATGGCGACATCTACTTTTCCAGCAACTAAGCATGGTGCAGTTAAAGAAAAGCAGCCCCGATAGGCCGAAGCTGCTCCTCAGTGCCGGCCAGACCGCGGGTCAATTTAGCGGTGACGACCAAAATGACGCCAACCGGTTGTGCCGCCTGCCGGGCATCTGCCACCGGTCTAACACCGGTCTGACTGCCGCCAGGATGATGACAGATTCCGGTGCGGCGGCGGGCAGCCCGTTCGTCGGTATACTCCGGGATCCGCAGAATTCAACGCATTACTGAATTCCGGCAGCCACCGGAAGGACGACAGATCAGATTCCGGATCGGGACTGGATAGACCAGCCTGCCCTACTCTTTCTTACCGGCAGTTGCTGCCGGAGCGGTATATGGGTAAGCATAGGGTTGGTACCCATAGCCCGGATAGCCGTAACCCGGATAACCATAGCCAGGATAGCCGTAACCATATCCGGGCCAACCGTACCCATAACCGGGGTAACCGCCCCAGGGGCCACCCCCCCATGGGCCACCTCCCCATGGCCCACCCCAGCCATTATTCCAGGGACCGCCACCGAAAGGAAAACCCCACCATGCATCTGCTGTCAAAGGAACCGCAGCAGCGGATGCGATCAATGCAGCGGCACACAGGCTTTTGGTCTTGAACATGATAATACCCCTCTCTGTTATGCAGGACTCCATCCGTCACACTGTAAACCAGTTTGACAGCTGAAAGCATAGAACAAACCGGCGAAACGGTTTTTTGCGCCAGGTCAATCAGAGCGGAGATTGGTTACCGATTTACTCAACTATATGCGCCGGAATCAGTTTCATTGCAACTGAGGAATTTCTGCATCAGATGGAGAGTCTGGCCATCCAGGCTTCACAGCCATGCCGGGTTAACTCCAACACCCAGGATGGAAAGAAGCCAAAGAACAGAATCAGAAAGCCAAACAGGCAGGCCAGTAAAATTTCACGTGTCCGCAGATCCCGCGCAGCCCCAACCGCTTCGCTGCCGACCGGTCCCAGAAAAGCCCTTCGAAAACTAACGAGAAAATACCCGGCGCCCAGGACAAATCCAAACAGTGCAGCCAGTCCCGCACCGGTGTGGGTGATAATGGCGCTCATCAGAATCAGAAATTCGGCGGGGAATCCAGAGGTGCCCGGCACCCCCATACCCGCCAGGCCAAACAGCAGAAAAAATCCCGCCAGCAGCGGCATATTTTTGGCCACTCCGCCGAGATGCAGAAAGTCAGTGGAACCCGTCCGTTGATGCAGAAATCCGGCTAGCAGAAAGATACCCCCGGCAACCAGGGTGAAATTCAGCAGTTGGAAAAGCGCACCCTGAATGCCCTGCAGGGTAAATGAGGCGACACCGAGGATGACCAGACCCACGTGACTGATACTGGCAAAAGCGAGCATACGCCTCAGATTGGTCTGACGAAAGGCAAGCACCCCGGCGTAAAGAATTCCGACCACACCCAGACCCGCCAGCAGCCAGTGAAACTCCAGCGCCGCCTGCGGTGCCAGCGGCACTACAAACCGGAGCAGGCCATAGGCTCCCAGTTTCAGGCCGGTCAGCAACGCAACTATCGCCACCGGTCCCTCCTGCGCCACCACCGGCAGCCAGGTGTGCAATGGGATAAGAGGCGTCTTGACCGCAAACCCGGCCAGCAGCAGTAGAAATATCAGGACTTGCGTACTCTCCGGTACCGCCGTCTGCAGCAATAGCAGATAGCTGAAAGCCAGTCCTTCCGGAATACCGGCACCGGTTGCCGCCGCATGATTGAAGGCAAGTAACAGCAGACCGAACAGCAGCGGCACACCTCCCGCCAACATAAACAGCGTGTATTTCAATGCCGCATAGCGACGGTTGGGCCCGATACCCCAGAGACTGATCAGGAAGTAGAGCGGCAGCAGCGTCACCTCCCAGAACAGGAAAAACAGAATCGTATCCAGTGCGCAGAAGATTCCCAGAGTAACCGCTTCCAGTAACAGCAACAGACTGAAATAAAGCTGGGGCATCGAGCGCACCGCGTTCCAGGAAGCGACGATCACGCCAACAAACAGCAGTTGGGTCATGGGCAAAAACAGTATCGATACGCCATCAACGCCCACCAGATAACCGACATTAAGGGTCGGGATCCACGGCATGCGTTCGATGAATTGAAAACCCTGGATAGATGAATCGAATCGCCACAACATCACCAGCGTCAACAACAGATCCAACAGCGTGGCAGCCAGCGCAATCCATCTGGCCAGCCGGTAATCACGCACCAGCCAGATCAGTGCCGATGCCGCCAACAGCAGCAGCAGCACGCTGCTGAGAAAAGGGAAACCACCGCCACTGGCTGCCATCTTCAGCCGCTGCCGGAGTAAAACAGAAGACTGAGGCTCCGCGCCGAGCCATCCACCAGCCGCAACCAGGGTTCGAGATAGAAACCGCAGCCCAATAACAGCAGGATCACCATAGCCGACACCAGTTTTTCCAATGTTGTGGCGGGTTCGACCTGTTCCGTATCGCCCTCTGTTGCATCCCGTGAAAGAAATGCGCGCTGGAACGCCAGCAACAGAAAACCCGCGGCCACGACATTACCCAATGCGGCTGTAATGGCAATCAGCGCCCCGAATCGGCGAATTGAATCCTCCATCACCAGGTGAACCGCATCGAATCCGGGTGTTCCGGGCATGCCGATGATCGACAGTCCGGCTACCAGAAAAGTAATTCCAAATAAAGGCAGCGTATCGAACAATCCCCCCAGTCTGGACAGCAGCACACTGCCGGTACGCCGGTATATCAGCCCGATCATGAAAATCAGCCCGGTAATGGCGAGTCCGAAATTAACCGACAGAAGAACGCTCCCCTCGATGGCGTACTCGCCCAGCGTAAATAGTCCGATCACTATCAGGCTGGTATGGCTGACCACCGCGAAGGCGAACAACCTACGCAGATTGACCTGCAACAGCGCCATCAGCGCCGCATAGAATACTCCGGCCAGGGCAAAAGCCACCACATACCTGTGCCACTGCAGTACCGCCTCCGGCAACAGTGGAAAAACAAAACGCAGCAAACCGTAGATCCCGGTTTTCAACCCCAGCAGGAACACCGGTGCCACGGCGATACTGCCATGCTCGGCGATTATCGGTAACCATCCGTGAAATGGAAACAGCGGGGTACGCAGCGCAAGCCCGTAAAACACCAGAAAAAAAACAACCGAGTGAGTTTCAACCGGAACCTTTACCGCCGTCAGATCCAGGAGATCGAAACTCCAGCGACCGGTGGCATCCAGATGATTGAGACCCAGCATCAATGTTCCGCCAAGCAGCAATGCCAGACTGACGCCCATGAACTGCAGAAAGCGGGCGAGTGCCAGATCCCTGTCGGGGGAGACCGACCAGCGCCACATCAGGTAACCCACCGGCAACAACTGGATCGCGGACATGAGCAGAAACCAGAACAGATTCAGCGAAACCAGAAGACTCATCAGCGTCGCTTCGATCAGGAAAACAATTGCCAGCAGCAACGACAGCGGCTGCAGCCGGCGCGCCTCGGAGTAGATGATGACCATCGTGGTCAGCAGCGCGTTCAGCAGAACGAACAGCACGGTCAAACCATCGGCTGCGGCATGGTATTCAAGCGCTCCCAGCAGTGGCTGGCGCTCCTCAAACTGCATGGCGTGGATGCCAAGATCGTAGGAACGGTACAGATCCAGCGCCAGCAGAAGCTCCAGCAGCGCAGCGCCAAGACCGATCCAAAACAGATACCGGCGTCCATTCCATGCGAGTGCAACCGCCACGGAGAGCAATGGCAGCAGCTGCAGCGCAGCCAGAATCGGGTAGTCGATCTGAACCGACCAGGGCAGCAAAGTGAAATTCATATGATCACCGTAAAGGTGGCCATGATCAGCAGCATCAGGTAACGCGGCTGACTGAGCAGCTCCTCGACGCGTTTGAGATAACCGCCGAGCGCGTCGATTGCTTGCTTCAATCCCTCGCCTGCTCCCTGCAGCACCAGATGCTCTTCAAACCAATAAAGCACTCTGGCAAGCCACTCAAGCAGCCTTCCCGCCATTCCCCGTCCGCGACCGACAGCGGTGTCCGCATCACCCCGCCCCTGCTGTAATAATTCCCATCGTGCCAGAGAGTTCAAACTGCCGCTCTGATCGGGCAATCCGACCATGCGCGTCACCACCCTCTGGTCGAAATCCTGCAAATCCTCGGCCAGAGACCGGGTCGGTCGCACCAGCAGCCAGTCCGCAACGGCGTCCAGCCAGAAGCGTTGTAACGCGGCGGCATGCAGGCGGGGCCAGCGGCGCAGCCAGGCGGGTACTTCTCTCGCAGCTTCGCTGACCAGTTGCAGCAGCGCGGGTGCATGCAGAAACTGATAGCTGCGCCACACCGCATGCAGCCCCAGATGCCAGGCGGCAAGTTCGAACCAGCCCAGCCCGCATTCGAGGAACATCAACCCCACCTGGGCGTTGGTGGAAAAGATCAGGGAACTCTTGATATCGGTCTGGACCAGACCCACCAGCCAACCATAGAGGGCGGTCAGCAGTCCGAGCAGCCCCATCAGGAGCAGCAGCGTATTTACCTGGCTGAACAGGGGTTCCAGGCGGATGACAAGGTAGACCCCGGCGTGAACCATCAATGAACCGTAAAATAGCGCGCTGGAGGGTGTCGGACCCTCCAGCGCGCGGGCGATCCAGGGCGAAAAGGGAAGCTGAGCGGATTTCGCCAGCGCTGCGAACAGGAAGCCCAATGCGATCAATCCCTTGGAGAACGGCTCGACCTCGCGGCTGAAAATTGCCATTTGCGGCCACTCGACAGTTCCCAGCCAGAGGAGGCTGAGCGCGATGCCCAATATGAAACCGGCGTCGCCGACCCGGTTGGTGACAAAGGCACGGGTGGCATTGAACACCGCGGATTTACGCTCAAACGCGTAACCGATCAGCAGGTACGAACTGACACCGGCCAACTCCCAACCGACAAAAGCCAGTACAGCATTGCCCGCCAGCACGACCAGCAGCATGGCGCCGCTGAACAGGCTGAGAAGCATGAAAAAACGCTGAAATCCGGCCTCCCTGTGCATGTAATCGACAGAGAAACCCAGCGTTGCCAGACAGATCAGTGCAACCAGCGTAGCCAGCGACAATCCCAATGCATCCAGCGTGAAACTGAGCTGCACCCGATACTCCCCGCTGGCAAACCAGCTGCCAAACACCAACTGACCAGGGACCCCCCGCAGCAGCGCACTGACATCCAGCAGCAGCAGCAGCAATAATGGAAAGAGCACGGCAGCGAAAGCCAGCCGGGCAATCGGTCTCTCCCCCCGTTCACCACGATACCAGCCGACAACTGCGCACAACCCGATCCAGCCGGCTGCCAGCAGCGGTAAAAGCGGAATCAACCAGACCAGGCTAGGCAGCATCCGTTTCTCCCAGCCTGGCGGTTACCAGCGCAGGTGGCACCGGACCGCTCCGGTCGCGATAGCAGTCGGCGGAGCAGCTGCTCCGCGGCAACGCTTTCTTCTCTCCCTCCCAGGGAACAAATCCAAGCCCGGGTTTGAATACCGAGATCGCGCCGGTAGCGGGATCCATTGCGGCAAGCAGGATCCAACCGTTTCCTATCAACTGCTGCAGTTCGGGCTGGCGCGCGTAGATTGCCTCCAGGGTCTCTGTCCCGACCTCCACCACGACCTGTAACCGCATCGCCTCGTGTATCTCAACCATCTGCAGCGGCAGTCCGGTGCGCAGATCGGAAGTGGTACCATCCATCACGCCGAACAGACCGGTTATGTTGTGCGTCACCTTGGAACCCGCGCCGTATCCCTGATTGTCCACAGTGGAAAAGTAATACTCCAGACTGATGCCCGCACCCACCGGTGCATTGGCCAGCAGCAAGCGTTCGAGCACTCTGCCATCCGGATCGCCGGCATGGTCGTAGGAGATCAGAAACACCCTGCGGTCGAAGAAAACACCGCGGCTCATGCAGCGGCGTCCAACCAACGCCGCGGCGTTGGTTGCATGACCCAGCTCCGGCCGTGGCTGGCTGAAATCGAAGGCGCGTTCCCGGACATGCCGCAAGGCCTGATCCGGTGTCGGGGATCTGGGCGCCGAAGCCAGGCGGCGGCAGCGCTCATGGGCATGGCGGCGCCCCGCTTCATGCAGCGACGACTGCAGCCTGGAGAACTGAACCGCCAGGCCGCCTGGCAGATCCTGCAATTCATACCACTCGATCTCCTCACTGCAGGTGTTATGCTCGGCGCCGATAAACCAGGTTGCGGCCGGAATCGAAATGCCTCGTTCGGACGACAACCGCCGGCGTATCTGCTGACGGTTTGCAATTGCCGCGGCTATCCTGGCGTTGGGTCCGCTGTGGCGTCCGCTGCAGGCACCGCAGTCATACGCCGCCAGATGGGGATTATTCTGGCTGCTGGAACCGTGCCCGACGATTACAACCAGCGGGGAAAATCGGTCTATCAGACCGATATTGCGCAGCAGCGCCTCGATCCGGTCCAGCTGTTCATCTTCATTGAAACCGATACGCGGATGCTCCGGCGTCGGCTCGAATGCGTCGGCTTCGGCGGTCACCGCCAACTCGGTCGGCACCACAGAATCGAATCTGTTGCGCAGACTCAGGACCCGGACTCCGAACGCCAGCGGAAAGAGCAGCTTTCCCAGCAGCGTGATCAGCGCACCCGGCGCCGCCAGCGTTATCAGCAGTGCCGAGCTGAGCAGGTTGCGCCGGATCTCCTGGTGCAGCAGATGCCCCAGTCCGGAGCGGATGCCGCGCCGCTCCATGCGCTGTTGCTGCAGACACTCGCTGCCGGATCTGGCAACCTCGCGAATCTCATGCGCCGGGTCGACCGCGACCGGGGTAAGCCGGGATACGACGCCATCCAGATCGCGCCAGATATTGGGAACATTGAAATGGGCGGCGCCCCCATAGGTCTCCAATCGCGGGTCAATCTCCTCCAGATGGCGGCGAAACCCCTCTTCGCGGTCATCCATGCAGAACACCAGTTGCGCTGATACCTCGTTCATACGACCGGGTTCACGGCCATGGTTGTCCAGCAAAGCATTGAACAACTGATCACGGTAGTGCAGCTCGTATGCCCGGAGCCAGATATATCCACGCCGCCGCTCCGGTATCCGATCCAGTGTCTCGATCAGTGCCTCCAGTTGCGGCTGCTGCAGATTGCGCAGTTCGGCACCACTCAATCCGAGGTGCTGGCAGAGCCTGAAGAGGGGCCATGCAGTGCGATAAACGGTGTGTCCCAGCGGACGATCGGCCGCCGCGCTCTGACGCCAGGTGCTGATCATCTGCGCCAGATGCCACCAGGACTCCTCGCCCGGACTGTTTTGGGCGCTGTGTTCGGTCAGGTTCTGGGCAAGACTTGACAGGTACTCCGGAAGACGGGCGCTATACAGGGTGCAGCGAACCAGAAATTCGGCGCTGTGATGGCGGAAATGCTTGCGGATGGAATCCAGACCCGCCTCGAGTCCCCATAACCGGGTGCAGAGCCGCTGACAGAATATCCGCTCGAGTACGATTCGCACCGCCAGGTAGTCTTCCATCCGGACACCGCCGGGAGCCACACCTCGAAATCGGGGATGCAGATGACGCCAGAGAAACATGCCCGACCATCCGGGCAGTTCCAGCGCCAGCCGCTCGAGATATCCGGTCCACCTCTCCTGGCGCAGCCCAAGACGGCGCAACTCACTCACTATCGCGTCCACGGGATCTTCAGGCAACGACTCCAGATGAGCGTGCCGGCCGGAAATCTCCCCGAACACCCGGTTCGTATCCTGGCATGCGGCGCGGCGCCATGCTGCATAGAAACCTTCGCCGCGGTCTTCGCCGCGCCAGGCGGCAAGGCCCAGGTCGAGACAGCCGGCAACCTGCCGCAACAAGCCGGGTTGCAGCTCATCCTGCACATCGTATCCGGTTACCGCCAGCAGAAAACCGGCAAAGGTGAGATCCCGGCCGACTCTCTCCAGCAGCTGGTTCAGCATATGTTCCGACTCCTTGCGGATCAGCCGGACCGTTGCCGGCTGGCTATCGCCCTCCTCTTCGCCCAGCAGCTCGATCAGCATCTGCTGCGCCTGTTCCGCGGAAAGGTCGACCAGATCTTCTGGATGCAGCAGATAGTGGGTAAGCCCCAAACGCTCAAGACAGGCGCCCCACAGATCCGCTACTGCCGCCGCCTCTCCACCGGATCCCGATTTTGCGGCAGCAGCCAGCAATCGGCCGCGATCCGGCCGCTGCACATCGGCCTGAAAACGGCGCAATGCATCCAGTTCCTCAATTTGCCAGTTCAACTGGCTGGAACTGGTAACTGTTAACGGGTGCAGCAGTGCAATCAGGTAGATATCCTGGCGACGAAGTTGACGCTGCCCGGTATGTGCCACTACGCCCGCCGCATCCAGATCAGGATCTTCATTCAGTACCCGTGACAGATCCCTGCGCGTTATGCGCCCTGTCGCATAAAATTGCCTGAACTCGTCGTCGGTAAGAAAACCACGGGCGCCCGTGAGCCGCTCAGCCTCGGCCAGCGCTTCGCTGAACTCCAGGTGCTGAAGGCCGTGGAGCGTGTTGTGATGGACAAAATCACGGATCGGAGGCTGTCCGGGAAGAACATGCTCGAGATGAGCGACGGCCTCCCTCAGCTGATCACGTACATCGTCGGTTGTGGGCGAATTTCCGGGCATCAGAGACCAAACGCCAGGCTGAAGCGTGAGACGGATGCGGAGACCAGACGCAACGCGGGTGCCGGATACAGTCCCAATAAAACAATTCCCGAGGTCAGCACGGCGGCGGCAACCATCTCCTCTCCGCGCAGGTCAGGAACGTGGCGCATGCGCGGTCTAATCGGCCCGGTAAACAGTCGGCCTACGCTACGGATGGCATATGCGGCGCTGATCATGACGCCCAGGCTGAGCACCAGCACCAGCCAGCCCCAGCGCTGAAATCCGCCGATCAGTGCGTGCAGTTCCGCAACGAAGCCGACGGTTCCGGGCAGACTGACAGCCGCAACGAACGCCAGCGTGGTAAATACGGCAAAACGCGGCGTCACCCGCACCAGCGAGCTGTAATCGTTGATTTCCCGGGTGTGCGTTCGTTCATACATGAGGCCGATCAGCAGAAACAGCGCACCCGCGACCAGCCCGTGGGCCACCATCTGCATAACTGCGCCGGTGAGTCCCGCCACATTCAGCGCGGCGATCCCCACCAGTACCACACCCATGTGGCTGACGGACGAGTAGGCGATCATCGCTTTCAGATCACTCTGCCGCCAGGCGAGCACGCCACCGTAGATCAGGCTGACGAGCGCCAATCCGATCAGCGCTCCCTGCAGTGCCAGTACCCCGTCTGGCAGCGTGCCGGTCGCCCTGATCAGACCGTATGAGCCCATCTTCAGCAGAATCCCGGAGAGCAGAATGCTGACCGGGCTGGCTGCCTCCACATGCGCCAGTGGCAGCCAGCCATGGATCGGGAAAATCGGCATCTTGACGCCAAAACCGAGCAGAAAACCCAGAAAAATCAGTACCTGAGTCTGTTCAGGCAACCTCGCTGCACCACTGGCGATATCCCCCATTGAGAACGAATGCCCAGGTACGGCATCGAACAAAACCAGCAGACTGATCAGCAGAAATACCGATCCCCCCATGGTATAGAGAAAGAAGTTGAGCGCCGCACCATGGCGGTTTGCACCACCCCAGCGGTCAATGAGAAAAAACAGTGGAATGAGCGTCAATTCCCAGAAAACGTAGAAAAGAGCCCAGTCCTGCGCCAGGAATACCCCCAGCATTGCGGCTTCCAGCACCAGCATCAACAGATAATAGATTTTGGTGGGCTGACGGACATTGGTTGACGCCAGGATTGCAACCAAGCCGAGCAGCGTGGCCAGCAGCACCATCGGTAGCGAGAAACCGTCAACGCCGAGGGCGAACGAAGTACCCATGCGTGGATTCCATCGATGTACTTCGGAAAACTGTAGTCCCGAAATGTCGGGGTCGAATCCTGCCAGCAGACCCCAGGCGGTGGCCAGCGTCAGTACCCCTGTCCCGAGTGCGATGCCTCGGATCAGGCGCCCTGAATCAGACGGCATTGCCGCAATCAGGCCGGCGCCGAACAGCGGAACCGCCAGTAGAAGTGTTAGTATGCCCATGCCCTGAAAAACATTCCGTCCCCGACAACCGATTCGCGGACCAGGATAATGCAGGCATCATGATTTATTAAATCACCGGCATTATGCATGGCATTTGCGGGGTGGACCCTGTAATAATTAGTCAATCAACACTCCCTTGTCAGCCGAAACATGTTTACAATCATGTTTCAAAAAAATTGCAGCGTCTATTTTCAGGCTGTTTGGGTGGGCAGGTCGATCAACAATAAATCACAACTCAGGATCATAACGTGACCACTTCAGTGAAAAAGCTATTGTTTCTGTTATTTTCGATTGCGGTTCCAGGTTTCGCCCTGGCGTCAGGCGGCGAAGAAAGCCATCTGGATCTCACTGACCACTGGGCGGGATATGCCGCTGTTGCCCTGTTCGTGGTGGCCTATGGACTGGTCATGGCGGAAGAATTTACCCACCTGCGCAAATCCAAGCCGGTCATCCTGGCCGCAGGCATTATCTGGGCAATAATAGCAATTGTCTACCACGGACATCCGGAACTGGGCGTCCATGTGGCCGAACAGGCAGTACGGCACAACCTGCTTGAATACGCCGAGCTGATGCTTTTCCTGTTGGTGGCAATGACCTATATCAATGCCATGGACGAACGCAACGTTTTCGAAGCACTGCGCTCCTGGCTGGTACGCAAAGGTTTTGGCTTCCGCGCACTGTTCTGGATCACCGGCATCCTGGCATTCTTCATTTCGCCGGTCGCCGATAATCTCACCACCGCGCTGCTGATGTGCGCGGTGGTTATGGCGGTGGGCGGCGATAATACCAAGTTCGTGCTGCTCGCCTGCATCAACATTGTGGTGGCAGCCAACGCCGGGGGCGCTTTCAGTCCTTTCGGAGATATCACCACGCTGATGGTGTGGCAGAAGGGAATAGAAACTCCGCAGGGAATGGTGGATTTCTGGACATTCTTTGCGCTGTTCTTACCCTCTGTAATCAACTGGTTTGTGCCCGCCGTTATCATGATCTTCGCGGTGCCGAATCAGCAACCCACCGGCGGCGGCGCCTCGGTCCCGATGAAACGTGGCGCCAAACGCATTATTTTTCTGTTCCTGATGACCATCGCCACCGCGGTGGGATTTCACAACTTTCTGCACCTGCCGCCCGTTATCGGCATGCTGACCGGCCTGGCATATCTGCAATTCTTCGGCTTCTATCTGAAAAAGACTTTTCATAAAGATCACCCTCCAAGCCTGGCAGACCAAACCGAGATGGAACACGACGGGCAGTTGGGCGATGCCGTTGCATTCGATGTATTCAACAAGGTCGCGCGGGCGGAGTGGGACACGCTGTTCTTCTTCTACGGCGTCGTGCTCTGCGTGGGCGGACTGGGTTTCATCGGCTATCTGGCGCTG
This sequence comes from Gammaproteobacteria bacterium, assembly GCA_020445405.1. Classification (GTDB taxonomy): domain Bacteria; phylum Pseudomonadota; class Gammaproteobacteria; order Chromatiales; family Chromatiaceae; genus HKST-UBA178. The sequence goes on along the minus strand of JAGRGQ010000006.1, from coordinate 30,693 downwards.
GTATCCGAATTGATGTATGACGGCCTGGGAGCGACCTCCGCCAACGTCATCGTCGGGCTGCTCTCCGCCATCGTCGATAATATTCCGGTTATGTTTGCCGTGCTCACCATGGAACCCGGCATGTCGATGGGACAGTGGCTGCTGGTAACGCTCACCGCCGGCGTCGGCGGTTCCTTGCTGTCTATCGGATCGGCCGCCGGCGTGGCGCTTATGGGGCAGGCACGGGGTAAATACACCTTTTTCGGCCATCTGAAATGGACCCCGGTTATTGCCCTGGGCTACGCGGCGAGCATCTACAGCCACCTGTGGATCAACGCCCGTCTGTTCTGACCGGCGTGACCGCCAGGGTTAACGACGGATAGTTTCAGTTTTAATCCAGGCTGCGCTGTGCCCCTCACCGGGGGCGGCGGAGCCTCAGTTCATTGCACCGCGAGGAAATTGTCCCGGCCGACCTGTGCATATCTCCGCTCCAATTCAGTCCGCTGCCGCATACCCGATCGGCTGCACACCACGGCGTATTTCATAGAAATATCTTAGTCTGGCATCAGAACAGGGACCATTCAGACTGAATGGGTTCGTGATATATTTCGCCACTCGATTACCATGTTTGCAACGGAGTTACCGCGCTAAAAAGCGGTTATCGAACGGTATTATTCCAGCTTAATCAGTTAATTACGGCTGGAGAAATGGTGTAACCTCTAGGGAGAATTTCATGTCCACTCAGCATCCTGTCGTTGCAGTAACCGGCTCGTCGGGGGCTGGAACCACTACTGTAAAGCGCGCTTTCGAGCATATTTTCTATCGCGACGGATTCAAGCCAGCCGTTGTCGAGGGAGACAGTTTTCACTGTTACGACCGGGCTGCGATGCGTAAAAAAATTGCCGAGGGTTTGAGCCACTTCGGTCCGGACGCCAACTGCTTTGACAAACTGGAGGAGCTGTTCCGGACCTACGGCGAAACCGGCACCGGCATGAAACGCTACTATCTGCACAGTCAGGAAGAGGCCGAGGAGCATAACGCCCGCCTGGGCACGGAGAAGAAAGCCGGCGAGTTCACCCCGTGGGAAGAGATTGAGAGCGGTACCGATCTGCTCTTTTACGAAGGGTTGCACGGCCTGGCGGTAACGGAAAACTACAATATTTCCCAGCATGTCGATCTGGGTGTGGGTGTGGTACCAATCGTCAACCTGGAGTGGATCCAGAAGATTTTTCGCGACAACGCCGAGCGTGGCTACAGTGAAGAGGCTATTGTCGACACCATCCTGCGGCGCATGCCTGACTATATCAACCACATTACGCCTCAGTTCTCCCGTACCGATATCAACTTCCAGCGGGTACCGACGGTGGACACCTCCAACCCCTTTATCGCGCGCGATATTCCAACACCGGACGAAAGTTTCGTTGTGATCCGCTTTCGCGATCCGAAGAAACTGAATACGGACTTTCCCTATCTGCTCTCCATGCTTGGCGGTTCATTCATGTCGCGGCGTAACTCGCTGGTGGTTCCGGGGGGTAAAATGGGTTTTGCGATGGAGATTATTCTGCAGCCGATCATTGAACGGATGATGGAGAAGGCCGGCGCCTGAACAGCCGGCGTCTGCCTGCTCAGCAGACAAGCCATCCGGCGGTCGCCGGATGGCTTTTGCATTTCTGAATCACCTCGCGCTATTGAGGCAGCGGTATGGTTTTTCCGTTTACCGTAAGCAGACCGGATGAGAGGGACGCAACAGTGGCGAGGTCACTTCCGTCACGCACAATAACCTCCTGCGAAATCCATTCGCTCAGCTGCTGGTCAACCTGACGCTCTATCAACTGCTGCAACTCGCCCTGCTCCAACCTGGGCGCCTCACCTCCCTGTTCGATCATCGCGGCTATCTGCTGTTTCAACCTGCGTGCGCTCTGCTGTACCAGCATCGACCGGAACAGTTTTTCAGGCGCACGCAACGACAGGTCGGCTACCAGTTTGCCGGCCAGCACCGGCATGTTCGAGATATCCGCCAGGCGGAGACCATTGCCACGCAGCGACAGTTCACCCTCAACCGTGCCATCCGGCGTCACCAGGCTTAACGGTTTTATGACAATGCCGGGATCCCCCTTCAACAGCTCGGAAGCGACATTCATCACCACGCCCATCAGTGCCATACCGCGCTGCGCATCGGACATGCTCTGGCTTTTGATATCCGTAATGGCCCGTTGCAGACGCACCAGCACCGGACCCGAGAGCCGGTTCAGCTCGACGCGCAACTGACCCGGCCCATATACGTCGTGACCAACCTCAACCCGCTCCACGCGATAGCTTGCCACGGCTGAAACCTGTTCCAGCTCCTCTGAACTCGCCAGATCGACATCCAGTTGTTGCATTGCAACCTGCTCACCCTGCTCAGGGCCGCTCAGCTTCAGCCGCTGCATGCTGAATTTGCCATTCCCGAGCATCAACCCGCTGACACTGGTACGCGAGTTGGATTGCAATCGGGTCTCACCCAGCTCCAGCAGCTTTTGGCCGTCGCTGCCGACAACCAGGCCATGCAGAACCAGATGCGTATCGATATCACCGTCGATGCCGAACTGCATCTCACCGGAAAGACCGTCAAACGAAATATCGGGCATCTTCGCTGACCCGGTCATATCGGCAGCCGGCAGATTGATCCGGGTATGGCCGCTGCCGTCGAGGTCAATCAACGTATGGATTTGCGCCTGATCATCCGGAAGGGCAAGCGTTTTCTCCGCAAATTCGATTTGACTGTCGATTTCCGCGATCCCCAGACCGGTGGAGACCAGTGGACCATGGGCAATTGTGCTGACCAGGGTCAGATGCGGGCTGTCCGGCCCCGTTGCCGCAGATGCGCCTTCGGGCGCGACGAAAACGATGCCGGTTTCGGCTTTGGCACCGAACCAGCCGCGACTATAGCTGTGCGACACCACTCTAAGCCCGCTCTGCTGAATGTGGTCAATCGCCAACTGGTAGCGTGACTCAGCCTTGATGCCAATAACCGCTGGAGCACCCAACACCAGGGCGACGACTAAAATTGTCAGAAAAAAGAATTTTTTCATACCGCTGATTGAATCTGCGTAATCGTTTGCTCCGATAATCAGGCTTTACTATCGAATCGCCCCGGTTTGCCGGAGAGCAACCGTTTATTGTTCTGTTGCGCCGCAGTCACCGAACGAACAATAGACTCCACATCCAGGCCCGCTTCCCGCAACTGCTCATCGCAGCTGGCATGTTCGATAAAGCGATCGGGCAAGCCGAGATTCAGCACCTTGACCGGATGCATCAGGCTCACGAGATACTCATTCACCGCAGATCCGGCGCCCCCCTGAACCACGTTCTCCTCCAGTGTGACCAGAAGTTCGTGGTTATCCGCCAGTTGCAATACCAGCTCGCAATCGAGCGGTTTGATGAATCGCATATTGGCCACGGAGGCCTTCATCCTGTCACCAGCCTCCAACGCGCTGGAGACAAGGCTGCCGAAGGCGAGCAGCGCCACCCCGCTGGCGCCGTTGCGTATCAGCTCCCCCTTGCCGACTGGCAGCGTCTTCAGCGCAGTATCGATCTCAACTCCGGGCCCACTTCCCCGCGGATACCTGACCAGCGCCGGTCCAGGATGCTCGTACGCCGTCTGCAGCATCACTCGGCACTCTTTTTCATCCGCCGGCGCCATGACCACCATATTCGGCAACGCCCGCGCATAGGTTAAATCGAAACTGCCGGCATGCGTTGCCCCATCGGCGCCAACCTGTCCTGCCCGATCGACGGCGAAGGTGACATCCAGGTTTTGTAGAGCCACATCATGGATCAACTGATCGTATGCCCGCTGCAGAAAAGTGGAGTAGATCGCAACCACCGGCTTGCCCCCTTCGCAGGCGATGCCCGCGGCAAAGGTTACCGCATGCTGCTCCGCGATGGAGACATCAAAATAGCGCTCCGGAAACTCCCTGGAAAAACGCACCAGACCGGAGCCCTCCCGCATGGCCGGGGTAATTCCCACCAGGCGCGAATCGGCCCGCGCCGCATCACAAATCCAGTCGCCGAAGATCTGCGTATAGGTCGGGCCGCCAGCCGCTTTCTTCTCCATCTTGCCGGTATCGGGGTTGAAAGGCGTCACTCCGTGGTAGAAGCAGGGATCGGATTCCGCGGGCCGGTATCCCTTTCCCTTTTTCGTGACCACATGCAGCAGACGCGGGCCGCGCATCGTCTTCATGTTATCGAGGGTGGTTACCAGCGTCTCCAGATCGTGCCCGTCCACCGGGCCGATGTAGTTGAAACCCAGCTCTTCGAACAGTGTGCCGGGCATCACCATGCCCTTCATATGCTCTTCCCAACGCCCCACCAGTTCGCTCAGGTTCGGCAGTCTGCTCAACGCGCTCTTGCCCCCCTCGCGCACCGTCGTGTAAAGCTTTCCCGATAACATCCTCGCAAGATGGTTACTGAAGGCCCCGACCGGCGGGGAGATCGACATGTCATTGTCATTCAGCACCACCAATATATCGAGGTCCAGCCCACCGGCATGATTGAGCGCCTCAAACGCCATGCCGGCACTCATTGCCGCATCTCCGATCACCGCCACCACGTGACGTCGAACCCGCTGCTGCTTGGCGGCCGCCGCCATGCCCAGCGCGGCACCGATAGAGGTGCTTGAATGGCCCGTCCCGAAGGTGTCGTATTCGCTCTCCTGACGCCGGGGAAACCCAGACAGACCATCCTTCTGGCGCAGAGTCGCCATCCGTTCGCGCCGGCCGGTGAGAATCTTATGTGGGTAGGCCTGATGCCCCACATCCCACACAAGGCGGTCATAGGGGGTATCGAAGACATAGTGCAGTGCAATGGTCAGTTCAACCACGCCCAGCCCCGCCGCCAGGTGGCCTCCGGTGCGGGATACCGTCGCAATGAGAAAATCCCTGAGTTCATCCGCCAGACGAGTCAACTCGTCCGGGGAGAGATGCTTCAAGTCCGGTGGTAAGTCCACCGATTCAAGCAGTGGATAGCGGTGCATGTTGCCGATAGTGCCTTCGCCTTTGGAATGTGGCATGGTCGATCTCTGGTCAGATTGTCGGCCGGTGGAAGAAATTTCAACCCCGTTTACGCTGGAACCGGCGGCGCATTGTAACGCATCCCGCCAAACCGGTTTAAAAATTTCTGTTACTGTGGCAGATACCGGCAGCTTAAAAAAGCCCGGGATCTGCAGCCTAAAAAATGGCTATTGCCTTCCTGTCACGCAAATAGAGTATGCGGGCGGCATGTCACTATCGATGAAGGGCGCCCTCGTTCATGTTTTTTCGCCAGGCGAGCAGGCGATTGTTTTGCGGCATCTCGAAATCATCCAGCAGAGACATCTCTGCCGCTTCTGCGAGTCTGTTCAACTCCTCGAAATTCCGGATGCCACTTTCCGGATCGCGTGACTTGAGCCACTGATCGAAGCGCGCGTTGCTGTCGCTGGTATAAACGCCCCGATAGTTGAAGGGTCCATACAGCGCGAAAACTCCCGCGGAGGGCAAAAGCCTTCCAACGCCCCGAATCATCGCCTCCACCTCGGCCCAGTGCATGATGTGCGCGGTGTTGGCGGAAAATACCGAATCTGCCGCGGTTACCGGCCAATGTGTCTGACTGACATCCAGCAAAAGCGGTGCGGCCACATTCGGCAGCCCGGAATCCTGCAGCCACATCCGGATACCCGGGTGGTATTCTGCCTTGTCGCTGGTCTGCCAGATGAGGTGGGGCATCCTGCCGGCAAAATAGACCGCATGCTGTCCGGTGCCACTGCCGATTTCCAGTACTACGGCGCTCTGTGCAAACAGATGAGATATGACGCCCAGAATCGGATCACGGTTCTGGTCGCACGATTCAGCGTAGGGTTTCATGCCGCCGGCACCCGGCGGTAGGGGGAATTTGCGCAGAGCTGTTCAATGTAATCCCTGACTGCATCGCTTTCATGCCGGACGAATCGGGCGATCGGTTCGCGAAACCGTTCATCGACTATCCAGTGGTTGGATTCGGTGCAGGTGGGAAGAAACCCTCTGGCCATCTTGTGTTCGCCCTGGGCGCCCGGCTCGAACCGCTCCAGTCCCTGCGCTATGCAGTATTCGATCCCCTGATAGTAGCAGACCTCAAAATGGAGCGCGTCGACCTGCTGGATACAGCCCCAGTGGCGGCCATAGAGGGTGTGATCGCTGCGGTACATCAACGCACCAGCGATACACTGGCCTGCAATATCCGCCAGCACCAGTACTACCTGATCCGGCAACAGCTTGGCCACCTCGCTGAAAAATTCGTAGTTAAAAGTCGCCATACCCCACTTCTCCTGAAAAGTGTGTTCATAGAACCGGGTAAAATGGCGCCAATCCTGCTCACGCGCAGTATGACCATCAAGACGCCGGATGACCACGCCCGAATCGGCAGCACGACGCCGCTCCTGGCGGATATTTTTTCGCTTTTTCGCGTTCAATCGACTGAGAAACTCGCCGAAATCCCGGTAGTGACGATTGTGCCAGTGGAATTGGCAATCATGACGGCTCAACAACTGCTGAGAGAGAAACCGACGTTCGGCCGGCAGCGGAAACAGACAGTGAAAACCGCTGCAGCCCGACTGTCGTGTCAACTGGAGCACCCGTTCAAGTAACAGCGGATAGATCTCTGCCTGCATATCGCTCCTGGCCAGCAGACGCTGCCCTCCGGCCGGTGTATACGGGACCGCCGAAACCAGCTTCGGATAATAGGGGAGGCCATTGCGCTGATAGGCATCGGCCCAGGCATGGTCGAAAACGAATTCGCCATAGGAGTTGTACTTTTCATACAGGGGCATGGCGCCCAGCAACTCGCCGTGGTCATCATAGACGCCGATATGCCTGGGCAACCAGCCGAACTTCTCGCCTACGCAATGGTGGACCTCCATGGCGTGCAGAAATTCGTGGCGCAGAAACGGATGATTGTCCAGCACCAGACTGTTCCATGAGGATCGCGGAATTTCAACTATTGCGTTGTGAACTCTGATTTTCAATGTTTTTTTGCTGGTGGGCAGCTCCCGATCGACGCGTTATATCCCAACTGGCAGGATTAGATTCCATGCATCGATCATGGGTATCGAGCCGTTATCGGAGAACTAAAGCGAATTCAGATCGGCTCGCTCGGCCCATCGGCCTCACTCTCCCGGATGATCTCCTTTTCCGCTTTCCCGAGGGCTACCCAGGCCTGGGCTGCAGGCGAATTGTAGAGCGTCTTCACGTAGGCACCGCCAATCTCGTCCAGTGGGATACCATAGCTGACCAGACGCATCACCACCGGTGCATACATACAGTCCGCCACTGAGAAATCCCCGAACAGCCAGGGTCCTTGCCGACCGAAACGCTGACGGCAAAAACGCCACACGGAAAACAGGCGTTCAATCTCCCGTAGAGCAACGGGTCCAGGGTGAAAATCGGGAAATCTGCGACGGCAGTTCATCGGTAATTCACTGCGGATACCCGGGAAGCTGGAGTGCATCTCCGCACTCACGGAGCGTGCCACTGCGCGGGCACCCCTATCCGCGGGCCATCCCCGCTTATCCGGAAACAGTTCGGCCAGATATTCCAGAATCGCCAATGAATCCCAGACCTCCAGATCGCCATGGCGCAATACCGGCACCTTCCCATCAGAAAAATAACGGGTTAAATCTTTTTCCGTGGTTTCGCAGAAGAGTGAAAACCGGGTGGTATCAAAGGGTATGCGATGATGTGCAAGGAAAAACCAGGGGCGCAGTGACCAGGATGAATAGTTGAAATTACCGATAATCAGTCTGAGATCCGACATGAGAGCCTCTCTCTCCATAACAATGGCGCCAACGCCTATCACACACCATTTTTTACTTCTATAATCCCTGCCTTACCAATATGACAAGATTATTACAGATCACCACAAAATATGCGCCATGAAACCGACGATCTCCGCATCAGGGGCATGGGCGAACTCATCTCGCCCGCACAGTTGCTCGCGGACCTGCCAATAACCGATGACGCAGCGGAAACCGTGTATCAGACCCGGCAGGCAATCCATCGAATTCTGCAGGAGCAGGACCAGCGCCTGATTGCGGTAGTCGGGCCATGTTCGGTGCACGATCCCGGCGCGGCGCTGGAATACGCCGAAAAATTGCGGGTACTGCGGGAAGAGCTGGAGGATGATCTGTTGATCATCATGCGGGTCTATTTCGAGAAACCCCGTACCACGGTCGGCTGGAAAGGGCTCATCAACGATCCCGATCTGGACGGCACCTTCCATATCAACAAGGGTCTTCATCTGGCGCGCCGGCTACTGCTCGATGTCAACAACATGGGCCAACCGGCGGGTACGGAATTTCTGGACCTGATCAGCCCGCAGTACATCGCGGACCTGATCAGTTGGGGCGCCATCGGCGCCCGCACTACTGAAAGTCAGGGGCATCGGGAACTCGCCTCCGGGCTCTCCTGTCCGGTAGGGTTCAAGAACGGGACCAACGGTACTTTGAAGATAGCGCTGGATGCGATTCGATCGGCTTCCCAGCCACATCACTTTTTATCGGTAACCAAAGAGGGCTTTTCCGCTATTTTCGCCACCAGCGGAAATCAGGACTGTCATGTGATCCTGCGCGGCGGCGCCCGTCCCAATTACGATACCGAGAGTATCAATATCTCTGCGGAAGAGATGGAAGCGGCGGGCTTCAAACCGCGCATGATGGTGGATTTCAGCCACGCCAACTCACGCAAGCGGCCGCAGAAACAGATCGACGTGGGGCGGGACGTTGCGGGTCAGATTGCACGCGGCGACCCGCGCATCATCGGCGTCATGATTGAAAGTTTCCTCGTGGCAGGGCGCCAGGACTGGCACAACGACCGGAAACTCACCTACGGTCAGAGTATCACCGATGCCTGTATCGGCTGGGAGGAGACAGCGCCGTTACTGCGCGAACTGGCCGCGGCGGTACGCAAGAGAAACGGCGGCCGAGCTTGACATATAGCAGCCACTGTGAAAAAAGCTGATAACTCAGGTGTGCACAGGAATTTGTCATAGACACGCGCTGCGACTAACATTTCAGACATGTCATAAAACCGTAAAATTCACCCAGAGAGAGGAATGGATGGACATACAAGACGAATTGGCCGAAATTGAAAATGTTAAAACCAAAAGTAAAAAAAAGAAGCAGAAGCCTTACAAGATTCCAAACAACCTTTACGAAAAGGAGCTGTTGAGACTGCAGGAGGAGTTGGTCCAGCTGCAGGAGTGGATCAAGTATAAAAAGCTTAAGGTTGTTGTGGTATTCGAAGGGCGCGACGCGGCTGGCAAGGGCGGCGTGATCAAGCGCATCACGCAATATCTCAGCCCGCGGGTCTGCCCTACCGTCGCCCTGTACACACCTACGGAGAGGGAGAAGACGCAGTGGTATTTCCAGCGTTATGTACCGCACCTCCCAGCCGCGGGGGAAATGGTGCTGTTTGACCGCAGCTGGTACAACCGGGCCGGTGTGGAGCGCGTCATGGGCTTCTGCACCGACGATGAGTACCGTGAATTCATGCGTTCCTGCCCCGAGTTCGAACGTATGCTGGTACGTTCCGGTATCATTCTCATCAAATACTGGTTCTCGGTGAGCGATGAAGAGCAGGAGAGGCGTTTCAAAAGCCGTCTCACCGACCCGCTGAAACGCTGGAAACTGAGTCCGATGGATCTGCAGTCGCGTTCGCGCTGGATAGAGTACTCCAAGGCGAAGGATGCCATGTTTGCCTATACCGATATCAAACAGGCCCCCTGGTATGTGGTTAACGCGGACATCAAGAAGCATGCCCGGCTGAACTGCATCCGTCACCTGCTGAGCCTGATTCCCTACGAGGATGTTACACCGGAAAATATCAAACTTCCGGAGCTGAAGAAGGACACCGGTTACGTGCGTCCTCCTATCCAGGAGCAGACCTTTGTACCGGAGTATTACTCTTCGTCGGAGGAGACGGAAAAAATGATGCGCAAGAAATTTTAACTTGCCGGGAAGAGGGATCGGATCCTGGCCATAGCGCAACGGGATAAGCGGTCTCGCACCCAATACCCCCTGAAGAGGGGGTGCAACCCCGGGTTGAGGCCGCGCTTTCCACGCAGATCCCGCTCATTTTTCAGCTTGACGAAACGGGAGTCTGCATCTGCTCACGCTGCCCGATGGCTATTCGAACCCGGCTTTCCGGTACCAGCGGCGAGCCTCCTCCGGGTCCTTCTCCACCCCCTGCCCCTGTTCGTACATCATCGCCAATGTCGTCTGTGAACCCACCAAGCCCTGGTCGGCCGCGCGCTTGAACCACTCAGCCGCGCGCTGACCATTCTGTTCGACACACTCCCCCTCCAGGTACATGAACCCAAGGCCATGCTGGGCCAGCGCCAGGCCCGCTTCAGCGGCAGCTTTCATGTATTTGTATGCCATCAATTCATTCACCGTCATGCCCAAACCATTCTGCGCCATGATCGCCATGCGGTATTGAGCTTCCGGATTGCCCTGTTCCGCCAACGGTGATAAGGACTGAGATGCTATTGCAAAATGCTTGCCCTCGAACGCGGCAATACCGCTGCTGAGCTGCATGTTCATCTGATCGCCGATACTCATCTGTTCACCTCCGCCGGCACAAGCCGGGACTGCAGAAAACCTGTCTCGTAACCGATAACGGTCTGAGTTTATTTACGCTGCTATTCTACACGGAGAAGCCAAACCTTTACCCTGTTCAATCAAAGGTTAAACCGTTTACACGCGGAATGGATGCAATTGGAGTGGATATCACGGTTCTACGGGTATTCCCTCCTTGCCTGTAACCTCAACAGCACCTAAGCTTTAGCTTCAAACGCCATGATAAACCACGGGATACCCAGCACTATGTTTCTATTTGCAGCAGCGCGAAAACCGCTTGCGGTAGTTGCACTTCTGTTTCTGATGACAGCCCCAGCGTCAATTGCGGCCAATCCAAAGGATCAGCGGTCGGATTTTCTAAACGCTGAGCGCGCGCTGAAAAACAACGATATGACGCAATTCGGGGAGCTCAAGGCGCGCCTGACCGGTTATCCGCTGCTCCCCTATATCGAATACCTGGAACTGCTGAGAGGCTTGGACCGGCTGGACCCGAAAGCGGCCGAGGATTTTCTGCACCGTTACCAAAACACCCCCATTGCGGAGCAATTCCGCCGGCGCTACCTGCTGACGCTGGGCAGGCAGCGCATGTGGAATGAGTTTCTTGCGTTTTATCAACCCACCAGCAATGCTCAAATGCACTGCTATCAACTGCAGGCGTTGATTGAAACCGGCAAAACGGGTAGCGCACTCGACGCCGTAGCCCCTCTGTGGCTCAACGCCAGATCCATGCCCAAATCCTGCGATGGGGTTTTCGATGCGTGGCGAAAAGCGGGGAAGCTCTCGCAGTCGCTTGTCTGGCAACGCATCGAGCTTGCGATGCGGAAGCGTAACACCGGCCTGGCAAAATATCTGCGGCGCTTCCTCCCTGAGAACGAAAAAGCCTGGTTGGACCTCTGGTTGCTTGTCGACAATCAGCCCGGAAATATAGAACGAAGTGAAAAGTTTGCAGCAAAACACCGTCTGCGCGGTACGATTCTGCTGCACGGACTGAAGCGCCTTGCCCGCCGGGATCCCGAACAAGCGGAGTCCGTCTGGAAAGCCCTGAGCAAACACTACCGTTTTTCCGATGATCAGAAATATCAGGCCGAGACGGCGTTGGTATTGGCCTGGATCCACCGCGGCTACCCCGATGCATTGGCAAAACTCAAACTGCTTTCGATCAGGCCCGACGACCATAAAATGCTTGAGCTGCGAATCAGAGAAGCGCTTGCCAACAAGGATTGGTCACAGGCGCTGAGCTGGATCGAGGCACTTCCAGCCGATTTGCGCTCCAGGGAGAACTGGCAATACTGGAGAGCCAGAGCGCTACAGGAAACGGGCGCGAAAGGCCGGGCAAACGACCTGTTTCGTGCCCTTGCCAGACAACGCAGCTACCACGGTTTTCTTGCCGCCGACAGGATCGGTCTGAGTTATAATCTGGAGCACACTCCACTATCGGTTCCCACTGCGTTAATCGATACCCTCGCCAGCCGTGATGGATTCCGGCGTTCCGGAGAGCTGTTCGCACTCGGTCGCCTCACCGATGCGCGAAGAGAGTGGCATTGGGCAACGAAAAATCTCAGCGCCCCGGAATTGCATGCGGCCGCGAAACTGGCCCAGCGCTGGGACTGGCACTCGCAGGCCATTTTCACGCTGGCCCGCACGGGATACTGGGACGATCTGGAGCTGCGCTTCCCACTGGAGCATGAGCAGCAGGTGGAAGCGGCCTCCGCTGCGAAAAACCTGGATAAAGCCTGGGTACTGGCGGTAATACGCCAGGAGAGCGCCTTCTCTGCCGACGCTGAATCCCATGCCGGTGCATTGGGGCTGATGCAACTCATGCCCGCCACCGCGCGCAGTACCGCAAACAGCATGAACCGGAAATCCCCCGGACGAAAGGATTTATTGACCCCCGCCACCAACATCGATATCGGAACCAGCTATCTGAAAAAGGTATTTGAACGACTGGACGACAATCCGGTGCTGGCAATTTCAGCTTACAACGCCGGGCCGCACCGGGTACTCAGCTGGCTGCCGGAAAAGGAGGCATTGGAGGCAGACCTCTGGATCGAGACGATACCGTTCAATGAGACACGTCGCTATACGGAAAGAGTCCTTGAGTACTCGGTAATCTACGATGAGAGGCTCGGCAACAAAGTGACGCAGATAAAAGAGCGTATGCCGACAGTGTTGCCGGACAACTTTAGAATTCGTAATGCATCTCTGTAGGTGGTGAATCGCTGTTTTTGGATGAATCGGCCTTTTCCGGCTCCGCTTTGTTGCCATTCAGCTGGAACCGTATTTTGGTGATAACGTCCGGGTCGGTCACCACCTGATAGAATCGGTGCCCGTACTGTTCCCCCTCGCCCGGCCGGCCTCCCTTCCATACACGCACCGGCGCCTCCCTCACCACCAGCCAGTGGCTTTCGCCTTTCATGTCAGAGTACTTACCGACGTAAAAGCGGGCGCCTCCGGGATAAATCTCATCTTCCAGTCGAACCACTTTAAGCGCCAGTTCCGACTGTAATTTGACGAAAGCGGGGGTATCCAGTTCTATGCCATTGACGTTATAGCGCATCATCCGGTCGCTGCTGTCCTTTTCCAGAATCGGCAGGCCACTGGCGGCAACCACTTCGACTCCCCGCCCCAGACCTTTGGCGAAATCACTCTTGCGCAGCAGCGCCGAGCAGGATGAAAGTTGATCGGCGCGATTTATTGCCGGCGATATCATGATCTCCCGATCCTCGTCGAACAGGAAAGTCGGCGCTTCATTCAGGAAGGCTATACCAAGTCCAAGCTCCAATTCCGGCAAACCGTTTTCCCGGCTGTCGACGTTGCGGGTATCCACCACCTTGAGAATCTTGCTGGCCAATCCGCAGGCCAGCGAGACGCACAGCCACTGATATTTACTGTCTTCATACTCAAACAGCGTGAGTATCACGGCATCGCCTTCGACAAAAGTCTTTTTCGCACCGTAGACGGAGAGCAGCCGGTTGATGGGTTCAAAAAAATTACGGCTGAAATGAGATGCCGGGTTGAGCTTACGTTTGCGCAATTCGCGGATCATCTCGGTTGATCCGCGTACATCCGCTTTCAATACGACATGGCTGCGAATTCGATTCCGCTCCGGCTTCCGCTCCTCCGCCAACACAAATTCATTAAGGGTCGCATTGTCCCGGGACAGCTCTATATCCGAGGACCTGGCCAGCACTCTGATGCTGTTCATGATCTGATGTGCACGGTAAGCCTGCTTCAGATCGCGTCTGAGAACCGTAAAATCAACCAGAAACCTGAGCATCTGCCGGTGCCGGTACGCGGTGGAGAGGCGATTCCCGTTCACGGTGGCGCTATCCAGCAGGCGCATGGTCCCTTCCACGCTCATCGTCGGCTGAATACTGCGCAGGCGGCGCACCAGAACCCTTCTCGGCAGCATGTTGGACAGATAGTTATAGATCAGGCGCACCGGCAGCCGACCCTCAAGCTCCTGGTACAGCGAAGGCGCTGTATAACTGGCGATGATCTTGTGCCCCAGACCCTGCCTGCGCAACTCCCGGAAGATCTTTTTCAATAGCCGGTTATGAAATTGCGGCCACTGTTCCTGGTCCCACAGCGGAGTGATCTTGGTATCCGCAGCATCGACGCGACGCCATCTGCGCGGCTCTGCCGAATTGAGCAGATATGTCATATTTTCCGGCGTATCGAGCCAGCAGACGCGGTCCTGCCCGTATTCATCCTCCTGCAGACCACATTCGAGTATTTCGGTGATTTCATAGAACCCGCTCAAGACCTCCTTGTCCTGGTGCTGGCGCGAAGCTGCGGCGCGTTTCTTCCAGGCGTCCGCGCCATCCGCGAAACAGGAGACCTCCGCCGGCCAGGCGTAATCGGGAAGGTAATCGTGAAAAATCCCGGTCACAATCCGGTTCACCTGATCGAAAACCTGCGGGTCCTGCCTGTCTGTAAACGCCAGAGGATAGTGCGCCATCCATTGCTCATCCGCCCATACCGAGGGAATTTGCAGGAGCAGATTGAACAGCACCCCCTTTGGAACCGGCCACTCTATTTCCAGCACCGATTTTCGAAGTCTGCACAGATTCAGCTCCTCCAGTTTCTGGATTTCGCGAAACAATTTGCGAACCACCCGGTATCGAAATGCAAAATCCTCCTTGGAGAGTGTCACCAGACGTTCGTGGATCTCGACCGCGCGTCCACTGGCATGCGCTTTGTTAGCTTCACGCGACTGTTGCATCTGCGCCTGCAGCCGTTCCACCTCCTCAACGGTCACCTGCAGCAGGAATTTCACCACGCTAAATTGAAGCAGGGGTATCAGATCAGGCCGTGACTTCTTTTTTGCCAGGTCAACCGCCACCACCATCATGCCGCTATACGCTTCTTTGATAGTCGCAAGATCGGAACCGTCGCCGCCTGCGCGCGCACCGTTTTTGCGGTCCGCTGTGTAATCAGCAAGCTCCTGTCGAATCCAGATCCGGGTGTGATGCACGAATTTGGGACTGAGAACGACATCGATGCGGGTATTGTCGATGCCTTTGGAAAAGTGCTCGATACCCAGATCAAATGAGTGTGCAACATGCATCGGCGCCAGAAACTCGGTTAGTACCGGCTGCCAGAAAAAACGCTTTTTCAATTGCTCAAACATGACGGCAGAGCCGGTGCCAAGCAGATCCGCAGCTACCGGACGGCATACGGGAAACGAGGGGATCCCTCCGGCCGGCGGCAGCTTCTAAACCACCCCTGCGATTCCAAATCAACGCAGCAACGCCTGCACCACCCGGTCCTCCAACTCAATCCGGTTGGCTAATTCAGCCCCAAGTATGGAAAGATCCTCGTCCAGCTGGTCCATTGGTTGATCGTGATCCCCGGTATCGTACTTGTCGTTGAACGCCACGGATATTTCCGCCACCTCGGCAATTTTCGGATAAACCTCTTCGGCAATCTGCAACACCCGTGCGCGGCGCTCGTCACCCTGACTTATCCGGTTATAGACCTCAAAGTGTCCAAAAGCGATATAATCCACCATCACCTGGCAGAATCGGCGTAACAGATCCTTGCTCGATCGGTCCGGTGTGTAGGGCTCCAAACCCGCCAGCTGGCAATAGAGCACCAACATCTCCTGCCGTTCGGCGAGCCATTTATCTATCATCTCACGGGTGCGTACGCGTCTTTCCGCGCCATCATCGCCTGGTTGCTTCGACATGATTTCCAACCCTTCTGTAATCGGACATTGACTGCTTTTTAAGATCGATTCTACCACAGCTCTGCAGTTTCAACGGCAGCAAGGCCAGAACCAGCCGCTTAATCCCCAACGGCCGCTAACCGCGTTGCTGTCCAAAATACTTGCCTGCAAGGCGCGCCGCGCGGCACGGTTCACAATGCACGGGCAAGCGGCGCAACAGGGCAGGCACGCATTTCGGACAACCCCCCGGGGACCGGGCGATTATCGCTTGTGGCTTTGTTGCGGCCCGCTGTTGTAGCATCGGCTGCATTACGCTCGCCGCGTCGCGCCATGAACCAAAACCGCCAGGTTCGCGGCCGCGGAGGCTTACGAGATAGGTTCTGACCGAACACCGGCGTAAACTGGGCAGTCAATCAACATGGAGAACCTCGACAACCCGGCGACTCTTCCCAGGAAATAATGATTAAACGAATACCGCTCCACCAATTTCTCCTGCTCGGGCTGCTCTTTTCGCCCCACGCATTCCCCGACCAGTCAAGCCGCTATCGGCCAATGGCAGAATCGATGTTCGATATGATGGATGCCTTCTCTTCAGCTTTCCAGAAAAGGTTGAAGGAGCGGGACAGCGGTTGGATAGGGAACCGGTCCGACCAGTCATCCTGGCTGCAAAGAACACCCTCATGGGGTTCAGGCACTCCGCCCTTCAACATGCCTGGAGCACCACTGTCACCCATGCTGTCACCCTGGAGCCCGGGCGGTATGAATTACATGCCGAATCCAGGATATATCTCTCCACAAGCCGCAGCACCTTACTATAATTGGCCCGGTTCGCCTTCCGCCTCCGGTCCATTGGACGGAGAGTGGGAGGACGCCGTCGGCAACATATTGTCTGTCGCAAACGACCGTTTCCGTATTTCCCAGAGCCGTGACCGATACAGCGAGGGATATCTGGTGCTGGAAAGGGATAATATACTCTCGATGCAGACACGGGACAGTCGCAACAAACGCTACTATGAATTCGCCGTTAAGGATGACAAACTCGTTCTGCGCGACAGCTCGGGAAACCTGTTGCTGTTCCGTCGCATAGACTATTGATACAAGCACGGGGCAACATCCCGATGTAACCCGGAATCGAAACAATTCATGCAGATTGACCGATTGCTGCGCAACCCTGACAGGATCTGGAAACACGGAAACTGCGACACATGAAAACCAATAAAGTTTGCATTCTGGGAGGAGCCGGATTTGTGGGTTCCCATCTGACCTGGCGTCTGAATAACCGCGGGATTCACGTCAGGATCCCGACCCGCCACCCCCAGCGCCATCGCGGTATCGTGGCAGGCGGCCAAGTGGATCTGATAAAGGTTGATCTATTCGACCGCCAACAGCTCGAAGCCACAGTGGCAGGTTGCGATGCCGCCGTCAATCTGGTGGGAATACTCAATGAGATTCACGTCGGTCGGGACTTTCAGCGCATCCATGTTGAGCTGGCCGACAGGGTTGCGGAGGCTTGCAGGGCTTCCGGCGTTACCCGCCTGCTGCACATGAGTGCGCTGAACGCCAACGAATCCAATGGACCTTCGGTCTACCTGAAAACCAAGGGTGAGGCTGAAAATCGCGTCCACACACTGGGAAAGCCGCATATCAAAGTGACCAGCTTTCGGCCGTCGGTAATTTTTGGTCCCGGTGACAGCTTTTTCAATCGCTTCGCCGATCTGCTTGGCTCCCTGCCGGGGCCATTCCCTTTGGCCTGCCCCGCGGCGCGTTTTGCACCAGTTTATGTCGGCGATGTAGCGGAAGCCTTCGTTCGAACGCTGGATGACAAAACGACCTGGGGCAAACGCTATGAACTTTGCGGTCCCGAATCCTTCACACTGCAACAGCTGCTGGAGTACACCGCCAGACAGTCCGGTATAAAGAAACGGATTATCGGACTGGGAGCAACTGCATCGCGGATGCAGGCGAGAATCCTGGGCAGAGTACCGGGAAAACCATTCAGCTATGACAACTATCTTTCGCTCCAGGTTGACAGCCTGTGCAGCAAGGACGGTTTGCAGGAACTGGGCATTGCGCCTACCAGCATCGATAGTGTCGTTCCCTACATGCTGGCGGACAATTCGGTGCGGCGCCGATACCAGCAACTGCGTCGTCAGGTCTGAGAGTGAATGCGGTCCCGGCGGTTCTCTGCCCGGCAAAAACGCCGCCTCCGTCATTCCGCCATTTGCTGCTGCGGGGCGGGGTCGAGCGATCTTTTTGAGCTGGAGGCGCGCCGCAACTGCTGCAGCTGAGCGAGGCGGTGCCCGAATGGCAGGTCCGCTAACTTTTCACAAGCCTGGTAGAAGGCTTCGAAATCACCGCCGGCGCGCTCGAACAGCAACTCGAATGCCGACGCCCACTCCTCGTAAGTCGCGATGGAGGCCAATCTGGCGTTGTTGAGTTTGGGCTCGAACCAGGCATCATAGCCGCTGTATCCCTGCCAGTCCTGCTTAAGACTCTGATAATCCGCAGCCAGTCGGTCGAAGGCGGCGCGCTTGCGGCGGGCCATCTCCATTTCACCTGTGGGTGATGCGTACAGGCGCTTCAGACGCTCGCGGGTATCCAGCAGCAGATGAACAAACGCGCTCTCCCGCTGCAGCGACAGCCGCCAGGCGTTGCGTATGTGGGCGGAGCTCGTCGCGTCCAGCCAAGTTGCGACTCCAGCCCGCTGAACCTGATTGGCAAAGGCTTCGTTAAACGCGCTGTCGCCGGCGACATAGAGTCGCTGGTGCGCCAGTTCATGAAATATCAATCCGGCAAGCTGCCAGTCGTTCCAGTTGACCACGGTGCCGGGAAGCGGATCGTCGAACCAGCCCAGCGTCGAATATGCCGGCACCGGCTCCAGCGCCACATCCAGCCCTTCCGCTTCAAGGCTGGCCAGTTGTCGCCGTGCGACTTCCAGGTCAAAGTATCCCCGGTAGCTGGCACAACCGATAATCGGATAGCACCACTGTCTGGGTTCGATCGAGAAAGCGCCGGTCGCGACCAGGCTCCAGACCACAGCCTCGCCCGACATCGGCACGAAACTGCGGTAACTGCCGTTATCGGGCAGCTTGAGAGAGGTGGACGCAAAATCCCGAATCGACTGCACCAGCAGCAGCCGCGACTTCAGCGCCTCGTCCACTTCCTTGTCTTCAAGCACCTGCCGAATAGGTTGGCGATTGGCCATCAATGAGAAATGTCCCGATATCGCCTGGCTGTAGTAGGAGAGCGACGCACAACCGGTCAGCATCGGTAAAAGAGTGAGCAGGGCCGGCAAAAACTTGGGCATATATTTCATCGCAGGGCGATCCTGGCCGGGAGATCGGGCCTATTTCCCCAGTGCAAAAAAAAGCCGCCGCTAAGCAACGGCAGCTTTTGGATCCGAGGCCGGAACTTCTAGCTGGATTTTCTGAAACCCAAGGCTCCCAGCATCCCCATCCCGCCGAGCATCAGCCAGGCGGCGACGGGCAGCGGAACAATAGCGGTATTCATAAACTCCTTTACCTCGTATGCGGGGGTCTCGCCGTCCAGATAAAAATAGAATGGTGCGCTGCTATCTTCTCCCAGTTCCAGCGGGCTCGATCCACCAAGATAGTGAAACAGGAACGTGCCGAAATAGATACCTCCAGGAACCTCCGTCCCGTAGGCAGAAGAGGAATTTCCGGGTAAAAATTCAATCCCGGAGACACACCCTGCCAGTGCAGACGTGCACAAACCGGAATTCAGCACCGGTGCATAGTTGCTGTTAGCGCTTCCGGTAAAAGCAAAATCGAATCTTTCAAACGTGAGTACTGCCGGATCATAGGCAATCGTCACCCCGCCGGACCAGAGCGGGCTGGTGGTTCCGGGCGGCGCACCAGTAGCACTATTGGTAGCTGTCTGTATCCATAAATCGAATCCGGTCAGACCTCCCGACTCGGCGTTGGGCCCTGAGAGCGAAG
The DNA here is from genome assembly GCA_020445405.1 of Gammaproteobacteria bacterium. GTDB lineage: Bacteria > Pseudomonadota > Gammaproteobacteria > Chromatiales > Chromatiaceae > HKST-UBA178. Next base: position 10,961 of record JAGRGQ010000006.1, on the reverse strand, counting down.
CCTTGAGCACACTCTGGGTCATTGCAGAGGTTGCCAGCCCGGGTAACAGGCTGAGCAAAAGTACCGCGGCCAATTTACCTAATGCATTCAAACCAAACTCCGATAGCACAATAAACCGACGATTCACTTTATCATAACGTGGCAAACAGCAATAATCATACCTAAAATAATATTCACATGTAAAAACAGTCTGTTACTACTTTCCCGATCAGGCACTGCCGGGGCATGATAAGGCCGTTGTAAAAAACCCTGACAGTCTCAATCGCCTGCGTCAACCGCTTGATGCCGTGGCGTGATGATGAAAAATCAGGCGACTCCCACTTGTGGCGTTGTGCGGCACCCCCTACCATCAGCGCAATGAATACCTACCTTGTCGGCGGCGCCGTGCGCAATCGGCTGCTGGGACAACCCGTGACCGAGCGCGACTGGCTGGTCACCGGCAGCAGCGGTGACGCGCTCGTCCAGCTTGGCTTCAAGCCTGTAGGCCGGGATTTCAGGGTGTTTCTACACCCGAAAACCAAGGAGGAGTACGCATTGCCCCGTGGTGAGGGGATCGCCGCCGATGAACGGGAGCTGGTGGAGCGGGATCTGCGCTTGCGCGACCTCACCGTAAATGCCATCGCCATCGCTGCAGATGGAGAGATCATAGATCCGTTGTCCGGCGTGCAGGACATAGAAGCACGTATACTGCGTCACACGCCCGGTTTCAGCCAGGACCCCATGCGTATACTGAGACTGGCACGGCTGGCTGCCCGGCTGGCGGACTCGGGTTTCAAAATTGCGTCGGAAACCACAGCGCTGGCCCGGCGGATGGTGGCTGACCGGGCGCTTGCCGAATATTCGCCGGAAAGGGTCTGGCGCGAAATTGAAAAGGCTTTGGGCGAGTCGCAGCCTTGGATTTTTTTCGAACAGCTGAGAACGCTGAGCGCGCTGAAACCACTGCTGCCTGAGCTGGACCGCCTGTTCGGGGTGCCGCAGCCGGAAGCGCACCATCCGGAGATCGACACGGGGATACACAGCCTGCTGTCGCTGGAGCGGGCCTGCGAACTGAGTGGAAACCCGCAGGTGCGGCTGGCCGCGCTGTTGCACGACCTGGGCAAGGGAACCACGCCCAGGGAGCAGTGGCCAAGGCATATTGGTCACGAGTTGCGCGGTGCGCGCATGGTCGAGGCGCTGTGCCGGCGGTTGCGGATACCGAACCGGTATCTTGAACTCGCGGTGACCACGGCGCGCTTTCATACCGACTGCCACCGCGCATGGGCACTGAAACCCTCGACTGTGCTCAAAAGATTGATAAAGATGGATGCTTTCCGACGCCCCGGTCGAATGGAACTGTTGCTGCTCGCCTGCGCGGCAGACCTGAGGGGGCGCCCTGGATTCGAGCAGATGCCCTATCCCCAGGCAGAATTTTTCCGCCGCGCGCTTTGCGCCGCCAACCAGGTGCGCGGCACATCATCCGTCCGGCCGGAAGAAAATGGAGTGCAGACTGGTAAGCGAATAAACCGCGCGCGCGAACGGCTGATAGCGGAAGTCAGACGGCAATGGAAATCGGCTGGTTGATAAATCCGGTAGCCTGCCCCTGAGTGAGCGGCCTCACAACCTGCCGCGCATATCCTTGAGCGAGAACCCGATGGGTTGCGATTTCAGTCCGCGGGTAAAACCCAGCACCTTGAATCGTTCGCCCATTTCCGACGGCAGCAGCAACCGCTTCACCCCCTGCGTGAGCATCAGGTGGCGCTTGACATCGCCCGGATCGGACTCGGCCAGCAGTTGTTCCAGCCCGCAGCTCAGCAGAAAATAGGCCTGCGTGGTGTATCCGCAAACCGCAAGCCCCGCATCGAGCGCCGTCTCCGCCAGCGCGGTGAAATCAACATGCGCGGTAATGTCCTGCAGCCCCGGACAGAACAGTGGATCCGGATGCGCCCGATGACGGTAATGACACATCAGCGTGCCCCGATCCCGTTGCGGGTGATAGTACTCCGCCCTGCTGTAGCCGTAATCTATGATCAACATCAAACCTGCCGCAAAACAGCCGGACATTGCCTGCAGCCATGGCACGCTCCTCAGATTGAGTTCGGATTCAAAACCGTCCGGGAGGCCAGGGTTCGCCGCCAGCAGTTTTTCCGCTGCCGCGCGAAGCAGCGGCGAAGCCTCTCCCCATTGGAGCCGAAGCCGCTTCCCGGCAGCCTCCACATACTGCTCCTGCACCCGCCCGCGGTCTACCCTGAAACGGTGCACCGGCATCGCATCCAGAACTTCGTTGGCTATGACCGACCCGCGGAACCCCTGTTCGGGAAATCCATCGAGCCAGAAAATCCGATCCATCACCGCCGGCAGCCGCTGTTGCAGCAACGCTTTCTGACGCGCCTTGAGATCCGGACTCACGTCGACGATCAGATAACGGTCGGGCAAGCTGCCCAGCGCCTGCAGCTCAGCCAGAAGATCCGCCGCCAGCACGCCGGAACCGGCGCCGAATTCCAGCACATCACCGCCCACCTCTTCCAGAACCTGGCGGCACTGCCGCGCCAGGCAGCGGGCGAAAACGTTCGAGGTCTCGGGTGCGGTGATAAAATCCCCTGACTCCCCGAATTTTCGCGATCCCGCGCTGTAGTAACCCAGACCCGGTGCATAGAGCGCCAGCTCCATGAACTGGTCGAATGGGAGGCGCCCTCCAGCGTGGTCAATGCGCCCGGCGATCAGTTCGACCAGATTCTCGCTTTGTCGCAGCATTTCCCGGTCCGGCTCTGGCAGTCCGCTCGTCCAGGCGCGCTGATCCCGATGCGCGGATGAGTCTGATGGCATGGCTTTCTTCGTTCCCCTGTTTTTGGTTAAAGTTGAACGATCGCCCTCCGCTGCAGTGAATCCCGGATGCTGCAGGGATAAAATCGGCAGGCACAGGAGTATTGATCACAACCGGTCATCAGGGATTCTACCCGAACACAAGAACCTGGAGGCATTTCGTGAACTGTATCGACAATCCGCTCGATGGCAAGGTGGCACTGGTTACCGGTGCCGCCCGGCGCATCGGCGCTGAGATCGTACGCCAGCTGCATCGCGCCGGCATGGATATTCTGCTGCACTACCGGCACTCGCACGCAGCCGCCGAACAGCTGCAGCTTGACTTGACCGCCCGGCGCCGGGATTCGGTCACGCTGGTTCAGGCCGATCTGCAGGACATGAGAGCACTCGACAATCTGGTACACCGGGCGGAGGCGTGGAAGGGGCGGCTGGATCTGCTGGTAAACAACGCATCGAACTTCTACGCCACGCCGTTGGCCACTGCCGGGGAAGCAGAGTGGGAGGATTTGATGGGTACCAACCTGAAGGTCCCCTTCTTTCTGTCACAGGCGGCAGCACCGCTGTTGCGGGCTAACCGGGGATGCATTGTCAACCTGGTGGATATCCACGCCGAGCGGCCATTGGCAAAGCACCCGATCTACAGCATAGCCAAGGCCGGCAACGCCATGCTGGTCAAGAGTCTGGCACGTGAACTGGGGCCTGAAATAAGGGTGAATGGCATTGCTCCCGGCGCGATACTCTGGCCAAGTGAGGAGCTGCCGGAGAAGGTAAAATCGGAAATTGTCGCGCGCACCGCGTTGAAACGCGCCGGCACGCCGGAGGATATCGCCCGCACGGTGCTCTTCCTGGTACAGGATGCCGGGTATATCAGCGGTCAGATCATCGCCGTGGATGGTGGCCGTAGCGTACAGCAGTGACCGCTTGCCCGATATGCCTTGCGGCAGCGCCGTCAGTTCAGTCCAAGATCGACCGTCCACAGCGGCTGCTGCGACTGGTCGAACGCATCCCAAAGCGCCTGATAACTCACACCTTCAACCGGATGCAGTTCATTGCCCGCGACCTGTGAAAGCGGCCGCAGAACAAATGCGTAGCGGGTGATCTCATCGCGGGGCACATCAACGTCGGGAGTATGAATAATCTGCTGACCATAGGTGAGCAGGTCTATATCCAGAGTCCGGGGGCTGAACTTGCTTCCGCTCCGGACACGGCCGTGCTCCCGCTCTATCAGACGGAGCCGCTGTGCAACCTCCCCCGGGGGGAGGTCGGTATCCAGCCCCACCACCAGATTGAGGAAGGGGTCACCCTCAAACCCCACCGCCTCGCTCTCGTAGACGGGGGAGACAAACAGCCTGCCGAAAACCTTTTCCAGCGCGGCTATAGCCGAGCGGATATTTTTCTCCCGATCAATATTGCTGCCCAGGCTCAGCCAGGCTCTGACCGTCATCTCGCCCCGCGCTCGATGATCACGCCCACGTCCTGGGCGCCGCTGACCGCGCCAACCTTGTTGAGACTCAAGCGCAGCCATTTCACGCCAAACTCCTCGCGAACGATCGCTGCACAATTCTCGGCCAGCGTCTCCACCAGCTGAAACTCACTCTGCTCTACGAAAGCGATGAGCCGCTTGGCAACCGCCTTGTAGTCCAGCGCGTCCTCAATTCTCTCGCTGGCTGCAGCCCGGCGAACATCGGCACCCATCTCCAGGTCAAGTATCACCGTCTGGCGGATTTTGCGCTCCCAGTCGTATATACCGATGACGGTATCTATTTTCAGATTGCGTAAAAAAACTATATCCATCGGAACCTGCGCTATCCTGTTGGTAATTGGCGTACTGACATGGTAATGCAGCGGGCACTGATAGCAAACTCTCTTGACCCCTCCCCCGCCGAACGCGGACAATCGGGTTTTCGGGGCGTTTGCGCCAGCGAGCAGAAATCATGGACCCACAACTGATATCGCGTATCACCTGCCCGCGCTGTGGCGTCAGCCGCGATGAATCCATGCCCGTCGATGCCTGTCAATGGATTTACGAATGCACCGGCTGCGGTGAACTGCTGCGCCCGCTGCCAGGTGACTGCTGCGTATTCTGCTCTTTCGGCACCATACCCTGCCCTCCCAAACAGATGGCCCCGGATACGAACTGCTGCTGACAACACCCATCCCATGACCCACTATCTCTTTGTTCCAGTCGCTTATCTGCTTGGCTCCATATCCAGCGCCATCATCGTATGCAAGTTGATGGGGCTGCCTGACCCGCGCACCCAGGGCTCGAACAATCCCGGCGCTACCAATGTTCTGCGTATCGGCGGCAAAAAAGCCGCTGCCCTGACACTGTTCGGAGACATGCTGAAGGGTCTGCTTCCGGTATTGGCCGCCAATCTCTACGGCGTCGATGGGGAAATTCTTGCCGCCACGGGATTGGCTGCTTTTCTTGGACATCTCTACCCTGTTTTCTTCGGTTTCAAGGGAGGCAAGGGGGTCGCTACCGCGCTGGGCGTTCAGTTTGGGCTGGCTTGGCAGATAGGCGGCAGCGTTGCGATGATCTGGCTGTTTGTCGCCAGGATTCTCAATACCTCGTCACTCGCTGCGCTGGTCTGCATGGCGCTGGCGCCGCTGGTAGTCTGGTTCTTCCGGCCCGAGCCCGAACTGATCGGCGTTCAGATTCTGATCAGCATCATTCTTTTCTGGCGGCATCGCAGCAACATACGTAATCTTCTTTCCGGTTCCGAAGGTAAAATCAGCGGTTAAGCCGCGCCATTCCGCACTGCAAAGATAGCGCGAGCGGCGGCTCCGGAGCGATGCCTCAAACAATACGTTGCTTAGCGTCGCCTGCGTTTCCGGAACCTGTCCGTAATCCCCGTCAGCAGCTATTCCATTAGTGTTAACAGGCGCTAGACGCCCGGCAGTTCCTCCATAGGCCAGCGCGGCCGGACGCCGAATTTCAGCGGTTCAGACTGACCCGCTTTGAGTCGCTGCCAGCCGGCAAAGGCGATCATGGCGCCATTATCGGTGCAGAGCTCGGGACGCGGATAATAGGCACGGCCGCCTTCGCTCTCCATCGCCACGCTGATCCGCTCGCGCAGACGACGGTTGGCGCTGACGCCACCCGCAAGAATCAGCCGCCTGCTGCCCGACTCGCGCACCGCGCGCCGGCACTTGATCACCAGCGTATCCACCACCGCATCCTCGAAGGCTCTGGCGATATCGGCTTTCAGACGTGCCACCGCCTCAACGCCGCGCACTCTTTTCAACTCACTGTTCAGCGTGTTCAGCGCAAAGGTTTTCAGCCCGCTGAAACTGAAGTCGAGTCCGGGCCGGTCGGTCATCGGCCGGGGAAACCTGAAACGCCCGGGATCCCCCTTTTCGGCAAGTTTGGCCAGTTCGGGGCCACCCGGATAAGGCAGCCCCATCAGTTTTGCGGTCTTGTCAAAAGCTTCTCCCGCGGCATCGTCCAGAGACTCGCCCAGCAGGCGATAGCGGCCCACTCCCTCCACCGCCACCAACTGGGTGTGCCCGCCGGATACGAGCAGCGCGACAAACGGAAATTCAGGCACCTCCCTCTCCAGCAGCGGAGCCAGCAGATGTCCCTCCATATGATGAACGCCGACAGCCGGAACCCCCCATGCCCAGGCAAGCGTTCGGCCTATCGCCGCGCCCACCAACAGTGCGCCCACCAGACCGGGGCCGCTGGTGTATGCGATCCCGTCGATATCGGAGCTCCCAAGAGCCGCCTCGGCCAGCACGCCGCGAATCAGCGGCAAGGTCTTGCGGATATGGTCGCGTGACGCCAGTTCGGGCACCACGCCGCCGTACTCCAGATGGATATCTGTCTGACTGTACACCCGGTGCGCCAGAAGGCCCCGTCCGCCCGCGTAAACGGCTATGCCGGTCTCGTCGCAAGAGGTCTCTATTCCCAAGACATTCATCTCTATCCCTTTCATTTCTGCCCGGCATCCGGGGGTAACTGCCAAAAATCGCTCCGCCAGATACCGGTCCGGGCAAAGGTCTTTGCAAAGCCGGTCAACTACCAGTAGAATTCCAGCTCTTTAGCTTTTTGAAACTGCCATTTATTTCAATTTTATTGGGGTTGCTAATGCCGAACGTACGTGTCAAAGACAACGAGCCCTTTGAAATCGCTCTGCGTCGTTTTAAACGCTCTTGTGAAAAAGCCGGTATCCTGGCCGAAGTCCGCAAACGTGAATTCTACGAGAAACCGACCGCAGAGCGTAAGAGAAAAGCCGCCGCCGCAGTCAAACGCCATTTGAAAAAGGTTTCGCGAGACAACCGCCGCTGGGAACGCCAGTACTAGATCCACGACACGTCGTCTCCCTCTCTCAGGATATCCACGATGTTGAAGGCACGCATTAAGGACGAGATGATCGCCGCGATGAAAGCGGGCGACAAACGCCGCCTCGGCGCTATCCGGCTGGTACTCGCCGCCATCAAACAGCGCGAGGTGGATGAGCGGATCGAACTGGACGATACGCAGGTGCTGACCGTACTCGATAAAATGGTGAAGCAGCGCCGGGACTCCATCGAACAGTATGAGAAGGCGGGCCGCACCGACCTGGCGGAACAGGAGTCGTTCGAAATCTCCGTGCTTCAGGAGTACCTGCCGAAGGCGCTGAGCGAAGAGGAGCTCGACGAGCTGATCACTCGGGCCATCGCCGCTACCGGCGCCTCTTCGCTCAAAGACATGGGGAAAGTGATGGGAGAGATCAAACCCAAAGCCCAGGGCCGGGCAGACATGGGGAAGGTCGGAGCCAAGATCAAAGCCAGACTCACCGGATAATCTGCGCAACCCTGAAATCCCGTGCCGCTGTAACGGCTAACGCAACCGCGTCTATACTCCAGATCAAAGGCAGGAATCCCGCGTACTTAAACAGATCCTTCGGGTGCCAGAACGCACCACCGGGATTGCCGCGGGGAACCCCAGGCCCGTCATTTTGGGATCCGCCTGGCCCGGGCACTCAATATCCAGGCGGAAGATTGGATAGCGCGTTATGGCCGGAAGAATACCTGCCTCCTTCATAGACGAACTACTGAACCGGGTCGATATCGTCGATCTGATCAACAGTCGTTTGCCTCTGAAAAAAGGGGGAAAAGATTACCAGGCGTGCTGTCCGTTTCACGATGAAAAAACCCCCTCTTTCACCGTCAGCCGCGAAAAGCAGTTTTATCACTGTTTCGGTTGCGGTGCCCACGGCAGCGCGGTCGGCTTTCTCATGGAATACGAACAAATGGATTTCGTGGAGGCCATTGAGGAGCTTGCGGTGCGTGAAGGACTGCAGGTGCCGCGCGAGGAGGGTCAGAGCCAGGGACCCGATTACCGACCGCTCTATGCCACTCTGGAGAAAGCCGCGCTATTTTATCGGAACCAGCTGCGCACCCATCCCGAAGCCCGGCGCGCCGTCGACTACCTCAAGCTGCGCGGACTGAGCAGAGAGGTCGTCGCGGAATTCGGCATTGGATTTGCGCCATCCGGCTATCACAACCTGATGAATCTGGCAAACGGAGATGCCGAAGAGCTGAAGCGTCTGTGGGTCACCGGCATGACCACGGAATCGGATGAAGGACGGCGTTACGATCGCTTCAGAGAGCGGATCATGTTCCCCATTCGCAATCACCGCGGGGATTTCATCGGTTTTGGCGGCCGCCTGCTCGGGGAGGGCAAACCGAAATACCTGAACTCGCCTGAAACGCCCGTGTTTCACAAAGGAAAAGAGCTCTACGGGTTGTATGAAGCACGCAAATCGGTGCGGCAACTTGATCATCTGCTGGTGGTCGAAGGCTATATGGACGTAGTGGCACTGGCACAGTTCGGCATCCGGAATGTAGTGGCAACGCTGGGTACGGCGACCACGACAGATCATCTGCAACGCCTGTTCAGGGCAGTGCCCGAAGTGGTTTTCTGCTTCGACGGTGATCGGGCCGGACGTGACGCGGGCTGGAAGGCTCTGGCAATCGCGCTGCCGCTGATGCGCGATGGCCGCGAGGCCAGATTTCTTTTTCTGCCGCAGGGGGAAGACCCGGACAGCCTTGTCAGACAGGAGGGGGTAGAGGCCTTCAGGCGCCGTATTCAAACAGCAGTGCCACTCTCCCGTTTTCTGTTCGATCACCTGGCAGGTCAGTCCGACACCAACTCGGCCGAGGGGCGCGTCAAACTGGCAGAGCGGGCCAAACCCCTGCTGAATCAATTGCCGGAGGGGCTTTTCCGCAGAATGATGTACCGCAAGCTGTCGGAAAAGGTCGGCGAAAATATCCCCGGAGCGAATACCGGTACGGTCGTCAAACGAGCAAAGATCAGGCCCCATACTTCGCTCAGCACCATGCCTCCGGTGAGGCGGGCAATCGCGCTGCTGGTCAACAATCCGGCTTTTGCGCGTGCCGGGAATTTAGCGGAAGGCTGGGAGTATCTCGATGTGCCGGGAATACCTCTTTTGAGGGAACTGCTTGAATTACTGCGAACTCAACCTAACATTACCACAGTCGCACTACTGGAACGCTGGCGCGGTCGTTCCGAGGGCAGGCACCTGGCAAAACTGGCTGCCAGCCTGCTGCCATTGCCCGACGAGGGACAGGAACTGGAATTCCGGGAGACCCTGGCGCACCTGTCGTCGCAATCGGGACAGATGGAGTGGGAGGCGCTGGTAACCAAGGCTGACAGGGAGGGACTCGATGAAAGCGAGAAACAGCGCCTGAGCGAGCTTTCGAGGGAGAAAGCGAAACAGAACTCATGCAACGACGGTCTGGAAAAAAAATAGCAATTACGCTATAGTGTCGCGTTCGGAGTCGCAAAATACCTTAATTCTGCATTTTTTATACAGGTAGGAAATGGACCAGCAGCAGCAACAGCAATCCCAGCTAAAGCAACTGATCGCAAAAGGCAAGGATCAGGGGTTTCTGACCTATGGAGAGGTTAACGACCACCTGCCCGACGGGATCGTGGAGCCAGAGCAGATCGAAGATATTATTCGCATGATCAATGACATGGGTATCCAGGTATTCGAAGAGGCTCCGGATATCGATGATCAGTCAATAACCGACAATGCGGTCTCCACCGACGACGATGCCGCGGAAGCGGCAGCGGCGGCGCTGGCCAGCGTCGACAGTGAATTCGGCAGAACCACCGACCCGGTGCGCATGTACATGCGCGAGATGGGTACCGTCGAACTGCTGACCAGAGAAGGCGAACTGACCATCGCCAAACGCATCGAAGAGGGCCTCAATCAGGTGCTGGCAGCGCTGGCAACCTACCCTGATACCGTGGCACGGGTGCTGGAGATGTTCGACAAGGTTGAAGTGGATGAGATCCGCCTGACGGATGTGATCGCCGGCTTCAACGATCCCAACGAGTCTGATGAAATCGCAAAGCCGATCCAGGTCAAGTCCAGTATCGAGAGCAGTGAAGTCGAGGCCTCCGTCGAAGATGGCAATGACGATGACGATGACGACGGCGACAGCACGGAAGAGGTGGTCGATACCGGTCCAGACCCGGAAGAAGCCAGGTTAAAAATCGCTCAGCTGCGTAAACATCACAAGGCTCTGATCAACAACCTTGCCAAACACGGCAAAGAGCACAGTAAGACCGTCAAGGCCCAGGAAAAGCTTTCCGCCGCATTTCTCGAGTTTAAATATCTGCCGGCCGTCTTTCAGGAGATGGTGGAGAACCTGCGCAAAGCGATTGCGTTTATCCGCAACCAGGAGCGCTGCATTATGGGCTATTGCGTAAACGACGCGGCGATGCCACGCAAGGAGTTCATCACCACCTTTCCGGACAATGAAACCAATCTGAATTGGCTGGAAGGACAGATCAATGCAGGTAAAGCCTATTCGGCGACACTGGTTGAGGTAAAACCGGAAATCCTGCGCGCGCAAAAGAAACTGCTGCAACTGGAACGGCACAGTCAACTCAGTATCAGTGAGATCAAAGAGATCAATCGCGGCATGTCCATCGGCGAGGCCAAAGCACGTCGCGCCAAAAAAGAGATGGTGGAAGCCAACCTGCGGCTCGTGATCTCAATCGCCAAAAAGTACACCAATCGCGGGCTGCAGTTCCTGGATCTGATCCAGGAAGGCAACATTGGCCTGATGAAGGCGGTGGACAAGTTCGAATATCGCCGCGGGTACAAGTTCTCCACCTACGCCACCTGGTGGATCCGCCA
>JAGRGQ010000069.1 GCA_020445405.1 Gammaproteobacteria bacterium | reverse complement strand
GGCGGACTGGGGAACTGCCGGTAAAACTCTGTTAAAAAGTTGCGGCAAATAGGCGCGTTTTTACTCCGGCGCTAACAGCAAATTCATGTTGGACTGGTTGACCAATCAAGGCTGCGTTCTCATCGACTACCGGTCGAGAATCCACTTCACTTGGGTGGTCTAGCTCTAACACATCGCACTTAAACAATTCACTGTTACCAGAGCCGACCAAGACGTCTGGCCCAAAGTATCGATCTTTGGCGCATCGCGACAATATGGCTGCTTCACGTTCTGCAGCCTTCCGACCTACAGCGAATTCCCATGTCTTGATGATCCGTATGCGGGCTAAATCTAAGTTTGGAAAACGCTTCTGAACTGTCAGATTCGTTATGCCAATTTTGTACAGCGTATCACCTTCATTCGTTGCTACGGCAAGATAGTACAGAAGCCCAGGCTTCGTCTGATCAAACCCGGAAACAGTACAGCCGGGACATCTTGCCTTGTTGCCTCTGACATGGTTGACCGGCGACTGCCAAAATGCCCCGTGTTCCATGCAAATTATCTCGACTTTCTCGTGCGAAGTTTTGTACTCGACCCTTGAATAGTCGTACTTGTCGCCATGAACTTCCTTTGCTTCCTGTACGAAGTCTTCGGTTGTCCTAACCCTTAGCGCTGCTGCGCTTTCAGTGCCGCATTCAGGGCAGCCTACATCCCGAATGTGGTTCGCTGGGCTTTGTTTGAAAGGTCCATGAACTGGACAGATAATTGTTACCTTAGTGTGTGCATTGACGTAATCAACTTTTGAATAGTCATACTTCTCACTATGCGCTTTTCGAGCATTTTCAATAAAGCGCTCGCGGGAATGACTCAACTTATTAGCCGTGACAGCCCTGCCACATTTAGGGCAACCAATTCCCTTAAGGTGTGAAGCCACTCGCTGAAAAAACGCTCCATGTGTAGGGCATATGATTTCTGCCTTACTCTCAACATTCTTAAACCCCACGTGGGAGTAGTCGTAGCGACCATTGTGAATTTTGGTGGCACGCTCGATGAATTTATTCTGAGTGAGCCGTCTGTTTCCTCCGCAACCAGGGCAACCATGCCTTGTGCAATGATTCACGGGGGTCTGCTCAAACTCTCCATGCTCTGGACAAATGATCGTGACCTTTTGTTTAGCGGCCACATACTCGACTTTAGAGTAATCGTAACGGTTGCCATGCTTCTTTCGGGCACGCCCTAGAAAATCAGCTGTATCGACTAGTCTAGCCATCGGTATAGGCTACACACGACCAGGCCAGTGTTATTCAATATGCTGATCTGGAGAACGCTTCAGCGCCTGTGACCATCCGCGTTCAAAATCATCGTAGGCGCGGCTTCCTTTCTTATAAGGATTCTTATAGCGGCCTCTATTCTTGTAGAAGCTAACACGCCCCTCTTCGATATGTTTATTCACGGCTTTTCTCCATTTGAAAGCAAACGGAGCGGCTCCAGATTGTTAGATCAATTCAGATTAGAAATCGCTACCGTTACGCTTTATCATGGGCGCTAAAGCGTTACACCTTCAATGGGGCAGCTCCATGAAAAAAGCGTTACCTGGCTCGAAAGTGCCGTTTCTGGAACGAATTCCCGGAGATAACCCAAAACCTTGGGATTTCCGCGCTGATGAAGTCGTAGATGCAGTCAATGAGGGAGCGAAACTTGGACATGAGCTCACAAAGTATGAGCCCCACATCATGGTTCTACAGGAACTTGCTGAATGGATGCGCCGCTACCTTGAAGAAGGCATCACTGACAAGTTCCTCGATGACTTAAACTCGGATTTGCATCAGGTCCGGTACGCAAAATATGTTGTTCCAATGGATCTACTGCCTTCTGATACAGGGTTCCCGAGAGAGCTATACGTTGCAGAATTCGGCCACAATCCAACACCTGAAGCAATAGCCGCGAATGATTTTTCTAGGCTGCTATCAAGTGGGGAGCTGAAGCGCCTGAAAAGCTGCCAGCAGCGCGATTGCCAGAACTTTTTCTTGGGGCCGCCGCAAGCCAAGTGGTGTTCCAAAACATGTGGGTCAAAACATAGAGTACGCAAGAAGCGCAGAAAAGATTCCGCGCGTTGAATGGATCGACCCAAGCTGGTAATTGGTGTGAGCAGCAATTGTTTGGTACGTTCACTCTGATGTCCGCGTTGGCTCGGAAACAGACTGCTGCTAAAGATTTACGAGAGACCGCATATGGCCGATTTCGGGCGGTCGGGCTTTTTTCTTGACCGTCTGGTTACGCTGAACAGCAGGTATTGGCCGAGTGAGTAGTGGCCTGCCGCTTTCTGCCGGAAGAAGTTCTCAAGACGTCGGCCTACGTGGCACCCAGGTACGGGTCTCACCATTGGCAACCAGGAGATCGCCTACCATGGCCGTGGCATCCAGGTAGACCCGTTGCCGTTCCTTATCGACCCGGGTCACGGTCAACTGGGCGGTCACGGTGTCACCAATACGCACCGGCTTGAGAAAATTGATTTCCTGTCCCATGTAGGCACAACCAGGTCCTGGCAGACGGGTGCCAACCAGGTTTGACCAGAGACTTGTGGTTAACATACCGTGCACGATACGCTCATTAAAACGTGTGTGTTGTGCGAATTCCCGATTCATGTGTAACGGATTATCGTCACCGGATACCGCACTGAACAGCAATACATCGGCCTCGGTAATGGTCTTGGAGACGACGGCGGTTTGTCCAATTTTTATGTCTTCCAGATAGTAGCCGTGGAGTGCATCAAAAATCTCTTTGTTCATTAGCTTGGTGTTCCTGTCTATCTCAAGGAAAGGATATGAAAAGCGATGATGGGTGATAGCCGGCCTAACATACACCCAATTTGCTTATACGGCTTACCGCTTGTCAAAATAATCCCTGTGCGATTGCCGATAAGATCGTATCCAGAATTTCATCCCTATAAAGAAATCACCACTCCGCAGGCTGGGTGACCACGCAGCGTGCGAGATCAGCGATGCCGCCGGACGCGAAGCCCTTATAGTGTGCCAACAGCTTGCGGTCGGCCGGGCCCGGCTTTAGTTCGCCGCTTTTGCGAAGGAACCGCCTGGCACCGGCCGGCCCGGCGTTGTAGGCGGCGTAGCTGGCCAGGGCCAGATATTCGGGGTTGCCGGTCTGCCTGACCACATCGAGGCCAGGCCCTTCGAGGTAACGCAACAGGATCTGGGCGCCTGCTCTGGCGTTATAAGCGACTTCCCACTTTAATCGCTCGACGTCGTACAGCCCTCGCCACACCCGCAGGTTGACCTGCATCATACCCACCGCGCCGGCGCTTGAGACCAGGTAGGTGATTTTGCCATCCTCGCGCTTGAACTGGCGCCAGCAGCTTTCCATCAGAGCAGTGGCCGGTAACAGATCGAGAAAGACGGCGTTGTGTGCCTCGCCAAGGTCACGTGTGGCGAGCTCGTGTCGGCCGATCTCTTTCAGCAGCTCGGCAACCTGCGCCGCGTAACCGGTGAGTTCGTTCTGCCGCGGCATCCGACGCCCGAGGGCGTGCTGCAGCTCGCTGACCCGGTCGGGAACGCCCGTTGCCGCTTCGGCAGTTGGGACCAGGAGATCCAGCAGTCGTGCCCAGAGCGGCAGGCGTAGTGCCGGGTTGTCGGGAGAGTTCAGCGTATCCTCTTCGCGATCCGGTTCGGGGGGTGCCTCATCGGCGGGTGGCTCGACTTCGCCCGGCTGTTCTATAGATTTTTCGGGCGGCAACGGCGGAGGCTCGGGCGGCAGTTCGAACAGCTCACGCAGCACGGGGTCCACGGCATACCCGTACTCCAGACCGGGTGCCGGACCGGCGGGTGCGAGCTCGTGCAGCGCAAAGCGCAGCCCGTCGCGCGAAATCCACAGTGCGAGCTGAGGCAGGGCAGCGTCCAGCGCCAGAAGTGTGTCGCCGGCATTGAGGAAGGTGGCGTAGCGCAGCAGACGCGAATGGGCGATCGTGCCTGGGTCTACGTCCAACAAAAGATTTCGCAGCCGTTCCCAGTCCGAGACGAAAAGGCTGCGCACCGGCTCCTGCTCGAATGGCCCGTCGTCACCCAGGATCTCCACCAGCCGATAACGGCTCTCCAGCAGCAGTGCCAGCAACTGCCGGCGCAGTGCCGGGTCGGCGATCTCCTGGCCCAGCAGTTTCACCACGGCCACGATGAAGGCATCGAGGCGTTCGAGCTGCAACTGTGTCAGCCTGGTGCCGGTGAGGCCGGTATCGTCGGCCTGCCCGGGCGGCAACAGGCGAGCGGCGAACCCCCCGGGCAGGGTCAGCTGTGCCTCGACCAATACGCCCCGCGTGGCCACGCGCGGCGTGCCGGGACGCAGGTTTGCCAGTACCGACTGCAACTCTGCAAGATCCTCCGGTTCGACCATCTTCGACAGCAGCTCAGTAATCTGCTCTCTTGGCGCCCCCAGGTCGAAGCCGAACTGCTCGGTACGCCGGCTGATGAAAGGCCGAATCAGGCGTCCGATGAGGTTTAGAAGCGTTGCCGGTTTACCTTGGGGGTCGCGCAGTTCTGTTCTACCCAGGCGGAAGCGCAGTTGCCATTCCGCATCGATGTACGGCTCGAGCAGCACATCCACGCTGCCTCGCCAGTGGATCGGTTTGATGCAGAAGCCGAACAGAGATACGCCGAGCTGTGTCTCGACACGACTCACCAGATACAGCTCGTTGTCGCGCAGATCCAGTCCCGAACGGTCGATCTGCAGCCGGCGGCAGGGCGCATCGACGAGTTCGGTCGGAGCTTCGCCTTCGCGTGTTTGCCAGGCGAGATCGCCGAGCAGTGCGTAGGGAATGGTCAGGGGAAATTTCAGCTCGGTATCCGCCGGCGTGCCAGGTGCCGCAGCCGGCCACAGCAACACCAGCAGGCCGAGCAGACACCACCCGGCTGCGCCTGGCAGCCTCGCCGACATCGCAAACGTTAAATCAAAGGATCGACCGGCTGCCACTCGAAGCCTCTCCCAACGGTGAATCGCACACCGAGCCCTGGATTGCACAGGCCCGGCAGGTTGGAGGAATCAACCGCGCCCGGCACCTTGCCGCGGCCGTGCGGGATTATGAGACAGGTTCCACTCATTATCCATGCGCCGCCGCTGGTGAAGCAATCGCAAAATAGGCAGCGATTGTTCACTGCAGCCAAGGTGTCGACCCCTGGTGCGCAGGCGGGTACTGAACAGATGAAACGTTAACTGAACTGGCGCTGCCGAGTGTAAAGCGGGTTGATCTGATACAGACTGACAACCCGCGCGACCGAGAGTTGCATCAGCACGCGTTCTGACAACACCTGCGCTGAAGTCCGCACTGAGCAGCACCGATTCGATTTCGGAAACGGCGCTGAATAGTGCAGCATCGGTAACGTCGCCCGGGCCCGGTTCAGGCAGGCCGCCGTCCATTTAGCGGCCGAAACAGGCCGGTGATTCCATCGAGTGAAACAGTGACTGTCTGAAGCCTGAAGATTGATTCTGCCGCTTAGATTTTGAACTGTCCCAGCAGCTGGTCAAGCTGCTGGAGATTCGATTTCAGCTTTACACCGGTGCTGTTCAATAGCGCCACACTCTGCGCGTTCTCCTGAGCGACCTGAGAGATATTGACGATATTCCGGTCAATTTCCATCGAGACCTGACACTGCTCCTCGGCTGCGGTTGCGACCTGGGTGTTCATCTGGTTGATGCTCTCTATGCGGCTGCTGATCGCCTCCAGCGACTGATTTGCCTGCTGCACCGATGTTACCGATGTGTGCGCCAGTTTTTCGCCCGCATCGATCACACTGTCGGCCTCGCTGCTACTGCTCTGCAGACGCTTGATCATTTCGTGGATCTCTTCGGTGGATTGCTGGGTGCGGCTGGCCAGCGTGCGCACTTCGTCGGCCACGACCGCGAAACCCCGACCCTGTTCACCGGCACGGGCTGCCTCAATGGCCGCGTTCAGCGCCAGCAAATTGGTCTGTTCGGAGATGCCTTTGATGACGTCAAGCACCAGCCCGATGTTGGTGCTCTCCTCACCCAGTTTCCTGATCACCATCTGTGCCTTGTCCATCTGACTGGCCAGTGCGCCGATCTGTGACGCTGTGCTGTCGATGACGGCCTTGCCTGCCCTTGCTTCGCTGTTGACCGTGCCCGTTTCACTCGAGGTTTCACTCGCGTTGTGTGCGATCTCCCTGGCCGAGGCGAGCATCTCGGTCATCGCGGTTGCCGCCTGTTGGCTCTCCTGCAGCTGCAGCGACATGTTTTTGTCGGTATTTTCCGCCAGTGAAGTCAGACTTCCGGCAGCGTCGCGGATTTCCAGTGTCACGTTGCTGATCGACCGAATGGTGCTCTGCGTCTTGGCTACAAATTGGTTAATCCAGTTCGCTGCAGTGCCGAGTTCGTCGCTGCTTGAATCGTCCAGTCGTTTGGTCAGATCACCCTCTCCCTGCGCCATGTCCTTGGCCATGCGGGTCATCGCATTGATGGGCTTAAGGATAGTGCTCCGGGCTGCGAATATCAGAGATACGAGAACTCCCAGGAACAACAGCGATGTCACCAGAACCGTGATCTCCATCAGCCGCACCAGATCGCTCTGCTGTACCAGCTGTGCCCGCAGCGTCCCGGTAGCGGATACCATCCGTGCCGACACACTTTGATTCAGCGCCTCGGCAGCCGCATCGAATTCGGGCATATGCCGGTTGCCGCCCGCCGGTCCCTGCTCGATGTAGGCTTGCGCCATGGACCTGCCGGCTTGGTAGTAGGCATCGAGCATCGGCCCCGCCGCTTTATAGGCGGCGCTGTTCTGCGGATCCAGGACCGCCAGTTCCGAGAGAAGGCTTTGTGCCTTCTGGTAACTGGCCGCCGCTTCATCGAAACCATCGTTGAGGCCGTCCAGGCCACGGGTCGCGCTGATATCGGTGAGCCACTCCTGCACCTGTATAACGGCGATCTTCAGCTCATAGGCCTTGGCGACAAGCGGCTGATATTGATCCGCTATCCTGGTGGCCGCCTCATCCACGCGTGTCGAGATTGTTGCCAGAAAGATGGTTTGTACCGCCAGCAGCAGAATCAGAAATGCAAAAGTCAGCAACACTTTGGTCTGCATCTTCAGAGACTTCATGATTGGTATTTCTCCCGGACTGAAAAACAGAAGACTCACTCTTTTTGAGCTGTTTATGTGAGTTCATCGACTTACGAAATTACATCCTCGATAGCGGCCCGCCGATGAAGTTCTTGACCGCCGGAAGTACAAAAAATATACAGCGGCCGCGCTGCGCCTAGGCCTTCGCTGCGTTAAAAGTCACTCGATGGTACGTTAATTGCTATCAATTGATGCTAATGGATACAATCGGGGTGAGCTAAACATGAAGGGTTTACGGGCAAGGGTTGGCGGCTGTTTCAGTCTCGATTCGGTCGCCGCGATCACGCTGCTTTGGGCTAGCGCTTTAGGGCAGGCTACGCCAGATTCAGCCACAGTTCCTGAGCCAAGCGTGCTGCCGTTGCTGGGTGCCGGAGTCATTGCCGCATGGTTGGTTTCCCGGCGTCGAAAATAGGTCATTTGCGACAACTATTTGACATTTGATGTCAAAAACGGAAAAACTGACCGACGCCTGAGCGTGAAAGCGCTGGTTCCCGGATCTGCTGCACCGCTTTCTTTTTCCGGGCCGGGCAGGTGTCGGCCATAGACGGTGACAGCGCAGCAGGGCCGTACCATTTGCCCCGACGCTGACTACCCCGCTCCGGCGGGGTTTTTCGTTGCAAGACGAATGTCCGGTTTTGACTGATACCGGAATTTCGAACTGAGATATTTGTGGTCGAACCAAGCCGGGAACGCCAATTGGCCCATGCAGCTTACCGGTCCGGTTTTGCGGTTCGGCGTGATGAAATCACCCCGCCGGGGCATTGATCCGGTGCTTATGGGAATAAACCCGGAGCAGCCGCGTCTTAAAAGACAATGAGCGAAATTTACCAACAGTTGTTGGGCGGCTTTGGCCGCCGCCGCAGACTGCGCAGCCAAATCTGTGCCGAGCGCGATCGTCTGTACCGCCTCGCCTGGTCGTGGTGCCATGACAGCCACCAGGCAGACGACCTGGTACAGGAGACCCTGGCGCGTGCCCTGGTGAAGATTGACAGCCTGCGCGAGGAGAACCGGCTGCAGGTGTGGCTGACCCGGATACTGGCCAACCTGCACCGAGACCATTACCGCCGGAGCCGGACCGATGTCGACCTGGGGAGCGCAGACCTGCGTGCAGAGGACGATCCCGAACACGCAGCGGACCGCAGTCTGCTACTGCTGCGTACGCGTCAGGCGATTGAGATGCTCAACGACAGCCAGCGTCAGGTTTTGACCCTGGTTGACATAGCCGACTTCAGTTATGCCGATACCGCCAGCATCCTGGATGTACCGGTCGGCACGGTAATGAGCCGCCTCTCCCGTGCACGCGCAAGCCTGCGCGAGACTCTGGAACAACAGGGCATAGGACATGCCGATGTCATACCGTTAAGGAGATTCAGATGAGATCGATTGACGATTTGGAGCTGAATGCCTTTATCGATGGCGAGCTGAGCACCGGTCAGCAGGCAGAGCTGCTCGAAGCCATGCGCGCAGACCCGGAACTTGCGCGCCAGGCCTGCGAACTCAGGCAGCTCAAGGCGCAGCTGCGACTGGCCTATGCCTCCCCCCCGCAACCAAAAAGGCGCGCTGCCGCCAGAACGAAGGCGTCCTGGCCGGCGATTGCCGCGGGCGTTGCGCTGATTGCGTTTGGTCTGGTTGGCGGCTGGCTGCTGCGCGGCAATTTACCTGAATCGGGCGGCGGCACCGACCGGTTTGTGGTGCTCGATCCCGAAAAGCGCGGCCAGGCTCCCGCGGTTTCAAGTGCCAACGAGACCCGCATCGTATTCCATCTGACCACGCCCGATCAGGACGTGGCCGGGGAACTGCTCGACGAGGTCGAGAGCATGCTGGCCGCCTACCGGGCCGACGGCCGTCCGTTACGGGTCGAGGTGGTGAGCCAAAGCGAGGGACTCAGCCTGTTGCGCGAAAGCCTCTCCCGGCACAAGGAGCGCATCCACCAACTGGCGTCGGAATATACCAACCTCACTTTCGTCGCCTGCAGGAATACCATGAACCGGCTTAAAGTGGAACACGGGATAGAGGTCAAACTGATTCCCGATGCCGAAGTTATCGACTCCGGTGTCACCCATGTCGTAAAGCGGCAAAGAGAAGGCTGGTCGTATATTCGCGTCTAGCCGTCATTCATAAACGAGAGCTATCCAAAAGAGCAGAGGAGCATGCATGATGAACAGGATTCTAACAGTCGTATTGGCAGGCCTGGTTGGCTTGCTGGCATTGTCCGGTGTCGCCACCGCAGCCGGGGAAGGCGCCAAACAGAAAGTCGTCTACCACATCAACGGCGACGACCCGAAACAACAGGCTGGTGCACTGCGCAACGTGCAGAATCACATCAACGCGGTCGGTAAGGAGAACCTGGATCTGCGCATCGTGATGCATGGCAACGGTGTATCGATGGTGTTGCTGCCGGAAGCGCTGGGCAACGTCAAGGGATTCAAGCACGCCAACGCGGACCAGCAGATGCAGGCCAGAATCGACGGTCTGAAGAATCAGGGCGTCTCTTTCAAAGTTTGCGCCAACACACTCAAGGGCCGCAATGTTTCCCGGGATGGAGACCTGTACATGGTTGAGGAAGCCGATATCGTGCCCAGTGGCGTCGCCGAACTCGCCATCCTGCAGGGGCAGGGGTTCTCCTACATCAAGCCCTGACTCCCGGACGGTTCAGGCGCATCCAGCATCATCTGAGGGGCGGAGAAATGGAGACTGTTTCTCCGTCCCCCGCAATTTCCGCGACAGCATACCCGATTCACCAAACTCCACGCCTGATCGGGGAAGCTTTAAAAACCTGATGACAGATTGAATCCGCTTTTTTAAGCCGGGTCTCTTCACGCCCGTACTGGAAATAAACCCGAGTCTGTACGCGACCATGGCCGTTTGCGGGCGATCTCCGGCGCTGGATCTTGAGATGGGTTCTATTTCCGGTAGGTTCCCATCAGTTTCGCGTGCGCGATGACATGCCCCTTCATCGCCGCCTCCACTTCCGCCTTGGTCGGTGCTTCCATCCCGCTGAGCAGCGTATCGAGCGCGTACAGTTTATGAAAATAGCGGTGGCGACCGATCGGCGGACAGGGACCACCATATCCGGTTCTGTTCCAATCATTTCGGCCCTCCCCGGTGCCCGGCGGCAGCGCTGCCGACACGATGCCTTCGGCCAATACGGAAACATCCGGCGGGATGTTGTACAGAACCCAGTGGACCCAGGTCATTCTGGGAGCCTTCGGGTCGGGCGCATCCGGATCATCGACTATCAGAACCAGACTGCGTGCGGTTTCGGGCACGCCCGTCCATGCCAGGGGCGGGGAGATATCCTCTCCCTGACAAGTGAACCGGGAAGGGATAGTGTCGCCGTTTCCGAAAGCACTGGATTTCAAAGTGAGTGCCATTTTCGTCCTCCGCAAGTTACAGATTGACCTCCATTGGGACAGGGCAGAAGTACCGCGACGCTGTTCAGAATCTCCCCTGGTTATAGTCCCGGTGCGCCTGCTCGATCTCAGCGCGGGTATTCATCACGAAGGGTCCGCCGCGCGCAACCGGCTCGTTGAGCGGCTTTCCGGCCACGACCAGAAAGCGCGTCTCCGTGCCGCCACTCCGCAGCGTGACGGCATCCCCCCGCGCCAGGATACCCAGGTCGTCCCGCTTCAGCTGTACGCTGTCGCCCTGCAAATCGGTAGCCACGACCGGGCCGTGGATCACGTAGACAAAGGCGTTGTGTTCCGACGGCGTGCTCTCCACGAATTCGGCGCCGGCCGGCAATTTTACGTCCAGGTAAAGCGGATCGGTCAACGGTTGTACCACCGGACCGCGTGTGTTGCGCGAGGTGGTGCCGGCAATGACGCGCAGCGACACACCACCCTCCCTGGTCTCCGACGGAATATGGCTGGCCGGGTACTCCTGATACGCCGGCGCATCCATCTTGTGCGCGGCCGGCAGGTTCACCCACAACTGAAAACCTTCCAGCAGGCCGTTTTCCTGCTCCGGCATCTCCGAGTGCACGATGCCTCTGCCCGCGGTCATCCATTGAATCCCGCCGGCTTCGATGACACCTTCATGGCCGGCATTATCCCGATGACGCATGCGTCCGTTAAGCAGGTAGGTCACGGTTTCGAAGCCGCGGTGAGGATGCGGCGGGAAACCGGCCAGGTACTCCTCCGGTTTGTCGGAGCGGAAGGCATCCAGCAATAGAAACGGATCCAGCATCGTCAGTGCCGGCTGTCCGATGACACGCGTCAGTTCCACACCCGCGCCGTCGGTTGCCCGCATACCCCTGATCACCCGCGAGATACGCCTTGCCATGGTTTTTTTGTTTTCGGTCGATACGGTCATGATGCGATCTCCTGTGCCGGGTATCGGGCTGTAGTGGCGACGGCCGCACGGGGCAGCCAGGCATCTATCATGGCGCGCGCCGCACGTTCGCTGGCTGTTACACCGCCGCCGGTGCGTTCCGCCTGCACCATGCGCACATCTTGTATGCCGATGAAGGCGAAAATATGGCGCAGGTAACCACTGACGAAATCGACCGGACTGCCGAACGGCATACCGCCGCTCGCCATTACCAGGTAGGCCGGCCGGTCGCGCAGCATGCCCTGCGGACCCTTTGCGGTGTAGTGAAAGCTGAGGCGGGCGCGGCATATCATATCGATCCAGGCCTTGAGTGCGGCGGGTACCGAAAAATTATAGACCGGTGTTGTCAATACGATCGCATCGGCCGCATCCAGTTCCGCAACCAGCCGATCGGACTCAGCCAGCGCCAAGTGCTGCGATTCGTCCCGCTCGGCCGGATCGGTCAGGTTGGCAGCCACCCAGTCGGCATCGATAAAGTCTACCGGATCGGCGAGATCGCGCAGTGTCAGCCTGGCCTCCGGGTGGTCGCGCATCAGTCGCTGTACCACTTCGTCACCCAGTTTTCGCGTTATCGACTGTTCCCGCCGGACACTGCTGTCAACGCGCAGGATATTGAATCTGTTGTGCTCATGCATGGTCTCTTCCTCGTAGGCTTCGGTAGGGAACAGGCCGCTCCCGTTTGAGACTAGCATGATCGTTGTCATGGAAAACATAAATATCGTTTTTTAAAAATTACTGTTCTATAATCAGCAACAATATGGATCGACTGGCCGATATCGAAGCGCTGGTTGCCGTGATCGAGTCCGGCACTTTCAGCGCCGCGGGCGAGCGTCTCGGGGTTGCCAAATCGGTGGTCAGCCGCCGCGTCAGTCAGTTGGAACAACGTTTCGGCACACGCCTGCTGCATCGCACCACGCGGCGCCTGTCACTGACGGATGCGGGCCGGAATTTCTACCAGCGGGCGGTGCGGGTTCTGGCCGACCTGGACGATGCGGAGCAGGCCGTCTCGGTCGAGAACACCGCGTTGCGCGGCATGCTCAAAGTAGCGGCACCGTTGAGTTTCGGTCTCGCCCACCTGTCGGGTGCGCTGACGGATTTTCTTGCGCAGCACCCCGCCATCGAAGTCAATCTGGATCTGAATGACCGCAACGTCAATCTGGTCGAGGAGGGTTTCGATCTGGCTGTCAGGATTGGCGAGTTGCAGGATTCCACACTGGTGGCGCGACGCCTGGGCACATCGCGCATCGTGACATGCGCCAGTCGCGCCTACCTCGAGCGCCACGGGGAGCCGCTGCACCCGAACGACCTGCGGCATCATATCGGTCTGCAGTACAGTAATATCGGTTACAAACAGCATTGGCAGTTCGCGACCCGCGACGGCAAAACGCAACAGGCGCAGCCGCGGATACGGATACGAGCCAACAATGGCGAGGCGCTGGCCTGTGCGGCCGCTGCCGGGATGGGAATCACAACCGGTCCGACGTTTATCCTCGGCCGATATCTGAAACAGGGAAGGCTGCAATGTATATTGAGGGATTATCAGCGCCCGGCAGTCGGCATCTTTGCGGTCACGCCGCCGGGGCGCCTGCTGCCGCAGCGCGTGCAGCTGTTCATCGACTTTCTCTCCAGCCGTTTCGGCGATCAGCCGTATTGGGATGAGGATCTGTGATGCTGGCCGCACGGCTTTTCCGCTTTCCTTGAAACCGGAAATCGGCTAGTTTTTCGAACTGCACATTCAGAAATTCATTAAAAACTTTATCGGGAGAAATAGTGGTGAAAGATTTGGTTTGGGACCGCGTGTTGAGTGTCCAGGTCGAGGAGATAGATGAAGATCATCGCAGGCTCGTGGGACTGTTTAACATTCTCAAACACGCGGTGGAGGAGGGCGATACGGCAGACTATATCGCGGCTGTGCTGGAAGAGCTGATAAGTTGTACCGTCTGGCACTTCAGGCACGAGGAGCGGCTGATGCTGAAGTTCGGATTCCAGGGTTTGCCGGAGCACAGGCAGGAGCACCAGGAACTGATAGAGAGCGTCAGGACGCTGCAGCAGAAGTTCCTGCAGCATGACAAGCCGGTCTCGGGTGAGGATATCGATTTTCTGGAGCACTGGTTGACCGGGCATATTCTTACCGCGGATATGGAGTTGGGCGCTTATCTCTGCATGGTTATGTAGAACCTATCTGACAGTTCCCCGCAACCCGGTGGGGAGCGGGCGGTTTTGGCTCCTGGCCTGGCCGCGGCCCGCTGATGCAGCATCGGCGCCGCCTCGCCCCGTAACCTGAATCGCTACGGTCGCGGTGTGGGGGATTATCAGATAGGTTCCAGCAGTGCGTCGGCGCATGCCGGCCCGCCAACTGATTATTGTGTAATCCCCGCAACGCGCAAGCCGTGCAGAAACCGCTCGATCTCCTGCGCGCCCCTGAACGGAAAAGCCTGTCTGATGCGCTGCAGGGAGAACTCCGGATTCAGGGCAAGCAGCTGTTCGGCCTCCCACCTGGCATCTTCTGTCCGGCCGGCCTGAGCGTAAGCGGCCGCCAGCCATGCGCGCATGCGTTCCGAGGACGGATTGGTTCCGAGTCCCTGTTCGAAAGCCTCGATTGCCTCCGGATAGCGTCCGAGGATGAAGTAGGCCTGACCCAGATGGAACGGATAGTTGTAGGGGTGATGCGGGTTGAGCTGCATAGCCCTTTTTATCTTTTCCAGGCCCTCCTGCGGCCGTCCCGTGTAATAGAGCAGCGTTGCGAGCAGCACATGCGCATTGGCATAATTGGAGTCTATATCGATGGCTTTTTCCGCCTCTTCCAACGCCTGCGCATATTCCCCCCTCTCCCTGTGGACGAGGCCGGTGACAAAGTAGGCGACAGGCAGTTCCCTGTCGATCCCGATGGCGTGGGTGGCCAGTGCGTGGGCATGCGTGAGGGCATCTTGACGCGCATCGCTCCAGCCGTTCATGGCTTCAAAGGCATAGGTCCAGGCAAGCATCGCGTAGGCGAGCGCGAAATCGGGATCGAGGTCCAGCGCTTTCCGATAGAGCTCCCGTGCCTTGCGATTTTCATCCTTACTGGCGTACAGGAAAAAGCGATTGCGGCCGTGTAAAAAATAGTCATAGGCTTCGGGGCTGCCTGTTTGCCGCCGCCGCAACGCCCGCGCTTCGGCCGCGTTCCGGTCGATCCGCAGCGCGGAAAGCGTATTGCCGATAACATCGTTCTGCAGGTCGAGGAGGTCGCTCAACCGCCCCTCATAGCGGTCCGCCCAGAGCAGGCTGCCGGTCGCGGCATCCATCAGCCTGGCATTGAACCAGAGCCGTTCGCCAGCCCGCCGGATACTGCCATGCAGGATGTAGCGCACCCTGAGGCTGCCGGCCACGTGGCGAAAATCGTATGGCTCTCTCTTGTAGAAAAATGACGAGTCGCGCGCGATCACAAGCAGGCCCGGTTCCCGCGCCAGTTTGGTGATCAGGTCATCGGTCATGCCATCGGCGAAATAGTCCTGTGCAGGGTCACCGCTCAGATTGTCAAACGGCAGTACCGCGAGGGAGCGGGGTGCCGCCGGATCGGTTGTTTCCGTCGCCACCCGCGACGGCGGAAGCCGCAGAAGTGCGGCTGCCGACGCCAGCAGTATGACAAGCGCAGCACCGGCGAGCGTCCGCAACCACGGGTTTCTCCGCCGTGTCGCTGCGGCAGCGGTTTCGGAGGATTGCTGCTTTGCCGGATAACCGTCGTAGAAACTGACGGGTGCAACGAGACGGTAACCCTTCTTCGACAGCGTCTCCACGATGTGCGGCTCGCGTGCATCATCGGCGAAGGCGTTGCGCAATTTCTTCACGGTGCCGGTCAATGCATCGTAGCTGATCACCCTGCCGGGCCAGACGCTTCCCTCCAGTTCTTCGCGGGTAACCACCTGCCCGGGCTTTCCGGCAAGATAGACGAGTACGTCCATGACTCTGGGCTCCACCCTTATGGCTTTACCGTCGCGGGTGATCTGACCGCCGGCCGGATCCACATGCCACTCCCCGACTCGGAACTGGGCCTGTTTTCCGCCGTCCATCCAGTCACCTCTCTCAGTTTTCGGCCCGCACATCTCCGCCCGTCCAACGGAGATGTGCGCTAACCCTTTGTTTCCCAAAGATCATAAAAAAAACAGATAAAAACCACCTTGACAACATAATTTTAGCGCTTCCGGCAACTAAAGTTTTCTCAAGGCACAGCTACCGGAGCGAAGCAGATGAAACGAAGGTCTTTCCTGAAAGGCGCACTCTCGATCACCGCGGGCATTGGTTTGCTGCGTTCACCCGGCTCGCTGGCGGCACCCGGACCGGCGGACGCATTTGCCGCCAGAAGTGAAGAGAGCGTCCTCAGAATACTGTTCGGGGATGCGCGGGCGATAGCGGGTGAAGCCGTCAGGATCGTGGCGCCGATTCAGGCAACGCGGGGAAAGGGAACGCCGTTCAAGGTCATCTGCGATTTGAACGGCGTGGAAATGATCGCGGTGGTAACCGGAAACAACCGGTTTCCGCTCAACACCTATGTCTCGCTTTCCGGCGCCGAGGGGTATTACAGCACACGGATCAGAGTGGAGCGGAGTTCAACCGTGACGGCTTATGTCAAAGCAGGCGGCGATCTCTATTCGGCATCCACCCATATCAAGGTGAATCGCGGCGGTTATGGCATGCACTTCGAATAATCCGACAGATCCAGTTGAAGGAGATCATCCATGCCGAAACAGACGAAACTCAGGATTAAAAAAAGCGGTGCGGGTGTAGAGATCATGGTACTGGTCACGCATCCGATGGAGGCCGGTTCGGAAAAGAACGGCGAAACCGGGCAGGTCATTCCGGCCGACTATATTGAAAAGATGACCTTCGCACTCAATGGCGCAGTGGTGGCTGAAGCGCGGATGAGCCCGGGAGTGGCGCAGGATCCATTGACCGTCATCGCACTGCGTCAGGCCGCGGCCGGGGACAGAGTCGCGGTCAGCTGGCGAGACACCCGGGGTGAAGGCGGCACTACTGAAAAGGTAATCCATTGAGATGCCCCGGACCGCGCTTAACCTGCGCCTACCGGGAGGTTGGCACGGAAGCGCTCCGACCATCCGCTGTTTTCAAAAGAACCTTCGAATGGTTGTCGTATATCGGACTTCCTTCCGGAAAATACTCGAGTACCGCAGCCGCGTAGCGATCAAACGGATTGCTCAATTTGCAGAGGCTTCTTTTCGTGGACGCCTGCAGATCGTAGCTGTTGAACCGGATAAGGAACGGCACCGGGTAGTCGGTTCCGAACAGTATCTTGTGGTGGACGTCGTGCTGTGTTGAGAGGTGACGCAGTGCCCTTGCGCGCATCGGCGAGAGCATCGCCGAAATGTCGCCATAGAGGTTGGCGTGCGTTTTCAGCATCTCCAGCAGCCGAAAATAGTCAGCATCGAAACTGTCTGGATTCCTCGACAGGTTCTTCCAGACGCGAAGCCGGTGGTTGATGCGGCCCAGGCCCATGTGCGCGGCGATAACGGTAACGCCGTTGGCCAGTGGGAGATCGAGCATTTCTATGCGTTCGTAGCGGGCAAAGGACTGAATGCTGTACTCGCTGCCGATGTGGATGATC
>JAGRGQ010000068.1 GCA_020445405.1 Gammaproteobacteria bacterium | reverse complement strand
GTCACCACCATGTCGGTCGCGGTGTCGATGACCGAGACGTTGTTGGAGGAACGGTTCGCGACATAAACCCGGGTGCCGGCCGGATTTACCGCGACGCCAATGGGATCATTCCCCACCGGCACCGTGGCCGCAACCGTGTTGGTTGCGGTGTCGATGACCGAGATACTGTTTGAGTTAACGTTCGCGACATAGACCCGGGTGCCGGCAGGATTCACGGCAACTCCAAGAGGGGTAACTCCCACCCCCACCGTGGCCACCACCATGTCGGTCGCGGTGTCGATGACCGAGACGTCGTTGGTGAGTTGGTTCGTGATATACGCGAACGGCGCGGCCACGGCGATGCCGTGACCCGACAGGGCCATGATGAGTGGCAGTATGTAGCGGAATCGCATCTCGTCACCTCTCCTCTTATTCTCAAACGTTATTGTCGGCGGTATCGAAAAGCGTCCAGCAAACCATTGCTGCCGCTAAGCCCGGAGATATATTCAAGCAATTTCCGAGCCGATGATAAAAAATATATATATAACAATAAGTTATACAAAATCATTCGGAATGGGTGTATGCGTATTGATACAGACAACCGTACCGCCCCGACGCCTTTCACCGGCGTCTCAGGCAGGGCAAGCCACTGAATAACCTTATTATTTCTGTCCGGAACCGCGCAAAGGTGACGATGTTACCGGATTCGGCCGGATGGATAGCGTTGGCGTTTGTGTAAAAATCATTGACATCCCTCATCGTTAACGGGATCGGTGACAAATGAGCAGCATTCTCTTCGTATAAACGGTCTTATATTATTTCTTTAATATAATGAAATATATTAAAAAGATTAAAAATTACAGGAAAACTTGGGTGTATCTCCGGGGTGTGCCTGTCCCTATAATTCAGCGAGGTAATAGCCGGGCGGCCTGGTTCGACATGCGGCGCAAAACAGTAAAGCCGGGGACTTTGGTCCTTACTCCGGGGATCGGTCCAGTACCGCCTCGATCTCCGGCAGTATGCTTTCGGCAAAAGATTGCAATACCTGTTCACCCGTGATCCGGTTTCTGACCTGGTCCGTGCTCAGTACAAGCGTGACCACATCCGGTCTGCGGTCGATCAGCCGGTACCAGACCTCGCGGATCTGGGCCAGCGCGCGGTTGGTATTGGATCGGCCCCCGAAACGGTACCAGTTCCAGGTCAACACCGTTCCCCGTCCGCCATCCATCTGCGTCTGGATCACCTCCAGAGTGCGCTCTCCCAGTCGGATGCGACGTTGGATGGGGCGCGTTATCTGCCCGCCCTGGTTCCCCTGCGTCATCACGTACTGCATATGCCGCATGTCGGTCATGCAGTGCGTGAGACGGTGGTACTGACAAATGTACAGAAACACCAGCTGCCGGTCTCTGCCATAGAGCCGGTGAAATTTCGCGTCGGCCGGGACATCGGGTTTGCCGACCGGGGTCGTGGACAGATCGATGAAACCCTGCCATCCGCCGACGCCGTCGAGGGCCTGCAGCGCTGCACGGGGAAGCTGGCTGTGTGGGGGTTCCATCCTGTCGATGGTGTAGGCAAGACCCGGCCAGAGCAGAACCGCGGCCAGGGCGGTGACACCCGCAGTGATATGAACGACCGCCTGCCGGCTGCCCGGTCTCCCCGCCGGTCTGTCCGGAGGAGTGGTATCGGGTTCCCCGCTGTTATCCGGAGGGTCCCGCGACAGGAATATCAGCAGGAACAGGCCGGCCACCACCAGCCAAAAGCCGATCTCCGCGAAAATCTCATGCTCTTTCAACGGCCCGAGATAGCTGACATCCAGCTGCACCGTGAGAACGATCAGGTAGGTGCGCACGACGTTGCTGATCAGGGGGATGGTCAACGTAAAAACCATGAACAGAAGGCGACGCCGCCAGCTGTGCGCCAGCAGATAGCTGGCCAGAATCCCTGCGGTAACGATCAAAGCCAGGTACAGGTTGCCGCTACAGAGCGCCTCGACGATCCAGCTGCGCCCCCCGACGAGAAAGCCGGTACCGTTTTGCACGACATCGAAGCCGCTGATCCGCAGCAGCATGACCGTGGAATTGGCTGTGAACTCCATCAGAAAAGGGATGATCGCTTCCGTGCTGACCGGCAGCGCGAAGAACAGGAACCCGAGTGGGAAGGCCAGGGTTTTCGCGACCTCGGTCCCAAGCATCATCCAGGCGGACAGAATCAGGCAGGCAATCAGCGCCGCCTGTTGGGCAACCGGCACCTCGGCCAGGTAAGCCAGCAGCCAACCGAGGCCGACGGGCAATAGCAGGATCAGGACCCGGTATTCCGGAGAGGGGAGTGCCCGCGCAAGCTGACGGCGTTTTCCCCAGATGAGCCAGAGCGAGACTGGAAAGACCAGAAAGCAGTGCCCGTAGTAGAAGTACCTGTAGCTGCTCCAGGTCGATACCATCCCCTCCAGGGTATCGAAATAGGCCGCGCTCATGCCCAGCGCCACGACCGCGGCTGTCACGGCGGGCAGCAACCAGCAGTTGGCGAAATGCAGACGATCCGAAGTTACCGCGCTGGTCATGGGGTTCTAAATCCTGTCTCTAACGCAACCGCTGACGTGTTTGCCATTCTGTTGCCCACGGCGGTGGTTGTACAGCCGTTGCTACACCCGGCGCCGCCCCGAGAGTATCAGTACTCCGGACCCGAGCGCGGCCGCCGGCAGCACGCAGGGGATGCCGGCCTGATCCAGCGAGGTGGGGGCGGGGCCGATGAACAGGCCAATTGCAGCAGGATAAGCGCCCACCGCCACCGTGGCCGTCACCCTGTCGGTCGCGGTGCCGAAAAGCATCCAGTAAACCATTGCTGCCGCTAAGCCCGGAAATTTATTGATGCAATTTCCGAACCGATGATAAAAAATCCAGGTTTTGCAACCGGTTAGACTAAAATCCTCGAAGTGGCTGTATGAAATACCGACAAAAACCTGTACGGCCAGGCGCCGGCTCGCCGGTGTCTCAGGCAGGGCAAGCCGCTGAAAATTCTGGATATTCCTGACCGGAATCGTGCAAAAGTGACGATGTCACCGGAATCGATCAGAGGGATAGCACCTGAGATGGTGTAAAAATTGCTGATACCCCGGCTGATGGGTGACCCCTTTAATCAGGCGACGCGGCGCTCTGCTTCGACTGGTGTCGGCTGCGGGCCCGGCGTGCCTTCGGGTTTTGGCGTCAACGGCACCACGTTGTCGGGACGTTTTTCGCGGCTCATCCTGCGCCACGCCAACGCGATCAGACCGGACATGAGTGCGGCGGCGGCCGCATCGATCAGCGTGACGCCACCAAGGAGCGCCAACACGATCATGATCGCACCGCTCACCAGGGTTGCCGCCAGCGACGGCAGCACGAAATTCACAACCAGGCCGTCAGCCAGGCCGCCAGAGCGTTCGTCTCTGGCGTACCAGTGTTTCAGCCAGCGCAGCGACAACACAGAGATGCCGATAAAGGCAATACCAATCAATAGTGACATACTGGGGATCCGGGACTAGGGTCGCCGGCAGGTGCAACCGATCGCACGTCCAGCGACCTGGAATGCCCCGCCGGCCTCCCCCAATGGACCGGGGAGTCGGGTCGGTAGATGTGCTGCGGTCGAGCCGGTGTACGGGGCAGTTGGCATTTCGACCGCAGGTGGATGCATCAAGCATGGTGCGCGTTTCAGCATCCTTCAAGGGGCGGCGGAAAATATTTTTTGGCGCGGCCGTCTCTAGCTTGAATCGATATCGATGGTGTAAATGGGTGCAGAGTCGTCATCGGAGAGCCGGAAGATGAATCGGCGGCAGGTCGCCGGAAACCCGGGCAGCTGCGCGACGTGTACCCCCAGCCCGGTGTTCCGGGTACAGGTGTCGCCGCGGCCACCCTGGTCCAGCTCCCAGCTGACGCGCGCCGGCGCCGAGAGGCAGATTGCAAGACGTTTCGAGCTGTGCAGGTGTTGCACCGGCGCCTGCGGCGACCAGTACCAGACATGCGCTGCCGGCGCCTGCTTGTGATAGCGGGCCCAAAGCGGTTCGGGCCGGTCCACCGGCCGCTGTACCAGTATCGAGCAAGCCAGTTTGACGAACTCGGCGTGGGCCCAGGCCAGCGGCATCGCTGACCCGGTGGGCCCGCCGCGGCGCAGACGCCGTTCGGGCACAGGTTCCGCATCCCAGAGCTGTTCCGGCAGCATACCCGTGCCGTCGGCCATGGCGGCCATGGCCCGCAGGTAGGGCAGGGCATCGCTGCCGCGCGCCAACTCGTAATGGCCGCGTTCGCCGACCAGCAGCGGCCAGGGCCGGCCCTGACCCGTCCCGTCGTAGGCTGCGCCGTCGGGATGTTCTCCGTAGCCATCCCCGCTGTATCGATACCAGCAGGGTCCCGCCGGCAGCTCGACCCGCAGCAGCGCGTCCAGCAGCTTTACACTGTCCCGCACCAGCAGCGCCTCGGGGTCGCGCAGTCCGTAGCGCACCAGCTGCAGGAAATCGCCGCCGATCTGATCGACGGCGGCGAGGCCGGGGTCCTGACTGCGGTTCTTGATCGCGGCCACACGCGCCAGCGCGGTGACGTCCAACAGCGCATCCGGCGGCGTCGAGCGCAGATAGTGTCCGTTCACGCCGAAGCGCCGATCGAGCGCGCTGTCCCGCACCGCGGTCCACTCTTCCAGGCGGGCATTCCAGTAGTCGGCGAACGCCAGCAGGAAGGCCTCCTGCGCTGCCGGCAGGAAGCGGGAACCGGAGACCAGCGCGGCGATACAGACCGTCATGGTGAAGGTGTTGACGCCGCTGTTTTCCTCCCAGCGGTCCTGCTGACTCACCGGACCGTTGCGGACGATGAAACCCAGCGCACGCCGCACCATGTCAGCAACCTCGATGCCGTCCAGCGCGCACCGGTCGGCGAGTGTGCCGGCCAGCAGCACCGGAAACGCGACCTCGTCGAGCTGGATACCTTCCCAATAGGGTTTGCCGCCCAGCCACTGGTTCTGGTACCAGCTGCCGTCGCTGCGCTGGGTCGCGAGCAGATAACGCAGGATCTCGCGCGCCTCGCATTCGGCGCCCAGGGCCAACAGCGCACCGGCGCACTCGACCAGGTCGCGCGGCCAGACCAGGTGATATCCCGGACGCTCTTCGGCGTATTCACCCCAGGGTACGCTGAGGCTGGCGACAAGCGCGCCCCGAAAGGTCTGATCGCAGTGCGTGCGCAATACCATCGCGCTGGTGCGCAGCAGATCCTCTACCTCGGAAGGTAACCTGTCCATGCCGTCGGGCAGGCGGCAGTCGGCGTGCCAGGCGCGCCATTGCCGGATCTGTTCGTCCCAGACCTGTTCGAACGGTTGACGCAGCGAGGAGAGTGCCAGCGTGGCGGCGGCTTCGCGACTGCTGCCGAAGCCGAGCGCCAGCACGCACTGCCGCGGCAGCGCAGCGGTGAGGGCGATGTTGCCCGGGCCGGCGCTGCGGTATTGCCAGCGCATGCAGCCGTGTCGATTGAAGTCCTGCCAGCCGTCCGAGCTGCCGGAGTAGCCGGCGCTGGCCTCTCCCAGCGCGTCGCGTTGCCGGTCGTCGACCGCGGCCAGTGCCAGACCGAACGGCCCCTGGTCCGCCCACAGGATGCGGCGGCCGCGGTATTCGTCGACCGCGGCCCGGTTGCCGCGCCCGGTGCCGCCCAGGTGCGGCGCGAGCAGCGCATGGAGCTGCAGCGCCGGTTCGCCTGTCAGCTGCAGCTCCACCAGCAGGGTGTCCCGGTGTTGTTCGGGTGCGATGCGCTGGGTCAGCGTGAAACGCGCATGCCGGTGGGTGATGCGCAGCGCGGGGATGCCGGGTTCTGCAAGCTCGACGCGGCAGTCCTCGATCTGTTTCACCTCCTGCCAGAATCCCGCGCCATCGCTGACGATGAAGCCGAGATCGCGGATCTGGGGCAGATCGACGCGCGGATAGTAGACCTCGTTCAGGATCCCCTGGCCGACCGTGAACCAGACCCGCGCCGCGCCCAGGCTCGTGCCCACCGCCTGCTTCGCGCCGCCGCACCAATTGGATGGCGCGCCGGGCTGACCGGGCGCGTCCGCTGCCGGGGACTCAGCGTTCATCGTCGTCGGTGGCCGGGCTGTCGCATTGCGGGTGCCATTGGCTGGGCGTCAGCCAGGTGCGGCTGTCGCGGGCCACCAGGCGCTCGGCGGACTCCGGACCCCAGCTGCCGGCGGGATAGTTCGGGAAATCCGGTGCCGGGTTTGCCTCCCAGCTCTCGATGATGGGCATCAACAGTTCCCAGGCGGCCTGCACCTGGTCGCTGCGCATGAACAGCGTGGCGTCGCCCAGCAGCAGGTCGTGCAGCAGCGTCTCGTAGGCGGCCGGGCTCGGTTTGCTGAATGCCTCGCGATAGGCGAAACGCATATCGACCGGGCGCAGGCGCAGCGGCGTGCCGGGCTGCTTGGCCATGAATTTGAGAATGATCCCCTCCTGCGGCTGGATCTGTATCACCAGCCGGACCGGCTGCGAGTTGGCGCCGGAGACGGCGGGGAATGCATTGTGCGGCACGTCGCGGAAACGGATGGAGATCTCCGATACCGCGTCGGTCATGCGTTTTCCGGTGCGTAGATAGAACGGGACGTCCTGCCAGCGCCAGTTGTCCACCAGCAGCTTCACGGCAGCGTAGGTTTCGATGTTGGAATCGGCCGCGATGCCGGGCTCTTCACGGTAGCCGGGAAGCCGTTCGTCCTTTAACCAGCCCTCCCCGTACTGTCCCCGGACCGCATGCAGCGGCACGGCGTCTGGCCGGATCGGGCGGCAGGCGCGCAGCACGTCCAGCTTCTTGTTGCGGATGTCGTCGGCATCGTATGCCACCGGCGGCTCCATCGCGACCAGGCACATCAGCTGCATCAGGTGGTTCTGGACCATGTCGCGCAACGCCCCGGCACGCTCGTAGTAACCGGCACGGTGACCGACGCCGATCTGTTCGGCCACCGTTACCGTCACGTGATCGATGTAGCGTCGGTTCCAGATCGGCTCGAAGATCGGGTTGGCGAAGCGCATCGCCAGGATGTTCTGCACCGTCTCCTTGCCGAGAAAGTGATCCATGCGGTAGATCTGCCGCTCGGAGAAGTGCGCGCGCAGCGTGCTGTCGATCGCACGGAACGAGGCGATATCGCGCCCCAGCGGCTTTTCCAGCACGATGCGGGACTGCGCCTCCCCGTGCTGCAGTCCGGCGGCGGCCAGGCCGTTGGCCACCGCATCGAACAGAAACGGGGGAACGGCGAGATAGTAAATGCGCGCGGCCGTCTCCGCCTGTTTGATCCCGGGAAATTCCGCGAGCGCCCGGAACGCGTCAGGGTCCTGCAGGTTCATCGGCAGCGCCTCCAGCTTGTCCGCGAATCCCGACCACTGTTCGTCACTCGGGGCAGCGCGCCGCGAGAAACTTCGAATGCCATCCAGCAGGCGCTCCTTAAGCCTCGCTGCGGTGATCTGCCGGTCCACGCCGATCAGACGAAACTTCCCGGGTAACAACCCATCCAAATGGAGGTTGAACAGCGCCGGGACCACCAGCCGCCAGGCGAGATCTCCAAGGGCGCCGAAGAGTATGAACTGCGTCTCCGGTAAATGAGTATTCAGTTTTTCGGTATGCATGTGGACACTCCATCGGCAAAAGCCGGTGGCTTCGGGAGAAGGCCAGGATGAGGGCGATCATTATCAAAGGTGTATCTCTTGATACCCTCACCCCAACCCGCTCCCTCGGGGAGAGGGGGCTTTTACGACCGCCATTTGCGCATGTTCCGGTACTCTGACAATCACAACCGCCTTTGGTTTCCGCAGTCGAAGCGAAGGCGGGGATGGTTCCGAAGGCGCAACAGGATATACCGCTTTTTATCCGGCACTGCGCATGCGTTTGCCTGACGAGCGGCGCTTATTCCGTTTTCAGTGTGAACTGCCTGCCGATGAACAGATCGTTGCCGACCGTAACGACATCGCGCAGCCAGTCCGCGCTGTGCTGGCACTGCTCCGAATAGGGCGGTTCCCAGCACACCTCTACGGCTCCCCCGTCACCCAGCAGATAGTGCAGTCCGGGTATCGGGCGAATCTGCGCGGTATCGGATGGGGTAGTCAGCGAGAGCGGTCCGGTATAGTCGATATGCAGCAGTTGCAGCAGACGTGCTGGCAGTTGGTAGAGGGGAAGGGTGCCGGATTTCTGCGCGCCGCGTTTGCCGTCCAGCACAATAAGCGGTGTCCTGTTGTAGATACCGAACATTGCCGGGGTGAATTCGTTGCGCTTCCTGGCCAGCACTCCGGACTCGGCGTAACCGGCGAAGTTCGCGCCGAGAAATGGCAGGTGATCGCCGAAGACAACGATCAGCGAGTCCGGATCGCGCTGGCGCAGCACCTTCAGAAAGTCGATCAGTTCGCGCGCCTTGTAGTATGCGGTGTTGGCGAAGCTGCCGACCTCGGGGACACCGGAATCGGTTTCGATGAGCGGGACGCGTGCACCTTGCAGCGGGTAGTTCCAGTGACCGAAGTAGGTGACGATGTAGTCCAGCACCGGCCTGCCGCTGGCCAGCATAGGCTCCAGCTTGGCCAGCACCTGCTGATACAGCGATGCATCACTCATGAACTCGCGCACCATGTCGCGCTGTTCGAAATCCTGCAGCGACCAGTAGGTCTGGAAACCGAGCCGACGGTAGGCATTGACGCGGTTCCAGAACACCGGCACGTTCGGATGCGAGGCAATGGTGGTGTAACCCTTTTCAGCGAGGATGCGCGGCAGGCATGGCACGTCATTGCTGAGATCGCGTTCGAACTTGACGGCATCCTTGAGCACCGGGAACCCGCACAGTGCCTCGAACTCGGCATTCGCGGTGTAGCCACCGAAAACCGGTGACAGCACGCTGCTGTTGCCGGCCTGTTTCCAGAGCTGGCGGAACTCCTCCGGCAGCGGGGCGCGCGAGTAGTGACCGGCACGCAGCGGTGTCGGATCCCAGAATGATTCAAGCAGAATGATGTGGACGTTGCGCGTTGTAGGCGGTTCGGCCGTGGCTTGCGGCAGCCGCTCCCTGCGCAGACGCTGCACGGCGGCATGTACGGCGTTCTCATCCGGCGGCAATTCGCGGTCGGCAAAGTAGCGCGCGCTCTCCATCACCGTATACAGGATTGCGCCGCGCTGCAGGTAGTTGCCGCGCTGGTTCCATACCGAGTTGCCGACATAGCGGTCGAGTGGCTTCAGTATGTTGTTCGGCGCATAAACCAGCGTGACGCCGAACAGCATCAGTCCGGCCAGCGCCAGCCAGGAGCCCCAGTTGCGAAGCGTGAAGTTGAACACCAGCAGGCTGGCAATGCCTACCAGCGGCAGCGCCGCCAGATAGAACTGCCAGCCCTCCAGCAACAGCAACAGCGTGCGTAGTGCATACAGATCATCCGGTTGGATCGGTCCCCCGAAAAAGCTGAGTTTGACCGCGTTGCCGATGTAGAACAGCCCCATCAGCAACAGCTGCAACAACAGGAACACCCAGGTGCGCCTGGACAGCGCGAACAGTGCGTAGGCCAGCAGCAGGTTGACCAGGACATCGCGCAGGATCACACCCTGGTTGATGACCACGTCAAAACGCCACGCGCTGATGCCATAGCACAACGCATAGATCACGGCGGTCGACGCAATGGGGAGCAGGCGGAGGAGGATGCGGGAGGCGTGCATGGGTGGTCAGTACAGGTTTAACAGTGGGGCACAAGCATAGCGTGCGCGGATAGTGTAAACCAGCGGAAACCGGATATTCCGGCACGCCTGCGCGGAGGATGGCGGCACAGAAACCGATGCGCTGCACACCATCGTCATCGCCGCAAAGGTAAAAACCGATCCGCCATTGACATGAATACTTCTCTGAAGCATGCTGCAGCTTGATCGTTAGTATACAACCTTGCCGCTTCAGCCGGTTACTCTGATAAGGCGTTGAATCCAGCAGCCAGCGCGGAGGCCCGCGGACTTCCAGGGTTTACAGGGCCGGCACTGTAATGACCACCGATGAGCATAAACCGGCGCGCTTCCGTGTGCCTCTTCTGCAGGGTGTACTGCCGATAAACAGCAGTCAGATCCCGGGGGAGATCATTGCCGGAATCACGCTGGCCGCGCTTGCGATACCCGAGGTGATGGGTTACACCAAGATCGCCGGTACGCCGGTGATCACCGGCTTGTACACCATGCTCATTCCCATGTTCCTGTTCGCCATTTTCTGCTCATCGCGCCACCTGGTGGTCGGTGCCGATTCGGCGACGGCGACCATCCTGGCCGCAGGTCTGGCAGGGATCGCGGCCACCGGTTCCGACGAATACCTGGCGCTTGCCGGGGTGCTTGCCTTCATGGCCGCGGGATTTCTGTTTCTGGCGCGGTTTATCGGTCTGGGCTTTATGGCGGACTTCATGTCGCGCACCGTGCTGATCGGTTTCCTCTCGGGTGTCGGAATACAGGTCGCGCTGGGTGAGATCTCCGGTATGCTGGGCCTGAAGGGCGGCGGCCACGGCACGCTGGCCAAGATCTGGGACGACCTGCAGAACATTGAGCAGGTGAATTTCCATGCGCTGGCCGTTGCACTCGGCGTGCTGGTGATCATCGTCGC
Organism: Gammaproteobacteria bacterium; assembly: GCA_020445405.1. Classification (GTDB taxonomy): domain Bacteria; phylum Pseudomonadota; class Gammaproteobacteria; order Chromatiales; family Chromatiaceae; genus HKST-UBA178. The sequence continues at coordinate 7,310 of JAGRGQ010000068.1, read as the reverse complement.
GTCGAGGCGGATTTCACACAGGATACCGGGTGCACTGATCGCGGTGGTCGGCGCCATTATCTTCAGCTGGGCGTTCGACTTCGCTGACCACATGCACGTGCTGGGGGTTGTCCCCAGCGGTCTGCCGCACATCGGACTGCCGGAGGTCGACTGGAGCTGGGAACTCGTACAGAAACTGGTACCCACCGCGTTCGCGATGTTCGTCGTTATTCTGGCGCAGAGTGCTGCAACCTCGCGCGCCTATGCCGCGCGCTATAACGAGGGTTTCAGCGCAAACACCGATCTCACCGGCCTGGGGCTGGCCAATATCGGTGCCGGCCTGTCCGGCACCTTCGTCGTCAACGGCAGCCCGACCAAGACCCAGATGGTCGACAGCGCCGGCGGGCGCACCCAGCTGTCGCTGTTATTCACTGCTTTCATCGTGTTGCTGGTGCTATTGTTCCTTACCGCACCACTGGCCTACATGCCGGAAGCGGTGCTTTCGGCGGTGGTTTTTCTGATCGGTGTCGAACTGATCGATCTCAAGGGTATGCACAGCATCCTGGCCTGGCGTCCGTCGGAGTTCTGGGTGGCATTGGTCACGCTGTTGATGGTTGTCTTCGTCGGCGTGGAGGCGGGCATCATACTGGCCATCGTGTTGTCGCTCATCGATCATACCCGGCGCGGCTATCGGCCGAAGAACGCCCTGCTGGTGCCGGGCAAGTCGGGCGGTCTGCGCGCGCGGCCGGTTGCCGGCAGTGCCCAGGCGCTGCCCGGATTGATCATCTACCGTTTCACCCACAGCATGTACTACGCCAACGCCCAACAGCTCGCGCAAGAGGTTACCGAACTTGTCAACGGCGCGCAGCCGCGGTTGCGCTGGTTCTGCATCGATGCGTCGGCAGTGGACGATATCGATTATTCCGCGGCAAAGACGCTGCGTTCGATTCACGCCATGTTGAAAGAGAAAAATATTCACCTGGTGATCGCGCAGATTCCCGAGGACGTCAGGGAGGAGAATCATCATGCGCTGCGCAAGGCGTTTGGCAAGCATGCTTACTACGACACACTGGAGGAAGTGCTGGATGCGTATCGGCGGCAGAAAGACTCCAGGTAAGCCGCTGGGAGAGCGGGCGCTTGAAAAGCCCGCCTCAGAGCCCGGCTTCAGTGCGATGATTACCGCGTCCGGCAACCTGGACGCCGGGTCAGAAGTGTCACCGCCGGATAGCTCCCACCGGTGCATGTACACGCGGCATGCGTCGATCCGGATCCGTAGCGGAAATATGAATGCCGGGAACCATGATCAGGTTTTTGCGGTCGGATCCGGCGGCAAGTGCGGCCGCCGGCAGCAGTCGCCAACGAGCAGTGAGTTGGTCTCCCGGGTACCCCAAACCTCAGCCGCTCCGAGGAGGCACTCCGGCACGGTTGGGCTGTGCCCGAAAGCATGAGTGCGGCGCAATATTGTCTCCCTGGCCCTGCACCGGAGGTTTAAACCGATAACAAAACTCCGCAAAATAGCGGGGCTGCCGGTTTCTTTACCGCCGGCATGACATCTGCCGTGAATGGAAACCTTGGTACCAGGTCATAGATGGGATAATGCAGATAAAGACTAAGGATTGAGTTTTATGCGCTGGAAAATAGGGGCCCTGTTCGGGGCAATTGTCGTAGCGGGTGCGGTTTACTGGTGGCAGCTGGCTGATAATGAGCAGGCGGCTGCGGCGTCCCTGGTTCTCTACGGTAATATCGATATTCGCGAAGTGCGCCTGGCTTTCAATGGCAATGAACACGTCAGCGAAATACTGGTGGATGAAGGCGACCGGGTGGAAGCGAATCAGTTGCTGGCCCGACTGCACAGCGAACAGCTGCAGGCAGCGTGGGAACGCGCCAGCGCCGATGTCGCCGCGCTGGAAGCGGAGGCGCATGCGGCGGCATTGAGCTATCAGCGCATCAAGACCATGGCTGCGCGCAAACTCGCCTCCGTAGAGGAGGCGGATGAGGCCGAAGGCAAGAGCCGCGCGGCGGCCGCGCGGGTCGCCGCTGCGCAGGCGGTGGTGAAAGAGAGCTGGCAGGCGCTGGAGGATGCTGAGCTGTTCGCGCCGGTCGACGGCGTTATTCGCGAACGCATCGTCGAGCCTGGAGATTTCGTGACGCCACAGACGCCGGTCCTCACACTGACGCTGCTGAATCCGGTCTGGGTCAGAACCTATCTGCCCGAGATGTATCTGGGAAAAATCAAACCAGGCGCGGTTGCGTCAATCACCACCGACAGCTTTCCCGACAAGGTGTACACCGGGTGGGTCGGATCAATATCCCCGACAGCCGAATTCACGCCGAAAAACGTCGAAACGCCGGATCTGCGCACGCGCCTGGTCTATCAGGTGCGGGTGTTCGCCTGCAACCCGCAATTCGAACTGCGCCTGGGAATGCCCGCCACGGTGAGCATCGATCTCGATCAGGCGACGGGCCCGAATGCGCGGCCCGAGGAGCGCTGTGCGGAGACGGATGCACGCTGAAATGGCGCCTCTCCCTGCACTCGCGATCGACGGCGTCAGCAAGTGTTTCGTTGCCGGGGACAAGCGTATCACAGCGCTGTCGGAGACGAGCCTGCAGGTGCAGGCGGGGAAAATCAGCGGTTTGATCGGTCCGGACGGCGCCGGGAAGACCACGTTGATGCGACTGACAGCCGGTCTGCTGCTGCCGGACAGCGGGCAAATCCGGGTGCTGGGTGTCGACGCGGTCAGCGACCCGCTGCAGGTGCAGTCGGCAGTCGGATATATGCCGCAGCGCTTTGGACTGTACGAGGATCTGAGTGTGCAGGAAAATCTGGACCTGTATGCCGATCTGCAGGGGGTCCCCAAAGCGGAACGGCCGGCCCGCTACCGTGAGCTGATGCAGATGACCGCGCTGGCCCCGTTCACGCGCCGGCTTGCGGGTCGCCTCTCCGGCGGTATGAAACAGAAGCTGGGGCTGGCCTGCACTCTGGTCAGAACGCCGCGGCTGCTGTTGCTGGATGAACCGACCGTGGGTGTCGATCCGGTTTCGCGGCGCGAGCTGTGGGCGATCATCACCAGGCTGGTGAGGCAGCAGGGTGTCAGTGTACTGCTGAGCACCGCCTATCTGAACGAAGCGGAGCGCTGCGATGACGTCATCCTGATGCAGGAGGGCCGCATGCTTGGACACGACAGCCCGAAAAGCTACAGCGAATCGATGCGCGGCCGCACCTTCCACATCAGTTCATCCGCGCTGGCCAGACGCAGCCTGCAGAACCGTGTCAGCGCACTGCAGGGAATCATCGACGCGGTGATCGAAAACGAGAAGGTGCGCGTTGTGACCAGTCGGGCGGAAATGCCCGCTATCGCCTCCGCTGTTCCGGAAGCGACGGATATCCGCATCGAACCGGCCGAACCTGTTTTTGAAGACGCGTTCGTGGCCAGGCTGAAAAGTACCGCTGCCGTGACGGGCGCCTGGCTTCCCCCGGGCCACGTGGTTGCAGCGGCGGCGGGCCCGGTGATCCAGGTGACGGATGTCCAGCGCCGGTTCGGCGACTTCTATGCGGTCAGGGATGTCAGTTTCAGCGTGCAGAGGGGCGAAGTATTCGGACTGCTGGGTGCCAACGGCGCCGGCAAGTCCACCACTTTCAGGATGTTGTGCGGTCTGCTGCCCGCCTCCGCCGGGGAACTGCGGGTTGCCGGCCGCGATCTGCGGCGTGCCGCCGCGGATGCCCGCAGCCGGTTGGGTTACATGGCGCAGCACTTCTCGCTGTATGTCAATCTGACGGTGCTGGAGAACCTCAATTTTTTCGCCCGCGCCTATGGTCTGGACCGCAGCCGGCGCAAGCGGCGCATTGCCTGGGCGCTGGAGGCATTCGAACTGGCCGACCATGCCGGCATCGACAGCGGTGACCTGTCGCTGGGATACAAGCAGCGGCTGGCAATGGCGGCGGCGCTGCTGCACGAGCCGGACATTCTGTTTCTCGATGAACCCACCTCCGGGGTCGACCCGCTGGCGCGGCGGGAGTTCTGGCAGCGCATCAATGCGTTGGCTGAATCGGGCGTGACAGTGCTGGTCACCACGCACTTCATGGATGAGGCCGACTATTGCGACCGACTGCTGATCATGGCCGAAGGCGAGGTGCTGGCGCAGGGGACTCCGGCGGAAATGAAGGCGCACTTTCGCAGCGAGGCTTTGCCGGCGCCGACGATGGAGGATGCCTTCATCGGCTTGATCGAGCGTCACGCGCAGAACAAAGGCGTCGCGGCATGAAGCAGGGTGCGGCCATGCGCATGCGTTTGCGCGGCATGATCCGCAAGGAGAGCCTGCAGGTGCTGCGTGATCCGTCCAGTATTGCGATTGCCTTCGTGATGCCGCTGGTGCTGCTGCTGCTGTTTGGCTATGGCGTGTCGCTGGATGCCAGATATGTGCGCATCGCGCTGGTGGTGGAGCAGGCTGACGCAAACACCGCCGGCTTCACCGGTGCCTTCGCGCACTCCGACTATTTTGTGCCGCAACTGTACAACAATATACAGCAGGCGGAGCAGGCGCTGATGGAGCACCGCGTCGATGGCATTGTCTGGCTGCGCAATGATTTCAGCGCGCGGCTTCTTACCGGTGGCGCTGCACCCATAGGTGTCTTCGTCAATGGTGTCGATGCCAACCAGTCCCGCATCACCAAAGGCTATATCCAGGGCGTGTGGCAGGTCTGGCTGGCCGGCTATGCCCGGGAGCAGGGCCAGGAACCGGCGGAACCGGTCGCACTCGAACCGCGTGTCTGGTTCAATGCCGCGCTGCGCAGCCGGGACTTTCTGGTGCCCGGGCTGATTGCGGTCATCATGACGCTGACCGGCGCGATGCTGACATCCATGGTGGTCGCGCGCGAATGGGAGCGCGGCACGATGGAGGCGCTGATGGTGACGCCGATCCGTATCTGGGAGATCACCTTGGGTAAGCTGCTGCCCTATTTCGTGCTCGGCATGGGCGGCATGCTGCTGAGTGTGGCGATGGCCCTATGGTTGTTCGAAGTGCCGCTGCGCGGTTCGTTCTGGCTGCTGGCGGGCAGTTCGGCGCTGTTCATGCTGGTGGCGCTGGGTATGGGTCTGCTGATCTCCACCGTCGCCCGCAGCCAGTTCGTGGCCGGCCAGATTGCGCTGGTGGCGACGTTCCTGCCGGCTTTCATCCTCTCCGGCTTTATCTTTCAGATCGGTTCGATGCCGGAACCGGTGCGGGTTATCACGCATATCGTACCCGCGCGTTATTTTGTGGCGATCCTGCAAACGCTGTTCATGGCGGGCGACATCTGGCCGGTGATTGCCGCCAACAGCGCAGCGCTGTTCGTGATGATGCTGCTGTTTCTCGGTCTGGTGCGGCGTAAAGCAAGGAAGCGGCTGGATTGAAACAGGCACTGCGACGCATACTGGCGCTTGCCGTCAAGGAACTGCTGGCGGTTCTCAAGGACCGTAAGAGCCGCATCATTCTGGTGGTGCCGCCGTTGCTGCAGCTGTTCGTGTTCGGTTACGCGGCAAGTTTCGATCTGAACGATATTCCGGTCGCCATCTACAACGAGGATCGGGGTGCGGCTTCGCGCGAACTGGTGGCGCGCATCGTCGGCTCCCCCCACTTCCATCTGCACAGTCATCTGGATCAGGACGGGCAGGTCGCGGCGTTGATCGATACCCGGGAAGTGTTGATCGTATTGCATCTTGGCGAGCGTTTCAGCTCGGCGCTGTACAGCGGGGATACGGCACCGGTACAGGTCATTATCGATGGCCGCAACTCCAACACGGCGTTGCTGGTGCAGGGATATCTGCGCGATATCGTGACTGAGTTCAATCTGCAGTGGTCGCGGCGCAACGGCCGGCCGCCGCCACTGGCGATGCTGCAGGTGCGGCCCTGGTTCAACAGCAACCTGGTCTCCCGCTGGTTCATCGTACCCGGCATCGTCGGCCTGCTGGCACTGGTCGTCACCACCATCGTTACCGCGCTCTCCGTGGCACGGGAGCGGGAAGCGGGCACTTTCGATCAACTGCTGGTGACGCCGATGCGGCCGGTCGAGATTCTGATCGGCAAGTCTTTTCCCGGGTTGTTGATCGGTCTGCTGCAGGGTTCATTCATCCTGCTGATGGCCGTCTACTGGTTCGAGGTGCCGTTTCGCGGCAGCCTGGGGGGGCTGTACATCGGTATGATCCTGTTTATCCTCTCAGCGGTCGGGATCGGTCTGATGATTTCGTCTCTGGCCGTGACCCAGCAGCAGGGTATGCTCGGGGCATTTCTGTTTCTGGTGCCGGCGGTGATCCTGTCCGGTTTCGCGACACCCATCGCCAATATGCCGGAAGCGGTACAGTGGCTCACCTGTATCAACCCGCTGCGCTATTTCCTGGTCATTCTGCGCGGGGTGTTTCTCGAAGGCAGCAGCAGCGCGATTCTGCTACCTTACTACTGGCCCATGGGGGTTATCGCGTTGGTCACCCTGAGCCTGGCCGGCTGGATGTTCCGGCATCGCATGAACTGACTTCCGTCACTGCGGCCCGTGGCGCGCAGCAGCACGCGATTGCCGCATCGGCCCGGGATGCTGTTGGAAGGACGCTTCGGACAACGGCGCCGGATACTGTCCCTGTAACCCAGCCCCCGGCCCTGAACGGTAACCGAAAGTAAGCCGAGGAAAAGCGAAAATGAACACTGTCCACAGTTGGGCTTTCTGGGCGCTGCTCTCAGCGATATTCGCCGCACTGACCGCGATCTTCGCCAAAGTCGGCGTTCAGGACGTGGATTCAGACCTCGCGACCCTGGTTCGAACCGCGGTCGTCATCGTCGTGTTATCCGGCTTTGTATGGTTTGCCGGCAAATGGAGCAGTCCTTTCGAACTCTCGTCGAAGACCTGGTTTTTTCTGACGCTGTCCGGCCTGGCAACAGGCGCCTCCTGGGTCTGCTATTTTCGCGCGCTGCAACTCGGCGAGGCGTCCAAAGTCGCACCTATCGACAAGTTCAGTCTGGTGCTGGTCGCGCTGTTCGCAGTGGCGTTCCTTGGCGAGCGTCCATCGCTGCGGGACTGGACCGGTATCGCCATGGTCGCAGGCGGTGTGGTACTGCTGGCTTTGAAGCGATGAGTCGGGGCGGGCCGGAAACCGGCCCGCCTCGCTCGCTTTGGCTGCACCCGGCTCGCCGCGTCGCGCCATGTACCTGAATCGTCACGCTCGCGGCCGCGCGGGATGGTCGGATGGGTTTCCCACACCGGTGCTTGCTTGTCAGGCCTGCTTGCGCCACTCCGGGTAGAGCGGCGGTGCTCCGGCCTCCCGTGGTGGGGAGACGGCCCGTTTCCCGGCGTGCAGCAGGCCGTT
>JAGRGQ010000067.1 GCA_020445405.1 Gammaproteobacteria bacterium | reverse complement strand
CTTCCCACATTGACGGGTTTACAAGTGTTAGTGATTTTCTCTCCAATGCCTCCAAAAATCGTTGAAGTGAAAATATCCTATAAACCGAAGCTTCACGGTCTTTTTCAGAAAATCCGATTAGATTTCGAACATTCATAAAGACCTAACGCCGCAATAAGCGGCGCGGAGCAGCAACGCTGCGGAGCGTCCGAGTGAGCGCAGCGAACGACTTGATTGCACTGTTAGGGCTTTTCTCTCTACACATTAACGACCAAATTGTCTTTCACACGGAATACCATCAGCGTCTCCATCCATTTTTGTTCCTGGGCAATGATCATTAAAGTATTTTGCTTCTTCATACGAACTCATTTGACTGCAATATTGCCGCCCATCACATTGGTACTTTGACTCTGACAATGATTGTGGCTTTGTGACCGAACCATTATTTTTATTTTCATACGAGATGGTTTTACTACCGTATACAAGATCGTTGTTATTGCTCATATACTTCGTGTAGTAATGCCATGCGCCAAAAATAACCAATGCAAAGAACAATATTTTTTTCAATTTTATACTTCCTACTTGCTCGTGTAGCCCTACAGCTAAATAGACAGAATCTATCATTATAGTGTTGGACAGAATTTAAATAAATGTGATGGGCAGAACCGGTCACTGCAGCCGCCGGATTTCGCGTTGGCTGGACTCTGGCCGATTCGGATAAATGTTCAGTCGGGCAGTCCGGCCTCGCGCAGTCGTTCGATCAGGCGTTGCAGGTGCTCTGGATCGCGGTAGGGCTGGGTGACGGCGAATTCGGAGAGTCTGAACCGGGGGTCGATTTGCAGGATCCGCACGGCGTTTGCCCGCGCTTCGTCGAGCTGGCCGAGCGCGACCTGGGACGCGGTCAGCATCAGCATCGGATCGATATCGTTGTCGCGCAATTGCAGCGAGGTCTGCGCCGCCTTGACCGCATCCTCGAAATGGCCGCAGTCATGGTAGCAGGCCGCCAGCACCGCGGGGAACTCGGCCGGGTAGACCGGCGTCAGGCGCACCGCGTAGCGGGCGAACTCGATCGCCTCCTGCGGGCGGCCGAGAAAATTCAGGATGCTCGATTTGATGGCGTAGGCACCGTTGCAGTTGGGGCGTGCGGCGACGCCGTCGCTGACCTGGCTCAACGCGCCGTCGAAGTCGCGCCGTCCGAGGCACTCCACGGCCAGCACGAGGTTCGCGTATCCGGTGGTGTCGCCCAGTTCCAGCGCCTTGCGCGCGAGCTCTGCGGCGCGCTGCATGGCCGGCGAATCGATCACCACGCGGCCGAAACCGGCCTCGGCCCAGTAAGCCAGTGCCGCGCTGGCGTAGCCCAGCGGCGCCTGCGGTTCAAGCTCGATGACCCGTTCGAACAGACGCTGCGCCTCGAGCACGTCTTCGCGGCCGGTGCCGTGGTAGAGCGCGTACCAGCCCCGGTAGGAGGCCTCCAGAGCGGACGGGTCGGCCAGCGACCTGCGCATGAAGCGCGCCGCCTCGCCCTGGACCAGTTTGACGTCCATCGCGGTGACGATCTCCTCGGTGATTTCGTCCTGGATCGCGAACAGGTCGATCAATTCGCGGTCGTAACGTTCGCCCCACACGCACTGGCCGGTGCCGGTGTCGATCAGCTCGGCGTTGACGCGTACGCGTTCCCCATGGCGGCGCACGCCGCCGCACAGCAGGTAGCGCACGCCAAACATCCGGCCCAGCTCGGCGGCGCTCCTGCCCTGCGAAGCCCGGGCGCGCGGCGTTTCGTCCAGGGCGAGAAAAAGCCCCGGGATCTTGGTCAACGCGATACTGATGTCCTTGGTCAGCCCCTCGGCGAAATAGTCCTGCCCGGCATCGTTGCTGATGTTGTCGAACGGTTTGAGCAGCAACGAAGGTTTGCCGGGGAGTTCCAGCGCGGCTTGTGCAGCGACAGGTCCGGCGGCCGCCTGTTGCAGCAGAAGTGCGTTGTCGTCCGCCGCGCCTGAAGCCGCGAATGCCGGTAGCGTGGTCTCCGTTGCGTCGCTTCCGTTCGCGGGATTGCCGGCGGCCTGCGGCGCAGCGTCGGCTGCGGTCCCCGGCAGCTTGCCGAGCCTGATCTCTTCCAGCAGCCGGCGTGTCTCGGGCGCCGGTTCGACGTCGAGCTCTTTTGCCAGCGCCTGCCGGCATACCTGGTACTGGCGCAGCGCATCCGACCGCCGGCCGTTGCGCGCCAGCACCCGCATCATGTCCCGGTGGGCGTTTTCATTGGCCGGGTCGAACTCCAGCAGGCGCTTCAATTGCCCGGCCGCCTCGGCGTCGCGGCCCTGTTCGATCAGCCGGTCGGCGAGACGCCGGGCGATATCGCTGGCCTGATCGCGCAGGCGGGCGCGTGCCGCCTCGAGCCAGTCCTGAAAGTCCGCTTCGCGCGCGGCGTAACCCTCCAGCAGGTCCCCCCGGTAAAGCGCCAGCGCCGTCTCCAGCTCCCCGATGTCGGCCGAGTTCCTTGCGGCCTCGAAACGGACCACGTCGATGCTGCAGGCACGCGTATTGAGGCTCACCCGATCGGCCGGTGTCTGGATCAGGTCGGGACAGAGGCCGCGCAACTTGGAGAGTGCCTGCCGCAGATTGTGACGGGCGCGTTCCTCGCCGGTGCGTGCCCACAGCAGCGAGGCCAGGTGTTCACGGGCGTGCGGACGCTGGTTTTCCACCGCCAGGTAGGCCAGCAGGGCCAGTGCCTTGCGGTGACCGAAATCGATGCCCGTTCCACAGGATTTTTTCGCCTTGAATGGGCCTAGAAGGTCAAATGCGGGGCGATTTTCCATGTATCGGCAAAATAGACGCTCAATAGACGCACAAAAGATACCGGGTAGGCGGGTCAATAGACGCTTCGCACCGATCATCTCCCCAACGAAAACGGAAATCACTTTGGGAGGCAGAGATGATCCGGTTGAAAGCAGAAAACCCGCAGCACAAAAACGCCGAAGAGTACGACGCGGCGCATGCAGAGGATATTCGCGGCTACCGGCTGTTCAGTCAAGGCGAACGCGGCGAAGCCCACCGGCTGGCGCACGAATCGTTCGACGCGGGCCGGCATGCTGCCGGGCATCGGCTTCTTGCAGGATTTCTTTCCCGGCGTGACGGCCAGGGCAGCGACTGGGTGCATCTGCAATTCCACATGGCGCTGTTCGAACTCGAAATCGGTGACGCGCGAGCGGCCGGCCAGCGTTTCCGCAATGAAATTCTGCCCGCCGCGGCGACTACGCTCGACGCGCTGACCGATGCGCCGGCCCTGCTCTGGCGTCTCAGGATGAGCGCGGCCGGGGGTGCGGATCTGCCGTGGGAACCGCTGCGCCGCACCGCGCTGGCCGCGTTGCCGCGCGGGAATGCGATCTTCGTCGACGTTCATAACCTGCTGGCGCTCGCCGGAGCGGGCGACGCGGCGTCCATCGCGCGCTGGTCTCCGGTGCTGAAATCCGCCGGATGGATGCGCGATTTCCCGGCATTTTGCCGGGCACTCGCCCGGGGACGTCTGGCAGAAGCCGGTGCGCGTCTGCGTGCGTTGCGGCCGGGCCTGGCGCAGCTCGATGGCAGCCAGGCACAGCTGCAGCTGTTCGATCAGCTCGGTCGCTGGATCGAACGCGGGATAACGGGTGAACCGGTGAGCCCGGTTTACCGGCACGCCGCCTGAGGCGGCGGGGATTACGGCACCGGGAGCGTGGCTCGCGGGGCGGTGAGGCAATACCTGGTATCCAGGTGGTTGACAGCGGTAGTGGCAGGCGGCGAATCCGGGACAGGGCCCGCTTCCGATACCGGTTTATTCAAACGGTCGAAACGACCCGACTTTTAAGAGGAAAAGAGAATGTCTGAGAGCAAAAAGATCGTCATCGTCGTCACCAACGGCTTCGACAACGAGCGTTCGTCGGTCGCCTGGAGTATCGCCAACGGCGCCATCGGCATGGATTTCCAGGTCACGATGTTCCTGGTCAGCAACGGCGTTGACTGGGTAAGAAAAGGCGCCGCGGCGCATTCGCGCCTGAACCCCTACGATCCGGCGGTTGGCGACATGGTCGACAACGTGGTCTCCAGCGGCGCCAGCATCTTTGTCTGCCCGCCCTGCGCGAAGATGCGCGGTTACGAAGCGGATGATTTCTTCGACGGCGTCGAGATAGCCGGTTCCGCGGCGATGCTCGGCGTGGTCGCGGAAGGCGCTTCGACGCTGTCGTTCTGAGCGATCCCGCGGCCGGAACGGCCGCGCCAGTCAGGCCCCGGTAATGCGCGCATTACCGGGGCTGCGCTTTTGGGGTTTTTCCGGTTCCCGCTGGCATCACGCATCCCCGAACAGAATCCTGATATACGCGCGGTACTGCATCAACTGCTGCCCCAGAATCGCGTTACGCTGCAGCACCCGCGACATCACGATGCTCCCCTCGATCACACTGGTCAGCATGTCCGCCAGTTCCGTTAACGGCGTTTCGATCTTCATCGGATAGCGCTCCGCTATCGCGGCCAGTCGTTGTGCGAACAGCGAGCGCCAGCTCAGCATGCCTTCCGCGGCAAGCTGTTTGATCTCGTCATCGAACTGCTGGCTTTCGTAGGTGTAGGCGGCGACCAGGCAGCCGGGATGGACGCCGGGCAGATCGTTCATGGCCTCCGCGTACAGCTTGAGGAAGATCAGCATCTGCTGCAGCGGGTCTTCGCTCAATTCGTCGGCGCGGTCGAACAGCATTCTGAAGAACGCTTCGTCCTGTTCCAGATAGCGCTCCAGCAGGCGTTTGGCCAGCTCCGTCTTGCCTTTGAAATGGTAAAAGAAACCGCCCTTGGTGATGAACGACTGCTCGATGATCTCTTCGATGGAGGTGCCGGTAAAGCCTTTCTGCAGCACGATGCGCTGTGCGACATCGAGAATTTTTTCGCGACGATCTTCCCCTCTGGTGGTCATGGCGGTGTCCGCTGGTCTCTGGTTACTGTACCGCGGGTACAGTTTCCCCGCTGTTTGGATTGGATCATGTCATGCCTGTGGCGGCGATTCAACCGTAACTGGCTGTTATGCAAACAGTATTCAGGAAAAATTCAAAAAAGCACCGGCGGTTCACTGGTTTTGAAGGGCGGTGAAAACTAGATTATTCAGCATGAATCACCCACTCATTTCCGACAGTCAACAGGGAGAATCGATATGCCGAAATACAGACAACAACTGCCCCAGCTCGATGGCGACACATTCCTGACCGATGGCGGCCTGGAGACCACGCTGGTGTTTCATCAGGGCATCGAGCTGCCCTATTTTGCCGCGTTTGATCTGCTCAACAGCGATGCCGGCTGCAGCACGCTGTACCGCTATTTCGACACCTACTGCAGGATGGCGCGGGAAAACGCAACCGGCTTTATTCTGGAGAGCGCCACCTGGCGGGCCAGTGCCGACTGGGGCGGCAGGCTGGGATACGATGCCGCAGCGCTCGCCGCGATCAATCGCAAGGCCATCGCGATGTTGAGCGATGTGCGCGATCAGTATGAGACCGAAGCCTCGCCGATGGTGATCAGCGGCTGCATCGGTCCACGCGGCGACGGATACCGGGTAGAGGAGCTGATGACGGCGGAGGAGGCCGAGCAATATCATGCCGTGCAGATACGGACTTTCGCGGCTTCCGACGCGGATATGGTGTCGGCTTTCACGATGACCAATATTCCCGAGGCGATCGGTATTTCGCGGGCGGCGGAGAGAGCCGGCATACCGGTGGTGATTTCATTCACGCTGGAGACCGATGGCTGTCTGCCCAGCGGCGACAGCCTGAAGGAGGCGATCGAGGCGGTGGATACGGCGACGGACAGTGCGCCGGTGTACTACATGATCAACTGCGCGCATCCCACGCACTTCGACCATGTGCTGGCGGATGAACCCTGGCTGCGGCGCATCCGGGGCGTGCGGGCCAATGCCTCCTGTATGAGTCATGCGGAACTGGACCAGGCGGAGGAGCTGGACGATGGAAACCCCGAGGAGCTGGGTGCCCAGTATCGCCTGCTGCAGCAGAGTCTGGCGAATCTGAATGTGCTCGGCGGTTGTTGCGGCACCGATCACCGCCATGTCGACGCAATCTGCCGCGCCTGTGTGCATTGAGAGACCGCATCGACGGGCATGGAGACAACAGGGGAGGGGCCGGGGTTGTGCTGCCGCAGCAACAAAACCGTTGCCCCCTCCCCGATTACCCGGGAAGATGATTGACAGCGCTTATCGCCGGGGGCGGCGATATCCGCCCTCTTTGCCCTTCGGCGAGAGCACAATCTGCCAGAGCTGTGAGTCGCGCGCCCTGAATGCACCCGCGTTCGTCAGCAGGTAGTAGTTCCACATACGGCAGAATCGTTCGTTATATTGCGACTTGAGCTCCGGCCAGCTGCGGCCGAAATTGGTGTGCCATGCGAGCAGCGTGCGATCGTAGTCGGCTCCGAAATTGTGCCAGTCCTCCAGTACCAGCAGACCCTCGCAGGCGCGGGCGATCTGGCTGCTCGAAGGGAGCATGGAATTGGGGAAGATGTAGCGTTCGACCCAGCGGTCGCCTTTGTTGACGGAGGTATTGCCGCCAATGGTATGCAGCAGAAACAATCCATCGTCCGCCAGCAGCCGGCTGACGACCCGCATGTAAGTGCGATAGTTCTTCACCCCGACATGCTCGAACATACCGATGGAGTATACGCTGTCGTATCTCCCTTCCAGTTCCCGGTAGTCCTGCAACCGAATCTCCACCGGCAGTCCGGCGCAACGCGCTTCGGCCAGCGCCGCCTGTTCCTTCGAAACGGTGATTCCGGTGACCTCCACGCCGTAATGCCTGGCCGCATACCAGGCGGCGCCGCCCCAGCCGCAGCCGATATCCAGCACCTTCATGCCCGGCTGCAAACCGAGTTTGCTGAAAATCAGTTCCAGTTTCGCGACCTGTGCCTGCTCCAGGGTCTCGGCGTCGGGCCAGTAGCCGCAGCTGTACATCATCAGCGGGTCCAGCATGCGGCTGTAAAGATCGTTGCCGATGTCATAATGGTGTTCGCCGATGTGGAACGCGCGCGCGGGGGACTGCATGTTTTTCAGCCGCGCCCATGCAACGGCAAGAAAATCCCCGCTGGTGCGAATCGCCGTGTCCAGCCGGGCCCGTAACGCCTTGGCGATCATCACATCCAGCGCCTGGCAATCCCACCAGCCGTCCATGTAGGACTCGCCCAGGCCAAGCGTCCCCTGGCCCAGTACACGGGAGAAAAACCGGGGGTCGTGCACCTGGATGTCCCACGGCCGATTGCCGTTGACCTGAATATCGGCCAGTTCGAGCAGGGCCTCCACTCGCTGCCGGTCGCGCGGCTTCTCGGTAATATTGAATTCAGAACTCGATTTCGACAGGTTCATGGACAGCTCCTTCGCAAACCGACGGGCTTAGGTCGCGGCAATGTGCCTGATTTTTTTTTACTCTAACGCGTTGTAAAAAGATTTTCGAGCGTATGCCGCCAGGTTGGGAAAAAGGCGCTGCGAACCCTGTTTTCTCCCCGGCAACCTGAGCATCGGCTTCCTGCCGGAGCTCGAACCGGGCAAGGGGAGGGCAGGGACCGGCAAAGTCTCCCAAACAGCCATGCAACCCGGGGCTGGAACCGATGATCAGACTCCATCACACACCACTGCGGCAGTATTGAAACCGGCAGTGATCCTGCCGTTAACGACACCGGAAAAAGCGTCTGTGACCCGCGCCGACCCGGACGCTGGTCCGGGTTTATTTTTCCGCGCTGAGCGATGCTCGGAGGAGCCGAGATTGTTTCGCTCTCGTCACGAGTGCGGGGTTTTGCAACACTTTCGGCCCGTTTCGGGCGTTAATACAAATGTCAGAATTTTTTACAAAAACATTTCCAACGAATCATGTGCAAATTACATTAACCAGTAAGATCAGCGGGTTAGAAATATTGGCATATTTATCGCATAAATTTTTTTTGGGGTTGATAGATTCATTTAATAGCTTAATATAATAAAGGAAATGATGATGATTTACCTGAAACGAGCCTTGCTGATTCTGACTGTCTGTCTGGGATTCTCAAGTACGAGTCAAGCCGTTGTTATGCTTGATTTTGACACTGTCGCCACCGGTTCGGACGTCGTGAATAATCCGCTGGTAACCGCAGACGGTACTATCACCGCATCAGCCAGTGGGGGATCCTTGTACATTTCTGACGGGTCCAGCGGGGGTCTTACCGGTGACGTTCTCCGATTCGACGAAACAAGCGATGGTCAATACGGACAGTTGGCGTTTGACTATAATGTCAGCCAGATTTCATTCCTGTTCGCCGGGTTCCAGTCCGGTGCGTTTACAGCGCAGTTATTGGATTCGTCGTTCAACATCCTCGACTCATTTTTCGACGCAGATACAAACGATGACTTGCCGGGAGGCCCGATCGTGCTTTCCGGTACGAATGCCAGATATTTCCGCTTTTTCGATGGTCCAGGTGGATTGAGCTTTGCCGGAGTGGACGATCTCTCCATCACCGCTGGTCCAACGGTCCCTGAACCGACCACCCTGGCTTTGTTAGGCCTTGGGGTTGCCGGGTTTGGTTGCGCGCGGCAAAGGACGAAAGCTTAAACAGTATTGTGTCTGAACATATCAGCGGCGGCCTTCGGGTCGCCGTTTTTATTTTAAAAAAAAAAAGGTGTCAGTCCCCGGTTTCCGCAATTTGCCGTAAATCACTTCAAAGCAGCTTTCCCGGCTGTGCCTTGTGGTAGTTCGCCGGATGGGGTTTCCGCGTCAACAGGGTCCTGATGTGCCAATGCTCGCTGGCGGGTATGCCATGATCGATCGAGATTTCTCCGCCCTGGCGGGTGGCGATCGGCTTGCCGTCCCGGTAGAGGATGCGGTGTCCCGGTTGGGCGGCGATGCGTTGTCCGGGGGTGATGATGCCGGTGAGGTTCAGCGGGTCGGCGCTGCTGATGGCGATGAGCCGATCGGCGTCCCGCTTCCGGCGCACCTCGCGCAACCGGCTGACCGCCTCGGGCAGGGCGAACTGTTCGCCGGCGAAGCCCTGCACGAAGCGCCCACCGCGGATCTCACCGCGCGCCTCCAGCCTGCGGCAGACATAGAGCAGATCCCGCCAGGACGGCAGGCCGTTTTCACGGTCGAGCAGTTTTCTGAACACCACGCCGTAGCGGGTCAGCAGGGTGCGGGCGATCTGTTCGGTGCGCTGCGCGTCCTCCTCCCGGTGCAGGGTCGGGCGGATCAGCGACCAGCGGCCGCCGGCGGCCAGCGGGGTGTGCAAGGCCGCGCGCTGGCGGCTGCGGGCGCGCTGTTTTTCCGGGGTTATCATGGCGCGCAGGCCCTGGAACTGGTCTGAGTTGACGAGCCCCCAGGCGACCAGTTCGCCCAATGCCCCCTCCAGCTGGGTCTTCAGCAGCCCGGTCTGCTGCTGCAGCTCGTCGAAGAAGCTGGCGCCCCACTGCCCGAGCACCTCCAGTACCCGGGATGCAGCGGAACTCAGGCCCCCCGGCGCAGCTGTTTCCGCCTGCCGCCAGAGCGGCAGGCGGGCGCGGAAGACGAAGGCCAGCGGAGTGGACCTGACCGCGGGGTTGCGGCGCTTGCCCTCCCGGTCATCGGGGGTGAGCAGCCGCAGCCAGGCGAGCCTGCCCGCGCTGCACAGCTCGTCCAGCTCGCCCGCAGCGTAGGGCTGCAGCCGGGCGGGCAGGATCTCATCCTCCCAGGCGGCGGCCGGCAGGCTGACCCCTTCGAGCTGGGCCATGACGCGCGCCAGCGCGGCGATGCCCTGGGCCGGTTCGTCCAGCCCCTGCCAGGCAAAAAGGAAGCGCATGAAATCCGCCGGGGTGACCGGCTCGATCTCGCTGCGCAGCTGCTTGAGGGTGTAGCGGTGGATGCGCGCCAGCAGGCCGCGCTCGCACCATTCGAGTTCCGACCGGCGCGGATCGAAGCGGCCCTGGATGACAAAGCCCTCCTGCTCCAGCGCCGACAGCGCCTGTTGGATCTCGCCTGGTCCGAGGCGGAGCGGCCGGGCGAGCGCATCCGCCGTGACCGGCCCCAGGCTCTCCAGCCGGCTGCGGATGATCTCGACGATGGCGCTCTCGCGTGAATCCGCCTCCGCGGCGGGCAGCGGTTCCAGCGGCGGGGAGACCGCGGCGCCGGGGCAGATCAGCAGCAGGGCCTGCAACCGCTCCGCCGCGACCCACAGGGGCTGTTCGTCGAGCAGCAGGCGCGTGGCGCGCCGTTGCTGCTGCAGCGCCGCCAGGTGGCGGCGCCAGGGTTCGCGCGCCGCCGGCTCGATCTCGCTTTCGCCGATGCAGCCGGTGATCAGCAGTGCGTCGTGCAGCTCGTCCGCGCTGCGCGGCCGGGGCCAGGCCTCCGCCTTCACCTGGTCGATGGCTGCCGGATTCAACCGGCCCAGATCGGCTGCGGTGCGCGGGTCCAGGTGCCGCCGCTGCTGCACCGCCAGCGCGCGACGCTCCTCCGCCGGGGTGTCGTCGAGAAACGCGTAGGGCCGCGCGTTGAGGATCTCCTGCGCCATCGGCGAGGGGGTCGGCAGATCCCTGGCGACGATCCCGATGCTGCCCTGCCCGATGCCTGCGAGCACGCGCTTCAGGCCGTCGATGTCCATCAGCTCGTGCAGGCAGTCCCACAGCACCTGATTTACCAGCGGGTGGTCCGGCACCTCGCGGTCGCCCTGGATGTTCTCGAAGCAGGCGAGCTGGTCGGGGAATACCAGCGCCACCAGGTCTTCGGCATCGTTGCGCTGGAACGGCGCGGGCACGCGCTTGCCGCCGCGCATGCGCGGCACCGCGAGCGAGATATTGGCCACCCAGCGCCAGCGGGTGGGGAACATCGGGGCGGCCAGCAGGGCCTGGATCAGAATCTGCTCCACCGTGTCCGGTTTGAGATAGCCGGCCGGCTCCGCCAGCGGAAAGCTGTGGGTCGGACCGAGGGAGAGGATCAGGTTGTCCTCGTTGGCCGCCGCCTGCAGTTCGAAGTTGAAGCGGCGGCAGAAACGTTTGCGCAGCGCCAGCCCCCAGGCCTTGTTCACGCGCGAACCGAAGGGCGCGTGGATGACGAAATGCATGTCGCCGGTCTCGTCGAAAAAGCGCTCGAAGACGATTTTTTTCTGGCTGGGGATGACCCCGAGCATGGCCTTGGTCGCCGCCAGGTATTCGCAGAGCTGGGCCGCGCCGGCCGGGTCGAGTTGCAGCTCCTGTTCGAGATAGGCCAGAGCCGCATGCTGGCCGCGGTCGAGCAGCCCGTCAATTTTTTCCCGCAGGCGCGAGACCGCGAGCGAGAGTTCATCGGTGCGGCCCGGGGCCTCGCCGAACCAGAACGGGATCGTGGGCGGCTGGCCGTGGGCGTCCTCCACGTACACCCGGCCCTGTTCGATCTTGAGCATGCGGTAGGAGAAGTTGCCGAGCTGAAAGATGTCACCCGGCATGCTCTCGAAGGCGAAGTCCTCGTTCAGGCTGCCTACGAACAGCCCCTCCGGCTGCAGGATCACGTCGTAGTCGAACTGGTCGGGGATCGCACCGCCGTTGATGATGGCGGTCAGGCGGGCGTTGCGGCGCGCGCGCAGCACGCCATTCACCGCGTCGCGGTGCAGGTAGTCGCCGCGCCGGCCGCGGCGGGTGTGGAAGCCGTCGGCGAGCATCCTGACGACCGCGATGAACGCCGCCTCCGGCAGGCTGTTGTAGGGCCGGGCGCAGCGGAAAGCGCGGTAGAGGGCACGCTCGTCCCACTCCCGCATCGCGATCTCGGCGATGATCTGCTGCGCGAGAACATCCAGCGGATGTTCGGGTACCTGAATGCGGTCGAGCTCGCCCCGGCGGATCGCATCGAGCAGCGCGGTCGATTCGACCAGATCGTCGCGGCTGAGAGGGAAGAGCCTGGCTTTGGGCACACCGCTCAGCTGGTGTCCGGATCGCCCCGCCCGCTGCAGGAAGGTGGCGATGCTGCGTGGCGAACCGAGCTGGCACACCAGGTCCACATCGCCGATGTCGATGCCGAGCTCCAGTGAGGCGGTCGCCACCAGCGCACGCAGCCTGCCCGCCTTGAGGCGCTGCTCGGCATCGTGCCGGTGCTCCTTGGCCAGGCTGCCGTGGTGGGAGGTCACCGCTTTCTCGCCCAGCCGGGTCGCCAGCGCCGCCGCCGCACGTTCCGCCAGCCGGCGGGTGTTGACGAAGATCAGCGTGGTGCGGTGTGCCCCGATGAGCTGTTCGAGCCGGTTGTAGATCTCGTCCCAGGCTTCGTTCGCCATCACCGACTCCAGCGGTGAACCGGTCATCTCGATCGCGAGGTCGCGCTCGCGCGCGTGCCCGGTATCGACGATGGTGCAGGCCCGCTGCAGCGGGTCGTCGTGGCGGCCGGTGAGGTAGACCGCCATCTCCGCGATCGGCTTCTGGGTCGCCGAGATGCCGATGCGCACCGGCGCCCTGCCGCAGAGCTGGGTGAGTCGCTCCAGGCTCAGCGTCAGGTGCGCGCCGCGCTTGTTGCCGGCCAGGGCGTGGACCTCGTCGACAATCACGCTGCGCACCGTCTTCAGCATTTCTCGGCCCGAATCCGAGGTCAGCAGGATGTAGAGCGACTCCGGCGTGGTGACCAGGATATGCGGCGGCGTGCGCTTCATGAAGGCGCGTTCCGCAGGGGTGGTGTCGCCGGTGCGCACCATGGCGCGGATCGGCACGTCGTGGCAGCCGTTCTCCAGCAATGCATCGCGGATGCCGTTCAGCGGCAGCTCCAGGTTCCTGTGGATGTCGTTGGAGAGCGCCTTCAGCGGCGAGACGTAGAGCACCTGGGTCTCATCGGCCAGCGGGAAGTTGAGCCCCTCGTGCACCAGCTGGTCGATCGCCGCCAGAAACGCGGCCAGCGTCTTGCCCGAGCCGGTGGGGGCCGAGATCAGGGTGTTCTTGCCGGCCTGAATCGCGGGCCAGGCCTGGGCCTGCACCTCGGTAGGCTCGCCGAACTGCCGCTTGAACCAATCCGCTACAGCGGGGTGAAACCGGAACGATGACATGCCTGGATGATAGCCCCTTTCCCGATTGCACCGAAAATTTTTCCCGGCAGTCCAGCGCGGCATCTATACTACCCGGAGCGAAAGGAGTAATAGATCGCTCCGTGGCAGCAATGTGTTGTCGAACATTTCGGAGGAGTGGCTGCCCCGGGGGCATGACAGCAGGCAGACTTCGACAAGGAGACAACCATGGCGGACGAATTCGATCTGGTGATCAGCGGCGGCCGGTTATTCGACGGAAGCGGAAGCGATCCGGTCGAGGCCGATATCGGCATCAGCGGCGGCCGCATCACCGCAGTCGGCGAGCTGACCGGCCGCGGCAGTCAGCGGATCGATGCCGACGGGCTGTGCGTGACCCCCGGCTTCGTCGATATCCACACCCACTACGACGGACAGGTCACTTGGGAAAACCGCCTGGTGCCGTCATCGTCGCATGGCGTCACCACCGTTGTCATGGGCAATTGCGGGGTTGGCTTCGCGCCCTGCCGACCGGACCAGCACGAGATGCTGATCCGTCTGATGGAGGGCGTGGAGGACATCCCCCACCCGGTTCTCGTCGACGGCCTGCCCTGGACCTGGGAAACCTTCCCGCAGTACCTCGATTACCTCGCTTCCCGTCACTATGACATGGACATCTGCGGTTATCTGCCGCACGCCCCTGTGCGCGTCTACGTCATGGGCCAGCGCGGAGCCGATCGCGAACCCGCGACGCCGGAGGAGCTGGGCAGAATGACGGAGATCGTCCGCGAGGCGGTCAGGGCCGGCGCCATGGGTTTCAGTACCTCGCGCACCTTCTTTCACCGCTCCAGCGACGGCAGGTCAACCCCCAGTTTCGAGGCGGGGGAGGGCGAACTGATGGCGCTTGCCGATGCGTTGCGGATTGAGCACAGCGGCGCGATGCAGCTGATTACCGATTTCGATGACGCGGAGGCCACCTTCGGTCTGCTGCGGCGGCTGGTGACGCGTGCCGGCCGGCCGCTGACGGTCTCGCTGCTCGAGGGCACCTATGGCCCGATGACGCTGCGCTGGCACGATGTGCTGGATTGGGCCAGCACGGCAACCGCGGAGGGCCTGCCGATCAGGGCCCAGGTGTTGAGCCGCGCGATCGGCGTCATGCTCGGTCACGAACTGACGTTGAACACCTTCTATACCTGCCCCACCTACATGACCCTGTCCCGGCTTCCCTTCGAGGAGAAGATTCGTGAGCTGCGCCGGCCCGAAGTGCGCGCGCGGATTCTTGCCGAATCGGCCGATCCCGACCCGGCTATAGTGCTTGGCCGCCTGGCACGGGAGTTCGACCACATGTTCCTGCTGGGTGATCCCCCCGATTATGAGCAGCCCGTCGAACAAAGCATCGCCAGCCGCGCCGGGCGCCTGGGCGTCGGGCCCGAGGAGCTGGTCTACGACCTGATGCTCGAAAACGAGGGGCATAACAATCTCTATGTCACCCTCTGCAACTACGAATACGGGTCGCTCGAATCGTCCCGGGTCATGATGCAGCACCCCGGCGCGGTGCTGGGCCTGGGTGACGGCGGCGCTCACTGCGGCACCATTTGCGATGGAAGTTATCCGACCTTCATGCTGACCCACTGGGTGCGCGATCGCAGGCAGGGGCCGCGGCTGCCGCTGCCGCAGGTGGTCAAATGGCTGAGCCGGGATACCGCGCGTGCGGTCGGACTGCTTGACCGCGGTATCATCGCTCCCGGCTATAAAGCCGACATAAACATTTTCGACCCGGCACGCCTGCGCCTGCACGCGCCTGAAGTGGCGCATGACCTGCCTACCGGCGGACGCCGCCTGGTACAGCGCGCGGATGGGTATACCGCCACCATCGTGTCCGGCGTCGTGGTTTATCGGGATGGACGTGCGACCGGCGCGCTTCCCGGGCGGCTGGTGCGCGGCAGCCAGCCGGCGCCGCTCCACTGATCCCTGCCGGCAGAATATTTTTTCAGATCGACAAAACCGCGGTCACTCCGCCAGACTGCGCGGCATTGACGTGCCCCGCGGACCACCCCGCGGGTATCATGTCGCTACGCGCCGGTGGCCGCCCGGAGCAAGGAGATGGCACCCGGCAGAGAGGAGAATCGCCAGAAAACGCGCATTGATCTTACAAATGATAGTCATTAACATCCACAGGAACGCAAAATTCAACGTTGATCCGGATGATTTACCGGTGCTTATCCCTGTTCCGGAAATGTCTGGAGGCGGTGGTTGCAGCACCGGGTAACCTGGTGAAAAGCCGCGACGGCGCTGTCTGTCGGATGAAAACCGGCAACAGATCGTTTTTTGTCGATGGCGCTAACGCTACCGAAGCCAAACCAACTGTAATCAACCATTTGGAGTGTAAACAATGACGGTAAAAATTGGTGACAGAGTCCCCGACGCGGTGTTGAGGGAATCCCGGGAGTTCGGCGAAGCCTGCCCGCTGGCGCCCGAGCCGGTAAATGTTGTCGAGGCACTCAAGGGCCGCACGGTTGCGGTGTTCGGCCTGCCCGGTGCCTATACACCCACCTGTTCCGCGAAACATGTGCCTGGCTTCATGCAGCATATGGACGAGCTGAAGGCCAAGGGTGTCGACGAAGTCTGGTGTGTGGCGGTCAACGATGCATTCGTCATGGCCGCTTGGGGCCGCGATCTGAATGCCTTCGGTACCATCCGCTTCCTCGGCGATGGCAGCGCGAAATGGGCTGCCGCGCTGGGGCTGACCGATGACAAAACCGATATCGGCATGGGCATGCGCATGAAGCGATTCTCGATGCTGGTAAAAGATGGCGTGATCACCCAGCTGAACGTGGAGAAAGGCCCTGCTTTCGAGGTTTCCAACGCGGAGACATTGCTGCAGCAGATGGCCTGACGGCTGATCTGTCCCAATGCAGCAGCCAGCGATGCGGGCGCGCGATTCAGGCCGGTCGCCCATGCCCGGTTCTGAAACCTGACTCAAAAGGGGTTGGCGCCGGAGGTAAGCGTTAATCCGATCTCTTTTCACTGACACCCAGGCGCGGTTTCCGGTCCGACTTTGACTGTCCGGAAAAAATTGGGGCGGATCGCGCTGTTTTTCCCCGGCCGGCGATTCCAGTGCCGATGTGCGTACAATGCGCGGCCGATCACTGACTTCTGATCCTGAAGGAACCGATGATGAACAAAGATATTGCGGGCAGTTGTCTCTGCGGAGAGGTTCAATTTACCGTCTGGGGGCCGTTCAGCGCTTTCCATCTCTGCCACTGCTCCAGATGTCGCAAAGATACCGGCTCGGCGCATGCCGCCAATATCTTTACGCAACCGGGAAACATTCGCTGGTTGTCCGGCGAGGAGTTCGTAAAACGCTACGACCTGCCCACTGCTGAGCGATTTGCGAAATGTTTCTGTACGAATTGCGGTTCACCGGTTCCATATCTGAGCAGAGACAACAGGTTCCTCATTATTCCCGCCGGTTCCCTGGATGCCGATCCGGAGATTCAGCCGCAAGACCATATCTTCTGGAAAGACCGCGCCGACTGGTATGAAGCCGGACTGACAGCGACTCGATTTGACGAATACCCCAAGTAGCGGATACCGCGTACAGCACAGGCACAGCCAGTGTTGAGCGGCCAACAGGAGTGCCGAATTGCCCGAATAAAATGAGATCATTGGTTTATCATCGCTGCCGGTGATAAATTTCAGCATCCAAATCGTCGCCTTGTGGGCAACCGCGGCTCCCGCTCAGGTCAGGCCCGCTCGTGCGGCAGTATAAATGCTTTATGGGAGGTTTAAATGATAAGAAGTCTGTTGCTGACCCTTTTTCTGACTTTACCCTACGCCTCGATGGCGGCGGATCTGGCCAACGGAGAGCGCATAAACAAGAACTGCGCGCTATGCCATGGCATCTTCGGCCAGGGTGCCACCGGTCGTCTTTCGCCGCGCCTGGCGGGTCTGCCGGAATATTATCTGCGCAAGTCGATAGCCGACTATATCAGCGGCAAGCGCAGCAACCCGACCATGATGAAGACATCGGGTCTGGCGCAGATGTCACAGCAGGAGATCGATGATGTGACCGCCTACCTCTCCAGCCTGAAAATCGCCCGGGACCAGCGCTTCAACATCCTCCAGAGTGCGCCGGGCAATCCGGAAAATGGCGAGGAGCTGTATATGGATGACTGCAAGACCTGCCATGCGAAAGATGGGATGGGCAAGGAGAAAAAGGATTCGCCGCCCCTGGCGGGACAGCATCCGGAATATCTGTTCCAGTCCATTCAGATGTTCAAGGGAAAGGTGCGCGAGCACGCGGATGATCCGGAGGACGAGACTTTCACCGACTATTCCGACCAGGAGGTGCTGGATATGCTCGCGTTCGCCGCCACGCTCGATGACACCCTGGTCGTGCCCGGGGAGCGGTTCATGCCGCCACGTCTGATGGCGGCCCGGCCACCGCTGCCCGTGCCGCCCCGACCGGCCCCGAGCGGCGGTCTGCGGATAACCGACATCACCCAGACGGTGGCTCAGATGGAGCTGAAGCCGGGGGTGACCAGGGAGGATGCGGTGCAGGCGATGCTCTCCAAAGCGGTGGAGCTGAATCTGAAGCTGGTCGGCAGTCAGGAGGTATCAAGAGAGCTGGAGGCACGCGGGGTTGAGACGCCATTCCTCGCCATCTACCAGTTCTGCAATCCGATGGACGCGCGGACGATGATCATCAACAATCCGATTTTCGCCAGCTACATGCCTTGCCGCATCTCGCTGGTCGAGGATGCGCAGGGCAAATACTGGTTGATGATGCTCAACCTGGATATGTTGATCAACAGCCAGCTTCTGCCGCAGGCGGTTGTGGATACCGCGATCAAAGTAAACCGGCAGATGCTGGATATCATGGTCGCCGGCGCTACCGGAGAGTTCTGACCCCCCGACCGGGCATCCCGCCGCATGCCAGGGATGGCGTGCGGCTTTTCAGTTCAAACCGGCACCGGCCTGGGTGAAGGCGCGTTCTCCACGCTACTCGGGCATGTTGGGCGGATCCAGATCCTCGGGCCTGACCGAGTCGGGCTCGACCAGATTGAGCAGCCAGGATTTGAGAATATTGACGTGCTCGGTCTCTTCGGCGGAGAACTCAGCC
>JAGRGQ010000066.1 GCA_020445405.1 Gammaproteobacteria bacterium | reverse complement strand
TGGACTCGCCGAAAAACACGCTGCCCAGTCCAACCCCGTACAGTCCTCCGACCAGCCGTCCGTGCAGCCAAACTTCCACCGAGTGGGCATAACCGATGCGGTGCAGCTCCCGGTATGCTCTCAGCATGTAGGCGGTAATCCAGGTACCCGCGTCTTTTTTCCGGGGTGCAGAGCAGGCTGTCATAACCTGTGCGAACGCCTGATCGAAGGTCACGATGAAAGGTTTGTTGCGCAGGGTCTTTCCCAGGCTTCGCGATATTTTCAAACGCTCCGTGTAGAGTACCGTGCGTGGGTCCGGACTCCACCAGAGAATCGGCTGATCGTCTGAATACCAGGGGAAGATGCCGGAACGGTAGGCGTTGAGCAAGCGGATGCTGCTGAGGTCGCCGCCGACGGCCAGCAGACCGTTAGGCTCAGTTTCAGCCTGCTCGACCGGAGGAAAGGGTTCGTCCGGCCGGTAAGGATCAAGAACATGGATCATCGTTTGGCAGTCGGCAGATATTCCGGATCCAGTCGCTTGGCGCTTCAATCAAGCCAACTATCCTTTATTCCGGCGCGCTCCGAAGTCGTGGTGCCAGAGTGCAGCCCGGGCGAATCTCCTTGAGGTACGCACTGGACGGTGCACCGGATGCGCTCCGGCAACGGGATTTAATACCTCTATTACAGCCTGCGCCGGGATGCCGTATTTACGAAAAGGCTTGTTTTTTGGGCAGCCATCAATCCAGGCAAATCAGGATTTGGCGTTTAGTATTCGTTTCAGCCTGTAGACTCAACTGCCCACCCGGCTCTTTTTCTGGGCCTCCATCGCATCGAGATAGCGCTCGGCGTCCAATGCCGCCATACAGCCGGCGCCGGCCGACGTGATTGCCTGACGATAGATATGGTCCATGACGTCACCGGCGGCGAACACGCCATCGATGCTTGTACGCGTTGCATCGCCGTCGTTACCGCCCTTGACCGTCAGGTAACCATGTTTCATCTCCAGCTGGCCGCTGAACAGATCGGTGTTGGGTTTATGACCGATGGCGATAAAAACACCCTGCAGATCGAAATTCCGGGTGGCCCCACTCTTGACGTTTTTGATGCGCATTCCCGTGACGCCGGTTTTGTCGCCTAGCACCTCGTCCAGCACGCTGTCCCAGGCAATCGTGACCTTGCCGCTTTCGGCTTTCTCGAACAGCTGTTTCTGCAGGATCTTTTCCGCTCGCAGCGCGTCGCGTCTGTGAACCAGTATCACCTCGGATGCGATGTTCGAGAGATAGAGTGCCTCTTCCACCGCGGTGTTGCCGCCGCCGATGACGGCGACCCGCTGGTTTTTGTAGAAAAAGCCGTCGCAGGTGGCGCAGGCGGATACGCCGCGTCCTTTGAACGCCTCTTCGGACTCCATGCCCAGGTACTGGGCGGATGCCCCGGTGGCGATAATCAGCGCATCGCAGGTATATACGCCCGAATCGCCGGTCAGCGTAAACGGTCGCTGACTCAGGTCTGCGCTGTTGATATGATCGAATACGACCTCGGTATCGAACCGCTCTGCGTGCTTGAGCATCCGCTCCATCAGCTCAGGACCCTGGACGCCCTCCCAGTCGCCAGGCCAGTTATCCACATCCGTGGTGGTGGTCAGCTGTCCGCCCTGTTCCATACCGGTGATCAGCACCGGATTGAGATTGGCACGCGCGCCATAGACCGCGGCGGTGTAACCGGCGGGGCCGGAGCCAAGTATAAGCAAACGACAATGCTTGGTTTCACTCATGTATAATCACCCCAGCAGGCAGGCCCTTCAGGCTTCTGTAATAGATTAATATTTGTAACTATACAATATTACTGAAATTGCAAACAGGCACGTTTTGGAGAAAATCAGGTGTATCAATTGATCAGAACCCGGTCGTGACACAGGATCCGGACACAGCAGGACCTGAATAGTGGCACGGGCCAATGCAAAACAACAGGAAGAGCCGGTAATGCACATTGGGCGTCGGTTGCGAGAGGGTGGGTTGTTACTGCTTTTGGCGGTAGCCGGCTATTTTCTGCTCTCGCTGGCAAACTATTCGCCGGAAGACCCGGGCTGGTCCTACACCGGATCCAGAGAGCAGGTGGAAAATGCCGGTGGTCCGCTGGGCGCCTGGTTTGCCGATGTCCTGCTCAACCTGTTTGGCCTGTTTGCCTATCTTTTTCCACTGATGATCGGCTGGAGCGGCTGGCTGCTGTTTAAGGAGCGCAACCCCGACGACAGCCTCAACATACATCTGTTTGCACTGCGCTGGACCGGGTTTCTGATAACCCTTTCAGCCGGTTGTGCGATCGCCTCCATGCACATCACCGAGGTTTCGTTTCCCGGCGGCGGCGGTGGGATCCTGGGCGCCTTTCTGCAGGAACTGCTGGTTTCCATGTTCAGTTTTCCCGGCAGCACACTGCTGTTGCTGGCATTTTTCTTCAGCGGTTTCACACTTTTTTCGGGTATCTCCTGGTTTTCCGTGATGGATGGTATAGGCGGCGGCCTGCTGCGGTTGTCGCGTTATCTGATGGGGAGCCTGGACCGCATACGCGATGCCAGAAAAGCGCAGCAGGTCAAACGCCAGCGCAACGAGGCGCTCAAAATCGAAACGAAGAAGATTGAGAAGCGGACACCGCTCAGAATCGAGCCGGTAATCAAGAAAATGGAGACCGGAAAAAGAGTCGAGAAGGAGCGTCAGGTGCCGCTGTTCGAGACATCCGCGGATGGCGATCTGCCGCCGTTGGCGCTGTTGGACCCCGCGCAGCACAGCGGCACGGGGATGTCGGACAAAGCACTCGAAGCGATGTCCAGGCAGGTCGAAATGAAGTTGCGCGACTTTAACGTTGAAGTCGAGGTGGTGGCGGTATCCCCGGGTCCCGTTATCACGCTGTTCGAACTGCAGCTCGCGCCTGGAACCAAGGCGAGCAAAATAACCAATCTCTCCCGCGATCTGGCCAGAGCGCTCTCCACAATCAGCGTGCGCGTGGTTGAGGTTATCCCCGGCAAGTCGGTTATCGGACTCGAGATCCCGCACGAAAACCGTGAGATGGTCTATCTCAGCGAAGTGTTGCAGTCCGCGGTCTACGAAAACGCCAAATCTCCACTGACCATTGCGCTCGGCAAGGATATTGCCGGTAATCCTGTTGTAGTCAATCTGGCGAAAATGCCGCACGTGCTGGTTGCAGGCACCACCGGCTCGGGTAAGTCGGTGGCCATAAACGCGATGATTCTCAGCCTGCTCTACAAGGCTTCGCCGAAGGATGTGCGGCTGATTATGGTCGATCCGAAGATGCTGGAGCTTTCGGTGTACGAGGGCATTCCTCATCTGCTGACGCCCGTGGTGACGGACATGAAGGAGGCGGCCAACGCGCTGCGCTGGAGCGTGATGGAGATGGACCGGCGTTACCGCTTGATGGCGGCGCTCGGCGTGCGCAATATCGTCGGTTACAACAAGAAGGTGAAAGAGGCCGCGGCCAACGGTGCTCCCATTCCGGATCCCCTGTTTAAACCCAATCCGCTGACTGATGATCAGGAAATTCCCGATCTCGCACCGCTCCCTTATATCGTGATAATCATCGATGAGCTGGCGGATATGATGATGGTGGTGGGCAAGAAGGTGGAGGAGCTGATCGCCCGTCTGGCGCAAAAGGCCCGCGCTTCGGGTATTCACCTGCTGCTTGCCACCCAGCGCCCGTCGGTGGATGTGATAACCGGCCTGATAAAGGCCAATATTCCAACCAGAATCGCGTTCCAGGTCTCCTCGCGCATCGACTCCCGTACCATACTTGATCAGATGGGGGCAGAGCATCTGCTGGGTAACGGCGACATGCTCTATCTCCCGCCTGGAGTCAGCATACCCCAGCGTCTGCACGGCGCTTTTGTCGACGACAACGAAGTACACCGGGTGGTGGCGCATCTGAAGAAAATGGGCGAACCGGAATATATCGATGAGATCGTCCGGGAACCAAGCGAAGCGATTCCCGGTCTATCGGATGAATCGGACGGCGGCAGTATCGAGGACTCGGACCCGCTGTACGATGAGGCTGTGCGGATCGTGACCGAATCGCGCCGTGCCTCTATCTCCGGCGTACAGCGCCGCTTGAAAATCGGTTACAACCGTGCCGCAAGACTGATCGAGGAGATGGAACGGACCGGAATTGTGAGTATGGCCCAGTCGAACGGCAACAGAGAAGTGCTGGCACCGCCACCGCCGGATATCTGATCGACGCTTGTTTTGAAGCCATCGCCACGATGATACCGGCCTCCGTCGGCATGACTGGACCAAACAGAATCAATTTTCTCCTGACAGGGAATAAACCGAGTATGGGTCTGATTGTTAAACTGCAAATTGTGCTCGCGGCCGCGACCGCTCTGCTCAGTTTCAGTTTGCATGCCGCTGGCGTCGGATCCGAACAGCTGCACCGGTTTTTGACCGGAATAACCACCCTTGAAGCCAAATTCGAGCAGTCTGTTCTGAATGAGGAACATACCCAGGCATCACGCTCGCAGGGGATTTTCTATCTGGAGCGGCCCAACAAATTTCGTTGGGACTACAGCGAGCCCGAGTCACAGCAGCTGGTCGCCGACGGTCGCCAGATCTGGTTGTACGATCCCGAGCTGAAGCAGGTGAGCGTGCAGAATCAGGAGAGCGCTCTGCAGGGTTCACCGGCAATGTTGTTGATAAGCGGGGACCCGGTGGAAAACAGCTTCGAGGTGATTGATATCGGTCGACGTCAGAACATGGACTGGGTCGAGTTGATACCCAGGGATGCGGAGAGTCAGTTTGTCCGGGTGCTGCTGGCATTTGTCGACAACGATCTTTTGCGCATGGAGATGGCCGACAAATTGGGCCAGGTGACCCGATTTCAGTTCTACGATATTCATCATAACCCGTCTTTCAAAAGCACTTTTTTCCAATTCGTTCCGCCGCGCGATGTCGACATCTATAATCAGTGAGTCGCTTCTGCTGCCAGTCTCGATGACCGCTAACCGAATGCCGCAGACAAGGCAATAAAAGGCCAGCTACTGCGTTATACTCCGTTGCTGCTGAGCGGGTCTGCCGGGATTGGGATACGGCCTGTTACCGTATTGGTGTGAAATCTCCCTGGAAGGGGAGTTGACAGGTACTTCTGCCAGCCGATCGTCAGCTTGCTGATATTGCCCATCCAGATGAGACAGTGCCCCAGATTCATGGCCGGAAAAGATCTATTCGAAAATAGCGGTGAAGTGGAGTCGAGACCGCTGGCCGATCGTATGCGCCCGCGCAGTCTGGATGAGTTCAGCGGTCAGGCGCATATTGTCGGCAACGGAAAGCCGCTGCGCAACGCGATCGAGTCGGACCATATTCACTCGATGATCCTGTGGGGGCCTCCGGGAACCGGAAAGACCACGTTGGCGAGTCTGATAGCCGGTCATTCCGGGTTGAAGTTCAAGAAGTTGTCGGCTGTGCTGGCAGGTGTCCGGGATATCCGTGCAGCGGTCGACGAGGCGCGCAACACGCGGCAGATGGAGGGGCGCGGCACGCTGCTGTTCATCGACGAAGTGCATCGCTTCAATAAGGGACAGCAGGACGCTCTGCTCCCTCACGTGGAGGATGGCACGCTGATTTTCGTAGGCGCAACCACGGAGAATCCCTCGTTCGAATTGAACAACGCGCTATTGTCGCGCGCCAGAACTTACGTACTCAAACGTCTCGAGCCGGGTGATCTGCTGCAGGTAATCGACCGGGCGCTTGCCGATGAAGAGCGTGGTTTGGGTGGCCGCAAGCTGAAACTGGCGCTGGCATCGCGGGAGTTGATCGCACACGCGGCCGACGGTGATGCGCGGCGCGCGTTGAATCTGCTGGAGATATCGTCGGATCTCTGTGAAGAGGGAGAGATCGGGAAGCAGGTGGTGGAGGAGGTAGTCGGTGGCAATCTGCGCCGTTTCGATAAGCGCGGAGAAGCGTTCTACGATCAGATATCCGCGCTGCATAAATCGGTCAGAGGTTCCGCGCCCGATGCTGCACTGTACTGGTTCTGCCGCATGATCGATGGTGGCTGCGATCCGATCTATATTGCCCGGCGGGTACTGCGCATGGCCAGCGAGGATATCGGCAATGCAGATCCGCGCGCGCTGGAGATCGCGCTCAACGCCTGGGAGGTGCAGCTGCGCCTCGGCAGTCCGGAAGGTGAATTGGCGTTGGCGCAGGCGGTTCTCTACCTGGCGGCTGCACCCAAGAGCAATGCGGTATACAAAGCGTACAACAGCGCCATGGAGGACGTTCGCAGCGGCGCTTCCGAAGAGGTTCCGCTGCGCCTGCGAAACGCGCCAACCCGGTTGATGAAGGAGCTTGGATTCGGCCGGGCGTACCGCTACGCGCACGATGAGCCGAACGCTTACGCCGCGGGAGAAAACTATTTCCCGGACGGCATCACGCCGCGCAGCTACTATCAACCGTCGCCGCGAGGGCTGGAGATCAGGATTGGCGAAAAAATGGCGCGTCTGAAAGAGTTGGACCGCAAATTCGAAGATGAGTAGCCGCACTTTGGAACCTGTCGCATAATTTTCCGCGACCATGGAGACTTTGGTGCGCGGCGCGGCAAGCGTGTTGTTGTCGCTGCGGCATAAGCGGGCCGCAGCAGCGCCGGGAGCCATAATCGCGCGCTCTCCAGGAGGTTGCGTTCCTGCTGTGCTGCGCAACGCGCCCTGCCGGCATGCATTTACTACAGCAAGCGCGGTTCGCGGGGGATAGTGAGATCGTTTCCAATCAGAGACGATGTACACTTTCATGCAGCGCTCGGCACATTCAAGCATGCCGGGATCCGGGGCTAACAGATCATAAACCGGATCAGTGCCGTGTCCGCAAACGGCGCATTGACCAGCGATTGGCTGATCCCTTTTCCCGTCCGACAGCGCTTCCAGTTCGTTCTAAAGCGTAACTCGGTGTAAAATGCGCTGGCTATCCGTTTATCGGGAGATTCCGGTTGATCCAAATGATTTCCATCGCCGTGGGCGGGGCTGCAGGTGCACTGTTACGCTTTTGGGTCTCCAACGGTGTGTATGCACTGCTGGGGCGCGGATTTCCTTACGGTACGCTTGCGGTCAATGTCATCGGATCACTGGCGATGGGTCTGCTGTATGTCTTTTTTCTGGAGAGAATGACGGTGAGCGCCGAACTGAGAGGGGCCGTGCTGATCGGTCTGCTTGGCTCTTTTACCACCTTCTCCACTTTCTCCATCGAGACGTTGAACCTGCTGGAACAGGCGGAATTCATGAAGGCGGGGTTGAATATGGCACTTTCGGTATTCGCCTGTCTGTTTGCGGCCTGGTTCGGATTGATGCTCGGGAGGCAGATATGAAAAGAACGGAAGTCACCGTGGTGCGTGTCTATGTGAACGAAGGACAGCACCAGTTTCAACACCTGATGGAGCTGCTCCATGACCAGGAGAAGGTCGCCGGCGTGACCGCCTTCCGCGGTATTGCCGGTTTCGGGCAGTCGGGCAGGATGCACTCATCCACGCTGCTCGACATCTCCCTCGATCTTCCGCTGATCCTTGAATTTTTCGACCGGCCGGAAAAGGTGGAAGAGGTGCTCGATCAACTCAAAACCTTTATACCGCCGGGCCATATTGTCAGTTGGCCCGCAACCGTGAATGGTGGTGATACAGAACATGCTTGACCCAAGACTGTTGAGGAACGAACTGCAGGCTACCGCTGCCAGACTGGCGCGACGCGGCCTGCAGCTTGATGTGGAGGCGATAACCGCACTCGAGTCCGACCGTAAGCGCCTGCAGATGGAGGCGCAGGAGCTGCAGAATCTGCGCAACAGCCGATCCAAACAGATCGGCAGGGCGAAAGCGGCGGGTGAGGATATCCAGCCGCTGCTCGATGAAGTGGCGGGATTCGGTGAGCGCATGAAGCAGACCGAAGAGAAGCTGGCAGCTATCATGACGGAACTGCAGGCGATAGTAATGGGTATCCCCAATATTCCCGATGAGAGCGTTCCGACCGGAAGCGATGAAAGCGACAATCGCGAGGAGAGACGCTGGGGTACGCCGCCGGCGTTCGATTTTAAAGCAAAGGACCATGTCGATCTGGGCGCTGCAGGCGGCTGGATAGATTTCGAGGTGGCTGCGAAAATCACCGGCTCCCGTTTCGTGACGCTGCAGGGCGACATGGCCAGACTGCAGCGCGCGCTGGCCCAGTTCATGCTCGATACGCATACGCAGGAGCATGGCTACACCGAGATCTATGTCCCCTTCATGGTCAACGCGGACAGCCTGCGCGGCACCGGACAGCTGCCCAAATTCGAACAGGACCTGTTTCACCTGAGCGGCAATCTGGATTACTACCTGATCCCCACGGCCGAGGTGCCGGTTACCAATCTGGTGCGGGATACGATCATCGATGATGCCGATATGCCGCGCCGCTGGGTAGCGCAGACGCCCTGTTTTCGCAGCGAGGCGGGTGCTTACGGCAAGGATACACGCGGCATGATCCGTCAGCATCAGTTCGAAAAGGTGGAGCTGGTGCAGATCGTGCGGCCGTCCGACTCGTTCCGGGCGCTGGAAGAGTTGACCGGCCATGCGGAAACAATTCTGCAGAAGCTGGATCTGCCTTACCGGGTGGTTACGCTGTGCACCGGCGATCTGGGTTTCTCCGCCACCAAGACTTACGATATCGAGGTGTGGCTGCCGGGTCAGAATGTCTACCGGGAGATCTCCTCCTGCTCCTGCTTCGGAGATTTTCAGGCGCGCAGAATGCAGGCGCGCTGGCGCAATCCCGCAACCGGCAAGCCGGAGCTGGCGCATACGTTGAACGGATCGGGGCTCGCGGTCGGCCGCACCCTGGTGGCGGTGGTGGAGAATTACCAGCAGGCGGACGGCACCATTCGTGTACCCGAAGTGCTAAAGCCCTACATGGCGGGACTGGAGTCGCTGGGATGAGGGCGACAGACAATACCCGTCCGGCGCGCTATCCGTTGACGCTTCCGAGCGTCTGAAAAAAACCGCCGACTGCCTTCGACAGGGCGGTGGAGCGATCTGGCGTTCGCACCGCCCTGAGCAGCGGTTCACGCATGCCGGGAATGAAAAGAAGATCGGACAGGCACTGGTTGAAAAACAGCTCTCCTTCGCCATTGCGCGCCAATTTCTCCAGGAACAGCGCCGCCATCGCATCCTCTGTCAACGACTCCCAGGCCCGGCCGCTGACGGCGGCCAGCACCACGGCTTTTTCCGCCAGCGGTGATGCCAGTACATCGCCGATCAACTGCCGCCGCAGATTCACCGCGCGCGTCCTGGAGATGCCTCTGACCGTGGCTGCAACGGCGTCGGCCGATGGATGTTCCTGCTGCAACCGGGTATGGCACGCGCCCAGCAGTGCAGTAGCCAGCTGCACCGATACCGTTTCGTTCTCCAGGCAGTGGCAGATAGCCTCCAATGGAGTGATCGGAAGCTCCGGCAACGCCGCTATCAGCATGCGCTCATTCTCCGCTTCATCCAGGCGTGCGGCAATGTCCGCAATCCCCTGATAGCCGACGAAGGACCACTGGTCCCAGCCCAGATCGCCTCTGAAATAGGCGCGGGCATGATCGTAATATTTCGACGCCGGCTTTTTCAGCAGGCGCGAAATCCGGGCGTGGAATATCGCCAGGCGATCATCCCGCGGTTTGAAACCATAGGGATTGTTTTCCAGTGCCGTCTCTATCCGTCCGCCTTTGTCGCTTGTTCCGGTCCGATCAGAACCCAGATGTTCAACCAGTCGGTGCATGAAATCGTCGCGCGCCGCCAGACTGAGTTTGGCCTGCTCGTCCAACGGAAATTTGAGAAACCAGACAACAGGCTCTGCGCTGCTTTTCTGTTCCTGAAGCAGCAGGGCCAGCCACGCCTGCTGATTCAGCGGGGTGGGGTATGGAAGCTGATTTTGCTCGAAACGCAGAAATTGGCCGCGCGTGATTTGAACCACCCGGCGACCCATGTCGTACAGTCGCAGACGCGCGCCGGTGCCGGCCAGGAATTGCAGCAGTGTGCTGATCGGTTCGGAACGGCTCACCTGTTTATCTGACCCAGTCGACCAGGTGGTGTTCGAGATTGTCCACTTCGAGCTCGCACACCACACGCCCTCCGACAAAATTTCCCGAGCTGACCACGGTGCCCGGGTCACCGGACACCAGGGGATGCCACCAGGGAAGCTTTTTGTGCTCCGCCAGCAGGCGGTAGGCGCAGCTTTCCGGCAACCAGTAAGGATCGCTCAACAGATCGGGCGTCACGCTGACGCAGTCGGGGACGTTGCGGGTTCGGTTGGGGTAGTCCCGGCAGGCGCCACTCTGCTGATCGAGGTAGCGGCAACAGACGTTGGTGAACTGTATCTGCCTGGTTTTGCGCTCTTCGAAACGGTGCAGGCAGCATTTGGCACAGCGGTCGCAGAGCGCCTCCCACTGTGATTTGCTCAGTGCTTCCAGCGGTACGGCGTTCCAGAATTCATGATCGTAAATCGGCATATAACCCCGCTGATCTCAACCGTTACCATCCACAATGGGCGCAATTTCAGGAACAAATTTCATAAGATCACATTTCTTTACAATCACTTACGTTGATAAATGTAGTTAACTGACTGATTTTAAAGAGATCCTGCTTTTTCGTGTAAATTTTGGACAATTTAAAACCGATGCCATTGCCACGGGCACTTCAGCGCCATTTCGGTGACTTATACACATTGTTATCCACAGTTACTGTGGAAAAATCTCCGGGCCCGTTACGGACTGAACGTCAACCCGCTTTTGTGTATTATCAGAGCCGCCATGTCAACCCTGAATCCATTATTGACCCGCTTGCGCGCACATCCGCGCCCGACCCGGTGAGTGCGCAGGATACCACTCTGATAGAGCGCTTCGCCGACGCGCTATGGATGGAGCGGGGGCTGAGCCGGAACACGCTGGAGGCCTACCAGTCTGATCTGCGCAAACTTGCCCGCTGGCTCGAAAAGAACAACTCTCCCGGTCTGCTGGGCGTGGAACGGGCCGCGCTGCTGACATTTCTCGCCGAGCAGTCGAGGACGGGACGAAAGCCGCGCTCGGGCGCCCGGCTGCTCTCCTGTTTTCGCCAATTCTATCAATACTGCGTACGCGAAGGGTTGCTTCAGCGGGATCCGAGCACCCGTATCGACGCGCCCAAGCTCGGCCGGCCACTGCCAAAATCCCTGACAGAAGCAGAAGTGACGGCGCTGCTGGAGGCTCCCCAAGTCGACGAGCCGGAGGGATTTCGCGACCGGGCGATGCTGGAGCTGTTGTACGCTACCGGATTAAGGGTGTCCGAACTGGTGGGATTACAGCTTGGGCAGATAAACCTGAACCAGGGATTGGTCCGCATCATCGGAAAGGGAGACAAAGAGCGCCTGGTTCCACTGGGTGAAGAGGCGCTCGATTGGCTGCAGCGCTATCTGGCCGGAGGCCGCCAGGCACTGCTGGGCGGTCAGCTCTGCGCCGCGGTTTTCCCCACCCGGCGGGGGGAGGGCATGACCCGTCAGGCGTTCTGGTACCGGATAAAGAAGCACGCACTGAGCGCGGGCATCGCCAAACCGCTGTCGCCGCACACACTGCGGCATGCGTTTGCCACTCACCTGCTGGATCATGGAGCTGACCTGCGGGTGGTGCAGATGCTGCTGGGGCACAGCGATCTGTCGACTACACAGATCTATACCCACGTCGCCAGGGAGCGGCTGCGCAACCTGCACGCAAAACATCATCCCAGGGGATAGGGCCCGGGACCCGGGATCGGGGGTTGAGAACTGAAAATTGCGCAGGGTGATCCGGGAACGCTTTCAAACCGGCACCGTAGTGCCTGGTTTCCGGGCTTTCGGCCCTTAGCCCCCGGCAGCGAATGTGATAGCCTTGCGCGGTCTTTCTTTTAAGGAGTTGAGTATGCCTTCCTTTGATATTGTCTCCGAAGTGGATCTGCAGGAGGTTCGCAATGCAGTGGACCAGGCCAATCGCGAGGTTGGGACACGCTTCGATTTCAGAGGAGTCGATGCCAGCTTCGAGCAGACCGGCGGCGAGATACTGTTGCGCGCAAAAGAGGTGTTTCAGCTGAAACAGATGATGGATATTCTGCGTCAGAAACTTGTCAAACGACAGGTCGATGTTGGCAGCATGGATGAAAAGAGGCCGGAGACAAGCCTGAATGCGGCCCGTCAGCAGGTGTTGCTCAGGCAGGGCATCGAAACTACGCTGGCGAAGTCAGTGGTAAAGACGATCAAAGCAGCCAAGATCCGGGTGCAGGCTCAGATACAGGGTGATCAGATCAGGGTGACCGGCAAGAACCGCGATGATCTACAGCAGGTCATCGCGCTGTTGAAGGGGGAGGATTTCGGTCTTCCCCTGCAGTTCACAAATTTTCGGGATTGAAACCTATGAACAAGTTGACGCGGAGAATCGTGCTGTCTGGCGTACTGCAGGCAGCGGTTTGTTTCGCCGGACAGGCGTTTGCGGCGGATGATGAGGGCTCCGCCAGGGTGAGAGCGAGTTTGAATATGCTTCTTCCGGGAATCGATTTCGGCGAGATAACACCCTCCCCGGTACCCGGCCTGTACGAGGTTGTACTCGGACACAAACTGGCTTATGTCACCAGCGACGGCCGCTATCTGATGTCAGGCACGCTCATCGATGTAGAGATGCAGAGAGATCTGACCGAGCCCCGCGTCAATGCGATAAAAGCGAAGGCGATCGCCGGTCTGGATGAAGCGAGGATGGTGATATTCGGACCGGAGAAGGCGAAATACAATGTCACCGTCTTCACCGATATAGATTGTGGCTACTGCCGTAAGCTGCACAGCGAGATCGACCAATACACGGAGCATGGTATACGCATACGTTACCTGTTTTATCCCCGTGCGGGTTTAGGCAGCAGTTCTTATCAAAAGGCAGTCTCGGTATGGTGCGCGGACGATCGCAATGCGGCTATGACGACGGCCAAGTCGGGCCGGCCGATCGAAAACAGAGAGTGCGATAATCCGGTTCAGTCGGACATGGAACTGGGCGAGCAGATGGGTGTGAGCGGTACACCGGCGTTGGTATTGGACAGCGGCAAAATGATACCGGGCTACGTTCCGGCCGATCGCCTGCTTGCGATTCTGGAGGCTGAATCCGGTGGTGGCCTCCAGTAGGAGCCGTTGTTAAGAGACAAACAACCCTGATTGCCGGTGAGTGAATCGAGGCCAGAGCCACTCGCCGCCAAAGCAGATCGGCGCTGCGCCGGTTACCCTGTTTGTACCGTCCGTTGCCCGGTTCAAGTTGGATCAGGATCGGCCGAAATCCATCTGATACATCCGAGAGGCTGGTACCGGTTACCATTAAAATGTAAAAATTGCTGTTGATAATGGTTGACTGATCCCATCTCGTTGCTTTGGTGCACCTGTCTTCACCCTGAATTTACGGGGTTGACAGCGCTGTACAGGGCTTTTCCGGGCCGATTATGAAATCAATGACAATACGGAGCGTCGTCCGATCCGACACGGGCCTGGTACGGAAAACCAACGAAGATTCGGTTGCGGTACTGCCCGATCAGGGTCTCGTGGTGCTGGCTGACGGGATGGGTGGTCACTGTGCCGGCGATGTGGCGAGCAGACTGGCGGTGGCGGCCGTTTCCCGGTTGATTTCCAGCCATCCGGGCGCGTCTCCGGCAACTGCGATCAGATTCGCCAACCATACCATTATCGAAAAGATCCGCGAAGACCCGAATCTCAGGGGAATGGCGACCACGGCGCTGGTTGGCCGGTTTCGTGACGGGGCCATTGAATATGCCCATGTCGGGGATTCGCGCCTCTATCTCTGGCGGGACTTGCAGCTGCGACAACTTACGCGTGACCACTCCATGATCCAGGAACTGGTCGACGAGGGGCTCTACGCGTCCCTGGCAGAGGCGCGTAAAGATGGCGTCAAGAACAATCTACTCACCCGGGGAGTCGGTATTGGAGAGGAGTTGTCGGTCGACAGCGGCAGTTTGAAGCTGTGCCCCGGAGACCTGTTTCTCTTCTGTTCGGATGGGCTCAACAATATGGTGTCGGACAAGCAGATCGAGCGCGCATTCTCCGAATGTTCCGGTAACCTCGAAGCTGCTGTTGACCGGCTGCTGGGGCTGGCGTTGAAGAGGGGAGGATACGATAATATCTCTCTGGCTCTGGTCGAGGCGGCTGAAGGGGAGCAGGCGAAGGGTGCCGATGTATAAGCTTGTAATCATGCGGGGTGGTGTGGAGACCGGCGAAGTCGTGCTGGAAGCCAAGCGCATTTCCATCGGACGCGACCAGGCATCCGACATCACCCTGGACGATGCCTCGGTCAGCCGTCACCACGCCCGGCTGGTTCGGGTTATGGACAGCTACTATCTGGAGGACCTGGACAGCACAAACGGTACCCAGCGTAATCATCGGCCGATCACCAAGCATGTTCTGAAGCACTCGGACGAGATCAGGATCGGTGGTTTTACGCTCTATTTCGTGGTGGATGAGAGGCCTGAGCAGAACAAACCCCGGAAGATGCCCGGGGAATCCGGAGATCGCAAAGTGCTGTCCCAGCCCGGCGCGAAGCCTCAGCCCACCGCGGTATTCTCCAGCGGCAAAGTACAACTTCCGAAAACCGCCCGGCTGCGTTTTTTTCGCGGTCCGAACGCGGGCCGGACCGAGATCCTCGGACGTGGACTCTATACCATCGGCAAGCCGGGCGGCGAGGTGGCCGTCATTACCCGCCGGCCGCAAGGCTTTTTTCTGCTCCATATCGGCGGCAACCGTTACCCCAGAATCAACAACCACGAGGTAAATTCCGTCGCCGGTGTCAAACTCAACGAAGCGGATGTGGTCGAGGTGGGTGAGAATCTGGCGGAGATCACCTTCAGCTGAAGAAACTTTTGCGGCTTGAAGTATGCGCCATTTAAGTCGCTGTCCTGGCACTGCGCTGTCGACGGTCAGCTTTCCAGCACGAGAGATTTCAAACGATAAAGCTGGTCCAGTGCCTGGCGCGGCGTCATTTGATCGGGCTCCAGCGCGGCCAGCGCTTTGTACAGCGCGGTTTCGCTGCAATCTGCAGGAGCAGAGTCCTGCGTCTCTTCAACATCCGTGAACAGCGAGAGCTGACTGGCATCCATCTCCCGATGGCGTTGCGCCGTGCGCTCCAGTTGGCCCAGCCGGATGCGTGCACGCCGGATAACTGACTGCGGAACCCCTGCCAGTGCAGCCACCTGCAATCCGTAGCTCTGATTGGCGGGTCCCTCCCGCACAGCGTGCAGAAAGACAATGCCGTCGCCATGTTCCACTGCGTCCAGGTGCACGTTTACAATGCCCTGGTGCTCATCCGGCAGCGTGGTGAGCTCGAAATAGTGGGTTGCAAACAGCGTGAACGCGCGGATGCGGGTGGCCAGTTCGACCGCGCACGACCAGGCCAGAGAGAGACCGTCGAAAGTGCTTGTGCCGCGTCCGATCTCGTCCATCAGAACCAGGCTTTCAGCGCTGGCGTTGTGCAGAATGTTGGCGGTCTCCTCCATCTCGACCATGAACGTGGAGCGGCCGCCAGCCAGATCGTCGGAAGCGCCGATACGCGAGAAGATCCGATCGATGGGACCGATGCGCGCTGCCGCCGCGGGTACGTAACTGCCGGCGTATGCGAGCAGCACGATCAACGCGGTCTGGCGCATATAGGTCGATTTGCCGCCCATGTTGGGGCCGGTGATCACCAGAATGCGTCGCTGCTCGTCAAACGCCACATCATTCGCGACGAACGGCGATTCGTTCACCTGTTCCACCACCGGATGGCGGCCGGCACTGATATGCAGACCGGGCGTCTGCATCAGCTCCGGCGCAACCAGGTCCAGCTGCTCCGCCCGTTCCGCGAAATTGGCGATCACGTCCAGCGTGGAGAGCGCGTCCGCGCACTTTTGCAGAACCTCGATAGCCAATCCGAGACGCTCCAGCAGCTCCTCGTACAGCCTCTTCTCGAGCGCGAGCGAACGCTCTTTCGCCGACAACACCTGGTTTTCAAATTTTTTCAGTTCCGGCGTGATGAAGCGTTCCGCCCCTTTCAATGTCTGGCGTCTGACATACTCCGCCGGCACCTCTTCCGAACGGCTGCGGCTGATCTCGATATAGTAGCCGTGAACCCGGTTGTAACCGACCTTTAGATTGGCGATGCCGGTCTCTGTACGCTCCCTGGCTTCCAGCTCCAGCAGGAATCCGTCCGCATTACGCGAGAGATCGCGCAGCTCATCCAGTTCCCGGTCGTAGCCCGGTGCCAGCACGCCGCCGTCGCGGATCAGCATTGGCGGGTTCTCGATCAACGCCCGCTGCAGCAGCGCATGGATCTCGGGATGGGTACCGGCATCCGCTGACAGCCGGTGGAGCAGCGGGGCATCCAGCGGTTCGAGTCGGCGCTGCAGCGCGGGCAGACGGCCGAGCGAGTCGCGCAGCGTTGAAAGATCGCGCGGACGTGCGGTTTTCAATGCCACCCGGGCAAGAATTCGTTCCACGTCTCCAACACCACGGAGATCGTCCCGAATCGCGATAAAGGCACCGCTTTCCCGCAGTTGCCTGATGGCGTCGTAACGTTCACTGATCTGCCTGACATCGCGCAGCGGACGGTTGATCCAGCGCCGCAGCATGCGCGAACCCATCGGCGTCAACGTGCGGTCCATGATGCCGGCCAGCGTGTTCTGGCTGCGACCGCTTAAGCTGTGTTCCAACTCCAGGTTGCGGCGCGTGGCCGCATCGATGATGATGGCTTCTTCACGCCGCTCGATGGCGATGCCGCGCAGGTGGGGCAGCACGCCACGCTGGGTGTGCTGCACGTACTGCAGCAGCGCGCCTGCCGCGGCCACCGCGATGGGGTGATCGCCGCATCCGAAGCCGGCCAGGTCGCGCGTGCCGAACTGGCCGCTAAGCTGCCGTTCGGCGCTCTCCCGGTCGAAGTGCCACGCCGGAAGCCGGCAGACGCCGCGCAGATTTGACACTCCGTCGGCGGGCTGATACTCGTCGGAGATCAGCAGTTCGGCCGGATGCAGCCGCTCCAGCTCCCCCGCCAGCGCTTCGCTGGTATCGATCTGCTGCAGCACGAATCGTCCGCTGCCGAGATCAAGCGTCGCCAGCCCGAACTCACCGTCTTTCAGGCAGAGTGCGGCCAGCAGGTTATCGCGGCGTTCTTCCAGCAGTGCTTCATCGGTTACGGTCCCGGGCGTCACCACCCGCACCACACGCCGTTCCACCGGACCCTTGCCGGCCGACGGATCGCCGATCTGCTCGCAGATGGCGACCGACTCGCCCTGCCGTACCAGCTTGGCCAGATAACTCTCCGCCGCATGGTAAGGCACGCCGGCCATGGGGATGGGCCGGCCCGCCGACTGCCCCCTTTGGGTGAGTGTGATGTCGAGCAGGCGGGCGGCCCGCTCAGCATCCCGGTAGAAGAGCTCGTAGAAATCCCCCATACGGTAGAACAGCAGCATGTCCGGATGCTCCGCCTTGATGCGCAGGTACTGCTGCATCATTGGGGTATGCTGTTCTTTTTTTTCCAATAAACTCATGCTGTTACGCTGATCTACTTATTGATATTTAAGCATTTATTGTTTTTAAGTCGTCTCTTGTAGTCTCATCGAGTCTCACGAAATACCATCCAATCTCAGGAAAAAGTGTAACTTTTGTTGGTGTAACTTTTCCTTGAAATCCAAAAGTTACACTTTTTTCCATTGCGTCGGAAAAACTGACATCAATTCAAGAGGATGCCAATGGCAACAGTACACAATACCAAACCCTTGTCTTCCAGGACAGTGGAGACGATGAAGCCGGGAGATAAAATCAAGTCCGACACGGGGGAAAACATCGGCTTGCGAGTGAAATGCGGGGCTACCGGATTAAAGACATTTTTCTATCGCTATACCAGCCCGATCACCTCAAAGCTCGTTCAGGTGAAAATCGGCAACTTCCCGGAGACCTCCCTGGCCGAAGCGAGATTGAAGCTCCAGGAGCTTAAACAAGTTCGCCGCCAGGGGCGTTGTCTGGCAAGCGAGGCCAAAGAGGAGAAATGGCAGAAACAGCAGGAACGGGAGCAAGACCAGGAATTGGAACTGGGACAACGATCGTCAGTTGAGAAATCCTTCACTGTGGAGAAACTCGTAGAGCTCTACCTGACCCAGTATATCGAAGACCGGAAATCTCCAAGCGGAAAGGTCATCGCCGGCGCGCGGAAACCGAAAGGTCAGTCCGAGACGCGCAGAACGCTCTATGGCGATGTGATCCCCAAGTTGGGGGAGATGCCGGCAAATGCTGTTACGCGTAAGGCCGTGGTGGATATGGTCATGGCCATTGTTCAACGCGGGGCGAACGTTCAGGCAGGAAATGTACTGAGAGAGCTTTCCGCCGCCTACGAGTTTGCGATTGGTCTGGGCTATTTCTCGGATGAGTTTGCAAATCCGGCAATTCTCGCCAAATCAAGCCTCAGACAGGCCAAGATGAAACTTACCCATCAACGAGGAAAAAGAGTCCTCCCTGATACCGAGTTGGTGGCGTTGCTGAAATGGTTGCCCGGCTCTGATTACACCGCAACGCAGAATGTTCTTCGGTTTACCCTCTGGACAGGGTGTCGTACCGGAGAGGTCTGCAATGCGGCCTGGAAGGACATCGACTTGAAGAAACGGACATTCCACATAAGGGAGAGCAAGACGGAGGTCGAGCGCTATGTGCAATTGCCCAGCCAAGCGGTGGAGTTCCTGAAAACACTTCGCCTGATCACTGGAGACTACCCGTTCCCATCCCA
>JAGRGQ010000065.1 GCA_020445405.1 Gammaproteobacteria bacterium | reverse complement strand
ATGGCTCAGGTATTTATCGACCGCGGTTACGATGTCGTCTCCGGTGGCACCGACGATCACCTGTTTCTGGTCAGTTTCATCAAGTCCGGTTTGACCGGCAAGGAAGTTGATGCCTGGCTGGGTGCAGCCAACATCACGGTCAATAAGAATGCGGTGCCGAATGATCCCCAGTCCCCTTTCGTTACCAGTGGAATTCGTGTCGGCACGCCCGCGCTTACCACACGTGGCGTGGCGCAGACAGAAGCACGGGAACTGGCGGGCTGGATGTGCGACGTCATAGACGGTCGCGGTGACCAGGCGGTAATCGAGCGGATCCGGGACCAGGTTCTGGAACTCTGCAGGCGCTATCCCGTCTATCGCTGAGATGCGCTGTCCGTTCTGCTCCGCCCAAGACACCAAGGTGATCGACTCGCGGCTTTT
Organism: Gammaproteobacteria bacterium; assembly: GCA_020445405.1. Taxonomy (GTDB): domain Bacteria; phylum Pseudomonadota; class Gammaproteobacteria; order Chromatiales; family Chromatiaceae; genus HKST-UBA178. Next base: position 19,141 of record JAGRGQ010000065.1, on the reverse strand, counting down.
CGGCGAGGGTGACCAGGTGCGCAGGCGACGGCAGTGCACGCTCTGCAACGAACGCTTTACTACCTACGAAAATGCGGAGCTCAATCTTCCCCAGGTGGTAAAGAATGATGGCAGCAGATCCGCTTTTGACGACCGTAAGCTGGTTTCCGGGATGATGCGGGCATTGGAAAAAAGGCCGGTAAGCACCGAGCAAGTGGAAGAGGCGCTGTACCGTATCCGACGCCGCCTTATCGCCAGCGGTGAGAGGGAGGTGCCCTCGCGCTGGATTGGCGAGTGGGTGATGGAGGAACTGCGTGGTCTGGACCACGTCGCCTATGTGCGCTTCGCCTCGGTTTACCGGAAATTCGAGGATGTCAACGCTTTCCGGGAGGAGATTGAGCAGCTGGAAAGAGAGTTGCCGCCAGAGGTCAAACGGCAGCAGATGGATCTGCTCGACCGCGACGAAAACGGAAAATAATGGACGCTGATCAACGTTTCATGGCCCGGGCGCTGCAACTCGCCCGCCTGGGACTCTATACAACCCACCCCAATCCCAGGGTTGGCTGCGTTCTGGTACGCGACGGCAGCCCGGTCGGCGAAGGGTATCACCGTCGTGCCGGGGAGCCGCATGCGGAGCCGAATGCATTGACAGATGCGGGAGCGAAAGCGCTTGGGGCAACCGCTTATGTAACGCTGGAACCCTGTTGTCATCAGGGCCGCACCCCGGCGTGTACGGAAGCACTGATCGCAGCCGGCGTCAGCCGGGTGGTGGCAGCGATGGAGGATCCCAACCCACGAGTGGCGGGCGCCGGTTTCAGGCAATTGCGGCAGGCAGGAATCGAGGTCGTTCAGGGTGTGATGGAAGCCCAGTCAGCGGCGTTGAATCCCGGTTTCATCAAGCGCATGCGGATCGGACGGCCCTATGTGCGCTGCAAACTGGCCATGAGTCTGGACGGCAGAACAGCGATGCAGGATGGGGAGAGTCAATGGATTACCGGCAGCGCCGCCCGACTCGATGTGCAGCGGTTGCGCGCGCGCAGTGACGCCATAGTGACTGGTATAGGTACGGTACTGGCGGACGATCCCGCACTGAATGTACGTATCGACGGCGGTCCGGATCCCGCAATTGCAGACGGGGATGAGTGGCGGCAGCCACTGCGGGTTGTGCTCGATTCCGGGTTGCGGATGCCCTCAACGGCGAAAATGATCCGTCTGAAAGGCGAGACGCTGGTTGTTACACTGACGGGCGGTCCCAATCAGCGTCTGCTCGAAACCGCCGGCGCCGAAGTCGTATTGCTGCCGGGTGACGGCGGCCGGATCGATCTCGGAATGCTGCTGGATCAGCTCGGCCGCCGTCAGATCAACGAGGTATTGATCGAATCGGGTTCGACACTGGCGGGATCGTTTCTCGCCGCGGGACTGGTGGACGAACTGGTGATCTATGCGGCACCGCATATCATGGGGGACGACGCGCGCGGCCTTTTTCGGCTGCCGGGACTGAGGCGCATGCGGGATCGCATCGGCCTGGACATAACCGACCTGCGCATGGTGGGTAAGGATATACGAATTACTGCAATACCGCTGTCCGATTGATCCGCTGGTCACCGCCAGGTTAGGCGTTGATAGCGCTTGACGCAAATTAAAAGACCATCAACCAGGCGCAGGCCGTGACACACAAGCATCCCTGCTGGCCAATTCCGGGGATGGCATTCCCGGTTCCGAAAACGGCTTGTCCCACCGGCATTTCCATTGGGCGCATCCGGGTGCCGCCGCTCCGGTCTCCGCCGGAAGGAGAATTAACGTGATTATAATGCGGCATGTCTGTTTAAGTGCATACCATTCAGGTTAAGCCAATGTTTACCGGAATCATACAAGCCATTGGAACGCTTTCATCGATGGAGCGATACGGCCCCGATATGCGTCTGCGCATCAAAACCGGGAAACTTTGGCTCGATGATGTGGCATTGGGAGACAGTATCTCCACCAATGGGGTGTGTCTGACGGTTGCGGCGCTGCCGGGAGACGGCTATATCGCTGATGTTTCGGCCGAAACGCTGACGTTGAGCACGCTGGCGTCGCTCAGTCCCGGATCGAAGCTAAATCTGGAAAAGTCCCTGACGTTGAGCACACCGTTGGGCGGGCACTTCGTGAGCGGCCACGTCGATGGGATAGGCCAGGTGCTGAGCAGAAAACGCGACGGCCGCTCCATTCGTTTCGAGATAGAGGCGCCCGCCGCGCTGGCGCGCTACATTGCACATAAAGGTTCCATCTGCGTGGACGGCGCCAGCCTTACGGTAAACGCGGTCAACGGCAGCCGCTTCGAACTGAACAGTGTGCCCCACACCCTTGAGAATAGCATCATGTCGGGTTATCTGGCGGGCACCCGGGTCAATCTGGAGGTCGATTTGATCGCCCGCTACCTGGAACGCCTGCTGCTGGCCGACAAAGCCGCGGATCCCCATACCAGCGACGGCATCACGCTGGAAACACTTGCCCGGCTCGGTTATCTGCGCGACCGAGGCTGAACGCGCTTCCGCGCTGCATTTTTATTGTCGTACGGGTAATGTCGGTACTGTCGGTTTTATCTCTTTTTGCAATGCTATCTATCTGAGATTTCAACTAAATATTTTCCTTTGGGGGTCGAAATAATGCGATGAACGATCTCTGGATTGCCTGGATTGTCGACCAGCCGCTTTATCCGATACGAAGCGCACATTACCGGGTATCTGTCGGGGTTCCCGGATCCCGCGTCAAAGACTGAAAACAGGGCAAAAAACAAAGTGGAAAATAATCCATATCCCGAAACCTACGAACAATCCTCATCGCACCTGCGCGTCGCACTGTCGCTGCTTTCAAAGCACCGCATTCCTCCGACGCCCATCAATTTCCGCACGGGGTATGAATATGTTGCAGGCGGAAACAAAGAACTAAACGCAGCATTCGAGAAGGTACTGAACGGCGTTGAAGCGCCATCCGAACAACATCTCTGGGAGATTTACCGTCAGTTCTTCGTGCAGGATGACGAAGCGATAGAACAGATGCGCCAGGAGTTGCGGCGCATTATCAGCGGCATCCAGGGCGAGGTCGGACGCTCCGGCGGAAGCGTATCCGAGTATGCGCATGTACTGAACAGTTTTGCCGAGATTCTGGACAGTTCGCCATCCCCCGACGTGATGCACAACGAAGTGCAAAAGGTCATTGACGGCACGCGCTCGATGCAGCGGTCGCAACGCGATCTGGAGTCACAGATGAACAGCGTGCTGGATGAAGTGGAGCACCTGCGCAGGGAACTGGAGCAGGTCAGAGCAGAATCGCTTTCCGATGCATTGACCGGCATATCCAATCGCAAGGCGTTTGACGCTGCACTGGAAAGGGTTTTCCAGGCGTGTGAAGAACAGGATACGACCTGCAGTCTGCTGCTGGCTGATATAGACCACTTCAAAAAATTCAACGACACCTTCGGCCATATGGTCGGTGACAAGGTGTTGCGCTTCGTCGGGGCAACGCTGAAAAGCTGGGTCAAGGGGAAGGATATCGCGGCGCGTTATGGCGGTGAGGAGTTTGCGGTTATTCTCCCGGATACCGACAGTGCTGGCGCGTGCGTGCTGGCTGATCAGATCCGCAAGGCGATCTCTTCCGGCAAACTGAAAAACAGGGAGAGTGGGGAGAGTTATGGTCGACTGACAATCTCCATCGGCGTCTCCCAGTTTCGTCCGGGAGATCTACCGGCCGACCTGATTAAGCGCGCTGACGAAGCGTTGTACACAGCGAAGACGAACGGCCGCAATCGCATTGAGCATCAGCTGTAACCGCTGATACCCTCTTCACTGGGGAAGGTGGGGAATATCGCTCCCTCGCAGAGACACAAACAACTTTCGGCGCCTGAATTCCGGCTCCTGATCCGGCCGGTTATTACACTTTGAAAAACCGATTTTTCTCGGCGTTCCATATTTGATAAAATGCCGCGTTTCCCGCATTAGACTGAGCATCCCCGGATTATGGAACAGAATTCGACATTGGAGATAATCGAGGAGCTGCGTCAGGGCAGGATGGTTGTCATCATGGATGATGAAGACCGGGAAAACGAAGGTGATCTGGTCATGGCGGCGGAGCTGGTTACGCCCGCGGCCGTCAATTTCATGGCGCGCTACGGGCGCGGCCTGATATGTCTCACACTGACCAAGGAGCATTGCAGGCAATTGCGCCTTCCTTTGATGGTCGGAGTCAACGAATCGGCGCATGGCACCAACTTTACCGTTTCCATAGAGGCAGCCGAGGGGGTGACCACCGGTATTTCCGCCGCGGACCGTGCGACCACGATACTGGCTGCGGTTAAACCCGATGCTGAACCCCAGGATATCGTTCAGCCCGGGCATATTTTTCCGCTGATGGCTCAGCCTGGCGGCGTACTGGTACGCGCAGGCCATACTGAAGCAGGTTGTGATCTGGTGCGCCTGGCGGGATTGGCGCCGGCGGCGGTGATCGTGGAGATTCTGAATGAAGACGGCTCCATGGCGCGCCGTCCGGACCTGGAACTGTTCGCACGCGAACATGGTCTGAAGATCGGTACCATCGCCGATCTCATCCAGTATCGGGTGCAGCACGAGAAAACAGTGGAACGGGTGCACGATTGCACGCTTCCCACAGATTATGGTTCCTTTCGCATGCACGCCTATCAGGATTGTGTCGACAATGAGCTCCATCTGGCGCTTGTGCATGGCGAAATCGACTCGAACAAGCCGGTTCTGGTGCGCGTGCACATGCAGAACACCCTGTGCGATCTCTTTTCCACCCAGCATGAACGTTGCGGCTGGCCATTGGCCAGCGCGATGCAGCGTATTGCGCAGGAGGGGAGCGGCGTTATCGTGGTGCTGCGCAATCACGACAGCAGCCGTGAGATAATCCAGCGCATGCGCGATATCCAGTTCAGACAGAAGGAGGATGAATCGAGTTCACCGCACGACAATATCAAACATCTGCGTACTTACGGGATTGGCGCCCAGATACTCTGCGATCTCGGCGTGCGTAAAATGCGCGTGATGAGCGCGCCGACCAGTTTACATGGTATATCCGGATTCAACCTGGAAGTGACTGAGTATGTGGGGCGTGATTGAGCGTCGCCGATGCATCGGGACAACGGTTCTCCCAATTCCAAAATATTCGCCGTCAAGGATCCAATTATGGCTATCAAGACTATCGAAGGGGCGTTGAGCATTCGCAAGGCACGTTTCTGCCTGGTCGCGGCACGGTTCAACAGTTTTGTCGTAGAAAGCCTGTTGAGCGGTGCTGTGGATACCCTCAAACGGCACGGTGCTGAAGAGCCGGATATCACGATTGTGCGTGTCCCCGGGGCATTCGAGATGCCTCTGGTGCTGGAGAAAATAGCAGCCAAGGGCAATTATGACGCCATTGTTGCACTGGGCGCGGTTATCCGGGGGGGGACTCCGCATTTCGAATACGTTGCCGGTGAATGTGTCAAAGGTATTGCACAGGTCAGCCTCAAGCACGCCGTGCCGATAGCTTTCGGCGTATTGACGGTGGACACCATTGAGCAGGCCATCGAGCGGGCAGGTACCAAAGCCGGAAACAAAGGCGCGGAGGCGGCGATATCGGCAATAGAGATGGTCAATCTGCTGCGCCAGATCGATTAATGGCGAATAAAAAGAGTCAGGCCAGGCATTATGCGGTTCAGGCCATTTATCAATGGCAGATGACCGGTCAGGATATACGGGACATCCGCGAAGTCCATGACCAGTTCCTGGCTGAGCAGAATCAGAGCGGATTCGACATACACTATTTCAAGGCGCTGCTGCAGGGGGTCTCCGGCAACCTCGCTGCGCTCGATCAGCAGTTGAAATCCTGCCTCGACCGTTCGATAGAGAGCGTGGATCCGGTGGAACGGGCAATTTTAAGATTGGGGGCGTTTGAACTGATCCATCGCATGGATGTGCCTTATCGGGTGATCATCAATGAAGCGGTGGAACTGGCAAAGATATTTGGTGCGGAGCAGGGCCACCGCTACGTCAATGGTGTACTGGATAAGTTGGCGAAGCAGTCGCGGAAAGCGGAAATGAGCCGGCGCTGACCTGTTTTTGTTCAACCCACCAGCCGGATAATAACGAATCCGTTAGACGTGCTGAACCAGCTGCGGCAGAGACTGTCCGTTCGATCTCCCCGGACATGCTATTCTAGCGCGCATGGGACTCTCCGAATTTGAACTGATCGAGCAATTTTTTTTGCGCCCCGGATGCGTCCGCGAGGATGTGCTTCTGGGGGTGGGGGATGATTGCGCGCTGCTCCGGATCCCGGCAGGCGAAGACATGGCGGTAACCGTCGATACCCTGGTCGAGACGGTGCATTTTCACCCGGGGACGGACCCGGAAAAACTGGGCCACAAGTCGCTGGCGGTAAACCTGAGCGACCTGGCGGCGATGGGAGCAGTTCCAGCCTGGGTCACGCTGGCACTGACGTTACCGGTCAGCGACAGTGCGTGGTTGGCCGCTTTCATGCGCGGATTTTCCGCGCTGGCCAATAGACACCGGGTCCAGCTCATAGGCGGCGATACCACCCGGGGTCCGCTGACAATCAGCGTGCAGGCGCACGGTTTTGTACCGCCGGGTAAAGCGCTGACACGACATTCCGCCAGAGCCGGTGACAGGATTGGCGTCACCGGCACTTTGGGGGACGCGGGTCTGGCGCTGCTGCAGATGGCTGGCGGGGGCGTACCGGGCCGATGGCTGCGAGAGCGTCTCGAAACTCCCATGCCCAGGCTTGCCTCGGGTCTGGCGCTGCGGGATCTGGCCAGTGCCGCAATTGATATTTCGGATGGTTTATTAGCGGACTTGGGACATATCTGCAGACGCAGCGGCGCAGGCGCCAGGGTCGAGCTGCCGAAACTGCCCCTCTCGCAGGAGGTGGAGATGCATGTCAAGAAGTCGGGTGACTGGTCGTTACCTTTAACGGCAGGGGACGATTATGAGCTGTGTTTTACTGTCCCCCCCGAGTTTTGTGCGCGGATAGAAGAGCGTCTTGACAGGATCGAGGGAGGTTTTGCCTGGATAGGTGTAATTGAAAAGGATGAGGGGATGCGCTGCTTTGCGGCCGATGGGCGCCAGATTGAAACAAGTCAGAGCGGGTATCAGCATTTCCAGTCCGCCTGAGAGCAGAATCCGCTGGAGCAATCCGGTCCATCTGCTGGCATTTGGACTCGGTTCGGGCGCTGTTCCCAAAGCCCCGGGTACGGCTGGCACGCTCGCGGCGATTCCGCTCTACCTTTTGATGCAGCCGTTATCAGGCGGACTGTACCTGTTGTTAACGGCCTCTCTTTTTCTGCTTGGTATCTGGCTGTGCGGACGCACTTCACGGGATTTGGAGCTGCAGGATCCTGCAGGAATTGTCTGGGACGAGTGGGTCGGGCTTCTGGTTACGCTGTGGTTGGCACCTGCGGGCCTGAGCTGGTTGTGTGCCGGTTTTCTGCTGTTCCGGTTTTTCGACGTCCTGAAGCCCTGGCCGATCGGATGGCTGGATCGCCAGGTCAAAGGCGGAGTGGGAATTATGCTCGATGATTTGGTTGCCGGTATATACGGGTTTGCGGTGCTGCAGACAGCACTGTGGTTGCTGGAGAGGGGCGGTGCCGGGTAAACAACAGGAACTGCAATTGCCGCACCGGGTAAAAGCGAGATGAAGGAAAATTGCCCCCCCCGGCTGATGCTGTTCTGCGCGGCGCTGATCGCAGTTGCCGTCAGCAGCGCCGCTCAGGCTGTGGAGCGGATCAAGGTAATGGCGCTTTTTCCGGAAAAGGCGATGGTGGAGATTGACGGCACGCGGCGTTTTTTGCGTGTCGGGGAACCGAGCCCGGAAGGCGTTGTGCTGAAATCGGCGAACGCGCGCGGCGCCGTGATAGAGGTGGAAGGCAGAAGTGAGCAGTACCAACTGGGCGCTTCCTATGGCGGGAATTTTGCCGCGACGGCGAAACGCGAGGTGCGTATACCGCGAAATAGGCAGGGCTCCTTCGTAACGCTCGGCAGTATCAATGGCAGGTCGACTGAAATGCTGGTCGACACCGGCGCCACGTCGATGGCAATGAGTGAAGTCGAGGCTAAACGCCTGGGCATACCCTACAGGTTCAATGGCAAGCGTAGCGGGGTTCAAACCGCATCCGGAGTTGCCAACGCCTATCAGATTACGCTCGCGCAGGTTCAGGTCGGCGAGATCGAACTCAAAAACGTGGACGCGGTGGTGATAAAAGGGAACTCCCCTCCGGGAGTGTTGTTGGGAATGAGTTTTCTAAATCGCGTGAAGATGGAAGTTGAAGGGTCGGTTCTGATTTTGAGCAAACAACCCTGAACTGCACAGCAGAGATCACTCCTGCTTGAGTTTGTCTCTCTCAATCAACGCATATGCCGAGTGGTTGTGAATCGATTCGAAATTTTCCGATTCGACGACGTAAGCACTGAAACGCTCATCTTTGTTGAGGATTGCGGCCACGTCCCGCACCATATCCTCAACGAATTTGGGGTTGTCGTAGGCGCGTTCGGTCACATATTTTTCGTCCGGTCGTTTGAGCAGCCCGAACAGTTCGCAGGAAGCCTGACGCTCCACCAGCTCGATTATCTCCTCAATCCAGATGAATCCACTGGTGCGGACCTGAACCGTCACATGGCTGCGCTGGTTGTGGGCACCCCGGTCAGAGATCTTCTTGGAACAGGGGCAGAGGCTGGTGACAGGCACTACCGCTTTTATGTACATGGTCGGCTTGCCGTTGTGGATCTCCCCGGTAAGAGTGATTTCGTAGTCCAGCAGGCTCTGAACACCCGAAATGGGGGCTTTTTTGTTTATAAAGTACGGAAACTTCATTTCGATGTGGCCCGAACGGGCTTCCAGACGCTCGGCCATTTCGGTCAGCATCTCCTTGAAAGAGTTGACGCTGATCTCTTTCTCGTGGCTGTTCAGCACCTCGACGAAACGCGACATGTGAGTGCCTTTGAAGTTGTGGGGCAGGTTCACGTACATGTTGAATGTGGCGATAGTGTGCTGTTCTCCGTCGCTGCGGTCCTTGACCCGCACCGGATGCCGGATATCCTTTATACCCACCTTGTTTATCGCAATCCGCCGCGTGTCCACGCTATTCTGGACGTCGGCAATTTCACAACTGTTTTCGGCGCACTCGGTCAATGTCCTGCTCCTCAGGTCGCGCGAACGACACGGTCTTCTAGATTGGGAGGGCCAAACTAACGGATAGTTTCGATAGGGAACACCTGACAGATTTTCAGGTTTTTCGATATCTGGAATGCTCGACCAACCGTGGAACAGACCATTATGGCCTTGATTATAAGTGGCTGCAAGCCGTCGGACCCGTTTATACCCGGACAACGGCCTTTTACCGCTTAAACTGCAACCGCCGTCATCCAGGCGGAATGTCGGCGTGCTGGTTCACGGCACACCGGTTATGCAGCGAAGGATGCTCTCCGGAAGCGACTCCCCGGGGAGCGGGCGGATTTGGCTCCTGATTTTGTTGCGGCTCGCTGATGCCGCATCGGCTACATATGCTCACCGTGCGTCGCCATGAACCAAAATCGCCACGGTCGCGGACCCAGGGGCTGGCCGTAGGGGCCTATGCGATAGGTTCTGGTGAGCAGTGGGGTGAAGCCGGAAGGTTATCTGGATCGCTCGAGGATATACCCGGCCAGCCAGCGCAACGGATCTGCACGGGAGTCAAGCGCGCTGATACTGTCGAGCGCTTCCTGGCGCAACCGCGCCGCCATGCGGTGCGAGGCTTCCAGTCCCATCAATGACGGATAGGTGGGTTTGTTGTTGGCCTGGTCCTTGCCGCGGGTTTTGCCCAGCGTTTCGGTATCGCCTTCGATATCGAGGATGTCGTCCACCACCTGGAATGCTAGTCCGATGCATTTCGAGTAGTGGTCGAGGCCGCGTATGTGATCGGAGTCGGCGTCGGTGGCCTGCAGCGTGCCCAGTTTTACGCTGGCACGGATCAGCGCACCCGTTTTGTGGATGTGCATGTTTTCCAGTTCCGTCAGGTTGATCTCCCTGCCAACTGCGGCCATATCCAGTGCCTGTCCGCCCGCCATGCCGCGGGATCCGGTTGCGATGGCCAGTGACTCGATCATACAGACGCGCGTTTCAGCGTCTGCACTCAATGACTTATTGCCGGCGAGGATTTTGAAAGCCAGACTTTGCAGCGCGTCGCCGGCAAGAATTGCGGTGGCTTCGTCGAACTCCCGGTGACAGGTCTTCCGGCCCCGTCGCAGATCGTCATTATCCATTGCCGGGAGATCGTCATGCACCAGGGAGTAGGTATGGATCAGCTCTACCGCACAGGCAGGCGCGTCCAGCGACTTTTCGGGTGCCGAGAGCGCTTCTCCTGCAGCATACACCAGAACCGGCCGTACCCGTTTGCCATTACCGAGCGCAGCATAGCGCATGGCGGCGTGCAGCTGCTCTGGCTGTACACTCTCCGGCGGCAGGAAATCGTTCAGCGCAACTTCGACGCGTGCCCGGCAGCGCGCAAGATAGCTCTCGAGCCGACTGTCACTCATTTTTGTCAAAAGTGTCCAGCCCTGCCTCGCTGCTTTTCTGCGCAAGGATCCTGACTTTCTGTTCTGCCGCTTTCAACGACTCCTGGCAGGCGCGGGTAAGCTGCACTCCGCGCTCGAAGGATTTCAGCGACTCTTCAAGGGACATTTCCCCATGCTCCAGGCTCTCCACCAACGCTTCCAACTCGGATAGTGCCTGCTCAAAGGTTGGTGCGGGATTGTCGTTTTCTGCCACGCAAAAGCTCGTAAATTCAGCCGGTGAAAAGATCCCGGTTAACCTACATCACGTTGTCAATGGCGGTCAAACGATATTTTAGAGCGTGGCCGGGATTCCAGGGTCCTCGCGCCGCAAACAGTGTAAGTGTAAAATCCGGACTGGTCCTCCGACCCTTGAATTCCGGACAAACCTTGGAAAAAATCATTTGCGATGAGCAGTTCCTATAACGCTTCGGATATCGAAGTTCTTAGCGGTCTCGAACCGGTGCGCAAGCGGCCGGGGATGTATACCGATACAAGCCGTCCCAATCATCTGGCCCAGGAGGTGATCGACAACAGCGTTGACGAAGCGATCGCCGGATACGCCAGTTTCGTGGATGTGACTCTATTCAAGGACGGTTCATTGCAGGTCACGGATGACGGTCGTGGTATGCCGGTTGACATCCATCCGCAACAGGGGGTGCCCGGTGTCGAGGTGATTTTGACCAAACTGCACGCCGGTGGAAAGTTTTCGGGTAAGAATTACCGCTTTTCCGGTGGGCTGCATGGTGTCGGTGTCTCTGTGGTCAATGCCCTGTCCAGCCACCTCGAAGTCTGGGTCAGGCGCGACGGCGGCGAGTACAACATGGCATTTGCCAACGGACACAAGGTTTCCGAGATGGAGCAGGTGGGAAAGGTCGGGCGGAACAACACTGGCACGACGCTCAGGTTCTGGCCCAATCCCGCCTATTTCGATTCATGCAGGTTCTCGCTTCGTCAATTGCTGCATGTCCTGCGAGCCAAGGCGGTGCTCTGCCCCGGCCTGGAAGTGCGTTTCGAAGATGAGGGCAGTGGGGAAAAGCACCGTTGGTGTTACCGGGACGGTCTTAAGGACTATCTTCTGGATTCGCTTCACGGGCTGCCGCAAATACCCAAGGAGCCATTTGTCGGATCCATGCAGGGGAATTCCGAGACCGCCGATTGGGCTGTGGCCTGGCTGCCGGGGGAGGGCGAGGGCGTTACCGAGAGCTATGTCAACCTGATTCCAACCCCGCTCGGGGGCACCCATGTGAACGGTTTGCGCACGGGGTTGACCGAAGCGGTAAGGGAGTTCTGCGAATTTCGCAATCTGTTACCCAGAGGGGTCAAGCTGACCCCCGACGATGTCTGGTCGCGCTGCTGCTATATTCTGTCGGTAAAACTGGCCGATCCGCAGTTTTCCGGCCAGACCAAGGAGCGGCTCTCCTCCCGGGAGTGCGCGGCATTCGTCTCCGGCGTAGTCAAGGATACGTTCAGCCTTTGGCTCAATCAGAATACCGCGGCCGGGGAGCAGATCGCGGAACTGGCGATTACCGCGGCTCATGCCAGGCTTCGTGCCGGGCGCAAGGTGCTGCGAAAGAAAGTCTCCCAAGGCCCCGCGTTGCCTGGAAAACTGGCGGATTGCAGTTCGGTGGATCCGCGTCGGTCAGAGCTGTTTCTGGTTGAGGGGGATTCCGCCGGTGGTTCCGCCAAACAGGCGCGGGATCGCGAATTTCAGGCTATCATGCCGCTGCGGGGAAAAATATTGAATACCTGGGAAGTGGATTCCGCAGAGGTGCTCGCGTCACAGGAAGTGCACGATATATCCGTGGCCATCGGCGTGGAGCCGGGCTCGGATGATCTCTCCAAGCTGCGCTTCGACAAGATATGCATTCTGGCGGATGCCGATTCGGACGGCGCCCATATCGCCACCCTGCTTTGTGCGCTGTTCGTACGCCATTTCAGCAAGCTGGTGCGGGAGGGGCATGTCTATGCGGCGATGCCGCCGCTTTATCGCATCGATGCCGGCAAGCAGGTTTTCTATGCTCTCGACGACAGCGAACGACAGGGTGTGCTGGATCGGATCGCTGCGGAAAAACTGAAGGGTAAAGTGAGCGTTCAGCGTTTCAAGGGGCTGGGTGAAATGAATCCTGTACAGCTGCGCGAAACGACCATTCATCCGGACACCCGCCGGCTGGTGCGGCTGACAATCGACCAGGGGGACGATACCAACGATCTGCTGGATATGCTGCTGGCGAAAAAACGTGCCTTCGATCGTAAAAGCTGGCTGCAGGACAAAGGAGATCTGGCGGAGATATGACACAGATGAATTCAAACGCTTTTCGTGAAAAACTGGTTCTCGTGGTGCTGTTGCTGGGTTCTCTTTCGGCGCAGGCCTCCTCCTGGTCTTTCAGTGCCCCGCATGATACGGTGCCGAAAAACGCGGAGGAGTATGAATGGACCGAGAATAAGGCGGACCTGCCCGCTTATCCGGACAAGGAGAAATTGGTCAGAATCAAGTTTGACCGGCCGGATGCGAGATTCGAGTTTTTCATCGATCCTGAAACGCTGACCGTGGGAGACGACGACGTCGTCCGTTACGTACTGCTGCTGCGTTCCCCCTCGGGGTCGGAAAACATCATGTTTGAGGGGATTCGCTGCGGCAGCAAGGATTATAAAACCTTCGCCTTCGGCACCAGGGAGAACAAGTTTCGGCAGCTGCGCTCACCTGCATGGAAAGAGATTACGAAAACCAGCAACAACTGGTTCCGGTATGACCTTTGGAAGTACTATTTTTGCTCCATGGATGAGAGGTTGAAGGTGATCACCCGGGAAAACATACTCCAGCGCTTAAGAAATCCAAGCGACCTTTTACCGAACAAATAGATGCCAAACGGTAGCAATCAGACTCTGGATGGCATCGAGCAGATGCCGGTGAAACAGTTTACCGAGAAAGCGTACCTGGACTACTCCATGTACGTCATTCTCGATCGGGCGCTTCCCCATGTCGGCGACGGCCTGAAACCGGTACAGCGCCGGATTATTTACGCCATGTCCGAACTGGGTCTCTCGGCCGCATCGAAGCACAAGAAGTCCGCGCGTACCGTGGGCGACGTTCTGGGGAAGTTTCACCCGCATGGCGACACTGCCTGCTATGAAGCGATGGTACTGATGGCGCAGGCGTTCTCTTATCGCTATCCGCTGATCGACGGCCAGGGCAACTGGGGCTCTCCCGACGACCCGAAATCATTTGCCGCCATGCGTTACACCGAGGCGAGGTTGACGCCCTATGCCCAGGTGCTGCTGGCAGAGCTGGGACAGGGCACCGTCGATTGGACGCCTAATTTCGACGGCAGTCTGAATGAGCCCGTGGTTTTGCCGGCGCGTCTGCCAAATCTTCTTTTGAATGGCACCACGGGTATCGCCGTGGGTATGGCGACAGATGTGCCGCCGCACAATCTGCGCGAAGTTGCCAGCGCCTGCATCCGGCTGCTGGAGAATCCAGAGAGCACCGTAGAGGAGTTGTGCGAACATCTCCCCGGACCCGACTATCCCACTGATGCGGAGATCATCACACCGCCCGATGAGTTGCAGCGGAACTACCAGACAGGCAGCGGCAGTATACGCATGCGCGCCAGGTATGAACGCGAACAGGGTGACATAGTGATTACCTCGCTTCCGTATCAGGTCTCGGGCGCAAAAATACTGGAACAGATTGCTGCCCAGATGCAGGCGAAAAAGCTGCCGATGGTGGAGGATCTGCGGGATGAGTCCGATCATGAGAATCCCACCCGCCTGGTGATCATACCCCGCTCCAACCGGGTGGACGTGGAGCGGCTGATGTCGCATCTGTTTGCGTCGACCGATCTGGAGCGCAGTTATCGGGTCAATATGAATGTGATCGGCCTGAACGGCAGGCCCCAGGTGAAAAACCTGCGGGACCTGCTCAACGAGTGGCTGCGTTTTCGTTTCGAGACGGTGCGCAGGCGGCTGGAATACAGGCTCGGTAAAGTAAACGATCGCCTGCATCAGTTGGAAGGCCTGTTGATTGCCTTTCTCAATATCGACGAAGTGATCCGTATCATTCGCACCGAGGATGAGCCCAAGCCTGTGTTGATCGCACGTTTTGACCTGAGCGAAATCCAGGCGGAATACGTACTGGACACCAAGTTGCGCCAGTTGGCCCGGTTGGAAGAGATGAGGATCCGGGCCGAGCAGGCAGAACTGGCGGATGAACGCGGGCAACTGGAGAGGTTGCTCGGCTCGAAGCAGCGTTTGCGTACTCTGATCCGCAGGGAGATCGAGGCCGATGCGGAAAAATACGGAGATGCGCGCCGCTCTCCGTTAGTGCACCGGCCTGCAGCTGAGCCGCTGGCAGAGAACGAGTTGACTCCCAGCGAGCCGGTAACGGTTCTTCTGTCCGAAAAGGGCTGGGTGCGCGCCGCCAAGGGACACGAAATCGATCCTTCCGGCCTCAATTTCAAAGCCGGGGACAGCTATATGGATGCCGTGCGCCTGCGCAGCAATCAGATGGTGGTATTTCTGGATTCCGCAGGGAGGAGTTATTCCCTGCCGGCGCATACGCTGCCCTCGGCCCGTAGTCAGGGGGAGCCGTTGACCGGCCGCTTAGACCCCCCAGCAGGCGCCATATTCACCGCGGTGATTGGCGGGGATATCGAGCGCTGGTATCTGATGTCCTCGGACGCGGGTTATGGATTCATGGTCCAGCTGAAGGAGCTGCTCACAAAAAACAGAGCCGGTAAGGCACTGCTGAGTCTGCCTGCAGGCGCCCAGGTCATGCGGCCATCGCCGATTACCGATCCAAAGTCGGACCAGTTGGTGGCGATCAGCAACGAAGGCCGTATGTTGGTATTTCCGGTATCCGGGTTGCCGGCGCTGTCGAGAGGAAAAGGAAACAAGATCATCAGTATCCCGCTCAGGCGTGTCGCCGCCAGGGAGGAGTACCTGGTTGCGCTGGCTGCCGTACCCGAGGGGGGGGTGCTGGTTGTGCACTCGGGACGACGTTTTCTGAAACTGAAAGCTGCGGACCTGGCGCATTACCAGGGGGAGCGCGGCCGGCGGGGAAACAAGCTGCCAAGAGGTTTTCAGCGGGTTGAACGGGCTGAGGTGGAGAGCTAGACCCCGACAGCAGGTGAAATTCAGCGCTGTCGATGACCACGAACGGAAGATCAGACCGAACTCCGGCCGCAGTCTGGAAAGACCGATATCACCCCATACAACAACAATTCGGAAGAGAGTATTACCGAATTGTGACGCTGCAAAAAAATAATTTTTACTCAGCCCCTGCTTTTCGTGTGTAATTGGAAACCGTATAATCAGAACTAATATCTAGCGGGGTGATTTTCATCCCGTGCCAGGCAGAAGGAGTGTAGCAATGCTGGTAAGTGACTATATGAGCTCGGTACCGGTTACCGTGCATAAAGACGACAATTATGATATCGCCTTCGAGATCATGGAAAAAAAGAACATGCACCACCTGCCGGTGGTTGACGGCGAAAATCAGGTGGTTGGTATCGTGACCCGCCGTGATCTGCAACTGGCGGCGCGCGTATTCAAGGAGGCGCCGACCGAGATCGCTGAAGTTATGCACACGCCTGTGTTCACGATATCCCCCGATTCCACGCTCTCTTCAGCCGTGAAACAGATGCACGACAACCGCATAGGGTGCCTTCCGGTAATTGGTGCGGATAATCATGTGGCGGGTGTTTTAACCGAGACGGATCTGTTCCGTGCCCTGACCGATTTGCTGGATGACTGACTAGCTTCTGCCCGGAAGCACATGCCTGTTGATAGCTTCGTCGT
The DNA here is from genome assembly GCA_020445405.1 of Gammaproteobacteria bacterium. Taxonomy (GTDB): domain Bacteria; phylum Pseudomonadota; class Gammaproteobacteria; order Chromatiales; family Chromatiaceae; genus HKST-UBA178. Next base: position 2,792 of record JAGRGQ010000065.1, on the reverse strand, counting down.
ATCGGCGAAGGCTAAGGGGCGGTGTACGCAAGCAACCGAATTGAGCCCTCCTGCGCGGAGGCTTCGCGCCGACCCCGCGGTGCAGCGGTGACGAAGCCAAGGATGTTCTCCAGCAATTTTTTTCAATTACCCGGATCCCGGCCCCAGTCGGGATTACGGGTGGTTAAAAAGCATCTGTTCTGAACGGCAAGCGCGTTGTCTACGCTGTACCTGAATCAGACTCTTTAGAATTTCAGATCCGCGATAGATGCTTCTGCGGTTGACTGAAACCTATCTCGTTGTCCCCCCGGCGGATCGTGGAGGACAATGAGATAGATTATAACCCAGGCATCAGTCCGAATCCGGATCACTTTCGCCCTCTTCGTCGGGAAGATTAAGCAGCTCATCCTCATACATGCGCAGCGCAAGGCTCAGCTTCTCCCTGACAACGGGTTCCAGTGCCGTCAGGATCTCTTCGGTTACCGATTTGGCGATTCTGTCGGTGATCTGACCGAGATGGAACGCTTCGGGTAATTCAGTCGAAGACGCTTGCGCCGGAACCGACCGGGGCTCGACCGGTCCGGCATCAGGCTCGCCATTGCCGGCCGGACTCTCCGGCCGTTCCTCCTCCGTTTCCGGAGCTGGTGCGGGCTCAACGACTTCGACCAGAATCGGGATGCCGAGCGTATCGACCGGAAATGATTCGTCGCCCTCGCACTCTTCCCCGGAAATATTTTTTTTCTTTTTCATTTTGGAATATCGTGACTATACAACGGATAACCACGATCGCGGTAGAAACGGTAGCGGGAGCGGCCGGCGGCTCTTACTGCGCTATTTCCGTCCAGCGGCTCCACCACGCGTTCGAAACGGCTGAAGAAACTCGGTACTTCACTGGCCAGATTCACCAGCACGTCGTGCTCTTCACCCGCGTTGTCGCCGTTACCGATCAGAATCGGGTTCAGCGCCGGATCTGCCTCAATCAGCAGCCCGTGGGGTAAAAAACTGCCGTCACGATGGGTCCAGAGCAGCCTGTCCAGGTATCTGGACTCCGTTTCCGAATCGGTGTGCAGGTAAATCCGCCTCCCCTGCTGCCAGACTTTCTCCGTCAGTCGACATGCGAGGGTAAAGCGATCGCCTGTCGCGGCTTCGCCCAGCACGTAAAAATCCACCTGTGTCATCAGCCCGACAAACCGCAACGGTTCAGTAAAAACTGGACAAGCAGAGGTACCGGACGGCCGGTCGCACCTTTTTCCGATCCCGTTTTCCAGGCGGTACCGGCGATGTCCAGATGGGCCCATTTCATCTTTTTTGTGAAGCGGGAGAGAAAGCAGGCAGCGGTAATGGTGCCGGCGCCGCGGTTTCCGATATTTGCCATGTCGGCGAATCTGCTATCCAGTTGTTCCTGATAATCCTCCCATAAAGGCAACTGCCAGGCGCGATCGCCGCTCTCCCTGCCGGCGTTCAACAACTCTTCGGTCAACTTGTCGTCATTGCCAAGCAAACCCGATGCATGGGCGCCGAGTGCAACGACGCAGGCGCCGGTGAGGGTTGCGATGTCGATTATCGCAGTCGGATTGAAACGCTCAGAGTAGGTGAGCGCATCGCACAGAATCAGGCGTCCCTCAGCATCGGTGTTGAGCACTTCGATGGTCTGGCCCGACATGCTGGTCACGATATCCCCGGGCTTATTGGCTTCGCCGTCGGGCAGGTTTTCCGAAGAGGGAATGATACCTACCAGGTTGAGCGGCAGCGCCATCTCGACGCAGGCCGTCACAGCGCCCAAAACACTGGCACCGCCACACATGTCGAATTTCATTTCGTCCATCGAGGCGGCGGGCTTGATCGATATGCCACCCGCATCAAAGGTCAGACCTTTGCCCACCAGTACAACGGGCCTGGACTTCGGGTTCCCGCCCCGATATTCCAGTACGATCAGTTTGGCGGGTTGGCGGCTGCCCCGGCTGACCGAAAGCAGCGCTCCCATGCCGAGTTCCTGCATCTGCTTCTCTTCCAGTACCTGAACTTTCAGGCTTCGGGACTTTCGTCCCAGTATCTCAGCCTGCTCTGCGAGGTAGGACGGCGTGCAGATATTTCCCGGAAGGTTGCCCAGGTTCCTGGCGAGGGTGACACCGTGTGCGATGCTGCGGCCGTGCAGGATAGCATTTTCCAACACTTTGGTTTTGCGCTGCCGGCCTGTGAACAGGCCCATTTTCCTGAGTGGCCGCTGCCGCTTTTCGGCTTTGCTCTTACACTGTTCGAATCGGTAGAGTGCGTCTTCGGTGGCACTCACCGCTTCCCGCAAACGTGTGTAGAGTGAGACGTTCGCGATTTCCAGAAGCGGCAGCGTCGTTATCGCCTCTGTAGCATGGGATTCATCCAGAGCCGCCGCCGCTGCAGTGGCGGCCTTGCGATAAGCGCTCAGATTGAACTCCTTGTGCGGACCCAGTCCCACCAGAAGCAGTCGATCACAGGCGAGATCAGGCAGATCGTAGAGAAACTGAATCTGTCCCGCACGGCCCTGAAAATCACCGCGTTTTAGGAGCTTGTTTATTGCACCGGCGCTCATTTGGTCGAGGTCTACGGCGGGTTGAGTCAAATCTCCACGTGCATGGACGCCAACTACCAGACACGCCGTTCTTTGCTGGGCAAGATCGCCACTTTTCAGAAGATATTCCATTGGGACTCCAAAATGATCTTTTCTAAGACTTTTTGCGAACTGCGCGGTTAATGCCGGGTCGCTCTAGTCTACAAGAACTTTTGGTAATTGCCACAGGGCTGATATCCTTGCGCTTTGGTCTGTGGTTGGCCAGCTG
>JAGRGQ010000064.1 GCA_020445405.1 Gammaproteobacteria bacterium | reverse complement strand
GGCCAATCATGACAGGCCGAGCCAGCCATTCATAACCACGTCCTTAGGACGTGGGTTTCTAGACCGCACTAAAATTTCCGCTGCGCATCGCCAACCCGGCGGGTAATGGCTTTCCCGATAGCCATCGCCTGCATGCCCCGGCGTGGGGATGGCTTTTTTGTCACGGTAAAATCTCCAATGGCACGAACATGTCTAGACCCCGCACTGCAACGCATGCAGCCTCGCGTACTGGCCATGCCGTCGGATCAGGGTTTCGTGCGCTCCCTGCTCCACCACCTGACCCTGATCGATCACCAGGATCCGGTCGGCATGCCGCACCGCGCTGAGCCGGTGGGCGATGATGAAGACGGTTCGGTCCCGGCAGATGCTGTGCATGTTGCGCTGTACGATGCGCTCGGACTCGTAGTCCAGCGCGCTGGTCGCCTCGTCCAGGATCAGGATTCTGGGATTTGTCAACAGCGCGCGCGCGATTGCGATGCGCTGACGCTGGCCGCCGGAGAACGTGCTGCCCCTCTCCCCGACCAGCGTGTCATAGCCCTCGGCCAGTTCCAGGATAAACTCGTGGGCGCCGGCCAGCTGCGCAGCCTGCACGATCTTCTCCATCGCCGCGCCCGGATCGGCCAGCGCAATGTTGTCGCGTACGCTCCGGTTGAACAGACAGTTCTCCTGCAGCACCACGCCGATCTGCCGGCGCAACCAGGCGGGGTCGATCATGGCCAGATCGATACCGTCGATCAGCACTCTGCCCGACCCGGGTACGTGGAGTCTCTGCACCAGCCTGGTCAACGTGCTCTTGCCCGATCCGGAGCGGCCGACGATGCCGACCACCTCACCCGGATCGATCTTGAGCTCGATATTGCGCAGCACTTCAGGCCGGTCGGAGCGGTAGCGGAACCCGACAGCATTGAACCGGACCTCGCCTCTCAGCGCGGGCAGGGTGGCGCGGCCGGGGTTGTAACCCGGTTCCGCCGGCGTGTTGAGAATATCGCCCAGGCGGCGCACCGAAATACCGACCTGCTGGAAATCCTGCCACAGCCGGACCAGCCGCAGAATCGGTCCGCTCACCCGTGCTGCAAGCATATTGAAGGCGATCAGCTGACCAACCGAAAGTTCGCCCCGCATCACCAGCGTCGCACCGATCCAGAGAATCAGCACCACGGTGACTTTGTTGATAAATCCGGCGCACTGACCGGCGATATTGCCCAGATTGGCGGCGCGGAAGCCGGCGCGCACGTATCCGGCCAGCTGCTCTTCCCAGCGGCGCTGCATCTGGGGTTCCACCGCCATCGATTTCAGCGTCTCGACGCCGGTGACCGACTCCACCAGAAACGCCTGGTTCTCGGCGCCCCGGTTGAACTTCTCGTGCAGGCGCTGGCGCAGAATCGGCGTGATCCAGACAGAGAGCAGCAGGTAGAAGGGAATCGCGCCCAGCACGACACCGGTCAAACCGGGGCTGTAGTAGTACATCAACGCAAAGAATACGCTGGTGAAGAGCAGGTCGACCACCAACGTCAGCGCAGAACCGGTGAGAAAGTCGCGAATGCTCTCCAGTTCCCTGACCCGGGCGACAGAATCCCCCACCCGGCGCGCCTCGAAATAGCTGATGGGCAGCGCCAGCAGATGCCGGAACAGTTTCGCACCGAGCACCACGTCCACCCGGTTCGTGGTATGGCTGAACAGGTAGGTGCGCAATCCTCCAAGTACCACTTCGAACAGCGATATGCCCAACAGTCCGATGGCGAGTACATCCAGTGTGGCGACGCCGTTGTGCACCAGCACCTTATCGATCACCACCTGGAAAAACAGCGGAGTAACCAGCGCGAACAGCTGCAGAAAAAAGGAGGCAAGCAGCACTTCACCCAGCAGTCGGCGGTATTTCAGAATCGCCGGGATGAACCAGCTGAAATCGAAGCGGCCGTCGGGGTCGTTGATCCGGGCCCTGCGGGTGGCCAGTATCAATCTGCCCTGCCAGGATTTTTCAAGCATATCCCGCGCCAGGATCAACGGCCGGTTTTCCAGCGGATCCTGAATCAGAACCTTGTCGTCCCTGAGCCCGGCAATCAGAAACCAGCGGCCCTCCCGGTGCCGTGCCATCGCCGGCAGCGGGGTGCTGTCGAGTCTCTCCCAGACGCTGTTCAGCGCGCGTATCCTGAGCCCCAGCGATCTTCCCGCCAGGATGATTGCGCGCTCGTCGAAAGCCTTGCCCGTTTCCGCGCGGGCATGGCGCAACTGTTGCGGATCGGCCGGCAGGCCATGAAGCTGAGCCAAAGTCACCAGACAGGCAAGCCCGGTATCCATGCTTTGTTTGCGTTCCGTGCAGTGGGGCATGTCTTTTTTCCCAAAATTCCGTGTTGGTTATCGGCTTGCCGTATTGCCTTCCGCTGGTTGTTTCCCGCTGCGCTGCGACGCCTGCCCGGAATGGGTGGGTTCGGCTTGCGCAGGGTCGGTCCGCGGCCGGCCGCAGCAAAAATATCTCCATAACAAAGTCCGGCGCGGTTGCCGGTGAGCATTTCTGCCGGGTTGGCGGGTGAAACGGTGCAACGGCTGTTGCACGCAGGCATCAATCCGCTCCCTGGATTGTAATCGCCACGGGGTTTGGGTGGGATTATTCCGGATGTCAAATATCCGTTCCGGATGAAACAATTGGTTTTTGGACTGAGATACGCTTCTCAGCCTCTCTTTTATTTCTAGCACAACTGAATAGTTCTATCCACAGCTAATTTAGAACAGCCCCTCGATCTGGCCCCGTTTGTTGACGAAGATAGTCTCGGCGGCCGGCCTCCTGGGCAGGCCGGGCATGGTCATGATATCGCCGCAGAGAACCACCAGAAATCCGGCACCGGAGGCGATGCGCAGTTCGCGGACCGGAACCACGTGATGGGACGGTGCTCCTTTCAGATCCGGATCGGTGGAGAAGGAGAACTGGGTCTTGGCGATGCAGACCGGCAGATGGCCAAACCCGTCATGCTGCAGCCTGGCGAACTGATCGCGGACTTTCTGGTCGGCGATGATGCCCTGTGCACCGTAAATCTCCTGGGCGATGGTGCGGGTTTTATTCCATAGCGAGAGTTCGTCCGGGTAGAGGTAACGGAACTCGGCCGGTTCCGCCTGCATCAGCTGCAATAGTGCATCGGCCAGATTGAGCGCTCCCTCGCCACCCTTGGCCCAATGATCACAAACCACCGCCCGGGTCCCGATCTCAGCGCACAATTGACGCAGTAGATCGATCTCTCCCGGCGTATCGGCACTGAAGCGGTTCAGCGCGACCAACACCGGAACACCAAACTTGCGGGTGTTCTCGACATGCCGGGCAAGGTTGACAAAACCTTTTTTCAGCGCTTCCGGATTCTCCACCGACAGTTGATCCGGCGCAGCGCGTCCGTGCATCTTCAGGGCCCGGAGCGTTGCCACGATCACTGCGGCGTCCGCTCGCATGCCTGACTTGCGCAGCTTGATATCGAAAAACTTCTCGGCCCCCAGATCGGCGCCGAAACCCGCCTCGGTCACCACGTAATCAGCCAGTTTAAGCGCGGTGGAAGTGGCCAGCACCGAATTGCAGCCATGTGCGATATTGGCAAAGGGACCGCCATGAATGAACGCCGGCGTCCCTTCCAGCGTCTGCACCAGATTGGGCTGAATCGCATCTTTCAACAGCGCGGTCATGGCCCCCTGCGCGTTGAGGTCGCTGGCGAAGACCGGTGACAGATCGCGTCTGTAACCGATCGTGATATTGCCGAGCCGCTGCTGCAGATTCGCCATATCCCCGGCCAGACAGAAAATCGCCATCACCTCGGATGCCATGGTGATATCGAAACCATCGGTGCGCGGAAACCCGTTGCTGACCGCGCCAAGCCCATTGGTAATCTGGCGCAGGGCGCGGTCGTTCATGTCGACCACGCGCCGCCAGGTCACCCGGCGCATATCGATATGCAGCCCGTTCTCCCAGTAGATGTGGTTGTCGACCATGGCCGATAACAGATTGTGAGCCGCGCCGACGGCGTGAAAATCGCCGGTAAAATGCAGGTTGATATCCTCCATCGGGATCACCTGCGCGTAGCCGCCGCCTGCGGCACCGCCCTTCATGCCGAAACAGGGTCCCAGCGAAGGCTCACGCAGACATACTGCCGCGCGCCGGCCGAGACGGGAGAGTGCATCCGCCAGCCCGACGCTGGTTGTGGTCTTGCCCTCGCCCGCCTTGGTCGGCGTGATACCCGCGACCAGAATCAGTTTTCCGTCCGCCTTTGCCGCCAGCGATTTCACATAGTCGAGCGGAATTTTTGCCTTGTGGTGGCCAAAGGGCAACAGTCGCTCCTCCGGTATGCCCAGCTTCCCGCCAATCTCCTGAATCGGGCGGATATCGGCATCGCGCGCAATCTCTATATCCGGTCTCGGATCTGTATGTTGGGAAGCAGGCATATAGCATCTCCCGGTTGGCTTGTGAACCTGGCGGGCACGCGCCGCAGACCGGCGGCACAGGTGCTCTCCGTTTCTGATAATCCCGTGAGTCTCACACGGCGGCGGTTCTCCGGACTAAAGCGAGTCCGAATCGCGCTATCCGGATCCCGTCACTACTCCCCGGCAATATTCAATTGTCGCTGCCGACCCCATTCAACCGGAGTGGCGCAACACCAGCGACCCCAGATAGTCGCTCATGCCGCCGCAATTGTTCTGCGCCCAGCCGCCATCCACCGGAATGACCGCGCCGGTAATGAATCCGGCCAGATCCGAAGCGAGAAAAAGGCAGGCGTCAGCAATATCCCCCGGTGTGCCGAAACGTCCCAGCGGCACGCTCTCCGCAACGCTTTTGCGAACGGATTCGGTGGGGGCCAGGCGCGCCATCCCCTCGGTGCCGTCTATCGGTCCGGGCACCACCGAATTGACGCGTACGCCGGCCCCGCCCCACTCCAGCGCCAGGGTTCTGGTGATCATATCCACGCCCGCTTTGGCCGCACAGACATGGATCTGGGCCATCATCGGGATGAACGCCTGGGGCGCGGATATGTTGATTACACTGGCACCCGGCTTTTTCAGATACGGAAAAACCGCCTTCATCACGTGAAAAGTGCCGAGCAGATCTATATCCATCACCGCCTTGAATCCGTTGGAGGAGAGATCTTTTGCCAGCGCCGGAAAGTTGCCGGCGGCGCCGGAAACCACGACGTCCAGCGCGCCGAAACGGTCATGGATCGCGGCCACGCCGTTTTCGATGGCGCCTGCGTCGCGCACGTCGGCGGTAAATCCGGCGGCGTCGCAACCCAGGGCTTCGAGTGCCCGCACCGTATCCGCCACCTTTTCCCCGCTGCGGCTGGCGACGGCAACCCTGGCACCACGCGCGGCAAACCTCTCAGCCACCCCGCGGTTGATGCCACTGGTGCCTCCGACGACCAGGACCGTTTTTCCATTGATATCTAGCATCGGGTCCCCCTTTTGCGATATTGAAGAGTTGCGCGCCGGCAGAGATGGATTTCAATCTCAAGTTTAGCCCAACGGAAATCGGAAAGCGCCCGCTCTCCGGCCGGTATGAATTGAGGTGCAAAACCCGAATCGCTGCCACCATTTTCCGGCACAATTCCAATCAAAGCAGGCTCGATGCCGGCCTGCCACACAGCACCGCGGGTGCTGACCGGGCGAAGTTGATGTTTAATGTTCTGGAACAGCCGCTGTACGGGGCATGGTTACACGTATGAACGCCTCGAAGCATTCGAATCAGCCAGCATATTTCCCGGGTACATCCGCGTGCTAGTATGCGTACATGTGCGGCCGTTACAACCTGATTACCGATGCCCAGGCGTTTGTCGATTTTTTCGCATTGAGCAACACGCTGCCCATGCCCCCCCGCTACAATATCGCCCCTTCCCAGAATATCCCCGTGGTGCGCTTAGTGGAAAATCGCCGGGAAGCCGGACTACTGCATTGGGGACTGATCCCCCATTGGGCAAAAGATCGCAAAATGGCTTACAGGATGATCAATGCCCGCGCTGAAACAGTAGCGGATAAGCCGGCATACCGGAGCGCCTTCCAGCGTCGGAGATGTCTGATTCCCGCCACGGGTTTTTTTGAATGGCGGCCGATCGGAGGCGGCAAACGCCCGTATAACATCACCCTGAGGGAGGGCGGCCTGATGGCCTTCGCCGGGCTGTGGGAGAGCTGGGCAGGCCTTGCCGGGGAGCGGATCGAATCCTGTACCATCATTGTCACCGAAGCCAATGCTGCCGTGCGTCCCATCCACGACCGCATGCCGGTGATCCTGGCTCCGGCACTTCACGAAACCTGGCTGGATCCGGCCGTGCGGGATGCGGAAACTCTTCAATCTCTGCTCAGGCCCTACCCGGCCGAGTTGATCCAAGCCTATCCGGTCAGCACAAGCGTGGGCAATCCGGCAAACGACGGACCGGTGTGTATTGAACCTTTAGCGGAATAACGCAACTTTTCACTCTTCGACTCTGCCTCGCAGGTTTTTGATTTGTCCCCGTCTGTTCTTCTCTTCCAGACGCTTGCGCTGCGAACTCCTGGAGGGCTTTGTTGCGATGCGTCGTTTCCTGGTGCGGGTAACACTGCTCACGATCTGCAGCAGGCGGTTCAGCGCCTCTTCACGGTTCTTCTCCCGACTTCGGTAGCGCTGGGCCTTGAGGATAATCACCCCCTCTTTGCTGATGCGCTGATCCGTCAGATTCAACAGCCGCATTTTGAACTGTTCCGGTAAACTGGATGCACGGATATCGAAACGAAGATGTATCGCTGTCGACACCTTGTTGACGTTCTGTCCACCCGCACCCTGAGCGCGGATAGCGGTCAGCTCGATTTCATCGTCTGGAATCGTCAGGTCGCCAGAAACAGTGACCGGCATAAAAATTTTCCCAATTCACTCCAGTAGTGAGAGAAGCTCCCCGTAACCCTGATCGGCCATCTCCTCCTTGGGCACGAACTTCAGCGATGCCGAATTCATGCAGTAGCGGAGGCCGGTCGGTGCGGGTCCGTCCTTGAATACATGTCCCAGATGCGAATCGCCGATTTTACTGCGTATTTCCTGACGCGGTATGATCAATTTAAAGTCGGTCTTTTGCACGACACTCGATTCACTGATCGGTTTGGTGAAGCTGGGCCATCCGGTGCCGGAATCGTATTTGTCGGTGGATGAGAACAACGGTTCCCCGGTGACAATATCCACATAGATGCCGGCACGCTTCTCGTTCCAGTACTCGTTTCGGAACGGCGGCTCGGTCGCATCGTTCTGGGTGACATCATACTGCATCGGCGTCAGTTTCTGCTTCAACTCATCATCGGACGGCTTCATATACTTGCCCTCGGTCATAATCGTTTTGGTGTATCCGGCTTTCGCGTGCAATTTATCACCCCAGGTTCGCTCCAGAAACTGATCCCTGCCCGAGCCGCTGCGATAGAAAGCGTAGCGCAACGGATTTTTACTGTGGTAGTCCTGGTGATACTCCTCGGCCGGATAAAAAGTGCTGAACGGAACGATCTCTATACTCAACGGCCGGTCGTAAATACCCGCTTCCTCCAGCGCTTTCGCCGAAGCTTCGGCCTCTGTTTTCTGCTCATCCGAATGGTAAAAAATTGCCGGACGGTACTGCTTTCCCCGATCGACAAACTGCCCCCCGGAATCGGTGGGATCGATTTGCCTCCAGAACGAGGAGAGCAGTTCTTCATAACTGATCTGTTCCGGATTGTAATATACCTGGACTGCCTCCGCGTGCCTGGTGCTGCCGCTTGAGACCTCCTCGTAGGTGGGATTCACCAGCTCCCCGCCGCTGTAACCGGAAATCGCCTCCACCACGCCTGGCAGTTTCTCGAAACCCGCCTCGACGCACCAGAAACAACCACCCGCGAAAGTTGCCACCGACAGGCCTGCAAGATGCTTTGATTCTATAATTCCGGCCAGATCGTTGACCGGAGCCCGCTGCATCGCCGGGGTGCTGACGGAGTAGTGCTGCAAACCGACGGCACTGGCCAATATCGCGATAGTAAAGATAAGTTTTTTCATTGCTCTGTACTCCTTCCTGCAGCCGATAATACGGCACATGAAAACTGTTTCTGGTATGAGACCGGGGGTCTTCGGTTTAATTCGTCAGCCAACCACCTGTCGCCTGAAGCGGTTTCAGGCTGTCCGGATGAGTGACCCATGCGGCCAAACCCTTGGTCTTGACCGGACTGTTCTCGATTGATGGCAGTTCAAGCCGCCAACTGCCGTTTTCCGAAAGCATGGACTTCTGCTGCAAAACGACAAAGTCGTGGCTCAACAATCTGCCCGAATTTTCTCCACTGCTGACCTGATTGGACAGATCGAAGCCGAGCAGCGCAACGTTCAATATCAGTGGTTCCGCCGTTGCAGCGCCGTATCCCGCGGTGATTTTCGCCCCGTCGAGATCCACCCTCAACTCCTTCGCCGCGCTCTCCGGCAGATCCAAAACACCGCGCCTGAACCATCCGCGCCACTCCCGGCCGTCCACGACAAATCCGGGCGTGTATACGCTGCGTATATTTCCCTGAGTTCTGTGCGTCTTCTGACGCGCGCTGTTTTCCGGGCTCGCAAACCGGTCGCGCCAGCCGATGTAATCCCAGTAATCCACATGAAAAGCCATGGGTACGATGCGCTTCCACAGACGGGGATCACTTTTGAGCCGGGAGAGCCATGCATCTGCGGGCGGGCAGCTGCTGCACCCTTCAGATGTGAACAGCTCGATCGTTGTGGCCCGGCCGTCGCCACTGGTAAATGTGAATAAGTCACCCGCCTGGGCCGCCTGAAACAGCAGCGTCAACGGTATAAAAAACCTTATCATGGATTTGCTGGACAGCCACATGGTCGATCTCCGGTTCGCTTCATCAATCTTAGCGTGAATCGCAGTTTCGGCCGTTCGATTAACGTCGGAATCACGAAAAAATCACAATTCTGTAACTTCGCCGTGCAGGGTTGAGCCAGACCGGTTTATGGCGCTGCGGGCGCTCCCGGCAACACCACCCCGGCTGGCGCTCATTTATTTTGCTCGGGTATGCGCTATTCGGCTCGCTGGGTCAGGCGTTTGCCCAATACGCAACGCGCATGGGTACAGCCGCTACCGAAAGCGCTGATATTGCTGCAGAATAGTATTGCTGCCGCGCAGAGGGAGGGTGAGCGCCGCTGCCCCAAAACGATTGAGAATACCTGCGTTGCAGACCAAAAAATTACGAAAATGTCCCTTTCAAGCCAATCAGTTGCTGTCGTGACGTTTAAAAGTTCCAAACCAAGGGATCGGAAAATCACACGGTTTTAACCGCAAGAGAGAGCCTCCTCTCCCCGGCGGAGGGAGAGTTGGGATGAGGTGGGCAGCGGTGGAGTCATTCAACCCTCACCCTGGCCCACTTCCGCACATGGAGGGTGTCGTAAAACTCCCCTCTCCCCGTGAGGGAGAGGGCCGGGGTGAGGGTATCAAGAGATTTACCTTCGAATTTAATCACCCTCATCCTGGCCTTCTCCCTCGAAGGGAGAAGGGACAGAACCTTTGCGACACCCTCATCATGGGAAAGGAGAGAGTCGGCTTTCAGCCGACTCGGGTATTGTCTGGCTGTAACCCGAAGCCACCGGCGTCAGCCGATAGCGTAATCACACTTCAGGCCAGTTGCCTTCTCTTCTCCATCATGTTTTTCACCACCGGATTGAGCAACAGCTCCATGGCATATTCCATTTTCCCTCCAGGCACGACGATCGTGTTGGGTCTCGACATAAACGATCCGTCAATCATCTTCATCAGATACGGGAAATCCTGCGTCTCCGGCCGTTTGATACTGATTATGACCATACTTTCATCGAGTGCCGGAATGTCTCGTGCCACGAAAGGATTGGAGGTGTCCACCAGCGGTACGCGCTGGAAGTTCACATCGGTGTTGGAGAACTGCGGCGTTATGTGGCGAACGTAATCGTACAATCTGTTCTCGATGATGGCCTTTACCTCTTCCAGCGAATAACCGCGGTTCAGCGTATCGTTGTGGATCTTTTTTATCCACTCAAGATTAACGATCGGAGTCACGCCGATAGTAAAATCCGACAGGCTGGCAATATCCACCGCAGCGCTTCTGTAAGCGCCGTGCAATCCCTGATAAACAAGAAGATCGGTGCCCTCCGGTACCTGCTTCCAATCGGTGAATCCGCCCACCTTACCACCGGCTTCCCTGGCCTCATTTTGGGTGTGCAGATATTCGCGGTAGCGCCCCCCGCCGGTCTCCGCGAACGCTTTGAAAAAATCAGCAAGCAGATCAAGCCTGTTGCCTTCGGGGGAAAAATGCGAGAGGTGCTTACCCCGTTTCGCCGATGCCTCCACCGCGCGCCGCATCTCATCCCGGTCGTAGCTGTGAAATGCGCTGCCGTCAACAACCAGCGGTTGGATTTTTTCGCGCCATGCAATATGACTGAAAACCGTACCGACCCGGTAGGATCCGGATCCCGAAGATCCGGTAATGGCGATGATTGGATTTTTGACTGACACCGTCAACTCCCTCCTTCAGCGTCTCACAGGCAAAATGAAAATCCCCAGGTATCCCGGGCAACACATTCGAACCATGTAAACCAGGGTAAATTGCTGGATTAAACAGTACATAAGTATTATCTTATATGCAAATCTTCCATGGAACTTTTCTACAGAATTACAGGGAAGTTCAACACATGATCTTCCGCACCAGCAGTTCCGCTGCCCCGGATGGTAGGTCCGACGGCGGCAACAGGAGTTTCAATCCGCTGGGTCAAGCTGTGAATTGTCTGAGTGTTCAACCAGTTGTATGCAGACAATCCGGGGAATATACAGAACTCCAGTTCGCTTGATGTAATTGTTTATTTTTAATTGCACAGTAAATTATTTGATGCAGCGATTCCAATGCAGTGGCTTGCATGGGGCTGCGCAAGCGAAAAAATGGTCAGTCCGGCGCAGACGTTTGCGCTGAGATCAAGCGATCGAATCAGTGCGCGCCAGTTGTAAGCGCGGCGGTGTCGCAGGTAAAAAAAAGTGCCTGCTCGGCTGGATTTCCGATGCGGTGACGGAGCCCGGATGGCCACTGTTTTCGACGCTCCAGCGACCCGGTGGCGGCGCTAAAAAATATTTCTACGCCGTCATAATATTGCAATAATATTTAAATCTAATGCCTGCGCCTCCTTTTAATCTTCAGGGCGTTTGCCCCCCCAATTACGAAGGAATCAGGTGCCCCGGAATGATAAGCGGGTGCCAAAGCCTGTGCCGCAACGGCACAGGTCCAGGTTCCCTCTGCTCCGCTGGGAAAGTTAATGCTGTTAACGTTTTTTGCCTTGCCGGAGGATTCAAATGAAATCCAAAAACCCCATATCCGCCCTGTTCGGAAAGTCGCCTTTCAAGGCCATGCAGGAGCACATGCGGATCGTGCACGAATGCGTAGCCGAAGTTCCAGAACTGTTTCAGGCTCTGGTGGAGGATGACGCCACCGCCCTAAAGGCGCAGAAAGAGAAGATATTTGATAAAGAGGAGGCAGCGGATCTGCTCAAAAACAGGCTGCGCAACCATTTGCCAAAGAGTATTTTCATGCCGGTCGATCGCCGCGATCTACTGGAACTGCTGGACTACCAGGACTCGATCGCCGATACCGCCCAGGATATCGCAGGCCTGCTGGTCGAACGCCGTATGGAGGTACCTGCGGGTATGGCTGAACCGTTGCTGGCGCTGGTAAACCGCTGCCAGGATGCCAGCAACCATGCGTTGAAGCTGATTGAGGAGCTCGACGAACTGGTGGAGGTGGGTTTCCGCGGCCGCGCGGCAGAACAGGTGGAGGGGATGGTCGCGGTTCTGGCCGAGATCGAAGGCGACACTGACAACATGGGGATCGAACTTACCCGCACGCTATTTGCACAGGAAGAGTCGTTGAAGCCGGTCTCCGTGATGCTTTGGTACCAACTCCTTCAGTGGATCGGAGATCTGGCGGACTACGCCGAGAAGGTCGGTAACCGGCTGCTTCTGCTGATCGCCAGATGATTTCAAGTCATTTAGCATAAATATTCATTAACAATATAATTCTAAAAGGTATTTAAATGGAAATCTTGGCTCAACACAGTACTGTTTTCTTGTTTCTTGCGATCGCTTTCGGTCTCTATATGACTTGGGGTATTGGCGCCAACGACGTGGCCAACGCCATGGGTACCTCGGTAGGCTCCGGTTCCATTACCGTGAAACAGGCGATAGTGATCGCCGCTTTGATGGAGTTTGCCGGTGCCTATCTGGCCGGTGGAGGCGTCGCTTCCACAATCTCCAAAGGCATCATCGACGGCAAACTGTTCGAGCCCGTACCCGAACTGCTGGTGATGGGTATGCTGGCCGCGCTGCTGGCCGCCGGCGTCTGGCTCATGGTGGCCTCCTTCCAGGGCTGGCCGGTATCAACGACCCACACCATCGTCGGCGCCGTTGTGGGCATCGGCGTTGCCGCTATGGGTATGGACGCGGTTCAGTGGAGCAAACTGGGAGAGATCGTTGCCAGCTGGTTCGTTTCCCCGGTGCTGGGTGGAATCATAGGTCTGCTTCTGATGCTCAGTATTCAGCGTCTTATCCTGAACGCTGACGATCCGATCGCGCAGGCCAAAAAGTGGGGTCCGGCCTACGCCTTTCTGGTGGGATGGATCGTGGCGCTGGTGACGTTGACCAAGGGACTCAAGCATGTCGGACTGCACCTCACCACACTGGAGGGCAACATCCTTGCGGTGATCGCTGGCGTGATACTGGCATTTGTCGGCAGGATGATGATGAATCGGGTCAAAATAGACACGCAAAAAGATAAGGATTTTCGTTTTGCCAGCGTGGAGAAACTGTTCATCCCGATGATGATCTTTACCGGTGCCGCAATGGCCTTCGCCCATGGCTCGAATGACGTGGCCAACGGTATCGGCCCCATGGCTGCGGTGATCAACCTGATCAACAGCGGCGGCGTGGTGGCTGCCAAATCACCGGTTGCACCCTGGATGCTGTTCCTGGGCGGTGTAGGAATCGTCATCGGACTGGCAACCTACGGCTATAAAGTCATGCAGACCATCGGCACCAAAATAACCGAACTCACTCCCACCAGAGGGTATGCGGCGACACTGGCGGCAGCCTCGGTGGTCGTGCTTGCCTCCGGACTCGGTCTGCCGGTATCCACCACGCATATCGCGGTGGGAGCCGTCATGGGCGTGGGTATCGCCCGCGGTATCGGTGCCATCGATATGAAAGTGATTGGCGGCATCGTGCTCTCCTGGTTCATTACCGTACCCATTGGAGCGATTTTGGCCGCGATTTTCTACTTCGTGATGAAGGGCATCTTTTTATAGGGGAGTCTCTTATCTGCCTCACCGCGGGCCCTGGACACTAACCGGGGCTCGCGGAGTACGGCCGGTATGCTTTTTTGCGTTGATCAGCGCTTATCGCTCCAGCGGTCCGGCAGCGTCGTGCCGATCGCGGACCCCACGAAGGTCTGGTGGATGACGACATACCACAATAGGTTCGATCGCCGGTAAAATACCCCACACTCAGAAAAACACGCACGGGGTGGATAGCGGAGATTGCACCGATCTCATTTGATCTGGATCAATAGCCAACGTATTTGCCTGGAACTGAAATATTTCCGTAACTATTTTCTGGTATAAAACTCAAACCCTGGATAAGTTAAGGATAATTTTTAAGGAAAGGGACTTCCGCATGGATGCCCAAGTACTAACTCAAAACAGCTGGGTCGGCGTAAATCGTATTGGGTGGAAATCCCTGCAGTTAGTTTATTTTTAGCTTGAATAGCAGCTTTTTACCTGTAGCCTCCCGGGTCCCAGCACATGGAGGCACTAACATGGAACCCCGCCTGGTCAAACCGGGCGGGGTTTTGTTTTGCTTAAAAAAAGCGCTGACTGCATATTTTCTGGGCTGAGTGGTTGCAGCCGGCACACCCGCGCGGAAGAATTGCCAGCACCTGCGCCGATCGGGCGCATACGACATAAAAGCCCCGCCAGGGCGGACCATAGCGGGGTGGTTGTGGGCCTTCGGTAAGTTACAAGGCAGTCTTGTTGCGTTGCCGCCTGCAGCCGATACCGGCCAGGCCGAGACCCATCAGTGCGAGGGCGGTGGGTTCGGGGACACGAGCGGAGAAAACAGCCGGGCGCCGTTCGGATGCTCCCAAATCGTTCCAATAGCCAAATCCGGTGTTGATAACAACGAAGTCTTCGTTGCCGGAATTGTTGGGCTCGCCTGGGCTCCAGTTCGAATAATCAACCACAGTCCCGTCACTCCAGACGAAGGTCCCTTCAACTGCGATATCATTCAGACCTATCCAATATTCCCCGAGCGCAATCGACTTCATCAACGCCAAAACAAAGGCGTCCTCGACAGCACTGTGGATCGACGCCAGGTGAAATTCCGGGTCCAGGGCCTGTGCAGCTGTTTCGGATGCTGCCCAAGTTCGGGCGGTAGAATCCACCTTATAACAGTTGTCATACTTGACCGTGCCGCCGAATCCGGCACAAGCCGCCAACGTGATCGCGTCCGCGCGTTGGGGGCTGCTCCAAAGTGCAATCACTGCCACTATGATGGCGGCGGCTCGGGAACGCTTAACTATCCACATCATGACAAGCTCCGGTTTCTTTGGTAAATCAAGGGACTGAAATTTGTATTAAGCCCTCTAGTTGGACTGCCAAATAACCATACAGAATTAGTGCCAATAATCCCAACTTGCAGATTTACGGGGATTTTCTTATTTTGAATCAAACTAAAAACAGAGTAACCGTAAAGTTACCTGACATTAAAAACTCCGCCAGGGTGAACCGTAGCCGGGCTTCTCTGTTTGACATGAGACTGGCTCTGGGGCACGGTTTCATTTGAGCGGCACACAATCGCGCACCGTTGTTCACGCGGTATAGCACCACACAGCATTTAGTGTGCGCGATTTGTGCTATTTTTGGATTCTGACACCCGGACGGGCTTAAGAGATATAACTTAACTTATTGATTTATTTGGCGGAGAGGCAGGGATTCGAACCCTGGGATCCTTGCGGATCAACGGTTTTCAAGACCGCCGCTTTCGGCCGCTCAGCCACCTCTCCGGAAAGAGATGCGAAGAATACACGAATCCCCCGCCTTGTTGCGAATTTTTCTGGCATGCGCTGGGATAAACCGCTGTTGCCTGAATTCTTGAACTTTATCCCCAATCACGTATGCTGTGGAACCAAAGTCATGATTCAAAGTCTCACTGTTTGAATCCACCATGGTTTGTATGATCTAGGAGAAGATAACCGTATGAATAGATTGGATTATTCTATAGCCCGCCCGGCCGCCGACGCGTTACAGGTCAACAAGGTTATCAGGAATACCTATACCTTATTGTCTGCTACACTGTTTTTCAGCGCGCTGATGGCAGCGGTTTCGGTAATGTCCAGTATGCCCCCCATGACTTATCTGTTGAGCTTGGGCGGGGCCATGTTGCTCATCTGGTTTGTGCTTCCCAGGACTGCCAACTCCGCTTCCGGACTGGGTGTGGTGTTTGCGATTACCGGCCTGATGGGATTCGGTCTTGGGCCGATACTTGAGATGTATCTGTCGCTGCCCAACGGTTCGCAGATTGTCGGAACTGCATTTGGCGGCACCGGTGTGATCTTTCTCGGACTCTCCGGTTATGCGCTGACCACACGCAGAAATTTCAATTTCATGGGCGGCTTTCTGTTCGCCGGGATGCTGGTGGTTCTGGTCGGCGCGCTGGCAAATATCTTCCTGCAGATACCGGCCTTTTCACTGGCAATTTCCGCAGTGATAGTCATGCTGATGAGTGGTTTTATCCTGTACGACACCAGCCGTATGATTCACGAGCGTGACACCAATTATGTGATGATGACCGTCAGCCTCTATCTGAGCATTTTCAATATCTTCATCAGTCTGCTGCAGATCCTGGGCATGACCAGCGACGACTGACGCTTCAACGCCAGCGTTTCATCACTGAACCCCGGCGTCTGGCCGGGGTTTCTATTTAACGGGGGTAGCCTGCGATGGATTGGATGAAGATCGGCTCGGCGCTGTTGCTTCTGGCCATGATTATTTTCCTGTTTCCCAGAGCCCGGCAGATGCTCAGAGAGAGTCCTGAAGCGAAACCCGGCGACTGGCAGGGCGCGATCCTGCCCATTCTAGCGGTCGTGGGGTTTGTGATACTGCTGATTGTGATCGTTTGAGCCGCGAACAGTATCTCCAGCACTTACCCGCCTTCGTAATTGAAAGTTATCTCCTGATCGGCCTGAATCTTTTTCAGCGCATACAGATCGAACCCTTCAAACTCAGCATTCCCCCGCTGCGCATGATTGAGATAGCGCAGCAGATTGCGGCCGCTGCGTCCGATAGCGTTCGCCGCGTCCCCCTTGTCATACACCCAAAGCACATAGGTGCCGTCCCGCTTTGCGACGGGGCCGTGATAGGTACCGATATACTCGCCTTTCGAGATGATACGTTTGGCAAAAAGTCCGGTGCCGTGGATCGGCGATAGCGCTGAGTAGACCAGTTCGCGCAGGTCACCATTGGTTACTCTACGTTTAAACGACATACACTCTGTTCCTTGCAATTTTCATCTCTGTCCCGGCGCTTCTCGTCGCCACTGTAACACTTCACCTGCGATGACCCGACCTGCCCCGTCGCAATCCCGGCGCAGGCAGCACGCCGACAAACATTAACCTTAATTTTTCTTTAGAGCACCCCTGAGCGCCGCCGCCATGGCACCCTGGGGTTTCGACTCTGCGTCTCTCTGGCGGCGAAACGATTTCGCGGTCCGGGTATCGGAATGCTTCCGCGGCGCTTCGGAGGCCTGCCTATCACTGCTGTCATCGAGGCGCATGCTGAGTGCAATCCGGCGGCGCGCCAGATCAATATCCATGACTTTCACCTTTACCAGCTCCCCGGCCTTCACGATATCCCGTGCATCCCTGACGTAGCGTTCCGCCATGGCTGAGATATGCACCAGCCCGTCCTGATGAACGCCAATGTCCACAAAGGCGCCGAAGTTGGTTACATTGGTGACCGTTCCCTCGAGTACCATGCCTGGGCTCAGATCCGAGATCTTCTCGACGCCCTCCATAAAACTCGCTGTTTTAAACTCACCCCTGGGATCCCGACCCGGTTTTTCCAGCTCCTGAATAATATCGTTAACCGTAGGTACGCCGAAACGTTCATCGGTGAAATCCGATGGATTGAGTCGTTTCAGATACTCTGTGTCCCCGACCACTGCACTGAAGGGGCGTCCCGCGCAGGCGATGATTCTCTCGACCACCGGATAAGCCTCCGGATGCACCGCCGACGCGTCGAGCGGATTGTCCCCGCCGACAACGCGCAGAAAACCGGCGGCTTGTTCATAACTCTTGGCGCCCACACTGGGGACCTTGAGCAGCTCCCTGCGATTTCTGAAGAAACCATGCACTTCACGGTAATCCACAATATTCCGGGCCTGGGTCTGGCTGATCCCGGAAACCCTGTGCAACAGGCTGGTGGAAGCGGTATTGAGATCGACGCCCACGCGGTTGACGCAATCCTCCACGACATTATCCAGCGTGCGCGCCAGACAGGTTTGATTAACATCGTGCTGATACTGGCCGACACCTATCGCCTTGGGATCGATTTTAACCAGTTCCGCCAGTGGATCCTGGACCCTTCTTGCGATCGAAACCGCCCCACGCAGGGAGACATCCAGCTCGGGCAGTTCCAGTGATGCAAGCTCGGATGCGGAATAGACCGAAGCACCGGCCTCACTGGTCACCACTTTCCTGAGTTTCAGTTCCGGGTGGTTCTTTATCAGCTCGGCGACCAATTTATCGGTTGGCCGGGACGCGGTTCCGTTACCGATGCTGATCAGCGCAACCCGATGCCTGGCTGACAGCAGTGCCAGCGTTGCTATGGATTGCTCCCACTGCCGTTTCGGTTCGTGGGGATAGATTGTGGCTGTCTCCACCACCTTGCCGGTATTATCCACAACCGCCACTTTGACGCCGGTGCGCAAACCGGGGTCCAATCCCAGGATCGTGAAGTTCCCGGCGGGTGCGGCAAGCAGCAGATCCCTGATATTACCGCCGAAGACCCGTATTGCCTCCTGCTCGGCAGTCTCGCGCAGGCGCATCTTTAACTCGAGGTCCAGATGGGTGAAAATTTTGATCTTCCAGGACCATGCGACGGTTTTTCGGAGCCACTCATCCGCAGCGCGGCCCCGGTATTCAATTCCCATCTGCCGCGCAATCATCAGCTCGCAGACATTTGGTTCAGCCGCTACCTGATCCACTTCCAGATCGAGTTTAAGGAAACCCTCGCTGCGTCCGCGAAACAGCGCCAGGGCCCGGTGCGATGGTACCTTTTTGATTGCTTCCGAATATTCGAAGTAATCCGAATATTTGGCTGCCTCCCGTGCTTTTCCCTCAATCAACGTGGATTTGAGGATGCCGTTTTCCCAGAGATAGTCACGCAGTCTGCCGACCAGTGAAGCCTCCTCCGAGAAGCGCTCCATCAATATCTGCCTGGCACCGTCCAGGGCACTTTGAGGATCTGCGACACCCTTATCCGCATTGATATAAGCGACCGCCGCAGACTCAGGTTCGAGATCCGGATTATCCAGCAACGCCATGGCCAGCGGTTCGAGACCTGCCTCGCGGGCAATCTGTGCTTTGGTGCGCCGTTTGGGACGAAAGGGAAGATAGAGATCCTCGAGACGGGTCTTGGTCTGCGCCAGCTGCAGCGCGCTTTCCAACGTGGATGTCAGCTTACCCTGCTTCGCGATGCTGGTTAGAATCTGCCGGCGCCGTTCATCCAGCTCTCGCAGATAGCCAAGCCGTGCCTCCAGCTGGCGCAGTTGAGCGTCGTCCAGCCCACGTGTCCTCTCCTTTCTGTAACGGGCGATAAACGGCACCGTCGCGCCTTCATCCAGCAGCGAAACCGCCGCTTCCACCTGCCCGGGCTGAACATTGAGCTCCGTTGCAATGAGTTGACTGATACTTTTCATTAGCACCTATCGATTACACCACATCGTTCTCTTTTTGTTCTATCTGTGCTAGATTAGAACAAATAGAAAACATGTGCTCTATTCGGGATTCGGGGATTGTGGTTTTTTCGGAGATCAAGAGATGAAAACACGCGCTTGTTATGTCATGCGGGACCAGGTGGAAAACCTTATTCCGACTATTATGAAACAGAGTGTCACGAGTAAAAGCCGACAATCGGAAAAACTGATGTCTGTGGTTTCGGTCGTCGTGGTAACTTTCGTATATCTCCTAGCCATGGCGCTATCTGCCGACTAAACAGCCGCTACGGGCTCGCCGCCGGATAGGTGATGACGACAACTCCCGATGGCGGTGAGCTTGAATCGTTTGGGGGATGAAAAAAAATTCGCGCGACTGTGCACAACTGTAAAGCTTTTCCATTCGATCTGGATTCATATCCATGCAGAAACGGATTTCCAGTATGGATACCCGGCAGCGTGGAAAAGCTGGACTCTGTGTAACATGTAGAGCGAGATGCGGTTTATGCCCGGAAGCGGTTGCGTCATCCAGTTGACACCTGTTAAAAACAGCTGACTCCGATATTGATCCGATTTAAAACAGGCTCAAATAAGATCAGGTCTCAATCTCTGCTTCGAGTCCTTCATTTACACGCTCGCGAAGCTCCTTTCCAGGCTTAAAATGGGGTACATACTTGCCAGCCAATGAGACCGACTCACCGGTCTTGGGATTTCTTCCCTGGCG
>JAGRGQ010000063.1:5000-19775 GCA_020445405.1 Gammaproteobacteria bacterium | reverse complement strand
ATCGCCGCCGTTCCGCCGCTAGTGCTGTATTGCATCGATGTCTTGCTGCTCTGGTGAATCGTGAAACCGGTCTGGTTGGAAATCGATCCGATGGCCGGCCTCGCTGAGGCTTCGACCGATCCGGACAATCCGGTGTATACCTGCGCTGCATGAAAACCCGGAAGGGTTATTGCGCCAAACCCATCATCCCGCGCAGTTCCCGGCTTGACATCACATGGCAGTAGATCATATTGATGATCTCCAGTTCCCGCAGGTGCAGCTCCTCGGTCCCGGCCGCGCAGCAGTCCTCCAGTACCACCACGTTGAAGCTCTCGTCCGCCAGGCTGCGCACCGTGGAGGAGATGCACTGATCGGTGAAGATACCGGTCATTACCACGTTTTTGATTCCCATGTTTGACAGGATAAGGCGCAGATTGGTACCGGTGAGTGCACTGTCCGTGGTTTTGGTCAGCACAATCTCGCCCGCAGCCGGTGAAAGTTCCGGCACAATTTGCGCTGCAGGTTCGTCTTTCGGCAACAGCAGATAGTTCCAGCCCGGTTTCTTCTGGCTGAGCGAACGGTCGCGGCCATCTTCCAGCTGGCACGCGATGCGTGCATGGATTACATCGATTCCGGATCTCCTGAAATCATCCTGCAGCGACCTCGTCGCGGGTATCACAATATCCCGCATGCGCTTGTGAAAAGGAGCCCAGCGCGCTTTCTCCTCCGGATCTTCCGGAATCTCCATGTAGATATTCTGGACGTCGATGCTCAGCATGACCGTTTCGTTTGTCGGCAGTGACAGATCCGCCGGTGCCGGCGCGTCCCGGTAGTAGAAAGACCTGTAGGCTGTTCTCCAACCCATGCTAGAATCCCCTCCGTCGATTGATATTGACTGCATGGTACTCGAAATCAGGCTTTTCCGGAGCCTGGGATCCGCAACGAAAATTCGTTTGGGCGTCATTCTCCGCCCGGTCGGCATTTCAAACCAGCTCTCCGCGTGGGACTGATCAGGAGAAAATCAGATGGCAATTTTTGCGAAGTATGAGGGCGTCGATGGAGAGTCCCAGGTCGCCGGTCGTCAGGGGTGGATAGAGATCCATTCACTCGACTGGGGAGCGCACAGGGCGGAAACGGCGGGTGGGACCGGGCGGCGCAGGGGGGCTGCCATCATCGAGGATTTCGTACTTACGCTTGAGTACGGAAAGGCGGCACCGAAACTTCAGGAGATGTGTCTGAAGGGTAAAACCATTCCCAAGCTGGAGATCGAACTGACCGCGACATGCGGCGACGAAACGGTGACCTATCTCAGATATCAGCTGAAAAATGTGGCTGTTCGCTCTTTTCAGACCAACGCTGAAGGCGGCGACGAAATGGCGCCTGCCGTCATTGTTTCAAACAGATTTGCGGAGCTGAACGTCACCTATATCGACTACGACGCAGCGGGTTCAATTCTGGGCAGCGTCGAAACCAGATACAAGTCCAGAAAATAGAACACGCTGCGGCCGGATGGATGCCCGGCGGGTTGAGGGTACGTCCCTGTACCCCAGTGTAGCCTTGCTGGAATTGCGCCGATAAGCTGTGCGTGACCGGTTCCGTTATTTGGATTCAGTCGCCGGGGCCTGTGGCGCCGGTGCTGCATAGGGTGCGTAGGGAACCCCATAGCCATAACCGTAGGGATAGCCGTAGCCACCCCAATAGGGATAGCCACCATAGCCGTAGTATGGATAGCCATAGCCGTATCCGCGGCCATAACCATAACCACGGCCGCGGCCATAACCGCCGCCGCTGAAGTTCATATTGAAATCGCCGAACATGTCGCCCCAGCCGTCGCCCCAGCCGTCACCATAGCCGTTGTTGCCCCAGGGGCCTCCCCACCAGGCTGATGCAGAGGCGGACGCGCCCAACAGAGCCGCTACCAGAACAGACTTCATAATCGTCTTCATTTTCATCTCCTTTACAAAGACTTGCGAATTCAAACCATTGAGAATAGCCCGCACTTCAGGAATTCCCGTCTTCAATTTTAGTAATTGGGATTATGCTGATAAATGACCTGAATCAAATGATTATGAAAAACCAGGTGCTTTATACCCGGAATAAACGCTATGCGATTTTCGCAGTGCGGGAGGCTTGAACCGTGCCTGGGAATGCCGCATCCGACCTGATCCTGCCGGCAATTGGGTTTCAGCCTGAAGGCCGCCGGGAGTCGATGCTGATGGCGCGGCCGGCCTCGGGGGGCGCTTCAAGCCGGTTGTGCAAACCCCACAGCAGTTGCAGCTTTTGCATCACCTGAGGCGCGAAGGGCTGCACGCTGCGCTGTTTCAGATTGACATGCAGAATGAGCTGCTCGCTGGTGGCCAGCAGGGTGGCGTCAGCTCGTCTATACATGGCCTGGAACAGGTGAATCCGCTTATCGTCGAGCGCCAGAATCCGGGTTCTTATTTCCAACTCGTCGCCACAACTGGCTTCATTCTGATAGGTGGTGTGTGCCTCCGCCACCATCCAGGAGTCGCCGGTTTCGTTGGTCTGCGCTTCGCTTAGCCCGACGGACGCGACGAACTGCTCTCCCGCCCTGTCAAATGCAAGCGTGTAGTAAGCCACGTTCATATGACCGTTGTAGTCCAGCCACTCCGGTTCCACTCGCGTGTAGTGGCGGTGCAGGCTCTCTTCCGGATTATTTGTCATGATCTCTCCGCATGGACTTTTGCTGTTGGCTTCCCGTTGCAGGGAGATCGCCATCGGGATTTGACGTTGTTGACGCTGCCGCCAGTTGTCTATTATAGCCGCTATGAAAATACGCGATAACAGTGATTCCGGGTGGATCGGGTTCGAGCAACGGCATGTCTGGCACCCTTACAGCGCAATCGATGCGGGACTGCCGGTATACCCGGTGGAATCCGCCAGCGGCGTACGGATAAAGCTTGTCGATGGCAGGGAACTGATCGACGGCATGTCTTCCTGGTGGAGTGCGATCCATGGCTACAATCACCCTCACTTGAATCGGGCGGTCGAGACGCAGTTGCAGCGCATGGCTCATGTGATGTTCGGCGGTCTCACCCATGAGCCCGCGGCGGAATTGGCCCGCAGGCTGATCGGATTGACACCCGAGCCGCTGCAGACGGTTTTTTTTGCCGACTCCGGTTCGGTCTCGGTCGAAGTGGCGCTGAAGATGGCTTTGCAGTACTGGCAGGCGAAGGGCGAGTCGGGCCGGCGGCGGTTCGTGACTATCCGTAACGGATATCACGGAGATACGTTCCATGCGATGTCGGTTTCCGATCCGGATAACGGTATGCACTCGCTTTTCAGCAGCACGCTCGTCAAACAGTATTTCGCTCCGGCTCCGCAGAGCCGTTTCGGTGAATCCTGCAGGCAATCGGATATAGACGCATTTGAATCCTGCCTGGCCCCGGTTTCGGCTGAGACGGCTGCGGTTATTCTGGAGCCCGTGGTGCAGGGGGCAGGGGGTATGCGCTTCTATTCCGCCGAATTTCTGCGTCGGGTCCGGGAATTGTGCGATCACTACGACGTGCTGCTGATACTCGATGAAATTGCCACCGGTTTCGGGCGTACAGGTCGCATGTTTGCCTGTGAGCACGCCGGCGTATCAGCGGATATCATGTGCGTTGGCAAGGCGCTTACCGGTGGTTACATGACGCTGGCTGCAACCCTGACGACGGCGGGTGTCAGCGCCGCCATTGGCGCCGGGAATCCCGGACTGTTCATGCATGGACCGACCTTCATGGCCAATCCACTGGCATGCGCGACGGCGCTAGCAAGCCTCGAGCTGTTGCTCGATTCTCCCTGGCAACAGCGGGTGGCGGCGATCGAGGCCGGCCTGCGCTCCGGCCTTGCCCCCTGCAGTGAAATGTCCCATGTCGAGGATGTCCGGGTATTGGGTGCCATCGGCGTGGTGGAGCTCAAGACGGCAGTGGACATGCGTATGATACAGCCACGTTTCGTCGCCGCCGGTGTCTGGGTGAGGCCGTTCGGAAAACTGGTTTATCTGATGCCGCCGTTCGTCGTCAATGAGACCGATCTGCGTACGCTTACCGATGCGGTTGTCCGGGTCGTGGGAGCGTCAGTTTAAAACCTGTCTCATGCTCCCCCCGCGGACCGCATTGCTGGCCGAAATGCGCGTCTGCCAGGCACGCAGCGCAGTGCAGGATCCATGGGCAAAAGGTGCGGCACGGCAGGGACGCTTCCCGTGGTCGATTTTGGCGCCTGGGGTTGTTGCGGCCCGCTGATGCAGCATAGGCTGCATCACGCTCGCCGCGCCGTGAACCAAAACCGCCGCGGTCGCGGGCTTGGAGAATCAGGAGACGGGTTCTAAATTGAGACTGTATTTTCAGCCGCGATTTTCACCCGGTTCCCCCCCGCTTTTTTTGCCTGATACATTGCCGCATCCGCCACCCTGACCAGATCCTTGATTTTACCCGCATGCTTCGGTGCCAGCGCGATTCCGATACTCACACTGGGTTTGAAAGAGTGATTCGAGAGCGCCATGGGAACAGAGATTTCGTGCAATATACGTTGCGCCAGCGCCTCTATTCCGGTCGCTTCCGCGTCGAGGTGATAAACAATTATGAACTCGTCTCCGCCGATTCTGGCCACCTCGACCTGTGCGAGCATCTCCGACTCGCGTGACGAGGATTTGATCCGGTTAGAAATCTCGCGCAGCAGTTCGTCTCCGGCTTCGTGGCCATAGGTGTCATTCACCTGTTTAAAGTTGTCCACATCAACAAGCATCAATGCCATGCTCGAAGATGCCACGTTGAGCTGCTCCAGCAGCTGGGATGCGTTCTCCTCGAACTGACGGCGATTGGAGAGACTGGTCAACGGATCCTTATAGGCCAGCTGCAGCAGTTTCGCGTTAACCGCCTTTATCTGCCTGATCAGCACTTTATTCTCCTCGCTGCGTTCGATGCTGTTACGCATGTTGGCGGCATACTGCCTGGCAATGACCAGTATCAACGCAGAGTAGATCATGGAAACGATGGTGAATTCGGTCCGGAAACTGGTGGTTAAAAGTTGTGCCCAGAGTATCAGCGAAGCCATTATCGGCAGACTGAAGGCAATAAATGCGGGAAGGTAGACCGCATTGCTTGCCAGGCTGCCGGCGGGCAGTCCGACCAGAATAAGCAACAGAAACAGTTGTGCGAACAGGGGTTGCGCCGGGTCGTAGGCGACGATCAGCGTGGACCAGATTACCCCTCCCAGAAGTGCACCCACTACCTGATAACGGGCTATCAACCTGATCGTATCGCGTCCGAACCGGCTTTGGCTGACAATCAGGCCGATATAGCGAATGATGGATACCAGTGTGAACAGAACAATCCAGAATGTAAGGTATTCGCTATCGGAAAAAGGCGAGAGCGCCAGGTAAACCAGAAGCGCTATGCATTGCGCCGCAATCAACGTGGGATAACCGTGGCGTATCAGTTGGTCGAGCAGCCGTTCCCTGATCAGGGATTTGCCGACCCGGGAGATTTTAACGGCATCAGAGGACAAGCGTCCGCACTCCCTGAAAAGGGCACTGAAAGGAACCGGTTGCAGCGTCGAAAAATTTCAGATCGTCAAGCCTTTTGAAAAAAATGCGATCAAGCAATATTTTTCCCGAAAAACCGTCATATCAGTTTGTCGGCAGGAACTCTTTTTTCTGAGGTGGTTCAATGGCATCCGGCAGGCAATCCGGAAATGCCGAAGCCGGGGTATTGCTCACTTCAGCTGTTCAGCAGTCCTGCACCTCGGGGTGTATGAGCAGTTGGTGATCATTCGGAAACGGTACTCTCCGTCACTTCCGATTTCGCTGGGGTGACGAGGATTCGACCGGGCATGCGCATACTACTGGTCTCCAATCGTCCGGCTTTCGCTGTCCGGGACCGGGCCGGCGGGATACAGGCTGGCGACCACAGGAATCGGGATAAGTTCATTTTCACTTGTTCCGGACCGATCGAGAGCGGTCGCGCCAGCGGATATGAAAATAGCGACAAACAGCTTTATAATCCAAATTGTCCGCAGGTTTTCAGGGTACCGCACAATTTGAAACGGAGCCTATAATGCACGTCACTTTGGTTTATGTGGATATCGTTCCCGATAAGATTGACGCTTTCATCGAAGCGACCCGTCAGAATCATCTGAATTCAACTCAGGAGCCCGGTAACAGACGATTCGATGTGTTGCGGGATTGCGAAAACCCCAACCGGTTCCTGTTGTACGAGGCCTATGCATCGGAAGCCGATGCGAAGGCGCACAAAGAGACCGGACACTATTTCGCCTGGCGCGATACGGTGCAGAGTATGATGGCTGCTCCAAGAAGGGGTGTACGCTACGATGGATTGTTCCCGGAAGGCTGAGCGAACAACCGGGTGCCGGCGCCAGGGAAGTGATTGGTAACGTAAAGCTGAATCAGCCGTTTTCTATTGGGATGGCCGACGTGTAATGGATTTTATACCCCGCTTTGAACTGGCCAGGCTGCCGCGTATCGTCTTCGGTGTGGGGCAGGCTGATAATATTCCCGGCATAGTCTCCGCATTCGGGGAGAGGGCCCTGCTGGTGACCGGCGGCCGTTCCCTGATGGAGAGCGACCACTGGGAGAGACTGGTCACGGGATTGGCGCAGCATGCGGTGACCTGGGGCCAGGTCAAGGTGGAGGAGGAGCCCTCACCCGAACTGGTGGATCTCGTGGTCGAACAATACCACAGGGAAAAAATCGATGTGGTGGTGGCGGTGGGCGGCGGCAGCGTGCTCGATGCCGCCAAGGCGATTGCCGGTCTGCTGCCGTTGGGCAATTCGGTAATGGATCATCTGGAAGGCGTCGGGAGAGCACTGCCGTATCGGGGTCCGGCCACCCCTTTCGTCGCGGTGCCGACGACCGCCGGCACCGGCAGCGAAGCAACCAAAAATGCGGTGCTTACCAGGCGTGGTGAAAGTGGTTTCAAGAAATCTTTCCGTCACGACGCACTGGTCGCCCACACGGCAATCATCGACCCGTTGTTTCTGCGCGGCTGTCCCAGGGATCTGATGGCCGCGCAAGGCATGGACGCTTTTACCCAACTGCTGGAATCCTTTGTCTCCAGGCGCGCCAATCCGATAACGGATGCGCTTGCCTGGTCCGGCATTCAGGCGTTTGTCGAAGGATTCTTTTCCGCGATAGAAGGCGATTTCAGAGCGGATGAGGATCTTTCCCGGGTGGCCTATGCATCGTTGATGTCGGGCATCTGTCTGGCGCATGCGGGTCTGGGTTCGGTGCATGGACTTGCATCGCCACTGGGAGCCCACTATCCGATACCTCATGGGGTCGCTTGCGGCACGCTGCTGGCGGAGGCGGTGGATATCAATATCCGCCTGTTGCAACAGCAGGATAGAGGCAGTCCGGCTCTGCTCAAATATGCGCGTGTCGGTTCCCTGCTCAGCTCCCCGGGGGTGGTCGATCAAACTCTGCTGCACGAGCATCTCGTTTCCACGCTGCGTCGATGGATCGAGGCGCTGGATATCAGGCGGCTGGGAGAGTTCGGCATCGTGGAGGAGCGCATTCCGGCATTGGTTGCCGAATCCTGGAGCAGCAACATGCAGAGTAATCCGGCAGTAATGGCGGAAGAAGATGTCGCGGACCTTCTGCGGCGCAGATTATAGCGAAATCATAGACAACCGTAGGGCCTCCGGGCGATTTTGGAGCGAATCATGGAACTCACGGAAAAGGAGCGCGTTTTTCTGGACAGGCGCCGCCGGCTGTTGCAATTATGGCCGCCGGTCGGATACCTGCTGCTGTCGGCGCTCTCCATTTTCACCGCCTGGCTCTTCTGGAAAAATCCGTTGTTGGTCAATCCCTATCTGGTCTGGAAAGCACTGCAGTCGGAAACGCTTGAGGATTCGAGTCTGATACTCATGGCGGGCATGCTGCCGGTGGTTATGCTGCTGACGCTGCTGGTCTGCCTGTTTGTTGTGCTTTTCGTTTTTACCGCGCTGCATAATGAAAAGCGGGAACTTGAGCTGATCGCGCGTTTACTGGAGCGATAGCCCGGGCTGGAAAAGCAACCGGCCATGCGCTCCTGGTCCGGCGCTTCATTTTGATCGGTTGCAACAGTTCTTTCCTGGTAGAATCCATCCATTACCCGGAAATCACCGGATATTGAAGTGAGTTGCGATGCTTATAGTGATATCACCCGCGAAAACCCTGGATTACGAGTCGGGGGTCAAACTCAAACGGCATACGCTTCCGGATTATCTGGAAGATGCTCAGCTGCTGATCGACAGGGCACGCAGTTATTCGGTGGCGGATATCGCCGGATTGATGCAGGTGAGCGCTAGTATCGCCGAATTGAATTTCCAGCGTTTTCAATCCTGGAATACCCCCTTTACCCTTGATAACGCCAGGCAGGCCGTGCTTGCATTCAAGGGCGATGTCTATACCGGTCTGGATGTGAACAGCTTTACTTCCGCCGATTTCAAATTTGCTCAGGACCATCTGCGAATTCTTTCCGGACTCTATGGTCTGTTGCGGCCGTTGGATCTGATGCAACCCTACAGGCTGGAGATGGGACGCAGAGTTGTCACCGCGCGCGGGAATACCCTGTATCAATTCTGGCACGAAAGGATCACCGATGGACTGAACCGGCAGTTGCAACGGCTCAAGAGTCGCTGTCTGGTCAATCTGGCATCCCGGGAGTATTTCAAAGCGATAGATAGCGGCAGCCTGAAGGCAGAGGTCATCACGCCGGAATTCAGGGACTGGAAAAACGGGCAGTACAAAATGATCGGGGTATATGCAAAAAAAGCGCGCGGTCAGTTGAGCCGCTTTCTTATCCGGAACAGGCTGACAGATCCGGAGTCGATAAAGGATTTCAGCACCGACGGCTACAGCTTCAACCGGCAACTATCGTCGGATGATACATGGGTATTCACACGCAATCTCCAGACGACTGCTCCCGCGCCCCGGTCTTCCTGACCAGCCGGATTCGAAGACCGGTGAGGGCAGCGTTCAAAGTCAGCCTCTTATGGTTACTTCTGGGACCGGTGTCAGCGCTGACAATCTCGCTCGGGAGTTGGTTTGTGTTCGAGTATTTTTCCCCCGGCAGGCTATCGTCCATTCCGGACATGCTTGCAGCTTTTCCATTCGGACTGCTGCTGTCGCTGCTGACGCCCTGGGGCTGGTTGATGTATGGCGGATTCCTGTTGATGACTGCCGGCAACAGCAGAGCAGGCACCCGGTGCACCGGTGGCGGAGCGTTTCTGCTCGGCTGCTTCTGGCCGGTCTGGGCGACTTTTCTGAATCAGTAGCCGATCGACGGATCACAGCCCGTGCAGGTAAAGCCGACCGGATGCGGCGCCACGAAAGATCCTCCCTCTGACGAAACTTCTCTTGCGCTTATTCCGGCGATGCCGTTAGCGAATATTCGTGTGGCAAATCAACGTTCAGAAATTTACCCCTGGCTGCCGGATTAATTCCGTCGGTTGATACGTTATACAAGGCAGGAAATATTTCCTGCAAACGATTGGAACCGATCTCTTGGTCTCCCGTGGGCAGGGCCGTGGAGAATTTGGTTCATGGCGCGACGCGGCGAGCGTGGTGCAGCCGATGCCAGGCAAGCGGGCCGCTTGCAGGCACGGATTTCGGACGGCAACGCGGTTCGCGGGGAATTAGGAGATAGGTTCTAAAAACACTCAGGGGGGTAGCGAGGATGCGCGAGAACAAGTCACTGCCGGGTTTATCTGCCATGTTGGCTCTGTTGCTGTCAGTTCCCACAGCTGCGACTGCCGACGATGGATTCAAAATCGAAGAAGCAAAGTGGAATTCGGAGTACAAGCGGCTCACCGTCAAAGGTAAAGGGCGCGAGGGCAAAACGGTCATATTGCAGTATGCGGGCACTCTTACCGAGATTGCCAGTCGACGCATCGACGACGACGAGTGGAGATTCCGCGAGCGCGATCTATCCCCTGTGCCCTGCCGGGTGCGAGCGCAGCAGTCGGATGGACGCATTGCGGAGAAGGATGTGAAATACGCCCCGGCGAACTGCGATAACGGAACCGGCGGTGGCGGCGCGACGACGCCGGTAGCGGCAGCAGGGAACTACACAATTCTGGCCGCCAACGATCTGGGTATGCACTGCGCCGATACGGATTACCGCATATTCAGCATTCTACCGCCTTACAATGTCATCAACGCGCAGGTGTTGCGCAAAGGTGGCGAACCGGATCTGATGACTCCCGCAGACGGAATCGAAGTCAGCTACAAGGCGGTCGCTTCCAACATCATCGACCCGAACGATCCGGTGCTGCCGCCCATCGCGCTCGACTCCATCAACAGCACCAGCGAAAACGATCTGCCGGGCGGTGTCTATAAAAGCAATTTCTGGGAGCCTTCGAATGCGGCTTTCAATCAGCTGTTCGGATTTCTGGATTACGAAAAGCTCTACCCGCCAGGCGTTCTCGCCGCCTTCCCGTTACGCGATCCGGTGGACGACGGTCTGCTCGGTCTGCCTGCGCCGAATATTGAAAAGTATTATCTGACCAACCCTGGTGTGCTGGAAGCGGAGCAGTCCACCATGCCGGGCAAGGCCAGCCCATTCAGCGCGAACGACCCACAGCCTTTTCATGGATTCGTTGAGAACCTGCCCTTCTTCGTGGACTTTCCGTTTGGCTACACCGTGGAAAAATTCAAGCGCTATACCGCCGAAGGTGTGCCGATCATGCCCACTGACGATGCCGGACGGGCCAACGCCTACCCGTTGATGCGCGTTCAGGCCCACGACCAGGAAGGCAGGCTGCTGGCGCAAGTAGACACCGTACTGCCGGTGGCGTCGGAAGCGGATTGCCAGGGCTGCCACCTGAGCCGGGACGTCTGCGACAGCCTTTCGCTGGGCTTTGCCTGCGACGATATCGCCAACTATTACGCAGGCGACAAGTACAGTGCCGACTTCATCGCCAGCGGGGGCGATTTAGCGGCAGACAACGTGCCGGGCGACACCGCCGAACAGATCGCCCTCAATGCGGCGAAGATTAATATCCTGCGCCTGCACGATGCCAAAAACGGTACCCAGCTCGACCTGCAGCGCAATGTCGTATGCGCCAACTGTCACTACTCCCCGGCACTCGATCTGGCGCATCTGGGCCCGACCGATCTGAACGGCAAGGAGCAGACCAGACATCAGAGCATGTCCCGGGTAATGCACGGTTACCATGCGGCGTTGCCCGGCAAAGACGGTTATGACGATCAGGGTGTTTTTGACGACCTGTTTCCGCTGATGCCGATCGCGGACCAGCGCACGGAGACGCAGACGCAGGATATCCTGGAGCAGACCTGCTACAGCTGCCATCCCGGCAAACGCACCAAGTGTCTGCGCGGCGCCATGAGTGACGGTGGCATCGTGTGCCAGGATTGCCACGGTCAGGGCACGCAGGTAGGCAATGATTTCACCGAGAACTTTCCGAATATCGCCTTTCCCGCAGCCGGCAGCGCGGATCTGGGCAAACGGGTCTCATGGGCGTCCGAGCCCAAGTGCCAATCCTGCCATGTCGGCGATGTACTCCAGGTGCAGCAACTACTGAGCAGTGGCAATTTGAGTGATGTGCTGTTGAACGCTGCCGACAAGCGTGGGAATCCGGATGGATTGCGTCTCAGAATGGCCTACAATATCTCCGATCACAAACTGAGCCCCGGCGGAGGCGCCGCCAATCTGGCGATGCTGGATTACCCGGATTCCCGCTTTGCTTCCGATCAACCGCTCTATCGTCTCAGTGGCTCCGGTGAGGGGAAGGGGCACGGTGGGTTGTTTTGCGAAGGCTGTCACGGCAGTACGCACGCGGTATGGCCGAATGCCAACCCCTGGGCCAATGACAACAAAGCGGCGATGGATCTGCAGGGCCATACCGGCGCTATCATCGAGTGCAGCACATGCCACGAGGGCGATCTCGGCATGACACTCGCAGGCCCGCACGGCATGCATCCGGTCGGCGATACCAGGTTTGCACGAGAGCACGAAGATTTTGCCAAAAACAATCTGAATGCCTGCCGCTCCTGCCATGGACAGCACGGCGAAGGCAGCGTATTGTCGAGGACAGCCACCGCGCGCGTACTGCAGGCCAAGGAGGATCACATCGCCGTCTCATTGCCCAAGGGCACCCCGGTGGGATGCGGCGACTGCCATGAGAATAAAATAAGAAATCCCTGAGTTACCAGGCGTGAGAAGAAGCCGGGGCCAGGGCGCATAGCGCCCTGGCCCATTTTTTTAGAAATCGAAGGTGATGGGTGCCACTCACGCCCGGAATACAGTCAACTTTCCATCAAATCCGCCGGTATTCGGGCTTGAGGGATGCCAGGCAGCGCGGTTGCCGATACACCCCGGAAGTTATCCGACAGAGCGTTCGTCGCGATTTTCGTGCGAGGTCATCCTGTGAACGGCAGGTGATGACCTGTCTCCAAAGCATGAACGGATGGCAGGGGAAGCGCATGTCGAACGCTGTTTAAGTCCGGAGAACGAAAAGGTGACGCCCGCTATGTAAGAGATGAAAGCCGTCTGTTTTCATTTGGATAGTTGCCGCCATTTACTGTCACTGACTGCCGGCCGCCGGTTCTTTCCGTCTGGCCTGATCCTTTATCATCGCCGAAAGGCAGTGCTGCGTCGCGTCAATGCGTGTTTGCGGACGGTATTTTCCGTTCAGGAACGCACCCGCATACTGTGCAAGTTCAGGTGATTTCAGATGGCGGTTACCGGAAAACCTGATGCGTTTCTGGTCAGGGAGAATCTGCAGCCGCAGGTTCTTATCCATCTCCCGCCTCACCCGCAGGCTGACTTGCCGGGAGAGTTCATCGTAGCCCTTCTCCGCCTCAAGCACCGCAAGTCCGGCCAGCAATCCCTCGACCGAATAACAACTGTTGGATTTATGGCTTGTTTTTGGCCTTAACTCCATCAGGAACAGCTTGGTCTGCTCCGCAATGAACCGGGAAAACCGGGTTTCGCGGGTACTCCAGTAACGGGTGGCGGCGGCCATCATGCCCCAATGAAAGAAGCCGATATCGGGATTGGCCGAATAAAATTGCAGGAATCGGTTGTCTGCCCGCTGCAGTGCTCTGAATAGATGCGCATCCATATCGTCACCCCGCTTATCCCGAAGAACCGCCAGCGCCAGCCAGATTTCCCCGTTGGAATAAGCGGATTGCAGATCCGATCCGGGTCTGCTGGCGAATCCCCCGTTCTGCTGCTGTAGCGACACCAATCCTTTCAGCCAGGCAAGCAATTGACGATCCGAGCCCGGCTCCTGGTCATCGTCCGCGGAGAGCAGTGCCGCCAGCACAGCCAAAGCGGTGGCGCCGGCTTTGGCCTGCTCCCTCTTTCCATCCAGCGCCAGCAGTTTGCCTTCCCGCCATTCCACAGCATTGCGCTCAAACGCTTTGCGTGCCCGGTCCACGGCTTTGCGCGCAACCGCTTTTTTTGAGTACTGGAAATATTCGGCCAGAGCAAATGCCGCTCCCGCCTGTCTGACAATATTGTTCCTTGAGGAATCGGCGCCGCTGAGAAAGTCGTGCTCATAGATAAACAGGCCGGAATCCAGCTGCATTCTGACCATATGCTCCGCCGCCAGCGCTATCCTTTCATTGGTATCCGGTCCCGCGATGACGTTAAAACTGAAAACCATCAGTAACAGAGAGAGGCGGGAGAGGATGCCGGGAAACGGCCTTTCCGACACGCCCGATGAGAGACGAATGTGCTGTATCAGAACGTCAATTCTCCGTTATGAGTGTCAATTTTCCTGGGAATACGCCATTCCCCCTCTGCGTTCCGGCACGCAAGACCGGCACCCGATCTTACCGATCCTTTAGCATTTACGCTTATCAGGAAGTTGCGGCAGTAGAGGCCGGTGCCCAGTTTCCGGGTAATTGTTGGTGTGGTGTGAATACGCGTGTCACTGCGACGGCTCCACCAGCTTGTTGTGGTCCCGCTGGCTACTGTCTCCAGTGTATGCTGAAAATGCCGCCGGAAGCGGCGCTCTGACGCTTTGGAGAGCATGGATAAAGAGGGCCTGAATGCGACTAACTCAAGTCGTTTCGCCGGCTTATACGAATAGCTGTCAACGCGCAGTACCACCTGCTGGATGGCAGGTGCGTAATAATAGGTTACATACTGTTTGATTTTGTTGCGCCTGTTTTTGCGCAGGCATTCGACACGGTAAGTTTCAAATTCTCCGGAAATCACTGCGACCGTCTGCATCCCCTCGACGGCGCACTCCCAGAATTTGCTGGGATTGGCGGCTTCCCCGTCCGCGGTACCAGCGCTGGTATTCACCAATTCGAACCTGATACGCTTACCCACCGCCAGCGGCCACAGGGACTCTGCCGGATTTATTTTTACCATGTCGTAACTGGTCACACCTTTGCGGCTGCTGATGGATTTTGCGGGTAGAGTGAAATCCTGAAACCGGAGATATTGATACCTGGAGCTGCGTCTAACGGCGATCAGGTCATTTTCAACGGCGGTAACCTTCTCCCTTCGGCCATTGGAAAAGTAGTATCTGTCCCCGGCAACGGTGTTACCCAGAGGCGCGGGCGGCATATCCGTCAATTCCCGTCCCAGAGGTGTATACAGGGCACCGCCCGTGCATCCCATCAGGCTGCTGCCTAAAATGCAACCGACTACAGCCCTGAAAAATCCCGTTGAAATGATCATAAATAGTTCCAGGAAAGTGCTTGCGGATCATATCGAAAATAGTTGGAACAGCACTGCTCCGGCGGCTACATGGGTTGCGAGTCCCCACTGAGAAGTATCAATTTCGTTCTCCAAACCTCCTTTCCCTGGCGACAGG
>JAGRGQ010000062.1 GCA_020445405.1 Gammaproteobacteria bacterium | reverse complement strand
TAACCGCCTCCATGGTTTGGGTCAGATCGGCGGTTGCCTGTTCAATCTGCTGCTGCAATGTATCCTGAGAGTGCTTCAACGCATCAGCCATGGCGTTAAAACCCAGTTCAAGACTGCGTAACTCCCCTGTCGACACTTCCGGAACACGGGTAGTGAAATCGCCATGTTTCATTCGGATTACCGCCCTTGTAAGGCGCATCAGGGGCCGGGTGATGGTCTGACTGAGCGCGATGGCTATCAGGCCGGTTATCAGTAGTCCTATGATCAGCATCGCAAGGCTGTTGCGAAAGATGCGAAAGTGTTGCTGTCGAAGTCTGGCATCCGTCAGTTTTACCGTAACGCTTCCTATCCGTGTACGCGTATCCGCAGAGGATGCCGCGTTGTCTATTTGATCCGGATAATCGACCACCGCTCTGGGAGTGAACAATGAAAAGACCGGTGTGGAGAAGCTGTTGATCCCGGCGCTTTCGGGCGTGGTGGCATCCGCTGAACCGGGGTGTTCCAGATGGGCAAGCACAGCGCCGGTCCGATCGGCGACTGTAACCGATACCACGTCGGAATGCTCCAGTACCGTCTGCAGCGCGCTCTTCAGAATCTCCCCGTCACCGGCGAAGATTCCATAGATACTCAGTGATGCCGATTGTTCCGCGATGGCCTTGCCTCTCTCCTGGAAGGCCTGATTCAGATTTTCAAGCTGGGCATTGATAATGTAACCTGTCAGGGAGAGCGCCATAATCGCCGCAGGCATGATACCCAGCATCAGGGTACGGGTCTTGATTCTCGATATTCGCTGGAAAATCATGGCCCCTCCATTTGTTCCAACCGTTGCTTCAAATCCATTGCTGCGGGCAGATTGATGTCCAGTGAATGAGCCACACTTTTATTCGCTTCTATGCTGAAGTACTTGGGAAACGCCGAAGCGGGTAAACCGCCTTCACCGGTGATGATGAACTGCCGTATGGTTTCGGCGATGTGCATGCCGATATCTGACGGAGTTGAATGGACAGCAAGCATGGCTCCCGCCTTGACATAGGATGCAGAGAAACCTATGACCGGAATCCGGTTTTGGTAACTGGAAAGGATAATATTGAAAATGGTGTTCCGGTTGTAAACCAGGGGATCGGGAAGTGCCAGAAGGATGTCGCTGCCATCCAGTACCCGTCGCAGTGCGGGGCCGACTTCATCCTCTGTGCTGACAGATTCCGCGCGAACGGGTATTTCCAGGGATTCCGCTTCTCTCTCCAGGAGTGTGCGCGACGCCGCGGTAACGGGCCCAAACAGCACGCCCAATACCTGATTGTGCGTCATGATAAGTCTGATCAGATTGAGTTGACGGCTCAAGGGCTGATCCAGATAGATCACGGAGGCGCTGTTGGCCGACTGGTCGAGCTTGAGCGTATCAGAGGAGGACTTGGGTATCAGCGTGTAGAGCCTGGGAACCGGGATTTCCGAGCTGGAGATGAGTCGTGCCGCATTTACCCCAATGGTGACGAGCAGTTTCAATCCGGAACTGTCTGCTCCCGATAATGCATCAACCGGCTCATCATCGAGGTTCAACTGTTTGATCTGATAGGCGCTGCATTCAGGACAAATCGATTCAAGATCGGAGAGTATGGTCGATGAAATCTTTTGGTATACCGGTGCATTTCCGCTCTGCACTAGCATTATGATCGGCGAATCGGGCAGTGCGGGGAGGTGGATCAGACACAGAATCGCAGCAAGGAGAATTGCCCGGAAGCGGTGATCGGTGCCTGAATATTTTTTCGCCAACCGCCGGCGAGGAACAGTTGCCACGCAGTACGTCTTCATATA
Organism: Gammaproteobacteria bacterium; assembly: GCA_020445405.1. Taxonomy (GTDB): domain Bacteria; phylum Pseudomonadota; class Gammaproteobacteria; order Chromatiales; family Chromatiaceae; genus HKST-UBA178. Next base: position 17,997 of record JAGRGQ010000062.1, on the reverse strand, counting down.
TTGACAGGTCAGCAGCTGGCACAAAACCTGATTGAATTCAAATTTACAGCTCGACCCTCCAACGTATCCGGTTTGCTGTCGATTTCCATCGTCAATGGAAGTTTACCCGGGCCTGGAGAAAGATCCGTCTATCCGATATGTTGACCCAGGGATCCACTCTATCGATGAAATTGTAGAATTGGATCTCGTTACCGTCTATGTTCTGTGCGATCAACTCCAGATCGATATCCGCATTGGATTCGCGAAAGCGTTTTCCAATGCGCACGTCCCAACGCTTGCGTACCGGAACAAAATGACCGTCGTACAGCCACTCCATTGGGTCTACATAGTGAAACGCACTGCTGATTTCGAGTCCGTTTTCGAAACGATAGCTTCCGAGAAGACTGAATGTCTGCTCGGGAACGCTCTCCTGCAGGTCCAGATACTGAAGAGGACCGTTTCGCCGGACTCTTTTGAGCTGCTCCCCATTTGCGTTGGCCAGACCGTAGCCGAAATGAATCAGACTGTGCGGTACGGGTCTGAATTTCAGGTCAAGTTCCAAACCGCTGATCACGACACTGCCGTCGTTGACGTAACTCTGGGAGCCATCCAGCGGGGGAATGGGCACGGGCCCGAGTACCAGCTCGTCTTCGATATTGGGAATGATGTCGCGGATGCGCTCACTGAACAGTCGGATATCCAGCGTCAGTCCCTGTTCGGGGAATTTGCCCAGATAGCCGAGTTCAAGGGCGGTTATCTGCTCCGGCTCGAGATCGTCCTGCGTAAGGAAGAAATAGTCGAGCGGAAGCATGTCGCTGGCGCGGTAGATATAGACTCTGGAGTTGTCCTCGAACAGCGTCGGCATGCGGTAGGCGCGCGCAGCGACAAACCGCAGCGTATTGAAAGTGTCGAGATGTTGATTGATCGCAAAGCGCGGCGAGAACAGACCTCGTTTGCCTTCGTAGGCTTCATACATGGCGCCGAAATTCAATACCGTATGCGGTTGCGGGGTCCATTCAACGTTGGAGAAGGCGCGCAGCTGACCGCGGGTTTGCTTTTCTTCGCCAAAGGTCCAGACTCCCTCTGCGCTTTCGTAACGTCCGCCAAAACCGGAAACGACGCGAAGCTGCTCACTCAAGCGGTTTGTGTACTGAAGCTCCAGATCATAACGGTGTGAGTCGAATCCGTAACCCAATGCAAGCACTCCCAGGCCGGGGACATCGGATTCGAAATGATCATCTTTCTTCTGATAGTTGTGATAAAGCTGAAGGTGAAACTCCTCTTCGGAGGAGATCTGCCTGTTCCAGCGGAGCTGTTGATAATGGTTGATATGATAGGCCTCTCTCAGAGGCTGTTCATCGCTGCCGGTCAAACCCTCTTCCCGGGGACCGCTGCTATGTCCCAGTTGGAGTGCAAAGCTGTTTTCGCTGTCGGCACGGTAATCACCGCGGAAACTGAAGGAGTTCGTGCTGGCACTGTCATGTCGCGTGTCAAAGCCATCATCTTCCGAACGGCTGGCGGTGATGCGGAAATCGAATTTGCCTGCAGAGTCGGCAAAACGTCCATAGTGCTGCCGGTTTTGCCCTGTCCCAAAGCGTGTTTTTAACAGCAAACCCTGTTGTTGGGCCGGATGTTCAGTAATGATATTGACGACTCCGGCGAAGGAGTTCGATCCGTAGCTTCCGGCGTTGGTTCCCCGGACCACCTCGATTCGCTGGATGTCATCGACGTCGAGCCCGATATCCTGCCAGGATACGCCGCCGAATGCAGGATCATAGATGGAACGGCCGTCAATCGTGACCTGCATGTCGCGTGCATACTCGTCCCCCCTGCCATGGGCTGTTACCGAAGCCCTTTTCCCGGTAACGAAAGCGACCTGAAATCCCGGTACATGGCGCAGCAGGTCGGGAATATTCATCGCACCGGAAGCGCGAATCATATCTTTGTCGATAATGGTCATGCTGGCGGGTGTATCCGCGAGGGATTGCTTCAGCCGGGTAACGGAAAGGACAATCGGGAGATCGTCGAAATAGTACTCTTCAGGTACCTGACTTTGCGCCGGCGCACTCACCGCTCCAGCAATGCACAGCATGGCGCTGAGCAGCCTCTTTTGCGCTCCGGGTGAGTCGTTGGCGCAATTGCTGTCGTCGCATGGCTCACCCGGGATTTCCAGAATGGTTTTGGGATTCATTGTCGGAACGCCTCCTTGTTGTTTTATCGCAGCCTCCACCGCAATTTATTTTGGCTGCATCTTAACATCGTTTTCAGCCGGTTGTTGAAGTACACTTAGGTCCCATGAATTATCCAACGATAGAAAAATTTGTCGGCTCAACACCGCTGGTCAGACTGCGGCGACTGGTGACCGGAGGCAGCAATACGATTCTGGTCAAACTGGAGGGCAATAATCCGGCCGGTTCGGTCAAGGATCGCCCGGCCCTGAACATGATTCAGCGCGCCGAGGAACGCGGCGACATCAGGCCCGGCGACACCCTGATCGAAGCAACCAGCGGCAATACCGGTATTGCACTGGCGCTGGCTGCATCGGTTAAAGGCTATCGACTGGTTCTGATAATGCCGGACAATATGAGCGTTGAGCGGCGTGCCTCCATGCGCGCCTACGGCGCGGAACTCATCCTGGTCGATCGCGAGGGCGGAATGGAGGCTGCCCGGGATCTTGCCCTGAGAATGGAGTCCGAGGACAAAGGCAGGGTATTGAACCAGTTTTCAAATCCGGATAACCCTGGCGCCCACTATGACACCACCGGTCCGGAGATATGGCGCGATACTTCGGGTTCGATCACCCATTTTGTCAGCTCTATGGGCACCACGGGCACGATTATGGGGGTGTCGCGCTATTTGAAGGAGCAGAATCCCGCTGTTCAGATAATCGGTGTACAGCCCGCTGAAGGTGCCAGCATTCCAGGCATCAGGCGCTGGCCACCGGAGTATCTGCCTGAGATTTTCGATCCAAAGCGGGTGGACAGGGAGATGGAGGTGACTCAGGAGGAAGCAGAAGAGATGACCCGACGGCTGGCCAGCGAAGAGGGAATATTCGCCGGAATCTCATCCGGCGGAGCTGTTGCCGCCGCGCTGAATCTTGCGGCAACGCTCGAGCATGCGGTCATCGTCGCCATCATCTGCGACCGCGGCGACCGTTACCTTTCCACCGGTGTCTTTCCTTCGGAATAGCCGATATTCCACCGCGATTGCGGTCGTCGTCGTTGTTTGTCTGCCGCTGTTCGGGACAAACGCTCTCTCTGTTGATGCGTTCGCGCTCCGGCTCGGAACACTGAGCGGCAAGGATTGGAGAGCAGAAGGGATTCAGCTCAACGTCAGCTGGTCGGATCGACGCAATGGCTCCTTTACTCTGACGGCAGCGCGTTTGACACATGCGGCGCTTCCTTTTCCGCTGTTATCCCCGGGAATCCATTGCGACAGGGGCATTGTCGACGATCATCTGGTCAGCTGCGAGCAGGGGCGTCTGGAGATCGGCACTCCGTTGTCGGATAACAACAGCTTCCCGGTAGCATTCCGATGGGAGCAGGCGGGGCAAAAATTCTCACTTGCTGTGGAGCAGCTGGCATTTGCCGGTGGCAGTGGGAGGCTTGTGGTCGCCGGCACACTGCCGCACTGGAGGCTTGAACTCGTTGGGCGGAATCTGGCGCTGCAAAAGTTGCGCAAGCCGTTGTCAGCCGTGGGTCTTGCGCTCCCGGATTACAGACTGGAGGGGAAAACGGATGTGCTGCTCAACCTCGGGGGAGGTTCGACGGTGCAGTCTGCGGAGTGGAAGCTTAAGTTCAAACAGACCGCTTTCTCCGATACGGAAGGCAGCCTCATCGGTGAGCGCTTGGCGGGCGACTGGAACGGCGATCTGCATGCAACCCGGCAGGGGTACGCCGGCAGCACGCGGCTGACGCTGGAAACCGGTGCACTGTTGACACCCTTTGCCTATCTTGAACCCGAAGGCAACGCCATTAGCGTGGCAATGAACTACCATCTCGACAACGCCCTGAGCAAACTGGATTTTCAGCGGTTGGAGTACCGGGATCCGAAGACGCTCGCGCTCTCGGCGGAGGGAAATATTGACCTTGCCCCCAACCCGCGGATCGGCCATCTCAAGCTCCGTTCGCAGCCCGTGGAACTGGACCCGGTATACCGGAGATATTTTCAGCCGGTACTGTCCGAGGAGTTCTTTGAAACGCTGAATCTTCGCGGCCGGTCGCGGTTTGAATTCCAAATGGACTCGGTTTCGACGCTGAAACTGGAACTCGATGACGTGACGGTCAGCCAGGGGGGTAGTGCGGAAAGCGGCAGCGGGGAGAACTTCCGGGTGTCCGGGCTGGCGGGCAATATGTTTTGGAGCTCCGGTGATTCGGTGCCGCAGAGCACGCTTCGCTGGCGCGACGGAGAGCTGTTGCAAAGCATCAATATCGGCTCCGGACAAGCGCTTTTGAAACTGAGCGGTAGTGGTGTAAAACTGGACGAACCCGTCTCCGTTCCGGTTATGGACGGCGAACTCCGCGCAGAGCGCTTCTCCGTCAACCGGACCGCATCCGGATCAAGGATCGATTTTCAGGGTTATATCACACCGATATCCATGAAGCTTATCAGTGAGGCGCTTGGATGGCCTCCGCTGGCGGGTCGCCTCTCTGCCATGATACCGGGTGTCTCCCTGGAAGATGGTCTGCTCAAGTTGCGGGGTATGACGTTGATACGGGCATTCGACGGCACCATTCTATTGAAGAATCTTCAACTGGATGACCTGTTTGGACCATTGCCGGTGCTGCAGGCGGATGTTGAGCTGAGAGCGCTCGACCTGGAGACGCTGACCTCCACATTCTCATTTGGTAAGATTACCGGCAGACTTGCGGGTCGGATCGACGGGCTGCGTCTGGAAGAGTGGCAGCCCGTTGCGTTTGACGCCCGGTTTGCCACTCCGGAAAACGATCCGGGTCCGCATCGGATAAGCCAGAAGGCGGTGGACAATATTTCGAATCTTGGAGGTGTGGGCATTTCGGGTGCTCTGTCGCGCAGTTTCCTGCGCTTCTTCGAAGAGTTTGGTTACGCGAAACTGGGCATCAGCTGCCGCCTGGAAAAAGGCGTGTGCGAAATGGGTGGTATCGAAACCGCAAGTCAGGGTTATTACCTGGTAAAGGGCGGAGGCCTTCCCAGAATCGATATAGTCGGTTTCAATCGAAGAACCGACTGGGGCGTTCTGGTGGAGAAACTCAAACAGGTCGCCGAAGGCGGAACGCCGATCATAGAGTAGTCACCGCGCGACATGCCCGAATACGGCCGGGGACGCGAAGCTGCATATCAAGGAGGCATCATCATGAACGTACTCAAACTGACGACCCTCGCCGCCATGCTGTTGCTGGTGGGCGCCTGTGTCACCATCAATATCTACTTTCCCGCCGCGCAGGCGGAGCAGGCAGCCGAAAAGATCGTCGAGGATATTCTCGGTAAGCAGGCACCAAAAGAGGATAAGGGGGTCTGGCTGGGGACGCAGAGGTTCGAAAGGATCGCTGCGGGCTTATTGAACCTGCTGGTTCCTCAGGCGCAGGCCGCACAGCCCGATTTTAACGTAAACACCCCCCAGATAAGGCAGCTTCAGGCTGCTATGAAACAGCGCAATCGGAGCCTGAAAGCATACTATTCCAACGGCAGCGTCGGTTTCACCCGTGAGGCGCTGATCGAAATTCGGAATCAATCTGCGATACCCCTGAAAGAGCGGGCCAAGTCAGAGCGGTTGATTGCCGAAGAAAATCACGATCGGAATGCGCTTTACCGGGCGATCGCCGCTGCAAACGGACACCCTGAGTGGGAGCCGGATATCCGTTCGACATTTGCCAGGACCTGGGTGCAGCAGGCTGAATCCGGATGGTGGTATCAGGACACCTCGGGTGGCTGGAAGCAACGTTGATCCAGGGTCAGGCTGCAGCAGCGCCGTTCCTGCGGTAAAGATATGAGGCGTAGCAGAGCCGCAAAACTGCCGCTGGACCCATTGACGGTGCACATCGAAGGCATGAGTCTTGATGGCCGGGGAGTTGCCTGTGTCGACGGCAGGAGCGTGTATATTCATGGCGCGTTAACCGGCGAGCAGGTCGTTTTCCGTTATACCAGGATCAAGGGGCAGCAGGCTGAAGGCGCACTCGAGGAGGTGCTTCGGCCATCACCGGACAGGGTTCTCGCGCAGTGTCCTCAATATGGTGTGTGCGGCGGGTGCAGCCTGCAACATCAGCGCCCAGCTGCCCAAATTCGCGATAAGCAACAGAAATTGCTGCATTCTTTTGCATCAATCGGCAATGTCGTGCCTGAGAGAATCCTGCCTCCGCTGATCAGCGACAACACTTGGGGATATCGGAAAAAAGCACGTTTGGGAGTCAAATACGTGGCGAAAAAGGAGCGGGTGCTGGTCGGCTTCAGGGAGCGCGGATCCGGGTTTATCTGTGAGACTGATCGTTGTCTTGTCCTGGATCCGAGGGTGGGGGAACTTCTGCTTCCGCTGGCACGCATGATCGGGGAGCTATCGATAAAGGACCGTATTCCCCAGATCGAAGTGGCGATAGACGACAATCACTGTATTCTGAATTTCCGGTTATTGTCTCCCGCGTCCGAAGATGACCTGAGACGACTTTCTGATTTTTGCGATACCCACTCACTTGTTCCCTATCTCCAGGAGGGGGGGGCGGAGAGCCTGCGTCCGCTGTCGGGCGACCAGCAGACGCTGCGCTATCACCTGCCGGCGTATGGTTTGGAGCTCCATTTCCTACCTGCGGACTTTACTCAGGTAAACAGCGATCTCAACCGGCTGATGGTGGACCATGCATTGCTGTTGCTGGACCCGAAGCGTGAAGATAGGGTGCTTGACCTTTTTTGCGGGCTGGGCAACTTCACCCTGCCGCTGGCGCGCAGCGTGGACGAGGTTACAGGCGTCGAGGGCGACGTTGGACTGGTGGCAAGGGCTGGGCAGAATGCCGCGGTAAACGATATCCATAATGTCCGTTTCTATTCTGCGGACCTATACCAGCCACTCGAAAACGAGCCCTGGCTGTGCGAATCTTTCAACAAGGTGCTGCTGGATCCTCCTCGCAGCGGAGCGCAGCAAGTGCTGCGATACCTTCCCCAAATCGGCGCACATCGGATAGTCTATGTTTCCTGTCATCCTGACACCCTGGCCAGGGATGCGGGCGAGTTGGTGAATCTGCATGGATACCGGCTGGTGGCGGCCGGGGTGATGGATATGTTTCCGCATACAGCGCATGTTGAATCCATTGCGCTCTTGGAGTCTCATTGAAATGGCATTAGAAATAGAACGTAAGTTTCTGGTAAAAAATGATTTATGGCAAAACCACGTCATTTCGGAATCACGTCTGCAGCAAGGGTATCTGGCAAATCAGAAAAATGCATCGGTGCGGATTCGAACCGGAAACGGAAAAGCCCATCTGAATATAAAAGGCACGACTCTGGGTATCCGACGGCTCGAGTACGAGTATGAAATTCCATTGGCCGATGCCACCGAGATGTTGCGCGAAATCGCTCTACGGCCCTACATCGACAAGACTCGTTATATCGTCCGCAACGGCGTCCATGAGTGGGAACTCGATGTGTTTGAAGGGGAGAATCGCGGATTGGTCGTCGCAGAACTGGAGTTGGAATCCGAAGATGAACCGTTTGAGCTGCCTGATTGGGCGGGTGACGAGGTGTCGGGCGACATCAGGTATTACAACGTCAATCTGATCAAGCATCCATTCAGCCGATGGTAACGGTGCGGTAATTTGACACGGCGTATCGAGGTCGACCTGAAGGCCCAGCTGTTGACGCTTGCGGAGGATGAGAGAACGATATCGCGGTTCCCGATCTCCACGGCGCTGAATGGAGCGGGAGAGGAGCGGGGCAGTGGTTGTACGCCGCGCGGGCTGCATGTGATACGCATCAAAATAGGTGACGGGCTGCCTCTCCACACTGTTTTTAAAGGGCGTAGGCCGACCGGTGAAATATACAATGAAACACTTGCCGCAAAGTATCCTGAAAGAGATTGGATACTGACCAGGATCTTGTGGCTCAGTGGAAAGCAGCGGGGCGTTAATCGTGGAGGTTTAAAAGATACTTTGCGCCGCTATATCTATATCCACGGATGCCCGGACAGCGAACCCGTCGGCGAGCCCCGTTCTCACGGATGTATACGTATGCGCAACAGGGATCTAATCGAGCTTTTTGATCAGGTTGAACCGGGAACCGAGGTCGAGATTTTCTGACCGTTGAATTTTACGGGACATCACATCAGGCTGAGAAACAGAACACGCCGTACAATTATCGCGCTTCACCCGGAGACACGCGGTAGCCGGAGTTTGGGTCTCTTATCGCCGCAACCCGGCCCGTACTCCCCGGCGAAACAGTGCTGCTGGCCGAAACTGGCATCCCGGGCAGTCGTGGCACAAATACCAGTTAACGGCCAGCGGCGTGCCAGAGCAGGTAGGCTGAATCAGCGAGCCTGGAGAACCGGTTCGGTTCCGGCTCCGTATAATCGGACAAGGTTGGTTACTGAACGAAAAAACTGCTGAAGTACAGCTCTTCGACGTGCTCTTTTCCGGTTATTTCCAACATCACTTTTTTCAGCGACTTGAGTGCGTTCCGGCGAAAATTTTCCTTGCCCTTGGGATCTTTCAGCTTACTTCCCTCCTGATCGCTGATCAGCAGGAAAAGTTCATGCCGTAGCGCGGGTGCGTGGTGCTTGATCGCTTCGACACTCTCATCGTCCCGCGTCATCAACTGAATGTCTGTACGCAGATATTTGGCGCCATTTTGCATATTGGCGACTATGGATGGTTTAAGTTCAATGTACTGCAGTGGCTTAATTGCTCCTGTACCCTCGGCACCGAGAACTGGCAGCGCAGGCACAATAAAAAGCACCCCAAGCAGCAGCGGCAGGCTTGACATACGCATAGTTTTCGCTGTTTTTCATGCTAAAGAGTACACTAGCTATCGGCTACTCACTTGCCAAACTTGAACCAACCCGGCTGCTGGTGCCGACGGAGATTTCAATGAGCCATGGTCCTCTCATGTTGGATCTTCAAGGCGTGGAACTGACTGGCGAAGAGCGTGAACTGTTGCGCCATCCCGCAGCCGGCGGCGTTATTCTTTTTCGCAGAAACTTTGAAACGCCGGATCAGTTGCAACGGCTGGTGTCCGAAATCCATGCGTTGAGGGAACCGCAGCTGCTGGTTGCGGTTGATCAGGAAGGAGGCAAAGTGCAGCGCTTCTGCGAGGGTTTTACCCGGCTGCCACCAGCTGCCTGGTTTGGCAGGCTGTACGACGCGAATCCGCGTTACGCACTGCAGGCGGCGCAGAGTGTCGGTTGGTTGATGGCGTCGGAACTGCTCGCTGAAGGCGTTGATTTCAGCTTTGCCCCGGTATTGGATCTTGGCACCGGTGTAAGCGAGGTCATCGGTGATCGGGCATTTCACCAAAAACCTTTTGTCGTCGCAGAATTGGCCATGGGCTGGACCAGAGGTGTACATGCTGCGGGTATGGCTTCGGTAGGCAAACATTTTCCCGGTCATGGAAACGTAACGGAGGACTCGCATCTGGCGCTTCCGGTGGATAGGCGCAGACGTGAAGAGATATTGATGGACGATCTTTTACCGTTTCGGCGGCTGATTGAGGGCGGCATAGAGGCGATCATGCCGGCACATGTGGTTTACGAAAAAGTTTCTCCGGAACCGGCCGGCTTTTCCAGCTATTGGCTAAAACGGGTGCTTCGGGGGAGACTGGGATTTCAGGGCGTGGTTTTCAGCGACGATCTTTCGATGGCAGCGGCAGAAGAGGCGGGCAACGTCGTGGCCCGTGCCGCTGCCGCTCTCGAAGCGGGTTGCGATATGGTACTGGTGTGTAACGATCAGAAATCTGCTGCCACGGTGATGGATGAGTTGAAAATGTATTCGGAACCGGCGGCACAGATGCGGTTGATCAGAATGCACGGCCGGAAAAAACTGAAACGCGAGAAACTGCACCTGGACAAGCGATGGAAAAGCGCAGTGGAGTTGATCGCCCGGTATGATGACAATCCCGTTCTGGAACTAGATCTGTAGCTGTTTTCGCTCTGGAAAAGTATGGGTTGCATAGATTCGCCTTGCTTTTTAAAGCGGGATATGAGAAATATTCAAGTCAGGCTGCGGTCGGGAAAAGCCGAATAAAAACAGTAAATTATAAAAAACTTATAGTTCGAGTGTAATTGATCGCTCGCATTGTGGTTGAGCCCATTTTGGATTCATCGGGTAGAGTGCTTTTGGGTGTAATGACAGCTTTTTCCGCCAGCTTCGAGAATAATCTGGGCAGTTCAATAGAATTGCGATGCTTTTAATCGGGAGGTTGTATGGAGATGCTTATTGAATTCAAGGAGAGACAGGAGGAACTGCTTGGGATGATTAGCGACCTCAAGGTCATGCTGAAACCGGAGCAGCTCAAGGTCAAACCCAATGCAAAGGCCGCGCACGAACATCTTTGCAGTCTGGGTGAGAAATTAAAGCGCCATCTCTCCGCAGAGGATAAGGGGTTATATCCCCCGTTGCTGACGCATGAGAATCCAAAATTGAAGTCTCTCGCGTGGGGTTTTATCAGTGGGGAAAAGCCGCTTCGTAAGCAGTTTGAAGGCTATTACCAGAAGTGGCTGAAAGATTGCGACTTCAATTTCACTGAGGAATTTCTGAATGAAACACTGGAGATGTTCGGAGCGATTGAATCGAGAATAGAGAGGGAACAGACGGTACTGCTTCCCAAGCTGGAGGAGAGTGGGGTCTTTAGGACTGCTACCAATTAAAATAATACACAAAAAATAATAAATAAATTAATACCGGCACTGGTTGCCGGTTTTTTTTACCTGCGATTTCCTGCAACTGCTAGATTACAGAGTTTGCTCGCATATGAGTGGAAATCGTCGGGTCCCCATGGAATTCCCTTCGATTGGGAAATTATCCGGCGCCGGAAAACGCCAGGTTGCAGGTTGCCTGGCAGACGGATATCTTAGGCCAGCAGTGTGGCAGTCTGGTTTGCGGGCAACCAAAACGTAACCGGAAAGTGTCTCCTTCGCCGTTCCAGCGTAATCTGGAGAGAGGCGGCGGAGTTAAAAAATCTAGCTGTTTGTGAGCCGGACCGATAATGTCGAAACTAGCGATTATAGGTGGATCGGGAATTACCAGACTGAACGGACTGGAGATATTACGGAGAGAAGTGGTACATACACCATATGGCGAGCCATCCGCACCTCTGACACACGGGATTTTTCACGGACATGAACTGATTTTTCTGCCTCGGCATGGCGCGGCGCATACGATTCCTCCGCACCGGGTCAACTATCGGGCGAATCTGTGGGCTCTGAAGCAGATAGGTATTGAGAACGTGGTTGGCGTTGCGGCGGTAGGGTCGGTGAATCGGGTGATGGCACCGGGTACCATTGTGATACCCGACCAGATCATCGATTATACTTACGACCGCGATCACACCTATTTTGACGACAACCTGACCCATGTGACGCATATTGATTTTACCTCTCCTTATTGCGAAGCACTGCGCCAGGCGTTGTTGGCTTCCGCGGCGAGTGCGAATATCGATGTGGGAGCCGGCGGAACCTACGGTGCGACCCAGGGACCGCGATTGGAGACGAGCAGGGAGATCGACCGCATGGAACAGGACGGTTGTGATCTTGTGGGTATGACCGGTATGCCGGAAGCGTCTTTGGCCAGGGAGCTCGAAATTTGCTATGCGTGCTGCGCGGTGGTAGCAAACTGGGCAGCAGGCCGCAGCGATGGACCGATTACAATGAGCAAAATTGAGGAGCATCTCACTGAAGGGATGAAAAAAGTGTATAAGATACTGTCAAAATTATTTATATCTATATGAAATATATAATAAAATTACACCAATACTCCGATCAGATGAATACAATTTACCAGTAGGCGTGTTATTCTAGATTTAAGTTTATTATTAAAGAGTAAACAGGCTGATTGTCTTGGGGGTGTTTTATGGCTGAAAACGAGGAAGCTGAACAACCGGGTCCAGGTGATGAAAATACCATCGACGCTATGGACCAAAAGAACGATACAGCAAAAAAAGTAACAAGAAAAAAGGCGACGAAAAAAAGAGTCGCTAAGAAAAAGGTCGTGAAAAAGAGCGCTGCGACCAAGAAAATCTTAACAAAGAAAACTGCTGCGAAAGCTTCTGGTGCGAGCAACGAGGTGGAGCAGGATTCCAGCAGAGGAGTGGCCGAAGAAGGTATCGGAGAAGAGAAGGCGGAGGAACGCGATTCCATCAATGCCGGTGAGCCTTCGGATGCTGCTGATAGAAAGAGCGGAATCAGGGATGATGTACCTGCTGCAACCGGATCATCAGAATTACCACGAGAGGAAAAAGTAACCATGTCTGCAGAAGCATCTAACACGGCAAAATCATCGCCTGTTGCTGGATTTGGGCCTAAAGTCATTTTATGGATTGTCGTTGTATTGGCGGTCTTTATGTACATTCGTTCCCAGGCGCACAAGGGAGGGACGGTGAAAATCAGCGAAAGCACCGCTCCGGTGGCCGTGAGCCCGGCCAGGGTTGAGACTGAGACGGCCACAATGGATGAGAAGGCACCCCCCGTCAGCCATACAGAGACCACTCAAGGGGCAAACAACGAGCCTTCAACGGTTGCCAAAGTGGGCGAAGTTGCTGTTGACAAGGCTGTTACTGTCAGCCCGTCGTCAGAAACTGAGTCGCCGGCAGCGGTTTCCGGAGCACCAAGTGAAGCAGTGGGTCAGGAAAAGGGGCACACCGTGGATGCCGGCGTTCCGCTGGTGAGTGTTCAATCGGGAGCTGAACAGAAGGAAGTAAAACCCGGGGTGGCGTCGGAGCCCGCTGCGACACCGTCCGTTGATGCCGGAACGGAACCGGGTGCAGAGACCGCAGGAACGTCTGTAGTTGCTGCGGATGCCGGCGCCGGTTCTGCTGGCGTGGGTGACGCAGCCGTTTCTCAGAGCGGGGTAGAAGAGAGCGGCACCGAAGCCGCGGCGGTTGGTGAACCGGAATCACCGTCAACGGCTGTTGGTGAATCTCCCGCCGCCAGCGGCGGGATATCGGAACCAGCAACCTTGAGCGGGACGAGTTCGGAGGAAGCTGCCGTTTCCGCTCCAGGCACTGCCGGTCAGGGGAGTGAGGCAGCTTCAGCAGCGGACAACGCCGCCGACTCGGGCCAGGCCGCACCGGAGAGAGCGGGTCGAGAGTTCGCGAGGAGGGGTACCATGCGGCCCTCATTCCGGGAGCTGTTTGGCTATGAACGCCCCAAACCGATGATGCGGCGGCAGGATAACGGAAATTATGAGCCGTTTTCAAATGATAGTTATGAGCAGCAGGGGTATTATCCTGCGCCATGGCAGCAGTATGCACCGAGACCGCCCGCCTGGGGAGGAGAGTATCCTGGCCAGTACGGAGGACCCTACGGTGGTGGTTATGGGAACTATTCCGGCTACCCAAATATGCCTGACTGGGCCCCCTATCAGCCATATCGATACGGGCCGTCAAACTATTGAGCTATGCTCGGGGAGTGAGGCGGATTCACGCTAAAGCCCCGCAACAAAGGACCGGCAGCGGTGTATCGCTGCCGGTCTTCTTTACTGCTACTCGCTGCCTTGCCTTTTTTCAGTATCGATTACCGCGGAAGCGGTTTCTATCGCCGCCGTCCGCTGCTTGACCGACTCTGATTTTCCGCTGTCAGTGGTTGGCTGCGTGGTGTCCTTCGGCCTGGTTGGTTGATCGGCGGCCACACTCATATCAGGTTTATCCTTACGCGGCGTATCATCCGGGGAAGCGTCAATCGTCGCACCACTGGACAACTTTCCGGAGACTGCACGGATAGCGGTAGACCCGGGCTCATTAGCGAATTCCAAGCTGCGCTGTGCAGTCGGGTTTCTCTCCTCCATCGTTGGTGCTGGTGGAGTTTGCCTGACTCCTTTGTCTTCCGTATCCATCCGTGACTTGCCCGGGTCCCGTTCTGTTTGAGGCGGAGTTTTTTGTTCCGCTACTGTTTCCGAATCTACCTGAGATTTTACGGGTTTATCAGATTTTACCGCTGCGTTTGCCGTATCGGATAATTTTGCCGAGCCAGTTCCCTGATTTGACTGGTGATGCTCCGAGGTGTTGCCGGCATTTCCGGGATTGCCCGCCTTGAACGATGTCGAGCCGGCATTATCCACAACGGATGCCGTGGTTGCATGCTTGCCTGCTCCTGGCATACTTCCATCGGAATCGGTATGCTGATCGCCGTTGGGTGCGGTTGTAGGCGCCCGGCGATTCCGCCGGTTTCTGGTAGTGCGTTGACGTTTCTCCTGTCCCTCACTCTCCCTTGCGCTGGCTGCTGCTCCACGGGACTCCTCTTCCGCATCAGATGCGCTGTTAATCTGAGTTTTATCCTCATCTTTAACTACATCTTTTTGCGTGGAGCTCTCGGTATTCTGACTCGATTTGCGCCGGCGGCGGCTTCCGCCACGGCGCCCACGCCGCGAACCACCACTCTTACGCGCCGATTCATCCGTCGTTTTGTCCGCGGTATCGATGCCGTCTGAATCGATTGTTTCAGTTTTTACCGTCGGTTTGGCTGAGGCTGTGGCGGCGGCAGGGCTTATCTTCTGTGGTGGACGCTCGTTACCAGCGGCGTCCGCTGAATCGGCTTTTTGTAGAACGGTCGCTGGACGTCTGTTGCCTCCCTGACTGCGGCGGGCTGCTGGTCTGAGCGAGTCCGGACGTTTCTGAGGTGTGGTTTTTTCGACAGCATCCTGCTGTGGTTCATCCGGCGCTTTTTCCGATTTCCCCATGAACAATGCATTCCAGATGCGGCGGACAAATCCGGATTCAGACGCAGTTTCAGGCTCTCTGACTCTGACAACCTGGCTTTGCGGTATCGGGGTCGCCGGAGCGATGCGCTTAACGGTTGGTTCTTCGATTTTAGGCTCCTGTCCCTGCTTTTGAAGGAATGCATCGGACTCTTTAGGATCCTGCATGAGCCGGTAACTGGCATCCTCATCCTGTCCTGGCGAAAGGTCCTGGGAGCGGATTCGCTCAATCTTGTAATGGGGAGTCTGGAAATGGATGTTGGGCACAAGAGTGACATTGACCGACTGCCGTTGCTCGATCTCGTGGATTGCGTCCCTTTTTTCGTTAAGCAGGAATGTCGCGGTATCGACCGGCAGCTGGGCTACGATACGAACCGTGTTCTCCTTCATCGCGTCCTCTTCGATTATCCGCAGGACCGAGAGGCCGAGCGATTCGACACCACGAATGAATCCATGACCACTACAGCGCGGACAGACGTTCTGACTGGATTCGCCAAGTGAGGGACGCAGCCGCTGACGGGACATTTCGAGCAGACCGAAGCGGGAGATTCTTCCGACCTGTACCCGTGCACGGTCCTCCTTGAGTGCATCCTTGAGCCGGTTTTCCACATCTCGCTGGTTTTTTGCCGGCGACATGTCTATGAAATCAATGACGAACAGACCACCCATGTCCCTTAAGCGCAGCTGCCGGGCTATTTCGTCGGCAGCTTCAAGATTGGTGTTCAACGCTGTCTCCTCAATATCAGCGCCGCGTGTGGCGCGTGAGGAGTTTATGTCTATTGAGGTGAGCGCCTCGGTGTGATCGATTACTATAGCACCGCCGGAAGGCAATCTGACTTCGCGCTGGAATGCCGACTCGATCTGGCTCTCGATCTGGTAGCGGCTGAACAGCGGAACATCGTCCTCGTAAAGACGGACTTTGCGCCGGTAGGCGGGCATGACCTGTTCGATGAATTCGCAGGCATCGGCGAAGACATTCGGATCATCAATTAAAATCTCGCCGATATCCTGCCGCAGGTAGTCCCTGATGGAACGGATGATGACGTTGCTTTCCTGGTATATCAGAAACGGTGCAGATTTTTCACTGGCGGATTTTTCTATCGCCTGCCATAACTGGATCAGGTAATCCAGGTCCCACTGCAGCTCCTCCGCACTTTTGCCAACCCCCGCGGTGCGGACGATAAGGCCCATGCCATCCGGGATTGTAAGCGTGCTCATTGCCTCTCGAAGGTCACTTCTGTCCTGGCCCTCGATACGCCTGGATACCCCGCCAGCTCTGGGGTTGTTTGGCATCAAAACCAGGTAACGGCCTGCCAGAGAGACAAAAGTGGTTAGTGCGGCTCCCTTATTTCCCCGCTCCTCTTTTTCAATCTGAATGGTGATTTCCTGCCCCTCTTTGATGGCGTCGCGGATGTTTATCCGTCCGCCTCCTTCAAGGGAGTTTTCAGAAAAATAGCTGCGTGATATCTCCTTGAGCGGGAGAAAACCGTGCCTTTCTGCGCCGTAATCGACAAAAGCAGCCTCAAGACTGGGTTCGACCCGGGTTATGCGGCCTTTGTAAACATTCGCTTTTTTCTGCTCCCGGCCGGGAGCTTCGATATCCAGGTTGAACAACTTCTGGCCATCCACGATGGCCACACGCAACTCCTCTGGCTGAGTTGCGTTAATCAGCATGCGTTTCATATTGTATTTTATCCTTCGGCGCACTTCGCAACGACGGGAATTCCTCAGCGGAACACCCGGGTAGGCGATTGGCGGGCCAGCTTTTTCTCCGGGGTGTTCTGTTAATTTCCGGGAGCTGTGGTCACTCTGGGTTCCGCTGAGTGTGAGCGGATAAGTTCCCGCACTGTGGCCATGCCAGATCGAGTACGCGGTAAAATTTTGGTTTTTCGCAATATGTGTACGAAAAACAACAGTTCTCTTTCAACAACGAGCCAAAACCAGACCTCGGGTCATCCCGCTGGTCCGGCGTTATTTTGCCTCTCAGGTAGGCCAAAGCCTGCTTTTTCCGGCTCCGAGGCCAATGTTAAAACTGGAGTCCGGTCTACAAATTCTCTATTCGGTATGCGCCGTAAGGAGATCAGCGATCTGCTATCGGGGAAACGCACTACTTTGAAAGTATAGCTTTGTTGTGGTGGGGCATCAATTCCGGTGTGACCTGTTATCATATGCAAATGTCAGAAAGTGAACAGAAAAAGTCAGCGGTACGTTTTCTGAAAGTCGAACCCGGGTACGCGGGGCAGAGAATCGACAATTTTCTCCTTAATGTGTTGAAAGGTGTACCCAGAAGTTATATCTACCGGATTATCCGGCGTGGCGAAATCAGGGTAAACAAGGGAAGAAAACCGGCTGGCTACCGTATGCAGGCGGACGACCTTGTGAGAATTCCACCGCTCAGGCTGATCGAGTCCGAGGGGCAAAAGCCCGATTCTCGGTTGCTGGACCGGTTGGAGCCCGCGATTGTCTATCGGGACGACCGATTTATGGTGCTGAACAAAGAGTCGGGGCTGGCCGTACACGGCGGCAGTGGGCTGAGTTATGGCGCGATCGAAGCGTTGCGCGCGCTCTTCCCGGAGGAGAGGGAGCTGGAACTGGTCCATCGCCTGGACCGGGATACCTCGGGTTGTCTGTTGATCAGCAGACGTCGCAGTGCATTGCGTATTCTGCACGAACTTCTGCGCAGCAATCAGGTGGACAAGCGTTATCTTGCGCTGGTGGAGGGCAGCTGGAGCGAAGACCGCGTCCAGGTTGAGCAGCCACTTCGAAAAAACACGCTGCATAGCGGCGAAAGAGTGGTTAAAGTAGATCCGTCAGGTAAGCCGGCTCTCACCCGCTTCCAAGTTCGCCAACGGTTTCTTGGCTGCATGCTGGTGGAAGCCAGACTCGTGACCGGACGTACCCACCAGATCAGAGTTCACGCCGCCCATCTTGGAACGCCGATTCTGGGAGACGAAAAGTATGGCAACGACGACCATAACCGCCGCATGCGTGCGTTGGGTCTCAAGCGCCTTTTTCTGCATGCCGAATCGCTCCGCTTCCGCTGGCCGGGAGCCAGCGACGACTTCTTTGTCAAAGCTCCGCTCGAAAGCGCATTAATGCGGCTTTTAGAGCGACTGCCATGACCAAATGCTTCTGACTGTACGTGGATGAATTTACC
>JAGRGQ010000061.1 GCA_020445405.1 Gammaproteobacteria bacterium | reverse complement strand
GGTGCCGCCGACTTCGACGCACAGCTCCAGAATCCGGCCACCCAGCTCCTCGGTGCGTTCCAGCTCGCCGGGGATATTGGCGTCGTAAAGTATCAGCGGATGGAGATTACCGTCGCCGGCGTGAAACACGTTGGCGACGGGCAGCTTGTATTGTTCGGACAGATCGGTGATGCCGCGCAGCACACGCGGCAGGGCATGACGCGGGATGGTGCCATCCATGCAGTAGTAGTCCGGGGAGATTCGCCCCACCGCCGGAAAAGCGTTTTTCCGACCTTTCCAGAAGCTGATGCGTTCCGCATCGTTGCGTGCCGTGCGCACCTCGACGGCACCCTGCTCCAGCAGCAGATCGTGGATGCGCATGGCGGCTGCGGAGACCTCTTCATTGGTGCCGTCGACTTCGCACAGCAGGATCGCTGCGGCGTCGGTGGGGTAGCCGGCGTGGACAAAATCCTCCGCCGCCCGCAGCGCCATCCCGTCCATCATCTCCAGTCCCGAAGGGATGATGCCCGCAGCGATGATCTCTCCGACTGCCGTCGCCGCCCGCTCCACGTCGTCGAACGCGGCCAGCATCACCTGGGCGCGCTGTGGAATGGGCAACAGTTTGACGGTCACTTCAATGACGATGCCGAGCATGCCCTCCGATCCCGTCATCAATGCCAGCAGATCGTATCCCGGGGTATCCGGGCTCCGGCTGCCAATGGTAAGCAGTTCCCCCTCCATGGTGACGATTTTCAACTGCAGGATATTGTGTACGGTCATGCCGTACTTCAGGCAGTGTACGCCGCCGGAGTTTTCCGCCACGTTGCCGCCGATGGTGCAAGCGATCTGGGAGGAGGGATCGGGGGCGTAGTAGAGACCCAACGGGGCCGCGGCTTCCGAGATCGCTAGGTTGCGAACGCCGGGCTCCACCCGGGCGCTGCGGCCTGCCGGGTCGATCTCAAGAATGCGGTTGAATTTGGCCAGACTGAGCAGCACACCGTCCGCAAGCGGCAGTGCTCCTCCCGAGAGGCCGGTGGCCGCGCCACGCGCCACGACCGGAATTCTGTACCGGTGGCACAACTGCATGATCTGCACTACCTGATCCTGGCTTTCCGGAAGTACCGCCACCAGCGGGATCTGCCGGTACGCGGACAGGCCGTCGCACTCGTAAGGCCGCAGCGCCTCGGTATCGTGGATGACCGCCTGCGGCGGAAGTATCGACCGAAGCGCGGCCACCAGTCGCTGTTTGTCAAGATCAGTTCCAGCGTGATCCGTCATTGTGTCACTTGAACCTGCTGACACGATGCGGTTGCCCGGCGTTGGCAATCAAATGAGCCCGGCCGACCGTTGGAGGTATCCTTGGTGCAAGGCGCGCAAAGCGAAGTCTGGTGATTCCAGATGATCGCTGGGCAACACCGCATGGACTCGATTTGACCGCGATCCCGCAGGGACGGGACGATTTTTCCCGATGGCTGCGCTGCGCTTTCGCCCTTATACGGCAGGTACAGGACGCTCAGTGCGCCTTTCCCGGTAAAAAAATGGTCTCCGTCGATCGATATCTGCATCGTATTAACAGGCCTTAAGACTCCTCTGCTTCTGTTGGCCGCTTGGTGGAAATACATGGATAGTCAAGCCCCTTTATACCGGCGCATGGCGGGATCCGGGAAATTCAACATGCTATCGGTGAGCGTGTTTGACTTCGCCGGCGCTGCGTTCCCGAAGGCAACCTCTGCGTAGCCGCACCGCAATCGGCTCGCGTTCCGAATGAAGACTAGACTAGCACAGGACGTGTGATCAATAGGCATCCTGTTTTTTAAGAGTTTAAAGTCCCAAATCAGGGATCTGTAAATTCACCGGTTTTAACCGGAAGAGAGGGCACCCCTCTCCCGTGCGGAATTTATCGCAAAGGTTCTGTTGCTTCTCCATTCGAGAGAGAGTCGCAAAGGTTCTGTTCCTTCTCCCTTCGAGGGAGGGTTGGGGTGAAGGGGGCAGCGGTGGAGTATTTACATCCATATCCTGTACTCCCGTGGCCGCGAACTATTGACGCTTGTCAATTACCAGCGCAGCAGCCTGTGGGATGCTGCCTGCCCAGGTGCCGCTGTCCGGTCTGAAGTTTTGTGTGAAGCTGAATGGGGTAAACGCGATGGATCTGGTCTGTCCCGCAGGTAACCTGCCGTCGCTCAAGGCGGCGGTGGATAACGGTGCCAATGCGGTTTACCTCGGTTTCAGGGATGACACCAATGCACGCCATTTCGCTGGGTTGAATTTCGGTCCAGCCAAAATGGCCGAGGGGATGGATTACGCGCGGCAACGCGGCGTCAAGGTGTTTCTTGCGTTGAACACCTATCCGCAGCCAGGCGGCTGGAGTCGCTGGCAGAAGGCGGTGGACCAGGCGGCCGAACTCGGGGTGGATGCGATGATTGCCGCTGATATCGGGGTGCTGGATTATAGCTCGAACCGGTATCCCGGGTTGAACCTGCATCTCTCCGTTCAGGGTTCCGCCACCAACTATGAGGCGCTGCACTTTTACCGGGAGCGGTTCGGCATCCGCCGCGCGGTCCTGCCCCGGGTGCTTTCACTCCCCCAGGTGGAACATGTGGTGAAAAACACACCGGTCGAAATAGAGGTGTTCGGGTTCGGCAGTCTCTGCGTCATGGTCGAGGGGCGCTGTATACTCTCCTCCTACGCAACCGGTCTTTCACCCAACACCTACGGCGCCTGCTCGCCGGCCAGCCATGTCGAGTGGCGGGAGACCGCAGAAGGCCTGCAGACGCGTCTCGGCGGGGTTTTGATCGAAACTTACAGGGCCGGTGAAAATGCCGGTTATCCGACCCTCTGTAAAGGGAGTTTCTGTGTCGCCGGCAATACTTTTCATGCGATCGAGGAGCCGACCAGTCTCAATACCCTGGCGTTGTTGCCTGCACTGCAGCGGGCCGGTGTCTGTGCGATCAAGATCGAAGGGCGCCAGCGCAGCCCGGTTTACGTCGCACAGGTGACCGCAGTCTGGCGCGCGGCGCTGGATGCCTGTAGCAGGGACCCCGGAAACTACCGGTCCAGGGCGCAGTGGATGGCTGAGCTGGGCAAAGTTTCGGAGGGGACGCAGACCACACTCGGTGCCTATTCCAGGCCCTGGCAGTGATTGCTGCCGAGGCTTTCTCCGGACGTCCGTGCGTCTCAGCAACCACCGCAAGGCTCAGAATCCGGGCCTTACACGCGCGGCGGCGCCAACGCGCAGGCATGAGACGGAGGCCGGACCCGCACTTCTTCGTTGGGTGCGGCCAATGCGGCAACCAACCGGAAGATTCAATGAATCAGTGCGTACTCGGTGCCTTTGCCAGAGCATGAGAGACGGAATTTCCAAATATTGAAGACGATCAAGGTTCGTTGTTAAACAGGTGCTTATGGCAGCTTCTAATCTCAGGCTGTCGCTCGGTCCGATTCTCTACTACTGGTCCCGCGACGATGTGATGGAATTTTACCGGCGGATTGCAGACACCCCGGTCGATATCGTTTACCTGGGCGAAACCGTCTGCTCCAAGCGCAATCTGATACGCACGGATGACTGGTTCGATCTTGCGGAACGTCTGACCGCAGCGGGCAAAGAGGTAGTGCTCTCCACGCTGGCGCTGCTGGAGGCGGAATCGGAATTGAAGCGGCTGAGGCGAATCTGCGCTAACGACAACTACCTGGTGGAGGCGAACGACATGGGGGCTGTGCAGTTGATGCGCGGGCGTCCCTTTGTCGCAGGCCACAGCGTAAATATTTACAACGGGCGTACGCTCAGGCTGCTCGCTGAAGAGGGGCTGAAACGATGGGTGTTCCCACTTGAGCTATCCGCCGCCACGTTGGCGGATATGCAGTCAGTCCGGCCACCGGGGGTCGAGACCGAAGTGCTGGTCTACGGCCGACTGCCGCTTGCCTACTCGGCACGATGTTTTACCGCGCGTGCCCACAACCTGCCCAAGGACGACTGTCAATACCGCTGCCTGGACTACCCGGACGGCCTGACGCTTTCAGCGCAGGACGATACACGTTTTCTTGCCTTGAACGGTATCCAGACGCAATCGGCGCGAACCTGCAGTCTGATTTCGGAACTGGACAACATGCGCGACCTCGGGGTGGATGTGGTTCGCATCAGTCCACAGTCGCGTAAAACCGACCAGATTATCGATATTTTTCACCGCTGCATCGAAGGGGGATTGGAACCGGCAGAGGGGCAGCGGCGCCTTGAGCATCTGATGCCGGTCGCAGCCTGCAATGGATACTGGCACGGGGAAGCCGGGATGCTGGCCACACAGACCCAGGTCGGTACACGGCCAGGGAGCTGAGCGCGCGGGAGCGTCGAATGACGGCGATCGATGTCAGTGCAGCCGACGTACTCCCGCTTCCAGTGAAATCCCCTTGAACTTTTTTCAAACCGGTCCACACTAATCGTGCATTGAAGTGCTACAGTGAGATTTCTATGGATGAGACAAATAAAAAACTGGCGCTAAAGGAAGTTATCCTGGAGCGACTGGCCGAGCAGCGGATTCCCCGCCTGCTGGATATCAAAGAGATGCTCAACCATGGTGGCAAGTTGAGCGAGCTGGATATGGAGTTTCTCGACGAAGTGCTCAGTGACGCCGCGCAGAACAAGCATATCTTCGATGAGAACCCGGATATACAGGATCTGTATACCCGTGCTGTGGATCTCTTCGAGGAGATCACCGGGATGGCGATGGAGAACGAAATGCAACCCGTCACCGCGGTTCCGGGCACGGACTGACCGCGTACCACACTGACCGGCACACGTCGCTTTGGCAGTTCCGTCCGACGCTTGCCTCCGGCAGCAGTGCGTTCCGGCCTGCCGGCGGATCAGGGCAGGCGTCCGATGATAGAGGTGGCTCCGTTGAGCAGTTTCAGCAACGGACCCATGCGTTGCTCTATCTCCATCCCATCGAGAAAATTCTTGACGTAAAGCCCCAATTCCGTATCACCTCCGAGCTTTAGTCTGCGGTTGAAGAACAGCGTGTCGGTGTCCTCGCGGCGGGTTGCCAGCAGCAGAAAATCATAAATATTTCCCTCGATGCTGAGATCTTCCGGCCGGCCGTCGCCGATGCCGGCGAGCAGGCCGCTCTCCAGCGTGATCCGGTAGCTCAGGCGAGCGTCCGCGACGGTTATCAGCATCTGTCTGCCGTCCAGGAAATCCAGTTCGCCGTCGGCCAGTTCCGGCGCGAACAGGCGGTTGAGAAACTTTGCCAGTATCGCGCTGTTGAGGCGGGTGGGAATCAGCCCCAGTGGCCAAGCCAGCGGCGCGGGAAATTTTGGCTGTCGTGGCATTGATTGCATGCCGCTGTTCATGGGTTTGGTACCGTATCTGCGGGCAACCCGCATGCGCTCGCAGGTAGACCGGCTGAAAATTTCCGGGTCGATGCCGAATAGCGCATGGTGTACATCACGCCGACGTTTCCGGTGGGCCGCTGATAGGGGAGGTGGCGCCTTTGCGCGGCTCTGCCGGCGCCCGATACCAGCTCAGCTTCTCCTGCAGCCTGACCACATTGCCAACGATGATCAGCGTCGGTGGTTTGGGTTTTTCACGCTCCACGATGGACTGGATAGTGCTCAATGTGCCGGTGAATACCCGCTGATGTTCCGTCGTTCCCTGCTGTACCAGCGCAACCGGCATCTCGGGTGAAACATGATGCTTTATAAGCTGATCGGTGATTACCGGCAGCCCCAGCAGGCCCATGTAGAAGACAACGGTCTGATTGGGCTGGGCCAACTGGCTCCAGTTCAGATTCATGGTGCCGTCCTTGAGGTGGCCGGTAACGAAGGTTACCGACTGGGCGAATTCGCGGTGCGTCAGCGGTATACCGGCATAGGCCGCGCATCCCGATGCGGCGGTCACGGCCGGTACCACCTGGAATGGCACTCCCTCGTCGGACAATGTATCGATCTCTTCACCGCCGCGTCCGAAAATGAAAGGGTCGCCGCCTTTCAGCCGCACCACCCGCTTACCCTCCTTGGCCAGTTTTACCAGCAGACCGTTTATCTCCTCCTGGCGCATGGCGTGGTGGTCGCGCTCTTTTCCGACATAGATGCGCTGCGCGTCGCGTCGTGTCATCTCCAGAATGGCTTGCGCCACAAGCCGGTCGTAGACGACTACGTCCGCCTGCTGCATCAGTCTCAGTGCACGGAATGAGATCAGATCCGGATCGCCCGGACCTCCGCCCACCAGGTACACTTCTCCCATCCCGGTGGAAGCGTCACCGGTCTCAAGCGCCTGCGTCATCGCTGCTTCAGCCTCTTCCATGTGGCCCGAGAAAACCCGCTCTGCAATGGCGCCGTTCAGCACGTTCTCCCAGAAGCGCCGCCGTTGCGCCGAATTTCCAAACCGCTCCTTTACCCGGCTGCGAAAGCGGTTGGCAAGTTCCGCCAGATGCCCGTAACCGGAGGGGATCAGCGTTTCGAGGCGGGTGCGGATAATGCGTGCCAGAACCGGAGATGCGCCGCCGGTGGATACGGCGGCGACTACCGGAGAGCGGTCGATGATCGAGGGTACGATAAATGAACAGAGCTCCGGCTGGTCAACGACGTTGACAGGAATATTCAATTGCCCGGCCTGTTCCGACACCTGCTGGTTGACGCCGGCGTTGTCGGTAGCCGCTATCACCAGTCTGACGCCGTGCAGATCCTGCTGTTCGTAGGGGCGGGCTGTATGCAGGATCTCGCCGGAAGCCGCCAGTGCCAGCAGTTCCGGGCAGAGTTCCGGGGAGACCAGCGTCACGCTGGCGCCGGCTTTGCGCAACAGGGATACCTTGCGGGCGGCAACCTCTCCGCCACCGACTACCAGGCAGGGCTTATCCCTGATGTTGAGAAATAGCGGTAGAAAATCCATGACTCAGTTTCTAAGTACCCGGTTTATAACAGTTATTTTACTCATACTCGGAGAGAAGGGAGAGTGGATTTATCCGGCAAAGCGCGAACTCTAGCACGGGGTTTGGGCCGGAACCAGCCTCTCAGCCAACAGTATATAGATAGTTGCTTATATTAGAAAGAATGTAATAGAATGTCGAGTTGGTTTACTCCTCTAATGAGATGCGGAGATAGCGTGGTCAAAGAGATCGAGTCCATTGAGCTGGAAAAGAGACTTTCCGAACAGAATGAGTTCTACCTGCTGGATATTCGCAGTGAAGCGGAAGTGGTGCATGGCATGCTGCCCAACTCCGCCCATCTGCCGATGCACCTGATTCCGGTACGCATGAACGAGTTTCCCAAAGACAAAGAGATAGTCCTCTATTGCCGCAGCGGCGCACGTTCTTACCATGCATGCATGTATCTCATGCAACAGGGATTCAATAACGTCATCAATCTGAAAGGTGGGATTATAGACTGGGTCAGGAACCGGTTCGAGATTGTTGCCTACGGTTGAGCCTGTTGCCGAAGCTGGAGCGCGCCCGCCGTTAACGCCGCTTTCAGGGGGTCGACTTGCGTTTCATTGGGAGTTGGAATATAAGGTCTGTCTGATTTTCTTACACACAAACTCTGGAGGTTTTGCGAAATGGCCGATTTTGATCTTGAACTGGATGCCAGCGGTTTGAACTGTCCGCTGCCGATACTGCGCGCGAAAAAGAGCCTCTCTGGCCTGGAGGCCGGTCAGGTGCTGCACATTATCGCTACGGACCCCGGCTCGGTGAAAGATTTCGAGGCGTTCGCAAAGCAGACCGGCAATGAACTGATGGAGTCCAAGGAAGAGGGCGGCAAGTTCCACTTCCTGATCAAAAAGGCCTGATTTCGAACAGGTCGGATTTCGATTCTTTGTATACATAGTAAGTTGAGTTGGGAGGAGAAGTGGATGGAACAGAAAAAGTTGGCCATTATCGCCACCAAGGGTTCACTGGATTGGGCCTATCCCCCGTTTATCCTGGCTTCGACCGCATCCGCGCTCGGTTATGAAACCGAAATATTCTTTACTTTCTACGGCCTGCAGTTGCTGAAGAAGCGGTTGTCGCTCGAAGTTACGCCGCTCGGCAATCCCGGTATGCCGATGCCGATGGGCATGGACAAGTGGTTTCCGGTCGCATTGACAGCGCTGCCCGGCATGCAGTCGATGATGACCTACATGATGAAAAAGAAAATGGCGGACAAGGGCGTTGCCGGACTTGAAGAGCTGCGCGAACTCTGTCAGGAAGCCGAGGTTCGGCTCATTGCCTGTCAGATGACCGTGGACCTGTTCGATATGAATCCAACGGATTTTATTGATGGAATAGAGTTTGCTGGTGCTGCCCGCTTTTTCGAGTTTGCCGGCGAGTCCGATATCTGCCTCTACATTTGATTGTCAACCGGGTGTTGTAGATGACGGTAACAGAGCCGCCATCCGGATTACGGATGGCGGCTTTTTTGATACCTATAAATCAGTATCTTAGAATTTATAGTTCAGGCCGGCAGTGAACAGGTAGGCCGAGGCATTCTCGAACTTGGCACCACCGGAGAGGGAACCGAGCGCTTCGCTGTTTGCACCGGGATCGATCTTGAGCGTCTCTTTGTCGTCATACAGCAGGCCGAAACCGAGACTGAGATCGTCCGAATACCGATAGCGGGCGCCGAACGAGTATATCCTGGCGTTCGAATCGGGCAACTCGTAACCGGCATACTTCTCCGGTACAGGGGTTTCATCGTAAGCAAATCCACCCATCAGTGTCCATTGACCGTTGAGTCTGTGGGTAATGCCGATACGGTAGGTGTTGGTATCATCCCAATCCTTCGTTTTGGGATCGTCGAAAAAAGCGCCGTAAATACCGTAAGGATCCAGTGGCTTGGTGTAGTCAAAATCGAGATATTGATAAGCCGACCAATAATTGCGTTCGTATACGAGTTCGATCGTGGTCCTGTCATTGAACGTATATGCTGCCGCCAGGTTGAGCGCTGCCGGTATCGGCACCGTGACAGATGCGCCCCCATCGTAACTTGGCAGCGCGGTTCCCCACAGAATGGCAGGCACTGTCGGGAGAGGGGGGACAGTGCCGGTTAATTTCGCGTCACCGTCCACCGTCAGGTCGATTTTCGAGCGGTAGGTCGCGGCCAGGTTTAGGTTGTCGCTGGGGCGGACGTGCAGTGCGAGATTGAATCCCATATCCCAGGAATCCCCCTCCAGATCCCGGTCGACAGTCACCAATGGGTGTATGTTTTTCGCGCTTTTCACCACGCCTCGTGAATAGACCACGCGGAATCCGGCTCCGATGGCGACCCGGTCGCTGATCTTGTAGCCCATGGCGGGGTTGATCTCAAAGGTTTTCAGCGTGAACTCCTCGGCAAATGCCTGGTTGAATCCCTTCCAGCGTTTACTGAGCCCGGCAGGTGCAACGACCGACAGGCCGAAGCGGGCGTCGTTGACGATCGGACTGACATAGTGAAAGGTGGGTATGACGAAGTACTCTTTCTCCGTCTCATCGTCCGGTATGCCTGCCGTGTTGTTGTCTATCGATATGCCCGAAAGGTGAGCAAGCGTTAAATCGCCTTCGATTGACGCCCCATCTTCGTTGAACACCATCGCTGCAGGATTGTAATAATTGGCATCCGCGCCGTGCGCATTGGCAATGTAGGCTCCGGCCAGCGCGGTCGAGTTGATGGATTGCTCCGGCACCTTATAGGCTGCCGCCATCGGCTGGGATGAAGCGACGGTTATCGCGGTAAAAAGCAGACTTTTCTTCATATATCCATCCCCTCTCCAAATCCGGGAAGCGACAGCGCATTGGTCGACTCAGATCCTGTTGAATAATGCAGCACTCGTCGCTGCTGAAATCCTGTAGATTAAAATTATTTCTTCTTGCAATTTAACACCTTGCAATACATTTCACAATATTATTTTAAGTAGAGGCGCGGTCGGCGCGGGGGAAAGCATCTGGCTTTAATTAGGAAACTATGATATAAGCACATTTTATCACTGCCCGAACTCAACTCTGACTGATCACAGGGGTTTCTCATGGCTGATCGTAGACTGCAAGTGTTTTTTACGGTTGCGCGTTTATTGAGTTTTACCAAGGCCGCAGAGTCATTGCACATGACGCAACCGGCGGTTACATTCCAGGTCCGTCAATTGGAAGAGTATTTCAACACCCGCCTGTTCGACCGGACTCACAATCGCATCAGCCTGACGGAGGCGGGGCACCGCGTCTACGGCTACGCTGAGAAAATATTCCTGTTGTACAACGAAATGGAGAATGGGGTGAGGGAAATGACAGGTGAGGTCAGCGGATCGCTCACCATAGGCGCCAGTACCACGATAGCCGAATATATGCTGCCGGCGTTGCTGGGGGATTTCAAAAAACGTTATCCCGACATCAACATTCACCTCAAGGTATCCAACTCCGAGGGTATCGTATCTATGGTCGAAAACAACACCATCGACCTGGGGGTGGTGGAAGCGCCGGTGGCAAATAAAAACCTGGTGCTGGAGCGGTGCCGTGCCGACCAT
Organism: Gammaproteobacteria bacterium; assembly: GCA_020445405.1. Classification (GTDB taxonomy): domain Bacteria; phylum Pseudomonadota; class Gammaproteobacteria; order Chromatiales; family Chromatiaceae; genus HKST-UBA178. Next base: position 9,621 of record JAGRGQ010000061.1, on the reverse strand, counting down.
CTGACGGCAATAGTCCCGCCGGATCACATCGAGGCGGGGCGTGAGTACTTTACCTACGAGGACCTACTGAAATATCCGTTTATTTGCCGCGAGGAGGGTTCCGGAACCCGCGAAGTGATCAATGAGTATCTGGAGTCCGTCGGCAGCAGCAGTGATCTGCTCAATGTTTCGATGGAGCTGGGCAGCCCGGAGGCGGTGAAAGGCGCGGTCGAGGCCGGGATGGGGATATCTGTGGTATCCGCCGCAACGGTGCAGAAAGAGCTGAAGCTCGGCACACTGGTGGCGATCAATCTGGAACCGCCGTTGGAACGCCCGTTTTCATTCGTGCATCAGAAGCAGAAGTTCCGCATGCGTGTGATGGACGAACTGCTGGCATTTGCGCAGGACTACTGCAGAGATCATCCTGGTGAAATCTGAAAGGTGTTGTCGTCCAGAGTAAAATTGCCCCCGGACCAAAGGTCGCTGCTGGATAACTACCTGAAACTCGATCCGTCCGATCGGGCCAGCCTCAGTGCATTTGCGGAATTCCTGGTGCAGCGCAGTGATAACGGCCAGCAGCCGGAAGAGAGCGTGGCCGGGCCGGCGGTGCCCAAAACGATACCCAGACCCGGCAAAGAGACAGTCATCGGCGCGATCAGGCGTCTTTCCGAAACCTATTATATGATCGACAGGCAGGATCTGCTGACGGAAACGTCGTCATTGATGTCGGCGCACATTATGCACGGCCGCACTGCATCGGAAGTGATCGATGACCTCGAAGCACTTTTTGTAGCGCATTACAAGCGGCATAATGCCACTGGGGATTGAGCCCCTGCTGGCACCGGACATCGCCTTTTATGCGGTATCTTACCCAATGGTTCAAGCGTTACTTCTCTGATCCGGAAGTCCTCTTCCTGACGATATTTCTGCTGATTTTTTTTGCTGTAGTGCTAACCATGGGGGATATGCTTGCTCCGGTTCTGGCCAGTCTGGTGATCGCCTATCTGCTGGAAGGCCTGGTGGCGATGATCGAGCGCAAAAAGGTTCCCCGTTTCGCCGCCGTCATGGTTGTCTACATCGGTTTCCTGCTGTTTGTCACGCTGCTGCTGTTGGTGGTGATGCCGCAGCTTTCCCGTCAGTTGACCGAGCTTTTTCAACAGATTCCGCTGATGATCACCGAAGGGCAGAAGCTGCTGATGCAGCTGCCGCAGCACTATCCCGAATTCATTTCTCCGGAGGAGATGCAGGAGATCATCGGCGCTATCCGGCAGGAGCTGGCCGAATTCGGGCAGACCGTGGTGTCGGTCTCTTTCTCCTCTTTCGTCGGGGTTATCACGGTTCTGGTCTACCTGATCCTGATGCCGCTGCTGGTATTCTTTTTTCTCAAGGATAAGAAGCTGATACTCAGCTATCTGTTGGGATTTTTCCCCCGGGACCGCCGGCTGGCGAATACCGTCTGGCGTGACATGGACCGGCAGATCGCCAACTACGTTCGCGGCAAGTTCTGGGAGATCGTCATCGTCTGGGGCGTCACCTCGTTCACGCTCAGCATCATGGGGCTGCAGTATGCGGTACTGCTGGGGGTGCTGGTCGGTCTGTCCGTCATCATCCCCTACATCGGTGCGGCGGTTGTCACGCTGCCGGTGATCCTTATCGCCTGGTTTCAGTGGGGATGGGGACCGGATTTTATCTGGCTGACCGTTGCCTATTTTGTCATTCAGATTCTCGACGGCAACGTACTCGTTCCCTTACTGTTCTCCGAAGCTGTCAATCTGCACCCGGTCGCCATTATCGTGGCGATTCTGGTGTTCGGTGGGCTTTGGGGGTTGTGGGGGGTGTTTTTCGCGATTCCGCTGGCGACGCTGGTGCAGGCGATAATCAGCGCCTGGCCAACGGTTGAAGCGCTCGAACGGGAGTTGAAAAGCTGAACCCCCGGATCGGGAATCGACACCGTCCGGGGGGCTTTGGATTCACACGCAGTCACGCAGCAGCACAAAGCGCTCTCTCCAACGACCCGGTGGCTCCGTGTAACCAGGGTTTTTCCCGCTTACCGGCGTTATCAGTCGTTTATCTGGAGCAACCAAACCGTCTCCCTTCCGCCCTGATGATCGAAAAAGGCACCTCCCGGGCGCGGCCGCCATGCGACTGGTGGTAACAGCCTCTAGTTCTCCTTGGTCACGGTTTTTTTCGTGCTCAGTCCGAAAGGGACATAGGCGGGGCACCAGGCTACCAGCGCGGTGATCAGTGGAATCGCACCAATATAAAACCATGGGTTGCCCGATTTGACACCCCAACCGATTAACCCCAGACCGACCACTGCGCGCAGTGCGCGATCGATTCCACCCATATTGCTTTGCATCACTATCTCCTGAGTATTTTGTTGACCATTGATGTGCAGGATATCAGATTATTCGTCTGACCGATGTTGCCTATGACCTGTTGTACGCTGTCAAGTTCGCAAATATTTCGTGTGGATGGCAAGCGGCGGCTGTTGCGATCAATGACGCGTTCGGTGGTCTGTTTTGCTGTCACTTTCCGCGTTGTAATAACATCTGCCCGTCGCTTCGCCAGAGCCGGGAGCCGGAAATAAGAGACTTTATACGGGAGCGCCATGAAAAACAGCGTAATTTCGGCCTGTCGGCGGTACGCTGACGACCGCACCAGGCTGATGGATATACTGCTGGATATTCAGCGGGAGTTGAAGGGAATAGAACCGGCAGCGATGGATCGGATTGCCGGCCGGCTGGGGATCACCCGGGTCGAAGTGGAGGGCATGGTCAGTTTTTATACCTTTTTCTCCAACAGGATCAAAGGCGATATTGTTATCCGTCTGTGCAGCGATATCATCGATCGGCATGCCGGCGGGGGTGAGATTGCGAAGTGCTTTTCGGAAGCGCTGGGCATCGCCGTCGGGGAGACCACCGCTGATGGCCGTTTTTCACTCGAGTACATTCCGTTCCTGGGTATGAGCGACCAGGCGCCGTCCGCGATGATCGATGAGACCATTGTCACCTGTCTGACTGCCGAGAAGGTTCGCCTTATCTGCTCCCGTCTGCAGGCGGGCGTCGCTCCCCGGGAACTGGCCGCGCATACCGGAGACGGCAACAACGGTCATCCATTGATCAGGTCGGAAGTCGTCAATAACATCCGGTGTGCCGGCGACGTGCTGCTGTGCCCGGTGCCCGACAACGCGGGATTGATGCGCGCGCTGCAGCGCCGGCCCCGGGAAATCCTCGAAGAACTGGAAGAGTCTGGGCTTACCGGCCGCGGCGGCGCCGGATTTCCCACCTCCAGAAAATGGCGCGTCGCCGCGGATACCGGGGCAGAACGGCGCTGCATCATCTGCAACGCGGATGAGGGGGAACCGGGGACCTTCAAGGACCGGGTGCTGCTGACAGAACGCGCGGGTCTGATGATCGAGGGGATGACGATTGCTGCGTACACGGTGGGCAGCGATACAGGCATTATCTACCTGCGCGCGGAGTACGCCTATCTGCGGTCCTATCTGGAATCGCTGCTCCGGGCGCGGCGGGAACAGGGTCTGCTGGGGAAGGATGCGGGCGGGAAACGGGGTTTCAATTTCGATATTCGCATCCAGATGGGCGCGGGCGCCTATATCTGCGGTGAGGAGAGCGCATTGATCAGCTCCTGCGAAGGGCTGCGCGGCGAACCGAAGAACAGGCCCCCGTTCCCGGTGGAATCGGGTTATCTCGGATACCCCACCGTCGTCGACAACGTGGAGACCTTCTGTTGCGTCGCCCGGATCATGGATCGGGGCGGTGCCTGGTTCGGTGGTTTCGGTACCGGTAAAAGCACCGGAACCAAACTGTTCAGTGTCAGCGGTGACTGCACCAGGCCCGGGGTCTACGAGCTGCCTTTCGGCATCAGCGTCAGGGAGCTGCTCGATCTGGTCGATGCACCGGAAGCGGCTGCGGTGCAGGTGGGCGGCCCCAGCGGCGAGATGATCAACGAGAGCCAGTTCGGGCGCAGGCTGTGCCTGGAGGATCTGGCCACCGGCGGATCGGTGATGGTCTTCTCACGGCGCCGCAATATCCTGGAGATAGTCGACTATTTCCTCGGATTCTTCGTCGAGGAGAGCTGCGGCTACTGCACCCCGTGCCGAGTCGGCAATGTCTTTCTCAAGAAGCGCATCGAAAAGATCAGAAAGGGTTTGTGCGAATTGGAGGACCTGGATTATCTCAGGGAGCTGGGTAAGACTATTGCCATGACCAGCCGCTGCGGCCTGGGGCACACCTCACCCAACCCGGTGCTCTCGACCATCCGCAATTTCCCGTTGGTTTACGCGGCGCTGCTGAAAGAGCGCGGTGATGGCTTGCAGGCGTCGTTCGATATTCAGAGCGCACTGGAAGAGTCCCGGCGCCTGGCCAAGCGGCGCTCCATGATCTATGACCCGAATTACGACGAGGGCTGACCGCCGGTCAAAGCAGGCATGAGTAAACAATTCAAATTTGAAATCGACGGCATCGAAATCGAGGCCCGGCACGGACAGAGCATCATGCAGGCGGCGGACGATGCGGGCGTCTATATTCCCCGGCTGTGCGATGTGGAGGGTCTCGAACCCCAGGGAAGCTGCCGGGTCTGCGTGGTGAAACAGAACGGCAGGGTGGTCTCCGCCTGCACCCAGCCGGCGATCGAGGGCTCCAAGGTTGAAAACGAGACCGAAGAGATCCTGGGTTATCGCCGCGATCTGGTGCGCATGCTCTACCATGAAGGCAATCACCTCTGTCCCATCTGCGAGGCGAGCGGGCGGTGCGAGCTGCAGGCAATGGGCTATCGTCTCGGCATAACCCAGGCTACCAAGTACCCCTATCTGCAGCCGGTGCGACCGGTCGATGCCTCGCACCCGGATATCGTACTGGACACCAACCGCTGCATACTCTGCGGCCGCTGTATTCGCGCCTCGCGGGATATCGATAAAAAGCATGTTTTCGAATACGTCGGACGCGGCATTCACAAGCGTGTGGGCGTAAATGGAAACAAACTGGCGGATACCAATGTCGAATTGAAGGATCGGGCCATCGATCTTGCAACCTGCCCGGTAGGCTGCATTATCCAGAAGGGCCGCGGGTTCTTCGCCCCGATCGGCGAACGCCAGTTCGATAAAAAGCCGATCACGCTTGGCGTCGGGCCGGGCAAGGGGAGGGGTAAGCCATGAAGAAACGTATCGCCACGGTATCGCTGGCAGGATGTTTCGGCTGTCATATGTCGCTACTGGATATTGACGAACGCCTGCTGGAGCTGCTGAAGGAGGTCGAATTCGACCGCTCTCCGCTGAACGATTTGAAAAGATTTACCCGGCGTTGCGATATCGGACTGGTGGAGGGGGGCTGCTGCAACGAAGAGAACGTGCACACGCTGCAGGAGTTCCGCCGCAACTGCGACGTGCTGATCGCGGTGGGTCAGTGTGCGGTGATGGGCGGCCTGCCGGTGATGCGCAACGCCATCATGCACTCGGACGATCCGCTGCGCGAGTGTCTGGAGACCGCCTATCTCAACAGCGACAAGATCTATAATCCGAGCAACCGGATCCCCAACGATGCGGCGCTGCCGCTGCTGCTGGACAAAGTCTATACGCTGGCGGACGTGGTCAAGGTCGATTATCAGATTCCCGGCTGCCCGCCTTCGGGAGACACCTTGTGGAATACGCTGGAGGCACTGCTGGCGGGAAAGCCGGTGGCGCTTGCCTACGAGCAGCTCAGATATGACTGAGGATTGAGGTGGTTATGGCGAGGACACGCATTATCGAAATCGATCCGCTGACCCGGGTGGAGGGCCACGGCAAGGTCACCATTCACCTGGACGATCACAACAATGTCGACGAGGCCAGGCTCCATATCGTCGAATTCCGCGGATTCGAACGGTTCATTCTCGGCCGGCTCTATTGGGAAGTACCGGTTATCGTCCAGCGGTTGTGCGGCATCTGCCCGGTCAGCCACCATCTGGCTGCATCCAAGGCGATGGACAGTATCGTCGGCGTTGACTGCCTCACACCGACTGCGGAGAAGATGCGCCGTTTGATGCACTACGGTCAGATCATGCAGAGCAACGTGCTGCATTTTTTTCACCTCAGCTCGCCGGATCTGTTGTTCGGTTTCGAGAGCGAGGTCGAAAAACGCAATATATTCGGCATTATAGAAGCCTACCCCGAGCTGGCGGTGAAGGGCATCAAGATGCGCAAGTTCGGACAGGAGGTGATCCGCGCGACCGCCGGCAAGAAGATCCACGGCACCAGCGCCATTCCGGGTGGGGTCAACAAGAATCTGAGCCTGGCTGAGCGCGACCACCTGTTGCAGGATATTGAGCAGATGATCGAATGGGCACAGGAGGCGGTGGCAATTGCCGAAGGGTATTGCGTCGATCATCTGTCGCTGGTCCAGCAGTTCGCAACCTTCAATTCCAGCCATATGTCCCTGGTTCGGGAAGATGGTGCCATGGATCTGTATCATGGTGTGCTGCGGGCAATAGACGCTTCCGGCAACGTGATATTCGATCAGGTGGACTACCGGGATTTCAACGACTACCTGATGGAAGAGGTCCGCTCCTGGTCGTACATGAAGTTTCCGTTCATCAAGCGGCGTGGCAATCTGGACGGCTGGTACCGGGTCGGACCGCTGTCGCGGATGAATACCGCGGGCTTTATCGATACACCGCTGGCGGACGATGCCCACCAGGCGTTCCGGGCGTTCGCCGGCGGCCGTCCCAATCAGATGTCGCTGGCCTACCACTGGGCGCGCATGATCGAGGTCCTGCACTGCGTGGAAAAGATCCGTCAGCTGCTGCATGATCCCGATCTGCAGGGCAGCGACCTGCTGCTCCGGGGCGAACGCCGGGAGGAGGGGATAGGCGTCCTCGAGGCCCCGCGCGGCACGCTGTTTCACCACTATCGTGTGGACAACAACGATCAGGTCACCTTCTGTAATCTGATCGTCGCCACAACCAACAACAACGAGGCGATGAACCGGGCAATCACCCAGGTGGCCAAAGCACACCTCTCCAGTCAGAAGACGATCCCCGAGGGGATGCTCAACAAGATCGAGGTGGCGGTGCGCGCCTACGATCCCTGCCTCTCCTGCGCCACGCATGCGTTGGGCCGGATGCCGCTCGACGTGGCGTTGTACGATGCTGCCGGCAACCTGCTGGAGCACCGGGTAAAGGATGGACGGTAGTTCCGCTACCCTGGTGCTGGGATACGGAAACCCGGCACGCGGAGACGACGGACTGGGACCGGCACTGATCGAGCGGCTCGCAACATTGGCGCTGGAGGATCTGGAAACCAGGGTCGATTATCAGCTTTGCGTCGAGGATGCGTTGGATATCGGTGATTTCGACCAGGTGATATTCGTGGATGCGTCAATAGACGTTGCGCCGCCATACCTGCACTATCCGCTGCCGGCAACCGTGATACCGGCGACACTCGATACCCACGGCATCTCGCCCGAGGCTTTGATACATCTCGCACGCACGCTTTTCGGGGCCGAAACCAAAGCCAGCATACTGGCGATCCGCGGTTACGATTTCGAACCCTTCTCTGAATCGCTCTCCGCCGAAGCGGCGCGAAATTTGGATGCGGCGTTCAACTATCTGGCAGAGAAACTGAGAGAGCGTGAAGCCGGCGCCGAATGTTGACTCCATCGCAGTTGCGCTGTGGTTTTGAACTTCGCCTGTCGTGCCGGTCCGTGACGTCAGTGGAATCTGACCGGGAACCGGTCGCATAACCCCACGCGGTGGATCATGCGACAGGTGCCGAACACTGCCCGTCCCCGTTGAATCCGGACCACCGCCCCGATACGGGGCTCTCGAAGCAACGCGTTGCACCCGCAGGTTTGTGGCTGTTTGCTGCTGCCGGGAAATCGCCAACAGAGCGCTCCCGCTCCCGTCAATTGTTTGTCACCTCAAAATTTACATAATTTAACTTGTTGTTATTCATGAATAAAACGGCCGGAAAGGAGAATGGCATGCCTATTGCTTTATAGGTAGGGACAGCTTTTGGGAGACAGTAAAGAGAAATGGCAAGAAATAAGCCCGACGAGGATCTTGATCTCGGCATCGAGCAGGATAAAGGGTCAAAAAAGAGACTCATTGTCATTATTGCGATCGCTTTGATTGTGCTGACCGGCGCCGGATTGGGTGTCGGTTGGTTTCTACTCGGCGGTGAAGATGCCGTGGAGGCGGATCAACAGGCCGGGGAGGCCACGGCGCAGCAACCCGCCATCTATCATCCGATGGACCCGGTGTTCGTTGTGAATCTGCGCGAGGGCAGCAAGGCCAAGCTGCTGCAGGCCAGTGTTCAGGTGATGGCGAGGGAACAGGAAACCATCGATTTCGTCGAGCACAACGATCCGATGATCCGACATACGCTGCTCAATCTGTTCGGGTCCCATACCGATCAGGAGCTGGCTACCCGCGATGGCAAAGAGAAGTTGCAGGCAGAAGTGATGAAGCGGTTGAACCAGATTATCCGGGATCAGGGCGGCAAGGGCGAAGTGGAAGCCGTCTATTTCACCGCGTTCGTGATGCAATAGATCATGTCAGTCAACGACCTTCTATCCCAGGACGAAATCGACGCACTGCTGCACGGTGTCGACAGCGGCGATGTCGAGACCGAGAGCGATGAGTTCGATGGCGAGGCACGTGCCTACGATTTCGCCAGTCAGGACCGCATCGTGCGCGGGCGGCTGCCAACGCTGGAAATGATCAACGAACGGTTCGCGCGCTACTACCGGACCAGCCTTTTCAACATGCTGCGGCGTTCCGCCGATATCGCGGTGTCCGGCGTTCAGATGTTGAAATTCTCGGAGTTTGTACACAGCCTGTTTGTCCCCACCAGTCTCAATCTCGTGCGTGTTCCCCCGCTGCGCGGAAAGGGACTGTGCGTGCTCGATCCCAAGCTTGTGTTCAGTGTGGTGGACAACTTTTTCGGCGGCAGCGGCCGCTTCCATACAAAGATCGAGGGCAGAGACTTCACCCCCACAGAACTTCGTGTGATCCGGATGCTGCTGAATCTCGCGTTCCAGGACTTGAACGAGGCGTGGAAGCCCATTCTTGGGCTGAGCTTCGAATATGTCGGTTCCGAGGTCAATCCACAGTTTGCCAACATCGTCAGCCCGTCCGAAGTGGTCGTGGTCACCACCTTCCATATCGATCTCGAGGCGGGCGGTGGGGATATGCATATCTGCCTGCCCTATTCGATGGTCGAGCCGATTCGCGAACTGCTGGATGCGGGTGTGCAGAGCGACCGGGGGGAAAAGGACGAACGCTGGGCGCAGGCGCTCAAGGATGAACTCATGTCTGCGAAATTGGAAATCAACAGCATTCTGGCTGAGACCGAGCTCAGTATGCGCGAACTGGCCAGACTCTCGGTCGGGGACATCATTCCGCTGGAACTTGCGGAAACCGTGGACGTGCTGGCATCGGGTATTCCGATTTTCAATGGCCGGGTTGGCGTGTCCGACGGCAACTACGCGATCAAACTTGAAAAATGGCTCGGCATGAAGCAGTCGAACCGGCTCATGGAACTGTTAAACCGATCTCCGGAGTGAACAATTTTACGTCGACGGGATATGACAATGAGTGAAACAGATGTAGATCCGAATGAAGCACTGGCCGACGAATGGGCTGCCG
>JAGRGQ010000060.1 GCA_020445405.1 Gammaproteobacteria bacterium | reverse complement strand
CATGATGAACAGCGGGTGGTCGAACGGCAACTGCACGAACTCGATCTCGGCCGCTTCGAACGGCGCCAGAAACGCTTCCCAGCCCACGCCCCGGGGGATTTGCGCGCTGCCGGCGGCCGTGTCGACGTAGTTGACCAGCACAGTGCACTTCAGCGTGGTCAACTGCGATGCGACCTCACGGTTCCTGGCCATGCAGTCGATTGTCCTGCCGTTGTAGTAGTAACCGTCGACGCAGAACAGCACCTTGGGTTCGATCTGCCCGAATCTGTCCAGCACCCCTTCCACGCCGAAATCGGGCGACGCGGAGGACCAGACCGCGCCCACAGAGGCGGCCGCCAGCATGGCGATGACCGCTTCCGGCATGTTGGGCAGATAGCCGGCCACCCGGTCGCCCTGCTCCACGCCGGCCTCCACCAGCGCCTGGCGGCAGCGCGACACCGCTTCGTAGAGCGCCGCGTGACTCATCCTGCGCCGCACCCTCTCCTCTCCCCAGAACACCAGCGCATCCATCTCGTCGCGCCGCCGCAGCAGGTTCTGCGCGTAGTTCAGGCGCGCCTTGGGAAACCACCTGGCGCCGGGCATACGCTCCGCGTCGACGACGACCGCGGCGCTGCGGTCCCCGAGCACGCTGCCGTAGCTCCACATCAGCGACCAGAAACCCTCGATATCATCGACCGACCAGCGCCACAGATCTTCGTAGCTATTCATCTGACGGCCGGTGTAGCGCGCCGCGCGCTGCATGAATCCGCTCATGTTGGCATCGGCAATCTGCTTTTCGCTCGGCCGCCAAAGGGGTTCCTGAGTCATTAAACCTTATCTCCTCTGATCAATTCCGTCCCTGAGTCTGCGCCCGAATCTACTCCGCATCGGGTTGCCTGTCCGGTGCCGCACGCGTGAACGCCGGCAGGTTTTCGCACTGTGCGACAATCGCGCGTATCAATGGATACCCCTCCAGCGGGCAGTCGTAGCGGCGCGCATTGTAGACCTGGGGCACCAGGCAGCAGTCGGCGAAAGTGGGACTGTCTCCATGGCAGAAACTGCCCGTCGCCGGATTACCGGACAGCAGTTTTTCGATACCGCTCAGGCCATCATGAATCCAATAGCGGTACCAGGCAAGCCTGGCGTGCTCATCGGCACCCATCTGCCCGGCCAGGTAATCGAGTACCCGCAGATTGTTGAGCGGATGAATCTCCGATGCAATCGTCTGCGCTATCGCCCGGACCCGCGCGCGGCCGATCGGGTCCTGAGGCAGCAGCGCCGGCGACGGACAGACCTCTTCCAGGTATTCAAGGATTGCCAGCGACTGAATCAACGTGCCTTCATCCGTATCCAGCGCCGGGACCAGCGCGAGCGGATTTTTCGCCAGATACTCGGGGCGATTGTTCTCCCCGCCGTCGCGCAGCAGGTGCACCGGTACAATTTCGTGATCCAGGCCCTTCAGATTCAGTGCGATGCGCACCCGGTAGGCCGCCGAGGACCTGAAATAGCTGTAAAGTTTCATATTGCGCTCACCCTTTCGGCACCGGTTCCCGCGCAACCTGCAACTCCACGACTCCGGCAGGCATATCCTTGCGGAGAGGCGGGATCCGGCAGCAAACAGCCTGCCGCCCGGCGCTCCCCGCGGCGTGACGGGAGCAGATGACATTCAGCTGCAAGCCAGGCCGGGGTGGTCGGGAAAGTCCGGCAAAAGGGGCATTATTGTTGGGCGTCGCCGCAGCGTAAAGGACCCAGTTCCGGAAACCGTACTATTCCCGCGATGTAAACTCCTGCGCATGCATCCAGGCAGCGTGCTGCGGGGCTTTCTTGGTCCTGGACCACTCCTCGAGCATCGCCCATTTCACCGCATCCAGACGTTTCAGCTTCTCCTCCTCGGCCGGGTCCGGGCAGGCCAGCTCGATCCGGTGGCCGTTGGGGTCGAAGAAGTAGATGGAGTGAAATATCGAGTGGTTGGTCACGCCCAGCACCTCGACCCCATTGGCTTCCAGATGGGCCCGGAACCGAAGCAGCGTCTCACGGTCCTTGACCTTGAAGGCGATATGCTGAACCCACTCGGGTGTGTTGGGGTCGCGTCCCATCGCCGGCCTGGTGGGCAACTCGAAGAACGCCAGCACGTTGCCGCCGCCGGCATCCAGAAACACGTGCATGTACGGATCCGGCTCGTGCGTGGACGGCACCCGGTCCTCCGCGATCGCCAGGATAAAATCCATTTTCAGATTTTTGTTGTACCACTCCACCGTCTCCCGGGCATCTCTGCAGCGGTAGGCGACATGGTGAATTTTTTCGATTTTCATCAGCTTCTCTCCCGATTGTCCCGACTACTCCCACGGCCCGATTCCGATGCGCTGGACACGTGCCGCGGCATGCGCCCGCAAACCGGCCGGGCGCGCGCGGATCGATTGCGCCTGGATACCGCAGCAGCTCTCAATCGGCGTCACCGGCGGGGATTATCCCGTCGCGTGCGATCGCCATCGCCTCGCGCAGCACATTCAGGTCTCCGATGTGATTGCTGAGCAGCAGGATCAGCCGTGCATTCACTTGCGCACTCTGCGCCTCGCTCAGGTCGCGATGGGTCTCGATCAGCGCCGCGTAGAAATCGTCTCCGGGGCGGTAAGCGCGAAAAAACCGCTTTCCGGGCTGGTGAAAATTATTCTCTGTTTTCAGCATCGAACGTCCCTCCCCGGACAGTGCAGGTGGCGCGCGCCAGCGCCGCGGAAACAGCGGAAAGTTCGAACCTGCGCCAGCGGGCGCAGACGTGCTGATCCGGACGGATCAGATAACAGGTGCCCGGCCGTGCGCCGTAGCGTTCGGCAAACAGACCCTGCGCGTCGTGCAGCGTGCGCAGTCCCGGGGCCGTTCCCCGTTCCGCCACCACGATGCTTTCCAGCGAAATCCTGCCGCGGGACAACAGCCGCAACTGCTGCAGCAGCGTATCATCCAGGCCGGAAGCGTCTGCGCTGTAAAGATAGAGCACAAATCCGCTGCCGGCGGTCTCGAGCAGCCAACTCTCCCCGGCTGATCCCGCTACCGGCGCATCGGCCATCACCGCACCCGGCACCATGTCTCCCGGTATCTCTTCGTCATCCCCGCTGTTCAGTTCCGAGTCGACCAGAAATGCGGTATCGGAAAGGCGTCCCGAATTGACCAGCGCGCGGGCAAACGGCAGGCTGCGCGAGAGCTCCAGCACCGCATCCCGGAAGGTACGGGAGACCGGCGACTTGGGCGTGATGAAATCGGTGGAACGGGTGGAGTTCATGATGTTTTCATCCGCGGCGCAGACCCGCTCGTCGGAATAGGTGTCGAGCAGCCGCTCAGGCGCCGCGCCGTCCATCACCAGTTTCAGCTTCCACAGCAGATTGTCGGTGTCCTGAATCCCGGAGTTGGCGCCGCGTGCGCCGAACGGGGAGACCTGATGCGCGGCATCGCCCACGAACAGCGTCCGTCCGTGGCGGAACCGCTCCATACGCCTGCAGCGAAACGTATAGACACTGCACCATTCGAGTTCGAACTCGGTATCCTCGCCCAGCATCGCCCTGACCCTTGGCAGGACGTTCTCCGGCCGTTTCTCCACCTCCGGGTCCGCATCCCAGCCGAGCTGAAAGTCGAGCCGCCAGACATCGTCCGGCTGGCGATGGAGCAGACTGGAGTAGCCGCGATGGTAGGAGGGATCGAAAGAGAACCAGCGCTCCGGCGGAAACCCCGCCTTCATCACCACATCCGCGATCAGGAAACGGTCATGGAACCACTGCCCTTTGGACTCCAGTCCGAGATGTTCCCGGATCGGGCTGTTGGCGCCGTCCGCGGCAATCAGCCAGTCGCAACTGAGGACATAGGGTCCATCCGGCGTCTCTACCGTCAATCGCACTTTATCCGCGCCATTCTCGACCGCCACCACCCGGTTCTTCCAGCGCACCTCAAGATTATCCAGCGCGTTCATGCGCCGCACCAGGGTCTCTTCCAGATGGTACTGCTGCAGGTTGATGAAGGCCGGCAGCTTGTGCCCCTCGCCGGGCTGCAGATCGAATTGATTCACCAACTCGTCGCGGAAGAAGATTTTGCCCAGCTTCCAGGTGACCCCTTTCTCGATCATCGGCCGGGCACACCCCAGCCGATCCAGGATCTCCAGCGCGCGTTTCGAGTAGCAGACCGCGCGCGACCCGACGCTGACCGTGTTGTCCTCATCCAGCACCAGTACCTCGATCCCGCGCATCGCCGCATCGATCGCCGCGGCCATACCGACCGGACCGGCACCGACGACGACAAGCGGATGGTGGACCGCTTCGGTCGCAGCCTGGTCGGGCGATTTCAGATAGGTATAGACCGGGTTTTGATAGGTGAGAAACATCTCCTGATCCTCATAGCCGAAGCCGCTGGCGGCGCGTTGTCGTGCCCCGGAGTTTCCGGCACGCCCGATCCTGGCAAACACTCCACCGGCTGAAGCCGATGGCTTCGGGTTACCGCCAGACAACATCCGAGTCGGCTGAAAGCCGGCTATTCCCTCTTCCCCGCGGAGGGTGTCGCAAAGGTTCTGTCCCTTCTCCCTTCGAGGGAGAAGGCCGGGATGAGGGTGATTAAAGTCGAAGGTTTATCCCTTGATACCCTCACCCCGGCCCTCTCCCCCGCGGGGAGAGTGTGCTTTTACGACACTCTCCTCGGGGAGAGAGAGGGCTCTGTTCCGGTTAAAACCGGGGATTTACAGATGCCTTGCAAGGGTCTGTAAATTGTTACGTAGTTCGTAAAAACCAGCCGTCGATGCCTGTCGAAAGAGTACAGCAAATATTATCCCAGTCGGCAACATGGCCTGTATTCGAGAAGGATTTATTTACGTAATTCATAAATCTGCGGATCAGTGGAAAGCGCGCCGCCCGGACCGCCGGCGGTACCGGGACCGGAATGACGGGCCGGAAGCCATTTGATAGAATCCGGATTTTATCCGCTACCCCAGCCGCCGGTGCCCAACCACTTATTCAAAACGCGCTGCAGCGCTGTTGTCAAAGCGCTTCGAAGCGAGCCGCCGAGCAAGACCCCCTCTCTGATTGCCACGGTATTCGGCGATATCGTCGAGGCGCATGGTGGGGAGATCTGGCTGGGCAGTCTGACCCGGTTGCTGCAACCGCTCGGCATCAGCGAGCGGCTGGCACGCACCGCGGTGTACCGTCTGTCCCAGGACGGCTCGCTCGAGAGCATCAAGTCGGGACGGCGAAGCTACTATCGGCTGACCCCCTCGGCGCGCCTCAGGGTCGACCGCTTCGACCGTCGCATCTACTACTTCAAGGAGCCCGAATGGGACGGTGAATGGCGGCTGGTTTTCACCGGTTTCCGGGGCATCAGCGCGGCTCAGCGGGCGGAAGTGCGCAGGCGCATGGATTGGCTCGGCTACGGCATTATCGCACCCAACGTCTACGGACACCCGAACGCACCGGCCGAGCCGCTCACGCAACTGATGGAAGAGCTGGGCATCACCGACAAGGTGAGTGTGATGCGGGCCAGAAATCACGACCGGGCGCATGGCCTGGGCAGCCGCGAGATGGTCCGCCACTGCTTCGATATCGAGCGACTGGAAAAAGCCTATGCCGCGTTTATACAACGCTACCGGCCGCTGGCGCTCGCACTGCAGCAGGAGGGCGGATCCAGCGACATGAACCCCGAGCACTGCCTGATCATCCGGGTAATGCTGATTCACCAGTACCGCAGAATACTGCTGCACGATCCCTGGCTGCCGACGCCGCTTTTGCCCGCCGCATGGAGCGGTTTCGCAGCGCAGCGGCTGTGCGCGGTCATCTACAGGGCGGTTGAAAACGCTTCCAACGCGCAGATACGCGCCGTCGGCGAAGATCGCAACGGGGCCTTTCGCGCGGTCACGCCGCGGCACCGCGGGCGGTTCGCCGGGCTGAATGAGATTTTATCCCGCACCAGCTAAAGATCTCCGCTACCCGGCCGAATAAGCATACCAAGCGATGGCTGTGGTATGGGTCCACTCACGCGCTGAACCTAAGCGAATAAAAGAGAGGGGTTGATCACCAACGTTGTTGTGCTGTTCCAGCAGTCAGGAAACGCCTGATACGTTCATCGGCCCCCGTGATTATCTTTCAGGTTCTGCTTCAGGATCCACACCGCAGCCACGCCGCCCGGGCGCAAACGGTTCAGGCATCGACACGCGCCGTGAAGAGATTGACCAGCCCGACCGCCTGCGAACGTCAATCGCCCCGACGAACATCCTCCGTCCCCGATCCACCTGATATGCCGGTATATCGGATGATACTCCACCGGCGAAAGCCGGCGGATTCGGGTTACGGCTGAAAGCCGGATAGATCCGCCGTTCGGCCGATCACCCCCCTCAGAGGGAGGGCTTGGGAGAGGGGGCTTTTACGACACCATCCTCATGGAGAAGGAATTCCGCTTTCTGCATCTGCGTAAATCATCCTGCATCTCCCCTCCCTGCATCCTTATCCATCGCCTAAAGGCGGGAACTTTACGGATTCCCTATCGGGGACGCTAAAACGGTAACTTTCGCGGCTTAGGATAGGCTCCGGCTTTGCTTGCTGGCGACTGTGGAAATGTCTAAACTGAAATCCTGCGAAGATAAACCACCTGTGTCCGGGAAAGCCGGGCATCCGTCAGCTTCAATTCAATTCACTGTTATCAGCAGGGAGAAATTTTTGTGAAGGGTGACACCCAAGTTCTGCAGTTGCTGAATACCTGCCTCGGGGACCAACTGACCGCCATCAATCAACTGTTTCTGCACGCCCGCATCTCCAGGAACTGGGGACTGGGTGAATTCAACGAATATGAGTACAAACGCTCGATCGAGGCAATGAAAGCCGCGGATGCGTTGATTGAACGCATGCTGTTTCTGGAGGGCGTGCCGAATCTGCAGACTGCCGGAAAGCTGATGATCGGCAGGGATATACCGAAAATACTGCAGGGCGACCTGAAGCTGCTCACCGCGGTACGGGACAACCTGCTGACAACGATCGGGGCGTGCGAGCAGACGCGCGATTTTGTCAGCCGCGACGAACTCACGGAAATTCTCGAACAGACCGAGGAACACATCGACTGGGTGGAGACCCAGCAGTGGCTGATCGAAAATAGCGGTCTTGAAAACTACCTGCAGTCGCAGATGGGGGATTGATATGAAAGGCAGCAAGAAGGTTATTGATCATCTGCAGCAACTGCTCAACGGAGAGCTCGCGGCGCGCGACCAGTACATGGCGCACTCGCGCATGTATCGGGACTGGGGATTGCTGCGGTTGTACGAGCGCCTGAACCATGAGATGCAGGAGGAGATCGAGCACGCCGATGCACTGATCGAGCGCATGCAGTTTCTTGAAGCGCAGCCCGATTTCACCCAGCAGGACGAAGTGCGCGTCGGCAAAAACGTGGAACAGATGCTGAAGAACGATCTGGCGGTCGAGTACGAGGTCTCCGCGGCACTCAAGGAGGCGATAGCCGTGTGCGAGCAGGAGCGGGACTACGATACCCGGAAGATACTCGTGAAACTGCTTGACGATACCGAGATGGATCACGCTTACTGGCTGGAACAGCAGCTGCGTCTGATCGAGATGATCGGTCTGCCCAACTACCTGCAGTCACAGATGGGTCCCGGCGCGGGTTGACCCGGCGCGAACCGGGCCGACCCACGCGGTCCCCGCCGCGGTGCCAATCGTCAGGCCGCACAAGGGAGTGCATCGATAGCGGCGCAGAGTGCCACAGTACCGCTCATCCGAGCGGTGCGCCGCCCGCGCCCGCCCGGTCGAAGGCGATAGCCGCAATATCTCCGGCTGCACACCACTGTCACCGCTGCCGCTTTGCGCCGCCGTTCAGCCCGTGATGCATTCCGTCGGCCAGCGGCTATAATGCGCAGGCCTGTAAATCAAAGCGCATAAACCTTCATCGCGCGCAGCGCCAAAGCGAGGCGCAGACGCGCCGAACCTGCCTGCGGAGACCTGGTGGATGTTGGACGTTAATACGGCATGGCAGTTTGGCGCAGCCCTCGGCCTGGGCATGCTCATCGGACTGGAGCGCGAGCGCACCCGCGGCGAGGAGCGGACCTTTGCCGGGGTACGCACCTTCGCGCTGGTGGCACTGCTCGGCACCACGTCGGTGTACGCCGGACAACAGGCGGGACTTCCCTGGATCGTTGCACTGGTATTTCTCGCGGTGATCGCGCTGGTGGTGGCAGCGTACCGGACAACGGCGAAGAACGGCAGTATCGGGGCCACGACCGAGGTCTCGGTCTTGATCACATTCCTGATCGGGGCGCTGTGCGCCTGGAACGAGGTGGCGATAGCCGGCGCAGTCGCGGTGGTGACGATGCTGCTGCTGGCGGTGAAAGGCTGGCTGCACGATCTGGCCAGAAAGATCGAACCCTCGGATGTGGAGGCGACGCTCAAATTCGCCATCATCACGCTGATCGTGCTGCCGCTGGTGCCGAATGAAAACTTCGGTCCCGCGGGGCTCGAAGTCATCAACCCCTATAAAACTTGGCTGATGGTGGTGTTGATCGCGGGTCTCAATTTCGCCGGTTACGTACTGGTCAAGGTGGTGGGCCGCGAACACGGACTGGGGATCACCGGACTGCTGGGCGGCCTGGTCTCCAGCACCGCGGTAACGCTGAGCTTTTCCCAGCGCAGCCGCAGCGAACCCGATCTGGCGCCGGTTTTTGCGCTGGCCATTCTGTTGGCCTGGACCGTGATGTTTTTTCGCGTGGTGGTGGAAGTCGGCGTCGTCAACGTCCCGCTGGCCGGGGATCTGGCGGTGGGGATGGTGCTGATGGGCGCGATCAGCCTTGCCATCTGCTTCCTGCTCTGGCGCCACGGTCGCAGCACGGAGAAGGCGGAAGTGGCGTCGGGGCACAATCCGTTCGAACTGGGCGACGCGGTCAAGTTCGGCGTGCTGTTCGCGGTGGTCATCTTCGTCGCGAGCGCGGCGCAGCGTTATTTCGGCGATACCGGCCTGTATCTGGCGGGGGCGCTGGCCGGTCTGACCGATGTCGACGCCATCGCACTCTCCATGGCCAACCTCGCCCGGCAGGACCCGGACAGCGCCGGAGCGGCCGCCCGGACGATCGTCATCGCGGTGATCTCCAATACCATGGTCAAGTGCGGCATGGCGATCTGGCTCGGCGCACCGTCGATGCGCCGGACGATGATTCCGATTACCGGCGCGCTGGCGCTTTCGGGCGCCGTGGCCGCCTATCTGGTCGGGTAGAGAGGCGTTCTCCTGTGTGACCTGATTGGCGCTGCATCTCAGCCGCCGCGGCCCTGCATGCGCGGTCGCCGCGACAAGAATCGGGTGGCGCGTTTCATCCGCGTGATTGAAACTATCCGTCAACACCCTGCTGCAAACACAGCGCCTGTCAATGAGGCGGAAGCCAATGACCGAGTCATCGCTTGAAACCCAGAGCCGGCACTATGCGGTCGTCGCACGCGCAATCGAGTACATCCGCAGCAACGCGCGCAGCCAGCCCGGGCTTGCCGAGATCGCCGGCGAAGTCCGGCTGAGCGAACAGCGCCTGCAGCGGATCTTCGTCCAGTGGGCCGGCATCTCGCCCAAACGTTTCCTGCAATACCTTACCAAGGAGCGCGCCAGGCAGGCGCTCAGGCAGTCCGCGGATATCCTGAGCGCGGCACTGGACAGCGGACTTTCTGGGCCCGGCAGGCTGCATGACCTCATGATCACCTGCGAAGCGATGACGCCGGGTGAAATAAAGACGCTCGGAGAGGGTGTCAGCGTCGGCCACGGCGTGGCCCCCACCCCGTTCGGCAACGCCCTGATCGGCTGGACCCGGCGCGGCATCTGCTATCTGGCTTTTTGCGATGGCGACGAGGCTGTCAGGCAGCGGGAGCTCGCGTTGCAATGGCCGCGCGCCCGCCTGTCAGGCGACGACGCGGAAGCGCTGCGCCTGGCGCGGCGCATCTTTCCCGCGCAGCCGGAGCCCGGCAGGCTCCACCTGCTGCTGCGCGGCACCAATTTCCAGGTCAAGGTGTGGGAGGCGCTGCTGGATACCGGTTCATCGCAACTGCTCTCCTACAGCCAGCTCGCAGCGACGGTCGACGCACCGCAGGCCCGGCGCGCGGTGGGCAGCGCGCTCGCTGCCAATAAAATCGGTTACCTTATCCCCTGCCACCGCGTGATCCGCGAGAGCGGCGACATGGGCGACTACCGCTGGAGCGCGCAGCGGAAACAGGCGATGCAGGCCTGGGAGGCCGGGCGGAATGCCGTCTCGGGATGCACTCATCGCTGATCGAAATCGACCACCACCTCGTCCGACAGCGGATGCGCCTGGCAGGTGAGAATGTAGCCGTTCTCCACCTCCCGGGGTTCCAGCCCGTGCGTGATATCCATATCCACGCTGCCCTTCACCAGCCTGGCCTTGCAGGTGGAGCAGACACCCGCCTTGCAGGCGTAAGGCAGCTCAAGGCCATTGTGCAGGCCCGCGTCCAGGATATTCTCGCCCACCGTAGCCAGATCGAAATCGACGGCCCGTCCATCCCTGACCACGGTTACCCTGCTGCGCTTCTGCTCACCGTATTCGGCGATGCGCTGCTGCGCCTTCTCCAGCATGGTGCGGGAGTCATCGGACGAACTGGCGAACAGTTCATAGTGGATCTGCGAATCCTTGAGCCCCTCGATTCTGAAGCCGCGGGAGACTTCGGACATCATCGCCTCCGGTCCGCAGATGAAGGCGTCGTCGGTCGCGCGGATGTCGATCAGTTTGTGTCTCGCCAACTGGAACCCCTTGCGGTTGTCGATGACGCCATTGAGCAGCTCCGCTCCCTGATCCTCCTCGTTCATGATGTTGATCCACTGGAAGCGGTCGATATAGCGGTTCTTTACGAAGCTCAGCTCGTCCCTGAACATGACCGAGCTGGAGCGGCGGTTACCGTAAATCAGCGTGACTTGGCTCCTGGTTTCCACCGACAGGATGGATTTGATGATCGAGAGTATCGGTGTGATGCCGCTGCCGGCCGCCAGGCACATGTAGCGCTTTTCGTTGTCCGGGTTCAGCTCGGTGTAGAATCCGCCCTGCGGCGGCATCACCGCGATCCGGTCTCCGGCCTTGAAATTGTCGTTGGCGTAGTTGGAGAACCGCCCCCCCTTCACCCGCTTGATGCCGATGCGCATATGACCGTCATTGATGCCGGAGCAGATCGAGTAGGAGCGGCGCAGATCCTCGCCGTCGACGCTGGCCTCGAGCGTCAGAAACTGTCCCTGAATAAACCTGAATTTTTCCCGCAGATCGTCCGGCACCTGGAAGGTGACGCAAATCGCGGTGTCGGTTTCGGGTCGAACGTCGGCAATGGTCAATGGGTGGAAGCCGCTGTCGGACATGGACTCAGCCTATATTGTCTTGAAGTAGTCGAAGGGTTCGCCGCAGGCATTGCACCGGAACAGCGCTTTGCACGCGGTTGATCCGAACTCGCTGACGCGGCGGCTGTCCGCCGAACCGCAGCGGGGGCAGAGGACGCCCGCGTCGGGCGTCAATCCGTCCGCATCCGCGGCACACTGTTCCGGCGGCGCGATACCGTACTCGCGCAGTCTGGCGCACCCCTCGGGCGAGATCCAGGCGGAACTCCAGGCCGGTGCCAGCCGGGTGCGGATCTCGAGCGGACCGACGCCCGCCTCGCCCAGCACCTGTTCGATATCGCTGCGTATCGTCTCCATCGCCGGACAACCCGAATAGGTGGGGGTGATGGTGACCACGACTCTCCCCTGCTCCTCAGCGACGTCGTGCAGCACGCCGAGGTCCCAGATGCTGAGTACCGGGATCTCCGGATCCCGCACCCGGTCGAGCAGATCCCAGAGCGCCGGCAAGGCGGACTGTTCGCGCCGTCGGCAGCGGTCGATATACGCCCGGTTCATCGCCGTTGTCCCGCCGCTACCACCGGCAGCCGGGGTAGGCGCGGTGAATGGACTGCAGCTGCGTCAGCAGATGCCCCAGGTTTTCGGTATGGTACCCGGTGCGGCCGCCGCGCACCGCCCAGTCGTCTGCCGGCAGGCTCAGCGTCGCCTCGTTCAATACCGCCGCCAGCGCCCGCTTCCACTCCGGCTTCAGCGCCGCCGTATCCACGCCCGTGCCCGCTGCGGCCAGGCGCAGTTCCAGCGCGTCCGGTTCGAACAGTTCGTGGGTGTAGCCCCAGAGATCGTCCAGCGCTTTCTGCGTACGCCGGTGGCTCTCTCCGGTGCCGTCACCAAGGCGCAGCACCCACTCCCTGCTGCGGCGCAGATGATAGCGCGTCTCCTTGATCGCCTTTGCGGCGATCGCCGCCAGCGTTGCATCCCGCGATCCGGCAAGCGCGGCCAGATAACCGGTGTTGAACAGATCCACCAGCAGCTGGCGCACCTGGGTAAACGCGAAATCCCCGCGCGGCAGTTCGTAAATCAGATAGTTGCGGAACTCGCGTGCGCTGCGCAGATAGGCAAAATCGTCTTCGTCGCGTCCATCCGCCGCCAACTCCGCGGCATAGCCGTAATAGAGGCGGGCGCGCCCGATATAGTCCAGCGCCACGTTGCCGCAGGCGATATCCTCTTCCAGAAAGGGGGCATTGCTGACCCACTCCGAGATGCGCTGACCCAGCACCAGGGAGTCGTCCCCAAGCCGCAGCGCGTACGCCAGCGTCGCCTGCTTCGAATCGTCGTCGTTCATGCTTCCCGCTCCGCAGCCATTCACATGTTGTCCACCGGATCCGGCAGTTTGTAGTAGGTGGCCAGACGGTACGGCTTGTCGTCCGAGGGATCGAAGAAGCTCTCGCTGTCCTCCTCCTGGGACGCGCAGATATCGCGCGACCTGACCACCCAGATGCTGACGCCCTCGCTGCGGCGGGTGTAACAGTCGCGCGCGTACTCCAGCGCCTGTTCGTGATCCTGCGCGTGCAGACTGCCCACATGCTTGTGGTCGAGTCCGCGTCTGGAGCGGATAAAGACCTCGAACAGTTCCAGTTTCTCCTGCGACATCGTTCTCTTCTCCTAAGCAACCTGCTGTTTGCGTCCGCCCCGCTTCTCCCGGTGCGCGGCGATCGCATCCCGTACCCACGCACCCTCCTCATGGGCGCGTATATGGTGCTCCATGCGCTGCCGGTTGCAGTGGCCGTTGCCGTTGATCACGGCATAAAACTCATTCCAATCGATTTCCCCGTGGTCGTAGTGCTGCCGTTCCTCGTTCCATCGAATCCCGCTGTCCGGATGCTCCAGGCCGAGAAACGCGATCTGCGGCACCGTCTGGTCGATAAACTTCTGGCGCAGATCGTCATTGGTTTCACGCTTGATTTTCCACTGCATGGATCTGGCTGAATGCGCGGACTCCCGGTCGTGAGGACCGAACATCATCAGCGCCGGCCAGTAGAAGCGGTTCAGCGAATCCTGCGCCATCTCTCTCTGTTCGGCGCTGCCGTGCGCCAGCGCGATCATGATCTCGTAGCCCTGGCGCTGGTGAAAACTCTCCTCCTTGCAGATGCGGACCATGCCTCTGGCGTAGGGGCCGTAGGAGGTGCGTTGCAGCGAGATCTGGTTGACGATGGCGGCGCCGTCCACCAGCCAGCCGATGGCGCCGACATCCCCCCAGGTCTGGGTCGGATAGTTGAAAATCGAGGCGTATTTCGCTTCGCCGGCCTGCAGCGCCGCAATCAGTTCGGAACGCGGCGTGCCGAGCGTCTCGGCGGCACTGTAGAGATAGAGACCGTGGCCGGCCTCGTCCTGGATCTTGGAGAGCAGCACCGCTTTTCTGCGCAGCGACGGCGCTCTGGTGAGGAAGTTGCCCTCCGGCTGCATTCCGATCACCTCCGAATGGGCATGCTGGGAGATCTGTCTTATCAGGTTTTTCCGATACGCCGCCGGCATCCAGTCCTTGGGCTCGATCTTCTGTTCATCCTCGATACGCTGCTGAAACCGTCTCTCCAGCTCCTGCTCGTCAGCGCTTGTTTTCATCGGTTTTCTCCGGTGGTTGCTCTATTTTCCATCTCTTTGGCACTGGGTTATCGGGTGAGCCGCCGCGCAGCGGCGCAAAACCATAACATGCCAGACTGCCATTCACCCTTTCGCCACCAGCGTCAACACGTCATATGTCGCCACCAGCTCGCCCCGCTGATTCATCACCTGGGTATCCCATCTCACCTCGCCGTAATCTTCGGTCTCGCGCGGAATCTTCTGCTTGCAGGTGAATTGGACCCGGATCTCGTCGCCCGGGTTCAACGGGGTGAGAAAACGCAGATGCTCCAGACCGTAGTTGGCCAGCACCGGACCGGGTGCGGGATCGACGAACAGCCCCGCCGCCGCGGAGACAATGAAATAGCCGTGCGCGACGCGGCCCTGGAAAAAAGGATTCGCGCTGGCCGCCGCCTCGTCCATGTGCGCATAGAAGCGGTCGCCGCTGAATTCGGCAAAGTGTTCGATGTCCTCCAGCGTAACCTTTCTCCAGCCGGTGACGATGCTTTCGCCGATCTCCAGTTCGTCGATGGTTTTGCGGAACGGGTGAACATCGCTCTCCAGCCGTTTCGCGCCGCGCATCCACTTGCCGGTAATAGTGGACAGCGTGCCGGGTGAGCCCTGCAGCGCGGTGCACTGCATATAGTGCAGTACGCCGCGCACGCCGCCCATCTCCTGGCCGCCGCCGGCGCGGCCCGGTCCGCCATGAATCAGTCCCGGCAGCGGCGATCCGTGGCCGGTGGACTCTGCGGCGCAGTCCCGGTTGCCGATCAGTATGCGTCCGTGCCAGGCGCCGATTCCGGCCACCATCTCCCGGGCGAAAGCATCGTCCCGGGTGAATATGGAGCTGACCAGACTGCCCTGCCCCCGGTTGGCCAGCGCAATCGCCTGGGCACCGTCGTCGTAGGGCACGACGGTGCTGACCGGACCGAAGGCTTCCACATCGTGCACTTCGGCACTCTCCAGGGGACGATCGCAGTAGAGCAGCACCGGCGCGAGAAAGGCCCCGTCGGCGGTTGTCTGCTGCAGCCATCCGGCGTCGTTCGCGCCGTCGTATACGATCTCGCTGCTGCGCGCGATCTCGGCGATGCGGCGGCGCACCTCATCGCACTGATCCCTGCTGGCGAGCGCCCCCATCGTCACTCCCTCCGTGCCGGGATCGCCGATGACGACCCTGCCCAGCCGCTGCTTCAGCGCGTCGATCACGGCGCCCGCCACAGAACGCGGTACGATGGCGCGCCGGATCGCGGTGCACTTCTGACCGCATTTGACGGTCATCTCCCGTGCCACCTCTTCCACATAGAGATCGAACTCGGGCGTGCCCGGCAGCGCGTCCGGACCGAGAATGGAAGCGTTCAGGGAGTCAGCCTCCAGCGTGAAGCGCACCGAGTTGCGCAGCAGCACGGGATGCTGCCGCAGCCTGAGGCCGGTGGCGGCGGAACCGGTAAAGGTAACCGCGTCCTGGCAGGTCATCCGGTCGAGCAGATCGCCGACGCCACCGCAGATCAACTGCAGCGAGCCCTCGGGCAGAATACCGGATTCGATGATGCGGCGAACCATCAGCTCGGTCAGGTATGCGGTCTGACTCGCCGGCTTGACGATGCTCGGAACGCCGGCAATGAAAGTCGGTGCCAGTTTCTCCAGCATCCCCCAGCAGGGAAAGTTGAACGCGTTGATATGCACCGCCACACCCTGCAGCGACGTATAGATATGCTGCCCCATGAACGTGCCGTTGCGGGAGAGCGCTTCCGGCTCGCCGTCGATATAGAGATGTCCGTTGGGCATCTCGCGGCGGCATTTTCCGGAGTAGGTAAAGAGCGTGCCTATGCCCCCTTCGATATCGATCCACGAGTCGTTTCGGGTGGCGCCGGTTTCACGTGAGAGCTGGTAAAACTCCTCCTTCTGCTGCATCAGCTTCACCGCCAGCGCCTTGAGTCTGAGTGCACGCTGATGGAAGGTCAACGCCCGCAGCGCAGGTCCCCCCACAGTGCGCGCATAATCGGCCATCGCCTTGAAATCAAGCCCCTCGCTGGATATCCCGGCAACCGCGCTGCCGTCGATGGCGCTGGCCAGCACCACGTCTGCACCCCTGCCCGTAACCCACTCGCCGCAGGAATAGCTTTTCAGTCGCCGCATAGGTTCCTCCTGTTATTGATACAATATATATATAATTTTGTATTTTTTGTAGTATTGACATTTTATCTTTGCGATACTCCGGCCATCGCAACGGGAACCTGTAATCGCCATGCCTCCCGTTCGCTGCAGCAGTGTGCCGGACCGGATCAATCGCTTTTCCGGGAGACACGAACCACGATTCCACAGCAGTCGGGCGCGCCTATGAACTACCAAAACATCTCCTTTGAAATCCGCACCGGTGTCGCGATTGTCACACTCAACCGGCCGGACAGCCTCAACAGCTTCACCACGCAAATGCACGCCGAATTGCGGGATGCCATGCAGCGGGTGGCGTCCGACAAAGCCATCCGCTGCCTGCTGCTGACCGGTGCCGGACGGGGATTCTGTGCCGGCCAGGATCTCAATGACCGGGCAGTGGCGCCCGGCGGGGAGATGCCGGACCTCGGCGAGTCCATCGGGAAGAACTACAACCCGCTGGTGCGTGCGATTGTCGGTCTGGAAAAGCCGGTCGTTTGCGCCGTGAACGGCATCGCCGCGGGCGCCGGCGCCAATATCGCGCTGGCCTGCGACATTGTGCTGGCGAGCCGCAACGCCGGGTTCATCCAGGGCTTCTCCAAAATCGGTCTGATACCGGACTCCGGGGGCACATGGAACCTGCCGCGGCTGGTGGGAAGGGCCCGGGCCATGGGTCTGGCCATGCTGAGCAACCGGATCTCGGCGGAACAGGCACAGCAGTGGGGTATGATATGGCAGGCGGTGGATGATGAAAAACTGATGGAGGAAGCGATGACCGTCGCCACCCATCTGGCCGCTCAACCGACCGCCGGACTGGGTCTGACCAAACGGGCGATCAATGCCGCCGGCGGCAACAGCCTGGAGCTGCAGCTGGATCTGGAACAGGAGCTGCAGTCCCTCGCCGGCCGCAGCGCCGACTATCGGGAGGGCGTCGCGGCCTTTCTGGAAAAGCGCAAACCCGAATTTACAGGGGAGTGAGAGCACTTGGCCGCACTGGATAAGCGCGCAACGATCGCAGTCGTCGGCGCCGGCAGCATGGGCGCGGGCATCGCCCAGGTCGCCGCGGCCGCGGGGCATTTGACGCTGCTGTTCGATACCAGTCCCGAAGCTGTCAGCCGCGCTATCGAGGGCATCGGCGCGGGGTTGGAGCGACTGGTCGAGCGCGGCAAAATAACGCCGCAGGCACGCGACGAACTGCTCCTCAGGATCAAGCCGGCCGCCACGCTCGAAGCGCTGTCCGACGCCCGGCTGGTGGTGGAGGCGATTGTCGAAGATTTGCGCGCAAAGCAGCAGCTGTTTGCCCGGCTGGAAAAGATCTGCGCCCGGGATGTCATTCTCGCCAGCAACACCTCGTCGCTTTCGATCAGCGCCATCGCATCGGCGCTGGCGCGGCCGGAGCTTCTGGTGGGCATGCACTTTTTCAATCCCGCGCCGGTGATGAAGCTGGTCGAGGTGGTTTCCGGCATCACCACCGCAGGCACTGTTGCGCAAACCGTGTTCGATACCGCGGCCGCCTGGAACAAAAGTCCGGTGCATGCCAGGTCCACGCCCGGCTTCATCGTCAACCGCGTGGCCCGGCCGTTCTACGCCGAGGCGCTGCGGCTGCTGGAAGAGGGCGTTGCCGACGGCGCCACCATCGACGCGCTGCTGCGCGAGTCGGGCGGCTTTCGCATGGGACCGTTCGAACTGATGGATCTGATCGGGCAGGATGTGAACTATGCGGTGACCTGCTCGGTATACGATGCATTCTACCAGGACCGGCGCTTTCTCCCTTCGCTGATCCAGAAGGAACTGGTGGACGGCGGTCTGCTTGGCCGCAAGAGCGGACGCGGCTTCTATGACTACGCTGCAGCGGTGGAGCGCCCGCCACCCGGCAGTGCCGCGGCGCAAAAACCACCCCCGGCGGTCAGGATCTCAGGCTCGCTCGGCGTGGCCGAACCCCTGGTGGCATTGTGGCGGCAGGCGGGCATCCCGGTTGCCCGCACCCGGGGCGGCGCGAACGCGGTACGTGCCGGAGAGGCGGTGGTCGCGTTGAGCGACGGGCGCAGCGCCACGCAGCGGGCGGCCGACTGCGGGGAATCCAATACCGTGCTGTTCGACCTCGCGCTGGATTATGCGGACACGGGCCGGGTTGCCCTGGCAGCTGCCGACCAGGCCTCCGCAAACGCCGTGAACGATGCGATCGGCCTTTTTCAGGCGGCCGGGAAAACGGTCTCTCTGGTCGACGATACACCCGGTCTGATCGTGATGAGAACCGTCTGCATGCTGGCCAACGAAGCGGCGGACGCGGTGCTGCAGCGGGTGTGCGACGCCGCCGCGGTGGATACCGCCATGCGCAGCGGCGTCAACTACCCGCTGGGCCCGCTGGCCTGGGCCGACCGGATAGGTCCGGCGCTGGTCCTGCAGGTATTGAGCAACCTGCAGCTGGCCTACGGTATCGACCGCTACCGTCCGTCGCAACTGCTGCGGCGCAGGGTGGCTGCCGGCACGTTTTTTCACACGGGATAGTCTCCATTCGCCTGGATCGCATGCACCCGCAGATCTGCGCGCACGGTTCAGTTTATTGGCGGCAAAGAACCGTTTCATGCGGAGTTGCGGCGACTTCATCCGGGCAACCTTGACAAGTTTCAGAGAACGAACATGAACGAAGCCTACATTTACGACGCGGTACGCACACCCATCGGCCGCTTCGGCGGCTCACTGTCCTCGCTGCGCACCGACGATCTGGGTGCGATGCCGCTGCAAGTGCTGATGACGCGCAATCCCGGCGTCGCCTGGGAGCAGCTGGACGACGTCATTTACGGCTGCGCCAATCAGGCCGGCGAAGACAATCGCAACGTGGCGCGCATGGCCGCACTGCTCTCTGGCCTGCCGGTCGGAGTGGCAGGCACCACGGTCAATCGGCTGTGCGGTTCGGGCATGGACGCGGTGGGACTGGCCGCGCGCAGCATTAAAGCGGGGGAAGCTTCACTGCTGATCGCCGGCGGCGTTGAATCCATGTCGCGGGCGCCGTTCGTGATGCCCAAGGCGGAGAGCGCCTTCTCCCGCAATGCGCAGATTTACGACACCACCATCGGCTGGCGCTTCGTCAACAAACTGATGCAGGCGCGTTACGGAATCGATTCCATGCCGGAAACCGCCGAGAACCTGGCCGAGCAGTGCAACATCTCGCGCGAGGATCAGGACCTGTTCGCACTGCGCAGCCAGCAGAAGTGCGCCGCGGCGAGCCAGGCCGGCCATTTCGACGAGGAGATCTTTCCGCTCGATATCCCGCAACGCAACGGAGATCCGCTCACCGTCGACGCCGACGAACACCCGCGCGCCGCCACCACGCTGGAATCGCTCGCCGCGCTGCGCGCACCGTTCCGCACACCCGGCTCGGTCACCGCCGGCAACGCATCGGGCGTCAACGACGGCGCCTGCGCACTGCTGATCGGTTCGGAAGCGGCGGGACAGGCCAACGGATTGACACCGCTGGCCCGCGTGATCGCCACCGCCGCGGTCGGCGTGGAGCCGCGCATCATGGGTATGGGCCCGGCGCCGGCGACCCGCAAGCTGCTGCGCATGACCGGGCTGAAGCTGGAACAGATGGATGTAATCGAACTGAACGAGGCGTTCGCCGCCCAGGCGCTGGCGGTGCTGCGCGAGCTCGGTCTGGCCGACGATGCACCTCAGGTCAACCCCAACGGCGGCGCCATTGCGCTGGGGCATCCGCTGGGAATGAGCGGCGCCAGACTGGTCGCCACCGCCATGTACCAGCTGCGCAGAAGCGGTGGGCGCTACGCGCTCTGCACCATGTGCGTCGGCGTGGGCCAGGGAATCGCCACCATCATCGAGCGCATCTGATCAAAAGGGGGTCAGAGTTGGAATTAACAGGGGTCAGAGTAGAATTAACAGGCTTTTGACAAAAAACACAAGGTAAACATTGACTTAATTCTACTCTGACCCCTTTTTTCCGTTTTTAACCAGGAGCTTTAGCATGCCACTGAAACCCGCTGCCAAACGGAAACACCTGCACACCCGCAGGATTACCTGCGAGGGGTTTGTCCGCGACGATGGACTTTGGGATATCGAGGCCAGGCTGGTCGACACCAAACCGTTCCGCTTCGAGAATCGCCTGGGCGGCCGCGACAGGGAAGCGGACGAGCACATTCACGACATGCGTCTGCGGGTGACTCTGGACCTGCAGCTTGTCATTCAGGCCATCGATGCCGCGTCTGATTCGCATCCATTCGGCGCCTGCACGGCCGGACCGGCGCCAATGCAGAATCTGATCGGCTTGCAGATCAGCGGAGGCTTTATGCGCCAGGTGCGTGAACGGGTTGGCGTGACCAGTGGCTGCACCCACCTGATCGAGATGATGTCCTATATCGCCACCACCGCTTTCCAGACCATGAATCCCACCTGGGAGGAGATCGCGCTGAAAAAATCGGTCAAACAGAAGCCCCACTACCTGGACACCTGCGTAGCGCTGCGCGGCGACGGCGAAGTGATCCGACGCAGCTGGCCCGAGTTTTACCGCAAACCGCCGGACAGCGAGTAACACCCATCTCAGGATCCCCCGGTGAACCGCGTTGCTGTCCGATATGCGTGCCGGCAGAGCGCGCAGCACAACACCGTAGCGGATATACCGGCAAGCGGCGCGATTATCAGACAGGTTCCGGCAGGACGGCTTCTCACTCCGGTCCGAGCACACCCGGCCAGTTGGCGTTGGCCTTGTCGATGTTGCCGGGAATATCTTGGCTCCATCTGTTTTGGATCGCTTTGCTGTTATTGAGGTAGAGCTTGCCGCCGACTACAGTCCAGGCCTCCGGGTCGATTGACGCGGTGGAGCCGTGGGCGACCGCATAGGCACAATAACCACCATACTGTGGCGCGTATTTTTCCGGCTCCCTCTCGAATGCCAGTTTGTTTTCAGGCGAGGAGAATTTCCAGGTTGCCCCCTGGTATTCCAACGCATAGTCGCTGCTCCCCGGCACCGGCTTACCCTGAAAAAAATAGGCCACAGGATCGTAACCGCCGATGGCGCCGCCCAACAGGGAGGAATAGACCCTCGGTTTTCCCGCTGTTGCAGCGCTGGAGAAAACCACGAATAAAATCGCCGAAACTAAATATCCGCGTTCCAAGAACGCGGACTTGCCCAAAGCCCCCTAAAAGGGGGCACACAGGGCCAGCCCTCAAAG
>JAGRGQ010000005.1 GCA_020445405.1 Gammaproteobacteria bacterium | reverse complement strand
ACCGCAATACCCGTCAAACGCAGCAGCCTCACCACGAAATCCGCGGTGAACTCCACCATCGGCAGATAGAGCGGTTCGATGAGGAAGAGCGGAGGCGCCGCGAACAGCAGAAATCCAAGCGGGAATGCAAGCGCTTTCGTCACTTGCGTACCCACTATGCACCATAGCGTGGCGATCAACAGGCAGATCAGCGCGATCTGCTGCAGATACTGAAAATAGACGAGATGCGCCAGCAGCCACAGGGCGCCGGCCGGAAGCATCAAAGTCAGTGCGCGAAACTCAGGCCGCGGCGTCAACAGCGCAAGCTGATGCCGCTTGTTCCAGATGAGCCAGATGGAGATCGGCGCAACCAGAAAACCATAAGTATATGGTTCGGAACGCCAGATCACCTCCATCGACAGGACAGTGTCGTGGAAAAGCAGCAGAATACCGAGAATAGACACACAGGCGATCAATCCGGCGCGCTTCCACGCTGAAGTGCGGACCGTTTCAGACTGGCCCAGTTGTACCACCGGTTCGTCAAACAACTTAGTGTCCTATTATTTATTGGATTCCAGTGTTCTCAGCGGACTTTGTACCATGTATAGACCAGCAGAACTTCCTTGGAAACTCTGGACAACACTGCGAGACATCGCTGCCAAAACAAGTGCGGCCAATCACGGGCGCTGAGTATATCTGTACCGCAGCCATGCGCCCCACTCTCTCCCGCTGCGGGGTGAGACGCATACCTATCCATATGCACCTGGACTGATCCAGCAGGTGAAATAGGATCGGCGAGCAGATGTTGTACCGCAGGTTGCTCGCTACGCGCAGAGGAATCCACATCGGCAAGTCTGCAGAAATCTAACTTGAGCGCGCAGGATAGAAGCTTAACAGTGGAATTCTGGGTGGAAAAGACGGGATTTACAAGAATCATTGGTTCGCGATACGGGAAATGCCCCTCCAATATACTCAGATTCGACGACCGAAACGCGTTGATAGCGCAGCCCGATATCCTGATTCAGCGCGGCGCCGGTGAAACCGGCCGCAAACAGTGCTGGCAGATCAAGCCTTTCGGGATGAGCAGGGGGCGCGGCCAGAGGCGGCGCAGCTTTTCCGGCTGAATCACCACAGGATCAATGTCATGCTGGAAAAAGAGGCCTCCCGCAGGCGTCGATTGCGGTCGCCTTCATCCAGCCAACAACCTTGCCGCCAGCGCTGTTTCCGGGCAATGCACAACAGGAGACAGGCGCCGAACAGCCATTTTGATGTTGAAATACTGCTATCCCGGCCTGCGCCGGAATCAAAAAAGGGGTGTCGGTATCCGCAGTACCTGCTCAATTAAACTCCGATCAAGTGATAAAAAACCCCATGCGCTCATCAGCTTCATCCGTTGCGGTGACCTCATTGAACCCCACACGTGGCGAATTATTGGACGCACAGGAGCATCTGAGTTCTAATCCGGGTTATGACAAAATCGAAGCCCGTGTTCAAAACCCCGGACGAAGTGGAGGCGGTCTTCTACGAAGCGTTTATGCGCTGCGACCCCGATGTCATGGCTGGTTTGTGGGCTGATGAGGGTGTGGTATGCGTGCATCCCGGTTCACGCGCCATCATCGAATACCGGGCGATTGTGCGCAGTTGGGAGAACATCTTTGCGGATGCGCATCGCAGCGAAATAAAATACACGCTGCTCAACCGTGCACTTTCCAGTGATCTGGCGGTGCATATGGTAGTTGAGGAGATGATCAGTTCAGGCAGGGTTGCAGCCGTCGTTCTGGCGACGAATGTGTACCGAAAATTCGACAGGGGCTGGCTGATGATCGGACATCACGCATCGCTGGTACAGAACCGGAGTGCTAACCAGACACTGCAGTGAAAAGCACGGATTACCAGCTGATTTCCCGCGGCATTCGTTGTTCATTTCCAAAGTTTTCATCGTCCTGGGCAGGCGTTACCCAGGTTCAACCGTCGGTACCCGCGGTGAATATTGCCCTGTACGCTCGACTGCGTTATCCCTGCCGCAGAAGGCTGCTACATCGCCAGGAAGCGCATCAGTGTCAGCGCGGACGGCTGCAGCTGATAACTAGGAATGTAAATCGCAGAGGAGATCAGGCAGATGGCTGGCAATAATACGCCTCACAAAATACGAGCAACGATGCAGCAGAATGTAGCGCTGGTCAAGGTACTCATCCGTCACCCCATGGAGACCGGGAGGCGCCGGGATACAACCACCGGAAAGACGATACCCCGCCACTTCATACGCGAACTCCAGTGTCTATTAAACGGCGAACCGGTGCTGCACGCAGACTGGAGCTGGGGTGTGGCGCGAAATCCCTATCTCTCCTTGCGTATTCTCGCGGCGCGGCCCGGAGACCGCGTACTGATCCGCTGGAGCGATAACCGGAGCGGCAGCGAAGCGATCGAGACGGTGGTCGGATAGTGCCACTTGCGGCCAACCGGAATCTGCCATCCGGGATCAATGCAATCGACGGCAGATTTTTCTCGACCGCATACTCGTTCCGGGCCGCAAGCGGGATACCACGGGTTGTGCCAACCGCTCTCCGTCCGAATCCGCCGCCGCTCAGCGCACGTCGTACTTGAACGACGGCAGGTCGACATGCTTCGCCTTGGACACATTGGCAAAGCGCAAGTCCACGGTCGCCAGCTCCACGCCGGTGAAATCCGCATCGGTCAGCACCGCATGCCGCATGCTGCTGCTGCTTAACACCGCATGTGACAGGTCAACCCCGGTGAGATCGGCATCGCTGAAATCGGTATGCGATGCCCACACACGGGACATTCTGGCACCCCGCAGAACAGCGCCGTGCAACCGCGCCCGGTTGACCACTGCGAAACCTTCTCGCTGGCGCGTGGTCAGATCCGCCCCGGTTAGATCCGCTCCCGCCAGGTTCGCCCCGTTCAGGTGCGCATCGCGCAGGTCCGTACCCTTCAGGTTGGATCGACGCAGATCCGCATCGATCAACAGCGCATCGCACAGCTGCGCCCCGGACAGGTCGCAATGCGACAGGTCTGCGCCCTGCAGGTCCGCGCGCTCGAGCTGCGCCTCCTGCAGTTCCGATTGGCACAGGCGCACCTGGCGCAGGTCGGCGTGTGAGAAATCGACTTTGCGCAGATCGCAGCCATGCAGATCGGCGGCATCGCGCCGGTGGTCAGCACCGAGGTGCGCACCCACGAAGCTGGCGCCGGCGAGAACAGCTTCGTTGAGGTGAACGCCGTGCAATATGGCACCGTCCAGCCGCGCGCCGCGCAGGTTGGCGCCACGCAGATCGGAGTTGTCAAGATGCGCGTAACTGAGGTCCTGTCCGGCCAGGTCGGCACCCGAGAGGCGCAGCTCGCGCAGATCGGCCCCGCGCAGTTCCGCGGCATCGATGCTTTCCAGGACCTCACCCGTTTCACGGTGTTTGATTTCGATCATTTTGCTTTTCCCGAATTCTTATAAACGTATTACCCACGCCAGACAGCGCACCGGCTGGCAGCTTCCGACACGGCTGTACTTCGTGCACCTCACCACTGCGTCCAGCCGATTCGAAGCACTCAGCCAGACTGCCCGGCCGGCGTTTCGGTGCCCGCCCGGTAAGCATAGCGCATCCACAGGTAGTAGATCACCGGCACCGCCATGCGCGACAGCAGCAGCGACGCCACCTCGCCCGCCATCAGCGAGATCGCCAACCCCTGGAAAATCGGATCGAACAGGATCACGCTGCCACCCACCACCACCGCCATGGCGGTCAGCATCATGGGACGGAAGCGCACGGCGCCGGCATCGACCACGGCCTCGGCCAGCGGCATCCCCTGCAGCACGCGCAGCTTGATGAAATCGACCAGAATAATGGAGTTGCGCACCACGATACCGGCCCCGGCCATAAAACCGATCATGGAGGTCGCGGTGAAAAAGGCGCCCAGCGCCCAGTGTGCCGGCAATATCCCGATCAGCGAGAACGGGATCGCCGCCATGATGACGAACGGCGTGCGGAACGAGCGGAACCAACCCACCACCAGGATGTAGATCAGCGCCAACGCGACGGCAAAAGCGGCACCCAGGTCGCGGAACACTTCGTAGGTGATGTGCCATTCGCCATCCCACTTCATTGCCGGTAGCAGCGTGGAGAAAGGCTGGCGGATATTCCAGATCTCCATCGGCGCGTCACGGCCCGCGGGGATGTATGCACGAATCTTGTCATTGAGCTGCAGCAGCGCGTAGATGGGACTCTCGGCGGCGCCGGCAACATCGCCGGTCACATAGACCACCGGCAGTTGATTCTTACGGTAGATGCTCTTCTCGCCCACGCCGGTCTCGATGCTGGTAACCTCGCCCAGCGGCACACAACGCTCACCCGAACAGATTGGCAAGGGTAAAAGCTCCTTCGGCTGGGCCCGCTGCCTGAGCGGGAGACGCACCCGAATCGGGACATCTTCGTTCTCCGTATCGACGTGCAGCAGGCCGGCATCGGCCCCCGACTCGGCGATCTGCACGACCTGCGATACCTGTTCGGCGCTCACCTGGTGCAGCGCCGCCTTCTCCTGTTCGAATCGAAACACCAGCTGCGGCTGATCGGACTCCACATACCAATCGACATCCACCACGCCGGGCGTCTCCTCGAACAGTTCGAGTACTCGCCGGGCGATCTCTATCTGCTCGGCGTAATCGGGCCCGTAGATTTCGGCAACGATCGTCTGCAGCACCGGCGGACCCGGCGGCACTTCGGCCACTTTGATGCGCGCGCCGCAGCTGACCGCCAGCGCCTGGATCTTTTCGCGGATGCGCTTGGCGATGTCGTGACTCTGCAGCGCCCTCTCCTCTTTCGACACCAGGTTGACCTGGATGTCCGCGACATTGGAGCCGCGTCGCAGGAAGTAGTGACGCACCAGGCCGTTGAAATTGTAGGGTGCAGAGGTACCGGCATAGATCTGGTAGTTCATCACCTCCGGCTCGCTCCGCAGTTTGGCGGCCAGCATGCGGGCGACATTGGTGGTGCATTCCAGCGTGGTATTTTCGTCCGTATCGACGATGACCTGCAGCTCGCTCTTATTGTCATACGGCAGCATTTTCACCTTTACCGCACCCGTCACGACCATTGCCAGACTGCCCAGCAGCAACAGGCTGATCGCGGCCAGAAACGCCATCCCAAACAGTGGACGGCGGATCATCGGCCCCATCACCCGGCGGTAGGCGCGAGTGGTCCAGTCCTCCTTATCAAGCGGCGCTTCACCGCTCTGACGGGCGTGCCAACGCAACATACGATAGGCCGCCCAAGGCGTAACCACGAAGGCCACGAACATGGAGAACAGCATGGCGGCAGTTGCCCCGATCGGGATTGGTCGCATATAGGGCCCCATCAAACCCTGCACGAAGGCCATCGGCAGCACGGCGGCAATGACCGTCAGGGTAGCCAGGATCAGCGGACTGCGTACCTCATTCACCGCAGCAATGGTGACATCCTTGAGTGGGCGACCGCGGTTCTCCGGCAAGCGGAAATGCCTTACCACGTTTTCAACATCCACGATCGGATCGTCCACCAGGATACCGATGGAGAAGATCAACGCGAACAGGGTCACGCGGTTGAGTGTGAAGCCCAGCATGTAAAATGTCGCCAGGGTCAGCGCCAGTGTAACCGGGATGGCTACTGCTACCACGCCGGCTTCGCGCCAGCCCAGCACCGCCACGATCAACAGACTCACGCCTATCACCGCCAGTCCCATGTGGAACAGCAGTTCATCGGATTTTTCGCGCGCGGTGCGCCCATAATCGCGGGTCACTGTGACCTCGATTCCGTACGGAATCAGATTTCCGCGCAGCAGCTCGATCTTGCGCATTACCTCCGCGACGACCTTAACCGCATTGGCCCCTTTGCGCTTGGCAATCGCCAGCGTCACCGCGGGCTCCTCCAGGTTCGCAGAGGCAACCTGCTCCGTGCTCCCGCCCCGGCCAAACAACACATAATCAACCGGTTCCTCGGGGCCATCCAGAATCTCCGCGACATCGCGCAGATAGACCAGCTGACCCTGGTGCACGCCGATCACCACGGCTCCGACGTCGGCGGCGGTGCGTAAAAAACCGCCGGTCTCCACCAGCGTTTCGTGGCCACCATGGGGTACGCTGCCAGCCCGCTGCTGACGGTTTCCCGCTCGCAGCGTGCGCAAAACATGCGACGGATCGATCTGGTAGGAGACGAGCCGGCCTGCATCGAGCTCCACCCGCACCTGACGGCGCAGTCCGCCAATCAGCGTGGTCTCGGAGACGTCCGTCACCTGGGAAACGACATCGTCCACCGCAGCCAGGATACGCCGCAAATCGTAACTGTCATATCCACCGCCATGGAAGGTGAGCGCCAGCACCGGAACATCGTCAATCCTGCGGGTTTTAAGCAGTGGATAGCTGGCACCTTCGGGAATGCGGTCGAGGTTTGCGTACAGCTTCTGATAGAGCTGCACGATCGCCGCCTCTTCATCCCAACCCACCAGGAAGCGCACGACCGTGAGCGAACTGCCGGGGCTCGACGTGGAATAGACATACTCCACACCCGGCAGCTCCCAAGCCAGTTTTTCCAGTGGCTGCGTGACACGCTGCTCCACTTCACGCACCGAGGAGCCGGGCATCTGTACGAACACATCGATCACCGGTACCACGATCTGCGGCTCCTCCTCGCGCGGCAGCAACAGCACGGCGAGGATGCCAAGCAGAATGGAGGCACCGACGATCAGGGGGGTCAGGGGGGAATCGACAAAGAACCGCAGGATCTTCGGTATCAGCCCGAAGCGGAGCACTCGGTAACCGCGCTTTGCTTTCACCTGGGTTCAGCCCCTACGGGATCCGGGTGCATATCATGCGACAGAAAAAACGTGCATGCCGTTCCCGCGAATCGAATGCAAAACTTTCAATTTCAGTGTATGCACACAGCCATGCGTTGTCAAAATCCGGCACTCCATTTTAGCGTCGATTGCTGGCGGGAAACGGCACTACTCCCGGAACCTGACGCACTCCCTGCAAATGCATGAACAACGGCTACGACGGTATCCGAATCGACACTGATTCACTAAAATTGCACTTGGCCCGGTTATCTTCATTGAAAATTCGCAATCGGAAAGGATCGAAATCGGGTTGAGTGAATGTAGCGATCCTTTAGCGGACACGGCTTCAGTTGCGGGACATGTGCAGGTCGAACCAGGCCGCACTCCTCTCGATGCACAGTCTCCAGTCCTGTTCCGCCATGAAGTGCCTGGACAACGGGTACTCTATATACTCAAAACGATCGCCGTAATCCGCGTAGGTTTCGCGCAGACGGGAGTGAAACCGTTTCACTGCTGCGCTCGAAACCAGCTCATCACGGCCGGCATTTTGCGAGAGCAGTCTGATGTCGGAGAACCTCTCCAGCCTGTTGTGCGGACTCATCGCGGATGGCGCTTTCCATTCGGGCGATCCAAGAATGGATACAGCCACCTTAAGCCTGGGCTCCAGCGTAATTCCCAGAAAGCAGATGTATCCCCCCATGGAGATACCCGAGATCCCTATCCTGCCGCGGTAAATCCAACCCCGGACGTGCAGGTCGTCCAGCAACAGGGGAAGCTCCATCGCAGATTCCTGAACGACCCTAAGAAACGACTCGGCGCGGACCGGACTTCCAGCGGCGGTGAGCCGCTCCAGTTCGGGATCCCGTCGTTGACCATGCCCGACCGCATCCACGGCTATAACCAGAAACCCGGCTGACGCCAACCGCTCGATCTCGGCGAGATGGACCTCCTTGGATGCCCCGAGCCCATGATAGAAGAGAACCGTTCCTTTCCGCACCGATGATTTCAGCGCCTGAGTGTGGCAGAGAAGCGCCGGAATTCGACTCAGAAAAAGGGTCGGCTCTGTCTTCATTCTGAGGTTCCAACCTGGAGGTATTTGTCTGGTGCGAGTTGCTGGCGGTCACGCGAGGATGCGGCGCTTATTGTCGGAGACAGGTTCCATGCTGTCTCTCCGAGCCTCCGCGCTACAAACCCCGTTTCAGGAACAGGGTCTGGGTCGGATAGGCGAACTCTATCTGCGCCTGCTCGAACTTTTCATGGATCCCCAGATTCACCGCCTGATGGATATCCATGTAGATATTGTAGTCCGCGGTGTCGACATAGTAGACGGTTTCGAAAACAAGTGAAAAATCACCGTATGACTTGAAATGCGATCGATCGAACCGGGTATGGGGCTGCTGCTCGATAGCCGCCTGCAACATCTGCGGTATGCGCGCCAGTTTATCCCGCGGCGTCTGATAGGTCACACCGATCTCGAATGCCACACGCCGCTCTTTCATCCTGCCGTAGTTCTGAATGCGGCTGCCGAGCAGGTCGGAGTTGGAGAACACCAGCTGTTCACCGGTCAGGCTGCGCAGACGCGTTGTTTTCAGACCCACATGCTCAACACTGCCAACATATTTATCGATAGCCAGAAAATCACCGACAACAAAAGGTTTGTCAAAGATGATTGAGAATGAGGCGAACAGATCCCCCAGGATATTCTGCACCGCCAGCGCCACCGCAACACCGCCCACCCCCAGGCTTGCGACCAGTGCGGTGATATCCACGCCGAGGTTGTCAAGTATCAGCAGTAACACCACCGACCAGACCACTATCCGTCCGACGATACCTATTGCATAGAGACCTGTGGCCGCAGCAGGCGACCTGGCCATGCGACGCTGACGCGAGCTCTCAACCCACACCACGATCATCCCGCTGAGCCAGATGCCGGTCTGCAGGAAGAGCGCCACTGCAGCAGCGCCCGCAATCCAGGCACCCGGACGTTCCGGGATCTCGAGGAAGCGCGTGGCCGCATAGACACCGATGATCGCGAGCGTCCACCATTTGGTCTGCCGGATCAGTTCCACCACGGCGTCATCGAGTCTGGTCTCGGTGCGCTGTGTAAGCACGACCAGGCGCGCGGTCAGGAATCGCAGCAGCAGTCGGACACCTATCGCGGTACAGAAAAATGCCAGTACGGCATACAGCCAGGATAACAACGGGTTTCCCAGGAATTGCAGCTGCATCAGATCCTCAATGCGCATAGATCAAATCACCTCGTGAATTTTGAAGATTCGACCGGTTGTGGATCCCTCACCCAGGGATGGTTTCGGTCGCTAGCCAGTCAGTTCACTCTCCGGGCACTGGGTACGCCCCGGGCGGACAGTCAATCACTGTGCTCCGGAGCCGATACGCACGACGGTGCGTCCGGTGACCCGCCCGTCGACATAGCCGTCGAAGGCCTGCGGCAGTTCATCAAAGGCGATTTCGCGGTTGGCGATCAGTGCCAGGTGGGACGGCTTGAGATCGGTTGCGACGCGCGACCAGGCATTGGCGCGGACGTAGGGGGGGCACTCGACCGAGTTGATGCCAAGCAGGCTGACACCGCGGAGAATAAACGGCATTACCGTGGTCTCCAGTTTGTGACCGCCGGCCAGTCCGACCGAGGCGATATTGCCCCAGACAGCGGTTGTCCGCGTCAACCAGGCAAGAGTTTCACCGCCGACGTTGTCCACCGCGCCGCCCCACTGCATCCGTTCCAGCGGTTTTCTGCTCATCTCGATCGTATGCCGGTCCAGAATCGAATCGGCACCCAGTGCGTGGAGATAGGCTGCCTGCTCTTCAGCCTTGCCGGTCAGCGCGACCACGCTGTAGCCCAGCGACTTGAGCATATCGATGGCGAAGCTGCCGACACCTCCGGTGGCGCCGGTGACCAGGATTGGACCAAATTCAGGCTTCTGACCGTTGTCCTCCATCCGCTGCACCGCAATGGCCGCGGTAAACCCTGCCGTGCCCAGCGCCATGGCTTCGCGCAGCGTAAGTCCGCCGGGGAGCGCGACCGCCGCCGACGCGGGGATGCGGGCGATCTGCGAATAGCCACCGTCCAGGATTTCGGACAGGCCTGCACCGCACACGAGGATCTCATCGCCCTCCCTGAACCTGCGGTCGCTGCTCTGGATCACCCGGCCTGCAAGATCGATACCGCCGTTAAGTGCCGGCTTGCGCAGAATGCGGCCCTTGCCGGTGGCCGCGAGCGCATCCTTGTAGTTGATGCCGGACCAATCAACCGCGACGACAACCTCACCATCGGTCAACTGGTTCAGGCTCAACGTCTCGAAACCGGCCTCTATCCTGCCCTCGTTATCGTGTATCCGGAAAGCGCGGAAGTTTTTCATCTGGAATGCCTCCTGTCTCTGAGCGCTCCAACCTAACCGGTTTGCGGCAGAGCCGCAAGACCGTTCCGCTCAACCGTAGCTGACGCGACGCTTCTGTTCCGGTTCGTACAACACCACCTGCCTGCGCTTGCCGTTCGTGGTCATGGGCAACTGTCCGGAACCTCTCTTGAGATCCCCGCGAACCGCATTGCTGTCCGAAATGCCTGCCTGCAGGGCGCACATCTCGGACTCAACCCGTTGGGGAGATGGCGGATTCCCGCTCCTGGCTTTGCTGCGGTCGGCCGATGCAGCATCGGCACACCACGCTCGCGGCCGCGCGGAATTATGAGATAGATTCTGGTGAACCAGGGCCTGGCTAATGCCGTCTACCAGTAGCTCATCGCGTTGCGGTAGACGATCCCGAGGGAATCCTCATCAACCGGCCGTGGTGAATTTTTCAGCAACCTTTGCTGCAGGTATGCACCCGTCACCAGGCCTGGTATGTCAGCCTCTCCGTAGCCCACGCCTCCCACGCCGTTGGGCATGCCGGTCGCCTTCATCAGTGCCGTCAACTTCCCCGCCAACACCTCGCCGCTGTCGCCGCCGGTCAGGCCGCGAACATCGACGCCGAGCAGTCTGGCTGCATCCAGATGACGATCCGGACTGGCTGATGCGGTGAAACGAAACGCGGCCGGCGCGTTGACGATAACGCTCATGCCGTGGGGACAGATCGGTTCATCCTGCGGGTAACCGACGGGCCGGAATTCGCGCACCATGCCGGCTACTGAATAGGACATACCGTGGGGAAGATGGACGCCGGAGCTGCCAAACGCAATGCCGGCCAGCATGGCTGCGAACATCATGCCGTCACGCGCCTCGTGGTCGCCTGCGTCGGCCACCGCCCGCTCCAGGTAAAGCCCTGCCAGCCGCAACGCCTCGCGACAGCCCATGTCGCTGTAGGGATTGGCGCCCTGACTCATCGGCCGGAGGCGCGGTCGCTCCGGTCGGGCGCGCATGGTATAGGGCAGTGCGGTATAGGACTCGAGTGCGTGCGACAGCACGTCAAAGCCGCTGGCGGCAACCACGTTGGGCGGAAGGCTGTAGCTGCAGGTGGGATCGATGACCGCGCGGGTCGGACGCAGTTCGCGCGCGGCGATGCCGGTCTTGGCGCGCATCGCCAGCAGGTCGAATACCGCGATGCCGGTGCATTCACTGCCGGTGCCGGAGGTCGTCGGACAGGCGATATGCGGCTTGACAGGTCCCGGAATCGGCCGGGCCTCGCCGATGGGCGCATTGACGTAGGCGATAAAATCCGCCGGCCAGGTGGCGTAGAGATTAGCCGCCTTGCAGGTGTCCATCACCGAACCGCCACCAACCGAGATATAGCCGTCGAACCGGCCTTCGGTCGCGAATTGGCTGGCCCGCCTGAACGATTCGTCGGTCGGCTCGACGCGCACCCGGTCGTAGACTTCGAAATCGATCCCGGCAGCCCGCAGTGAATCGATCACGGTCCGAACGGGTTCCAGGCTGCCGACGACAGCATCGGT
This sequence comes from Gammaproteobacteria bacterium, assembly GCA_020445405.1. Lineage (GTDB taxonomy): Bacteria > Pseudomonadota > Gammaproteobacteria > Chromatiales > Chromatiaceae > HKST-UBA178. The sequence continues at coordinate 108,367 of JAGRGQ010000005.1, read as the reverse complement.
AAACAGGGCGGCGCGCCTGATTCCGAGCGCATCGGCGTCATCGCCCACCTCCCGCAGGGATCCGGGACCGAATTTTATCGCGGAGGCGTCGACGCTGAAAACGTCGTCGCCAGACTCAGTGAATTCGTAGTAGTGGCAGCAACCCATATTCAGTACCTCCAAACCGGTGAGAGTATACTTTCCCGAAAAGCATCGCAGGGCCACCCACCGCGTGGTTCAAGTGGACGGATTTATTCGGTGCACTTTTCCAACGGTGGAGTGCCGGATACACACTTTCCAGTAACCCGCGTGAAATTAATCCACACCCTGTGCCGAATAGCTTGATAGCATAGCCCCCTGCACCTCTCTTCGCCGTTGAAAGCTCAGCTCCCCGGGAATATGAACGACCCGATCGACAGACTGATTGTACACCTGGAGTCAGCTCCTGCAGGCAGTCCGGAGCTGTCCAGGGATATCCTGATGGCGCTTGGATGGCGGTGGGAGTGCATCGGGTGTCCCGGCGGCGGTATGTGGAAAGACTCCCGGCAAACATTTCATTGCGGGCCCCTTCCCGCGGTATCCGAGCGGACCGAAGCCGCGCGTGCACTGATTCCGGAAAACATTTTCATCGCTGTTCACGAGGAAACCCAGGATCGCTGGGAGGTGCAGTTGCATACGCATCCGTTGAAAAATCTTTCGGATTACAATGATCCGTTCATCACGACGGTGGCCCGCACGCTGCCGCTCGCGCTTTGTGCTGCTGCGATCAGGTTGCACTCATTTTTCGGGGAATTCGGCACCCCAGGCACCGAGCTCGGCGAATCCCAGTAATGTTTTCATCTCGTCGAAACGCATACGCCGCCCGCCCCGCCGGCCGGCTTTGACGCGGGACAACGCATCCGTCATCGCCGCTGCGCTGGCGCTCAGCAGTGTCAACGGGTAAGCGACTAGCTTGAATCCGATATCCTGAAGCTGTTCGGGATCCAGAAAAGGCGTCACGCCGTCCTCCAGCATATTTGCCATGCAGGGTGCAGCCACCCGTTTCGGGATCTGTTTCAATTCCTCCAGGTCGAGCGGGGCTTCGACAAATATCATATCCGCGCCGCACTCGGTAAAGGCCTGCGCCCGGTACAGGGCCTCGTCCAGCCCGTCTGTGCCGCGTGCATCCGTGCGTGCAAGAATCAACAGCGGCTGCGCGGCCTGGTCGCGCGCTGCCACCGCCGCCTCGACACGGGAGATTGCCTCCCCACGCGAAACCACCTGCTTGCCCGATAGGTGGCCACAGCGTTTTGGCCAGAGTTGGTCCTCGATCATCACGGCGGCGGCTCCGGCCCGGGCGAACTGCAGTACGGTATGCCGGATGTTGATGTTGCCGCCGTAACCGGTATCGATATCGGCGAATACCGGAATGGAGGTGCGCTCCAGGATAGGCCTGGCAATCTCCAACGCTGCGCTACCATCGATCAGTCCCATATCCGGCAGCGCGTAACGGGCCGCGATTGATGCAAAACCGCTGATAAAGGTGGCTTTGAATCCGGCTCTTTCGATCAGCATGGCGCTGAACGCGTCAAAGCAGCAGGGCAACTGGACGATACCCGGTTCCCGCAGCAGGGCAGCCAGCCGAACGGCGCTGTTCGATGGTTTCATGTGGCTATCATTGATGTCAGGAATCGAGTGAATCCATCCCTCCTTTGCCCTCTCAGGCGGTTAGACCATGCAACGAATTGAGCAATCTGCCAGAATTAAAGTATCTTAAAATTGCGGAGAAATCGAATCATGCCTGCACCCCACATCAAGACCGCCCTACCCTGTCAACGCCACCAGATCGGTAGTTTCGTCGCCACCGTACTCACCGATATCGACAGTGACGATCCGGTGGAGTACCGCTACATCATGGCGATAGTTGAGGACGGTCAGCAGCAGCCTGCGCTTTTTGTCACGTCGGAACGCAATACCGGTCCAGGTGCGGATGCAGGCCGCTACCGGCTGCGGGTGATCATGGGCAGCGAAGAAAAAGAGCTGCCCCCGGCGGACGATTGGGGTGACCTGGAGCGCTTCTCCCTGGCCGGTCTGGGGATCGTGGCCAAACTGATGAATCTCCATGACGAACAACCGGTGCGCCTTGTATGATGAAATCCTTCGACGCGATCGACCCCGGTGATCCGCTCGCGCAGCAGCGGGAGTGCCCGCAACTCGCGCGGCTTGATCCAGAGGGGTTCGCTTTGGTTCGAGCACTGTTTCTGTCGCTGCTTGGTGCGCTTGCCCCGGCGACCGGCGCGGCAGGATCCTCTGGCGCCCCGGAACCGATCACTGCCGAGTCCCTCAAGTGGTTCAGTCCACCGGCCAACGCCCTTTTGCGCGGTGCATGGGTGTTGGGCGCCGAAAGTGAGGCAGGATTGTACGCGCTGCGCGTCATCCTGGCCAAGGGAGGCAGAATCCCGCCACACACGCATCCGGATACGCGCTATTCCACTATCCTGTCCGGCACGCTGTATGTCGGATTCGGCGAAGTAGTGCACGACGCTGACATGGTTGCCGTCCCGGCAGGTGGGGTGTATGTGGCACCGGCAAAGGTCCCGCACTATCTTTGGGCGAAGGATGGCGATGTGACCTATCAGGAAGGGGGTGCGGGACCAACTTCGACGCTTCCGGTCAGGCCATAGCGGATTGCTCGCCGCGCAAACGGGAGCACGCATAAAGCACGATGGGTCAGACAGCAGTTGCTACGGATACCGGGCCAGGCCGAAATTGCCTCCGGTCCTATGCTCCCACGAGATCAGACAGCGATTTCCGCAGGTTTTCTGTAAACTGCTGCATTTGATCGGAGAGCAATTTCTGCATTTCGACTGTAAACTTCATCTGCTCTGCGACCACCGACTGCACACTGTCAATGAACTCCTGCATCTGATCCGGCGTGGGATTTGGTGTGTTTACCGCAAAAATCTGCAGTTGTTCGGCCATGATTCGCTGCACGCTTGACGAATATCTGCTCAATTGCTCCGCCATCGGCGCCTGCATGCCCGCAGCCAGCACATTGACCTGTTCGAGCATGATGTGCCTCAGGTTGGTACTGAGTGTGAGCCCCTGTTTGACAATCGGTTTTTGTACGCTCTGGAACACCTCTATCTGCTTGAGCAACGTGTTTTTAACATGCTCCGCCATAGTCTGCTGCATTGCCAGTGAAAATCCCTGCATCTGTTCTGTCAATCCTCGATACATAATCCACCTCATTTTGTCCCGCTGATCTGCTATGACGCATCCGGAGGGCAGATACGCTGATCAGCGCAAGCATAATCCTGGCTGAGGGAAAAAAGCACCGGACCAGGCTGTTACACTTTAATCGTTGACGCTGGGTCACTTAATTTTATGAGCTTGGCTCAGTCCAATCAAGAACCGGCAAGATGGAGAACGCCTCAACCGGCTCACCATCACCCCGCTGGATTGCACATTCTGCAGAATTATCTCTTGCCTCTGAAACATCGGGTTAATGCATGCCCGAACGACGCAATCCAGGGAGTGAGGCCGGCCGGATAACGAAACGACCGAAGCCCCGACTGCTGCAAACGGTTCAGTGCCAGCTTCATTGGCGCCAACAGCGGCGTAAACGCTTACCCCGCAATGTACCCCCAGGTTTCATTTTTATGAAATTATCGGGGAGTAAAATATTTGATCCAGAACAGATAATCGCGGCAGTTCAAAGGGAGCGGCATCTACTCACGTATCAGCAGCGGTAAAAAAAGTGGCGCACCCACTGGTGATCTGACGGGGTCCGCTGGGTTGAATAGCAATTACGCCGCTGCGGGATTCATTTTTTGGGAACAGATATACTATTTTACCGATATACAACATTTCATACCGACTGCCGCAGGAATCAGCATTCGACGCGGCTTAACAACAGGAATGTAACACTATGGCAATAAAATGCGTTGCTCTTCTAACAGCCGGCGGACTGGCGCCGTGTCTTTCAAGCGCTATCGGAAGACTGATCGAGCGTTATACGGAAGTTTCCCCGGACACAAAAATCATCTGTTACAGAGGGGGCTACAAGGGCCTGCTCATGGGCGACAGCATAGTCGTTACCCCGGATGTACGTGCCAATGCAGCAGTCCTCTACGGACATGGCGGAAGCCCCATCGGAAACAGCCGGGTAAAATTCACCAACGTGAAAGACTGCGAAAAACGGGGGCTGGTGAAACCAGGCGATAATCCGCTTGAAGTCGCTGCCAGGCAACTGATGAAAGATGGCGTTGAGGTCCTCCACACCATTGGTGGTGACGATACCAACACCGCAGCCGCCGATCTCGCCGCTTATCTGAAGGAGAACAGCTACTCTCTCAATGTCGTGGGCCTGCCAAAAACGGTTGACAACGACGTGTTTCCGATCAAACAGAGCCTCGGTGCATGGACCGCTGCAGAGGAGGGCGCAAAATACTTTGCCAATGTCGTGGCCGAGCACAATGCCAATCCGAGAATGCTGATCATTCACGAGGTTATGGGGCGCAATTGCGGCTGGCTCACCGCCTATACCGCGAAGGTGTACCGTGCCAACCTGGAAAAACTGGAGTTCCTGCCCAATATCGGCCTGACCAAGGCACGCAAGGATATCCACGCCGTATTCGTTCCGGAAATGGAGGTCGACATCCCCGCTGAAGCTAAACGTCTGAAAAAGGTCATGGACGAACAGGATAACGTCAATATCTTCATTTCCGAAGGCGCCGGCGTGGAGTCCATCGTCAAAGAGATGGAAGCCGCGGGAGAAGAGATTCCGCGCGACGCATTCGGCCACATCAAGCTCGACGCGGTTAATCCGGGTGCGTGGTTCGGCAAGCAATTTGCCGGGCTCCTGGGCGCGGAAAAGGTATTGATTCAGAAATCTGGCTACTACTCCCGTGCAGCCGCATCTAACGCGGCAGACCTGAAGCTCATCAAGGCGTGTTGCGACAAGGCTGTTGAATGCGCGATTGCGGGAATCGGGGGCGTGATCGGTCAGGACGATGATCGGGATTACGAATTGCGCGCCATTGAGTTTCCACGTATCGCCGGCGGAAAACCCTTCGATATTGACGCTAACTGGTTCACCGCACTGCTCGACGACATCGGCCAATCCAAAGGTTCAAAGGTGAAAGTCGCGCATTAAACCGGAAGATGGCGCTTTGCCGGGTGAGGCCTCGCAACAGGGTGTCTCGAGGCCGCAGCCGGTCAACAGATCCGTCAGATCAGGTGTTGGGAACAACAATCCGGCTCATGCGACAGCGCCGAATGATTGGTCCATCGCCACGCAAGCCGAGTGTCCCTGACATTTGGCACATTCGGTATGACGGATCGTGTAATCGAGGTCATGCAGCCGGATAAACTGCATGACATGTTCAAAACCGTATTCGCATTGACGCCAGAAATCCCTGGTAATGTTTATCTCACGGTTCTGACCGTCGATCCAATTGACGCTTATCCCGGAATTCTGTTGATACTGGTCGGCTAACAATGAGGTCCAGTGCTGGCTCGGCTGGCCGGTGGCGCTGGGGCGCATTTTGTCACCTGATTTCGTGCGGCCGTGAATTTTGATGCAAGATTTCATAGCTTGACTCCTCATCCGTAATTGATGAATTAAATGATTCTATAAGCCGTTATCCGAGTCTGTGATTGCTTTCTGGAGATGCTGAAACATTTGATACAGTACCCAATTATCTGAGTTAAATACCTGTTAATTAAAATAGTTACTCTCCACTTGGCATATAGTTTAACGGCTGTATTCACGAAAATTAAGCGATGATTTTTCACGACTTTGATGAATTTTTCTCACTATTATTTCATCGTTCTGACACATAACTGACACATTGACAAACCGGTTTGAGCGTTTGCATTGAGACGACTTTGCGCAAATTGCGGCGGAAGCAGCAGAGCCCTTTTTTCAAACCAGGGTGCTTGAGCAAAGAGGCGGAAAAGGCTATCGCCAACCGACAGCTGAACGATTACCCAAAGACGAACAGTGCAGACATGCACTCTGTCAGGTTGTGGACTATGCGATGCGGGTCGCAGTGATCTGCGATAAACGGCACCTGATTACAGGGAGACTCCAATGAACGAGTCCGGCCGTCCGGTTTTTTATCTGCGGGAGCTGGAAGACTCGGTCTGAATCCACACGCCGGTGGCCCGACTGAAGCTGCAGGGCGCATTTTCGACGATCGGTCGGTCCTGTTCAGCGGCGGTCGCGCCTGTTTGTATTTGCAGGAGATCGGAAAATTGCGGAGACGGCACTCGTCCCGCACATTGATCAATGGGTTGCGGATATCTGCGAACCACCGCATCGGGAAAGCCCTTTACTTCGCCCCCTCCGGCTCCGGTCGCACGCCGGCATTTTGCGCAATCAGTGACGGCTTGTGTGCGATGACTGCCGCAGTCCGAACTCCAGTGTTGACCGCAGCACCCTGGTCCTGTCGGGCAGGGTTTCGGTCTCCAGTATCGCCTGCTTTTCCGCCGGCTCCAGCGGTAGCAGCGTGGTCATCGTATGTACCAGCACCAGGGTTGAAAGTGGTTCCAACAGCTCCCAGTCGACGCTCAGCTTATTGATCTTGAAATATCGCCTCAACAGTTCGAGTATCTCGTCTTTGTTCTCATCGCTGTTGTTTGGCGGAGCTTCCAGGTCGGCCAGAAAACGACTCCACAGCGGTTCGATCAGGCGATAGCCGCGGATAGTGGATAGCTCCTGCCCGATATCGAAGCGACACACCCCGGTCAACGTGATCAGCATGCGGCCATCGGATGTCTCGCTGAACGCGGTGATGCGTCCCGCGCATCCGGTACGGTAGACCGGCGTCACTTTGCCCTGCAGGCCGGGGTCGGGCTGCACCATGCCGATCAGGCGATGGCTAGCGATGGCATCGTTCACCATATTGAGATAGCGGGGCTCGAAGATGTTCAGCGGTAAGTCGGTCCGCGGCATCACAACCGCGTTTTCCAACGGAAATATCGGAAGTGTCGCGGGAAGTTGTTCGGCGGTTTGCACGAATGGCGAATAAGGCATGGTGGATTCCGTGAATACGAATATTGTCGTTTGATATGCGGTGCGCCTCCCTGCAAGACTTGATGGTATCCCCGCTGCCACCTTACTCACAAAGAGACCGGCCGTCAGTGTCGTCCACTGAATTTAGAACCTGACCCACAATCCCCCGCGAACCGCGTTGCTGTCCCAAATGCATGCCCGCTCAACCATCACAATAAGGTCTGCCGCAGCATCGGTGCGGGCCAGACATCACCCGAGCCGCATACCACTCCAGACCGCCAGTTGCGTGATAGGTTCAAAAAATGCTGATGGGTCCAGCTGCCATTGCGCCATACGATCCCGACCGGCTCGGGCGAGTGGTGACCGGACCAGTCCACCATCCGCTCCATCGTGATGAACAGGCGTCCTGTAACCGCTTTGTAACGCCGCTGAAAAATATCTTCCACCCGAATTCGGCGGCGCTTGCCGTACCTTGTGAAAACAGCAGTCAGCTGGCGCATCCACCCTGGAACCTAATCTCTTAACCCCCCGCGAACCGCGTTGCGGCGGAAAACAAAATCGCCACGGCCGCGGGGATTTTTGAGACAGGTCCCAGTCAAACCCACCTCAATGGCTGCAGCCAACGGGTGACAGCGACTGTCTATCGGACTCCCCATACAGCGGCGACTGCTCAGGTTGACGCAATTTGATGCCGGAAAACAGTCGGTGGATAGATGAGCGCAGGAGCCGACGCTTCTCCTCTCCATAAAGACCACAGCTAACGACATAAAAATAAAAAATGGATGTACCTGATTGTGGATTGCCCACCGCTATGGATAATAATGCCGCGCCTGCGTCTGTTTTCTGTCAGGTGTCCAAGGAGTTCGCCGTCATGCTGGAGCCGCTTGTTTTGACCGAGGCCATGCTGGTCTCCGGCGTTATTCTCGCACTCACTTTTATCGGAATTTTTACCGAGCATGTGCATGGCTTTGAACGGGCCAAGTTCGCCATGCTCGGCGCTGGCCTGATGATACTTGCCGGGCAATACTACGGATTCTATTCACCGCAAGAGGCCATTCATGCGGTGGACTGGAATGTCGTGTTCCTGCTTGGCTGCATGATGGCCATCATCGCCATCATTTTGCCCACTGGCGGCTTTGAAGCCCTGGCCGCCTGGTTGACCCGCATCAGCGGCGGGAGACAGTTTCTGTTAATGGCATTGATGGGGAGCGCAGTCACGGTCATCTCCCTGATACTGGACAATGTCACGACCGTGGTTATTTTCGGTCCCCTGATCGTGATGATTGCGCGCTCCCTGGGCGTGAGTCCCATTCCTTATCTGATGGCGGCGGCATTGCTGTCAGATACGGGCGGCGTGGCAACACTGGTGGGTGACCCGCCGAACCTGATGATCGGCTCTGCCGCGCATATTGATTTCAACACATTTCTCATGCATATGGGCGGCGTGGTGCTGGCAGCCTGGATGGCCATTCTCGCCGCGCTGCGCTGGTTGTGCCGCAAGGATCTCGCCACACAGACGCATGGTGCAGTTGACGAGGGCAGCCTGGTATTCAAAGACCGCAAACTGTGGAACCAGTCACTGTTTGTGTTGAGCGTGATGGTGGTGTTGTTCATGCTGCATCACGACATCGGCTGGGAGCCCTGGATGGTGGCTGCATCAGGCTTGACCCTGCTGTTGTTTATCGCCCGGCATATCGCGGTGGATCATGCCATGGGGGAGGTCGAGGTTCCGCTGCTGATTTTCTTTATAGCGCTGTTTGTGGTGGTGGGCGGTGTCGAGCACAGCCATTTTCTGGAATACATCGGTCAGTTCATCCTGCCATTTATTGAGCGCGACCTGATGACTGCCACCATAGTGTTGATGTGGGTGGCGGCTGTTTTATCGGCTATGATCGACAATATCCCGTTTACCGCAGCCATGATTCCGATTTTGATGGGGCTGGAGCAGCAGGGCATCAATGTGACACCGTTGTGGTGGGCATTGGCCGTCGGTGTCGGCATGGGTGGTAATGGCACGCATATCGGCTCAACGGCTAATGTGTATATCGTCACTTTATCGGAGCGACTTGCACAGGATCAGGGAGATCCTTCGCTGGCGATTACACCCAAAATCTGGTTTAAGACGGGTACGCCGGCGATGCTTGTGACTCTGGCGGTTTCCACCGTCGTGTTTTTGCTGTTCTTCGATTTTTTCGCGACACCGATTCATTGAGACCCGGGAATCGCCAGCACCCGTCTCATAATCCCCGCGGCCGCGGGGATCATGAGTCAAGCGCCAGTCATTCCAGGGCTCGATGAAGGCTCGCTTCTATTGCGCGCCCACATAAAACTCGATTAGTTTTTCAACATCTCCATCCTTCAGTTTTTCGAACTTTTTCGCCATCTTTTTCGGTACTTCACGTTCACCGGAGGCGATCAGCTCGAACTGCCGCTTCAGATAGCCGCGCCACTGTCCGGCAAGGATGGCCGCATCATCTTTCGCGTTGGCGCCATTGTCAGAATGACATTTTTCACACTGCTTGTCGTGCACCTTGGCTCCCGCCTTGGCCAGCGCCGCATCGAAAGACTGCTCGCGGGGCACAAATTTCTGCTTGGAATAGTGGGCTGCGACCGACTTGATATCGTCTTCGGAAAGCTTTTCACTGATCTCGTGCATATTGTCGCTCTCGCCATCTTTTGGCTTATAGTCGTCCGCGGGGCGGTCGCCGGACTTATACTGCAGCATGGTATCTTCGATGGTTACTTTTGAAAAACCTGCGATGCTTGGAACTTTATCATCCTCGCTGACCCCGTTCTTGCCGTGGCATTTGTCGCACTTGTCAGTGAGATCAGAAGCACTCGCGGCTACCGGAAGCGACAGCACCGCCGCCAACCCCAGGATGGCCGCTCCAAAGTGTAATTTATTCTGTTTCATCTCCCTCTCCTCAAAATTTTCTGGACTTCACTAAACTGAATCACTGGAGTCCGTCCGATGATCCCTCGCGAGCCACGCTGTCCGAAATATCTGCCTGCGGGGCGCGCTGCGCGCCCACAGGGCAACAGGATGCCCGACTCTCCCCTCGCGTCATCGACTCGATTAACCGGGATATTCATGATAGAAGAATAATGGGGTCAGGTATACTCACTTCGGAAGCTATTGCCGAAAGCGACCAGGTCGCTGCCGCAACCGGCCGGGGAGATCTTCACCGCTCCGGAGCTGACCCGTTGCGAGTCACTCGGCAGCACCATGACGGAACAGTTATACAGGTTGTTCCAGCCAGGGGGTTCGGTATAACTGATACCCCGGTCCGAGCGTCCGCACCGCAGGCGACTCCCCCTTCTGTTGCCTCAAAACCGCCATTCTTTACCCGCTTCCCGATCGCCAACCTGTCCCTGCCATCCGGCTCCTCGGTTTACGCCACTCTCTGCTATGGCATGGCGAATTCGTGACAGATCTACAACGGAGCCTGGCATACCGCTCCCCGAAACGCGACGTCTTCGTAAGTGAATCGTGAAGCTTTCGTGACGTGCGCGTGATAACTCGCTGGCAAGGTGGGATTTCAGTCCAAACCACCAAATACACACAAACGCTTGTGTGTCAGGAGACCTTCACATGACAATATCGATCTTGAAAATCGCTTTACTGGGCACCGTATTTACCGCTGGCACCATTGCCCTGACCCCCACAGCGATGGCGGACCCGCACCGGGGCGCGCACATGTACCGGGTTACGGTCACTAATGCCACCCTGGGCCAGCCCGTCGCACCGTCGGTGATTGCAACCCATACCGCCGCATTCCGGCTCTTCGAACTGGGGCCAGCCCCGGCGGCTGGCGAAGTCGGCTTCGACACTTATTTTGCGCTTGCCACGGCGGCCGAGACCGGCTATCCATTCCTGTTGCGCGATCAGGTCGCGGATTCTGCCGGCGTCTGGGAGGCTGTAGCATTACCGACCGACCGTACGCCGCCGGTGCTGTTCCCCGCGGAGTCCAACTCCACTACGATCAGCGCTTCACGCAAGGCCGTGTACCTGAGCGCCGCGGCGATGCTGGGGGCGACCAACGATGCCTTCTACGCTGTTCGCAACGTGCCACTGCCGCACCGCATTGGCGACAGCGTACACGTGCTTGCCAATGCGTACGACGCCGGTAGTGAGGCGAATGCGGAAAGCGCCGACACCGTGGGCGCGCTCGGCGCAACGGACGACAATCCCCTGACGGGCACCGGGATCAATGAGAACGGTGAGGGCTACATCCACGTTCATGCGGGCATTCACGGTATCGGCGGTCCGGACGGACTTAACGCATCAATTTACGACTGGCGCAATCCCGTAGTCGAACTGACCATCGAGCGGATTCGGTAACCTGCTCCGGATACAGGGGGTGAGACCACGTTTTTTAACGGTATTGAAAAGCGACGGCGCATTGAGAATGTGGTCTCTCCTCTCTTCCGCTGCGTCCTTACAAGGCATTGCGAACTTTCTCTCTGAGCACCGCTGCGAGCGCCTCGTACTCAGCCAGCGAATTGTAAGCCTGTGCAGAGACGCGCAACAGGCGATGGGGCGGCTTTGGCCAGTGTATTACCGGCACCTCGATGCGGTGCGCTTCGAAGAGCGTCCTTTGCAGCACATCCGGCCGGAACTCCCCGGCCGTCAACGGCAGCGGAACACTGACCAGCGCGCCGATCATGTCATCTGGTGCGGGATGCTCGATTTCAAGCGCGGCGCAGAGAAGATCGCGCGCCGCAAGAGCGAGTGAGCGGTTGCGCGCTCGCAACGCGTTCCAACCCCCGGGAAGCGCGGAAGCAAAATGGTCGATTGCCGACGGAACACTGAGGTAGGCACTCGGGTCATCTGTTCCTGTCCAACTGAATTCAACCTCGTAGCGCGACGCTCCGGGTCTCGGTGAAGTCGCACCGTGGCTTATAGCCAGCGGCCGCACCGACTCCTGCATATCCTGGCGCACCCAAAGAAGGGCCGCTCCTTTCGGCGCACACATCCATTTGTGGCAGTTACCGGTGTAGAAGCTGGCGCCCAATCGATCGATCTGAAGGGGCAGCATTCCGGGTGCATGCGCACCATCCACGAGGGTGTGGACACCGCGGGATTCAAGCTCCTGCACCAGTCTCTCGACCGGGAAGACGAGCGCCGTAGGACTTGTGACATGTTCGATCACAGCGAGCCGAGTCCGTGTCGTCACCGCAGACAGGAGCGCATCCACGACTTCGTCACTGGAGCGAATGGGAAAAGGTACCTTCGCCACGGTGACCTCCCCACCGGATTGCGCGCAGACGAACCCGGCCGTATTGCGGCAGGCGTTGTGGGCATGATCCGTGACCAGCACCCGGTCGCCCGACTTCAGCGGAAAAGAGCGCAGAACAGCGTTCACCGCCGTCGTCGCATTCGGCACAAATACCAGATCTTCGGTGCGTGCACCGACGAACGCGGCAAGCCGCCGCCGCGCTTCGGCAAGGCGGGTAAAAATCTCACGCTCGAGAAAGCGTACAGGCTCCGCCTCCATCTCATTCTGGAGCATATGCTGCTTTTCGAGCAATACCCTCGGCGTGGCACCGAACGAACCGTGATTCAGAAAACTCAACGCCGGATCTAGCATCCATTCGCTGCGGGGAATTGCCGGTACCATATACTCAACACTCACATTCAGCCTGTCCGGGCGTTCCCACCGCAGGCGGTTGCGACGTCAGTCGCCTCCACTCCGATTTAAATTTTGCCGCTGCCAATGGCCATCCTGTCCGAGTTCTGTTAATTCCGAGGTCAACATACAAACCGTCCTGCCCGGTATCCCCGCGAGGCTTCATGAAATTTTCCTATTCGAGTATAGCGCATACACGCCTTTCCACAGGTTGAGATACCGGTAATTTTGTAATAAATCCGTACCACTCCAACCACCATCCTGCGCCTTGCCATTGTCTGGATGGAGTTGGATATACTCTCCCCGAATCGAATTGCCTAGAGTAATTTGGACAGGATGAAAAACACGGGCAGCGGCAGGATTGCGCCAGAGATTACGAGGAAATAAACTGAAAACGAGTACAGCCTGCTCATACCTGCCATCATAGCTATACCCCCTCCGCCTCCAATCAAAGCATTCCCTGGCAAATTAAACAAAACAGCCAGCGCCAGGTAACGGTGCCGCAAAATGAACGGTACAAATTTCATGGAGGCCCGCTTCGTCAGATACTCAATGCGCCTATCCGGCGAAACCGCATTGAATCTACTCAACAGCCTCGCCGCACGTTCAAGATGCAACCAGTTTAACAATGAAATCAAGAGATGGGCAGGAATCATCCTGCCCATCCCATAACTGACTATCAGAGCGACTATTGTACAGATATAAACTATTGCGACACCCTTCGGTCCCAACACCATCATCAATGTCAGCCCTATCTCAACGCCGGGCAGGAAAGGCATTGCCAATAGACAGGTATATAAAAGCACTCCGAGGAGTACCGCCCGGTCTATAATCTCCATATACTCAGGCCAGATCTGAATCCCCAGTCTGTCTATCAGATGTGAAACTGAAATATTGGCAAGCACGACAACAAGCACGAGTATCGAAAGCTTTGCAACGGTGGCCAGCCACATGTTACTGCGTTGAGCATCAATTGAATCGTCGCCTGGTGCCATCAGGAGTGAATGAAGCTGATCACTGTATAAATTGTCCGGTCTGAATCTGTTATTCGGTTTTTTTCAGTTTTCCTTTGAACCAATACCGTCTGTCTATATTCCCGTACCATCGCTCATGACGCCACCGGAAGTCGGCCTCTGCGATATCGCCAGTGATCGTCCCTTTCCATTCAAGTGTGCCTCTATCCGGACTGGGCAGAGTAGCGCTGAAATGGAACGCATCACCTTCTTTCTTGTATTCGTATGATGCCGGGCCAAAGCCCCATTCTTCGCAATCAAGCGATCGAAATTGTCCATTCTTGAAAGTTATCGTATCTTGATGGTGCTCTCCTTTTCCATGTTCGCCTGTTTGTCCCTGGAACTGGAGACCGTCTATAATGTCACTTTGAGGCAAATGCGTGTCGGCTGTAATAACAGCGACCTCGAAGAAAAACAACGCGGCACCAAGCGTGACGAAACGAGTCAAAGTCAGCATGCTCTCTACCTCTCGCTCTTCATGGATATCTAACCCAGCAAGCAATCAGGTAAGTGTAAAGTATAGTCTACCCTTTTCATTACGCATTACGGGGGCGGTATGTCCGAGAAACCAGTTGCAATAGTCACCGGTGCCTATCGTGGTCTGGGGTACGAAACCTGCCGCCAGCTGGCCAGTTGTGGCTACCGGGTTGTCCTGACAGCGCGCAGGGAGGCGAAGGGTGCAGCTGCTGCGTCGGCCCTGCGGGAGAAGGGCCTGGACGTCGACTTTCATCCGCTGGACGTTACCAGCGAGGAGTCCATACAGCAGCTGGCAGACTATCTGCGCTCCAACGGCGGCCGGCTTGAGGTACTGGTGAACAATGCGGGTATTTTTCCCGGTCCGCCTCCCGGCAGCAGCGCCAGTGCGGCCGCCAACGCCGACATGGCAACAATCCGTTCCGGATTCGAGACCAACACGATCGGCCCGTTGCGCCTGTGTCAGGAATTGATGCCATTGATGAAAAACCGGGGCCGCGTGGTAAACGTCTCCTCCGGTATGGGTCAACTCAGAGGAATGAATGGCTGCTGCCCGGGATACCGCCTATCCAAGACGGCCCTCAACGCAGTCACCCGGATCCTTGCCGACGAATGGCAGGCGTCCAACGTCAAAATCAATTCCGTCTGCCCGGGCTGGGTCAGAACGGAAATGGGAGGCGACCAGGCACCACTGTCGATTGAAGAAGGCGTCAGAGGAATAGTCTGGGCCGCCACGCTCCCCGATGACGGTCCCAGCGGCGGTTTTTTTCGCGACGGAAAAGCCATCGACTGGTGACGTACGTTCTCGTTCCGGAAACAGTACAATTGAATCCATCACAGCAATCGTTTTGCGAACAGGGCCAGGCATGATCAGATCCTTTGAATCCGCCAATCCAAAAATCCCGATCTCGTGTTATATAGACGTCAGTGCGATCGTAATAGGTGATGTGGAGATCGGCGAAAACAGCTCGGTATGGCCCATGTCGGTGATACGGGGGGATGTAAACATTGTCCGTATCGGAAATTGCACAAATATCCAGGACGGCAGTGTATTGCATGTCAGCCATGCCGGTGACTACAACCCGGAAGGAGCCGCTCTGATCATTGGAGACTATGTCACGGTCGGCCACAAGGTTCTGTTGCACGCCTGTCGGATCGGCAACGAATGCCTGATTGGCATGGGTACGATCATCATGGACGATGCAATCATTGAAGACCAGGTCATGATTGGTGCCGGGACTCTGGTAGCGCCAGGAAAAAGACTGGAACGCGGTTATCTGTATCATGGGAGTCCATGTAAAAAGGTGCGCAAACTGAAGGATGCTGAATACAGCTTTTTACGCTATTCCGCCGAGCACTATATGCGGTTAAAAGATCGTCACCTGAAATCTTAGCTGGCCAGCGCGCCATTGTCGGCGTTGGAACTGCGCTTGGTCTTCAGCTCCGGCGGTTTTCACTGTTGAGACAGAATCCCATAATGTTCAATCTGGTGCGATTACGGTACCATCGGGATTATTGAATTTTCTGTCTACACGACGACGCCGTCCCGCACTTCCCACTCCTGACCGGTGATTTCAGTACCCTTTGGGAAAGGCCTGATCGTCACGCCGGCACCGATACGAGCGTTTTTATCTATGATGGCCCCCTGAACGAGAGAATCGCGGCCGATACCGATCTTCGGAACGTTGCGAGGGGGGTGCGGTACCTCCGCCTCTGAGTAATCAGCCCCCTTCATGACAGTATCCCGAATTGTCACACCCGCCCCGATACAACTGCGGCTTCCGATCAGTGTATTGCTGATTTTGCAATCCGCAATACTGCAACCATCCGCCAGCAGCGCCTGGTTGATTTGGACATTTTCAATTCGACAACCCGGCAGGAACCGCAGGCTTGGCTCTCTGTTTGGTCAATGGAGACAAACGGAAACCCGGCCGCCCCCCAGGATTACGCATCAAATATCCGCATCTGGCATTCTACGGATGTTAAACTCATCGGGTTAATAATTTATGAACAGGGCAGCGGGTTGCGTGTTATCCATTGGATCATAGATCCCATATGTCTCCGTATTCGTGGCGTTTGCCGCAGTAACGGCAGGTGAATGTCTCACCGACCGTTCTATAGAAATGCGGCGGCACGTTCTGGAAGGCACCAGGCCAGGTGACGCATTCCGGATTCTTACAGGAGATCTCGGCAAAGTTGTAGATTTTAGGCGGCATGGCAAGGCGGTATTTCGCCTGCACCGATCGGTCCTTTACCAGGTTGACGGTGCACCCGGGAGAGACGGCGGCGAGTTTCTTGAGCTCTGTATGGCTGATTTCGAGAATATCCGGTAGCGAGATAATACCCTTGTAGTTTTGGGGATCGGCGCTATGGAAGACGCCGTGAGATCCCCGAACGTTGAGCTTGAGAATTCGTCGAATCTTGTCGATGCGGTCCCAGATCTCCTCGGGTGTCTGGCCTTTGGCGATATGGTCTATCACCGTCCCGTCATCGACCGGTTTGATCCCAACCTTGAACCGATCCTCCACGCGCGATTTGCGGGTGATCGGAACTTCGGTGATAAAGGACTCCTCGTTACCCTCCGGAACAGGACCGACGCCAGCGAAATCGCTCCCCAGTCGTCCGGCGACCATAGCCAACTCGATCACCCGGGTGAAATATCCATTGATACTCTGACCATCCCATCCATTCAGCGGGGTTCCGTCCAGAAACGACGGGATAACGGGTTTCTCTCTGTGTCGGGGGAGCGGGTGGAAGAAGCGCGTGTTTCCCGGCAGTTGCGCCAGCCACTCCTGTCGAAAGGTGACCGCCTGCCTGAGTTCATTCTCCCGTTCACGAACCTTGTCACCCATGCGTTCGAGTTGCAGCCGCGTAAAGTACCAGCAGTCGCTGATATCAGCTGAGCCGAGATACTCTTCAATGCTCCCCCACTCCCGGATTTCGAAACCATTGTCCTCCATCCGGCTTCTGTACGTTTCCGGCAGAGCCAACTCCTCGGGAGCCACCAGGTCGACGGTGACCGACCGGAATGCCTTCAGTCCGTCGGCCTTGGAGTGAACCGTTCTGCCGTGATAAAGGTCGCCGATCAGCGCGACGTGAATGTGGGAGTCATCCCAGCCCCGCTTCTCGAGAAAAGTGAACTCGTCGAGAAACTCCTGGGTCGGATGCTCGTGACGGCCGTCACCGGCATTGATAAACACCGGCCTCTCCCGGCCGATACGGTCGGCATACTCCCCGATCTGTTCTTCCATGGCCCGGCAAACACCCTCCATTTCCGTACGCATGATGAAAATGGAGCGCCGCCCGTAACCGAAGAGCATTTTGATCGTATCGACCAGGCTTTCGGATTTTTTGAAGGAGGAGGACGAGGCGTCGAAAACGTTGAGCCTGATGTCGTGAAATTTGGCGGCGTTGCGGAAGGATTCCTTGGTCCGGGTGGAATCCTCCAGAAACATCAGGTAGACACTCAGTTCCGGGTCGATGATGCGAAAGGGTGTGAGATCCCCTCCAGCGGCCCATGCCTCTTTGAGTTCCCGGGTTTTCCGGTAGAGGTAGCGCTGCTCGTCGACACTCAGATCGGCTACGGCAGCCAGGGTTCGGCCTTGCAACGAGTTTGTAATGGACATCTGCAGAATATTCTCCCGTCGGTGCCTCCTCTTGAAGGTCGGAAGCCGGCACTTCAGAATCTGGTCTCCAGAATTTTGCAAATTGAGAGAAGACTATGGAAGGATATACCGACCAAACGTTCATTGGTAGCAGACGGTAAAAAGTGTCAATGGGGACAGACCAGGGATTTCACGCTAGCGTAAAGAGGCCGGCTTCGACGAGTCTCCGTTCAGGCAGCGCCACGCGTCCCCCCGCCGGCGAACCGCTGGCTATCATAAAGCGCGGCAACAATCGCCATGGCTTTTTCAGTTCGCAGCATGACAGACTGGCAGAATAGGCCAAAAAGCAATCCCTCCGCCACCCATGTTTTGAGTAAACAGAGAGAGTGTATGAACAAAACCGCTCCCGCCGGAGAGATCGTTGAAGCCTTACGGCTATTGGAAAAGGATCGTCTGGTCCTGGCGATCCACGATGCCAGTTTTCCCGCCGCTGCCAATGAGGATATCGGCCGGGGTTCGCCCTATGCTAACGGTGGCACCGATTTTCTCCGTTTTGCCCGCAGATTGGGTTTTAACGGTATCCAGTTCGGTCCTCAGGGACAGACCAGCCGGGATGATCCCTCACCGTACGACGGCACGCTGTTTTCCAGGAATATTCTTTCCATCGATTGGAGCGCCGTGGCCGGAGACTCACTGTTCAGCGGACTACTCGACCCCCATCGACTGCAGCGGATGGTGGAGGGCAATCCCAATCCAGACGGTCGCCACACGGCGTACCGCTATGTCTATGATGCCAGCCACGCAGCTCTGGAAGCGCTGTATGGCAATCTTCACAACGCGCTGGATGATGGGCTCAGCGCCGAACTCGAAGCCTTCTCAGATCGTCACAAGGCCTGGTTGTTCCCGGATGCGCTCTACCATGCTCTCTCCGTTGAGTCCGGTGGCCGGCATCAACGCGATTGGCCGGTTCGAAACGAAGCGTGTTCGGGTCGAGACCTGTACCAGCACACCCCCGAGAAGGACGTCGCTTGCGCTGCCCGACAGGCCAGTCTGCTGGCTCACCATCGGCTGTTTATGGAGCGTTACAGGCTGGGTCAGTACATCGTCCACCGCCAGCATGCCGGCCTGCGCCAGCGGGCCCGCGAGTTGGGGCTGCGTCTGTACGGTGATTTACAGGTGGGTCTCTCCCCCTGCGACCTGTGGAGCCGGGGCGGTATTTACCTGCCGAACTACTATATGGGCGCACCGCCCAGCCGCACCAATCCGGAAGGCCAACCCTGGAGTTATGGTGTACTGGATCCTGACCAGTATCACGACGACGATGGCAGGCCCGGACCGGTATTAAATTTTATGGCGGCCCGTATAAACAAGATGATGACAGAGTTTGACGGCCTGCGCGTCGACCACCCACACGGTCTGGTCTGTCCCTGGGTCTACAAAGTGGATGATCCCGACCCGCTGCATGCGGTGCAGCATGGTGCCCGGCTGTTCTCCTCACCCGATCTGTCGGATCATCCACAGCTGGCGCACTATGCGATCGTCAGATCGGAACAGCTGAACAAGCAATTATCCCGCCACGACGATCACTGGGTAAGCACCATGGATCCATCCCAGATAGATCGATTCGCCATACTTCTGGATTATCTGGTTGAGGCGGTTATGGCACACGGCGGTAGCGTGAATGATGTGCTATGCGAGATATTGAGCACGCAGCCCCACGAACTCCAGCAGGTCATCCAACGGCACGGATTAAACCGGTTCCGGGTGACTCAGAAGGCGGATCTGGATAATCCTGAAGATGTCTACCGCTCCGAAAATGCGCGCCCGGAGGACTGGATCATGGTGGGAAACCACGATACCCAGCCCATCTGGCGACTGGCCCGCCAGTGGGAGCGGACCGGAGAAAATCTGCGCCAGGCTGAATATCTGGCTCGGCGGCTGCAGCCCGATGGCAATATTGGGCCTTTGGTACAGGAACTTGCCGGGAACCGTTGCAAACTGGTTCACGCCAAGTTCGCTGACCTGTTTATCGGGCCCGCCCGTCATGTCATGATCTTTTTTGCCGATCTATTGGGGCTGGAGGAGGTCTACAATGCGCCAGGAACGATCAACGACGAAAACTGGTCACTGCGCGTACCCCCGGATTATGCCCGGAACTATGCGGATGCCTGCAGCAGCGGGAGCGCACTCGATCTGTCGCGGGTACTGGCCCTGGCACTGAAACAACGCGGTACCGAGTTTTCCCGGGCCCACGCCGGCCTCATCGCCCGGCTGGAGCGGTCGGGCCGCTGAACGCAAACCCACGACTTCAAGGCGATAATCGATGCGGGAAACAGCGTGGTCTGCAGCGTTTTTTTGCTGATCACAATCCGGAAAATCAGCGTCTGCAGTATATCTGCAAACCGGGATCAGAACCTTTCTCAGAATCATCAGCGCACCGCATTGCTTTCCGAAATGCGTGCCTGCAAGGTGCGCTGTACAGCACAGCAGCGGCGCTTTTCAGACGCTATTAGCCGGTGTGACCGGCCGTGCGCGATGATGAGATAGACTCTGGTATTACTGCCGAAAAAGAGCAGTCTACAGGGTTCACGCAAATATCACCCGCCGGCTGCCCATGCCTCCAGCTCCGTGACGATGGAGTACCCGCCCGCGCCGCCGCTGATCGTCACCCGGATACGTTCGGTGTTCACCGCCGGGAACGTGAACTGGCGCCAGACCCTGTTATTGCCCGCAACCGCGCCGCCGGGCACCGTTGCCCAGCCACTGCCGGTCCAGTACTGCACCTCGAAATCGGTGATGCCCCACTGGCTGAACGTCAACGCCTCGGTAGGCTCCTGCGGGGAGCCGGGGCTGTCCTGGAGCGTGATCACATCGATCTCGCTGATCGACTTCACACCGTCGAAGTCCACCTGAATCCAGTCTGGAAAACTGTATGGATCGCTGTCGATCCATCCCCCGCCATTGCCCCACGGCACGCCCGCCCGCTCGCCATTGATCACCGCGGAGGGGGAATAACCGCTGCCGTAACTGCTGGAGGCCGAGGCGACGCCGCCATTGGCCGCGGCCGCTACATTCAGCATCGCCGTACCGCCACCGGTGACGGTGACATTGACCGCAGCCGAGGTCGAACCCGCCCCATCGTCGTCGGTGGCCGTCAGCGTCACCGGATAGGTGCCGGCGGCTGCGTAACCGTGGCTGGGACTCTGCTCAGTGGAGACAGCACCATCGCCAAAGCTCCAGGACCAGGCGACAATCGACCCATCACTGTCGCTTGAATGGTCCACGAAACTACAGATCAGACCCGTACAGGAGAAGTCGAATAGAACTGCTGGCGGTACATTAGGCGCAATTACAGTGACCACCTTGTTCACCGTTGCGGTCTCGCCCCTGTTGTCCGTCACCGTCAAAGTAACACCATAGGAACCGGCGTTGACATAGGCATGGCTCGGGTTTTGCGTTGTTGAAGCCGTGCCGTCGCCGAAGCTCCAGGCCCAGTCAACAATCGATCCATCACTGTCGCTTGAGCTGTCGGAGAAGTTGCAACTTAACCCCATGCAGCCAAAACCGAAGCCGGCGATCGGGGGCTTGTTCAACACACCCGAGATGAAATACTGACCAGTACTCGCATAATCGGGATAGTTATCACTGCCGATACCCGAGATCTCCAGATAATATCTCCCGGCAGGTAGGTTGTGGGAAATGCTTACATCAGTCTCAGAGACGGGATCCGTGGTGCTGATCACATCACCGCTGGCATTCAGCAGGCTCGCTTGTATATCCAGATTCGCACCACGATTACTGCTGCGGTAGAAGGCATCCCAGGCAGGCGTTACGGTAAGATCCAACCGACCGCCCTCGATATCGATCGAAAAAATATCCCTGTCATCAGCGGATTCGATCACACCCTTGTTACTCGGATAGATATTGTGCGGATCGGTTTCGGGGTTGCTGACCAGGACCTCGCCATCGGTTTCAAAAACCAGTGGTGTCGACTGGCTCGGAACATCGCCGTGATCATCGGCCACGAGGCCGAGTTGATCGGCGATGATGGCCAGATCGTCCTGATCATTATTGGCTCCAGCGTATTCCCCTCTGCTCCACTGCGTTACATTTTTTGAGAAACTGGTTCCCATGATCGGCGCCCAGGAGGTGGCGCCACTGCCGTGTCCCGCATAATAAGTAGTGCTGCCCGTTCCGTCATGGGTGAGTCCCAGATTATGTCCGAATTCATGTGAGCAGGTTTCGGCAATAATGTTGGAGGCAGATGCCAGATTGTCATAATAGACCAGTGCCGGCGAGTAGAACGAGTGATAGTTCAACTCTCCCCAGACCCCGACATAAGCAACACCGCCGGAAGATGGGTAGGGCATTAGCTGTCCGTTGGTTTGGTTTCTTGAGGTGATCAGAACCCTTCCCACGTATGGGCCGAAAGTTGAAGGCTCTTCAGTGGTGACATCAATATCGAATGCTGCAAAGTCCTCCGCTACCCGGTGCCATATCTCGGCAATGGCAGCACGCTCGCCGTCACTGAAGGTCGATGCGCTGCCATCAAGGTCGAACGGCTTGGCATGAAGCGTCGAGTTTGACCATGCGGTCGTTGAGAAAACATGGCCGTCGAAATCCAGATAGACGACACTCTGCGCTCCCGGACGGCTGTGCAGCAGAAAAGCATCGGCTGCTGCCGTAGCCGCCGGTTGCGCCGCTTCACTGCCCGTCGCATCGGCCTGCTCCGATTCCTGCGGGAGATCAGCGGGAACTGAATCAGCGTAGAGTACGCCGCCGTCGTCGTCGATCAGAATTGAGTCGACATCCTTTTCCGGGAAATCAAAACGGTGCAGCCAATCCATTGCCCGCCGCTCTGAGAAGGCAGGCAGGGAATAAAGCCGCGAACGCATTCGACTGCTGGGCAGATCTTTTTTATCGAAGCGATGATTTCTGCCGAACATTTTCGTTTTAACGAAAACTCTCTGGTTTCCACCGTGACCGCCCTTTCTGTTACCGCTGGTGGCAGCGGTCATACTGACCAGAACGAGTATCGCGGTCACCAGAATAACCAGAAATCTGCGAAGCATTGCGTTTTTCAATTGCATTTACAAAATTACCAGTTCCGGATATTGCCCTCTTCTCGGTCAGCAAGTCCGAGTATCTGAACCGCATCCCTGATTTAATAATTTCAATCGTCGACAATTCCTGCGTAACATTGAGCGTCGTCAGCGGACGATTCGGCCAAATGTGATTCCAGTCATATTAATACCGTAAAAAAAGTGGATGTTCATTCCACCAACCCCTGACACTTCATCTGGCGCAGCTGCGCCGGGCGGAAAGAGCACGCCTCAGGCGCTTTGAGCGTAGCTTGCAGCTTCGGCACGCCATCAGCGCCTCCGGCTTTTTCTCCGGTGGCTGAATCGCATCGGACTCTGTCTGCCAGACCGGCTTCGTGGACCACGCCAAAC
Source organism: Gammaproteobacteria bacterium (assembly GCA_020445405.1). Lineage (GTDB taxonomy): Bacteria > Pseudomonadota > Gammaproteobacteria > Chromatiales > Chromatiaceae > HKST-UBA178. Next base: position 85,213 of record JAGRGQ010000005.1, on the reverse strand, counting down.
AATGCCGGAACCCGCTATTTGAATCCCCGTATATTTGCGTTTATGCAGACTCCCGTCTTCGGACTCCCACGGGTTGAACGGCCAGACACCCTCCCCCATCCAATCTGCGATTCGTCTGGAGTGCATTCATCTGGCGTGGATCTGCAGTCACGCGCTTTCTGCAGCACGAGCCAATCCACAGTATTCACAGCCTGTATCACATCGATAATGTGCAGCTGATTTATCACCATGCAATTAACGCGCCTATATTATATCTAACTGATTTAAAATAATTTTTATAAGAATTTGGAATTTCTTCCGACGGAACTGTAAAAAAATGAAACTAATGGAGGGATCCTGCTTCCTGCACGGGCCCGCCTTTTGCGGTCACTGTTTTCGATCAGTCAGCCCGACAGGACAGAGCCTGGGTGACGTTTGCGTCCGCATAGCGGGATGGAAGGCGCTCCCGGAAATCCGGAACCGTTGAGCCGCGACTGTTCCCGCAGCACCGTTTGTTCCACTGCATCATTTCGCGCTCGTTACTTTCCGATAATCAAAGCAACCCCTCCGGCGGCAGCAGATGCCTGAAGCTGATCTCTTCATTTCCAGGCAGGATCTATGGCCGCTCCAGGCACAGTCCACGGGCTCATTGGCCTTGCCCGTCGGCACGGGATTCCGGTGTATGAACGGCATTGATTCGAGGAGATGGCTGCGGGCATCCGCCAATATAACCCCATACCGGTCCTGAAATAGATGCTGTCATCACTACACCTTCGGCTGGAAGGGGGAACATAAATGATGATAATCTTGCTCATCAAAAAATTTGAATGGAAATCGTTTGCGCGCAATATCACGCGCTACTGTTCACCGGGGTCATGAAGTTTTGGTTTCATTTGTGACTATATCTGGCTGTGGCTGTAAGTACTAAAATAATGCCGGCCGGATCCCTTTACTCTTCTCACTTTTTCCTCAGATCGTAAGCTACGATTGGTTCCAGGAAACCGATAACGATGAAGCCCCAGGAAATGCATGACCATGAGCTTGTCATCTCGCGAGATGATTTCGATGCGGTAATCTTCAATCTTGATGGAGTCGTCACGCACACCAACAAGGCTCATGCCGCCGCCTGGAAGCAGACCTTCGACAGCTTCCTGCTCGAGCGCAACCCCCAGGATGGTGAGGATCTTGGTCCGTTCCACATCGAACTCGACTACCGTCGCTATCTGGACGGCAAATCACGTGAGGCGGGGATAAAACACTTCCTCTCCTCCCGCTATATCAATCTGCCGAGAGAAGGTCCTGAAGATCCTGAATACACAGAAACTATTCGCCGTCTGGGATATCGCAAGGATCTGCTGTTCGATACCATCATCCAGCAACAGGGAGTCGAGGTGTATGGATGCGCCATCGCGCTGATTCACCAACTGCGCAACGCTGGCATCAAGACCGCTGTCGTATCGGCGAGCAAACACTGCGACATGGTGCTTGAACAGGCGGAGATCCAGGACTTGTTCGATGCCCGCATCGATGCACTGGAGGCGGAGCGTCTGGAGCTGGACGGCAAACCGGACCCCTATGTCCTGCTGGAACTCGCGCGGCGGCTGGGAATAGACCCGGAGCGAGCAGCAGTGATTGAGGACAGCGTTATCGGGGTTACCGCCTGCAGCCGTGGTCGTTTCGGGCTGGTAATCGGGTTCGACAGCGGTGATCGGCGGGACCTGATGCTGGAGCATGGTGCGGACTATGTGATCGATGACCTGTGCAGCGTCCTTGTCGACGGAGCCGCTGATGACGAGTTATTGCCCACCGACCTTGCCGATATGAGTCTGATCACGCATCAGCTGGCGGGAAAACAGCCCGTGTTGTTCATCGATTACGGCGGCACGCTGGCTCCTGTTACGGATCAGAGCGAAGACGTCCGAATACCCAAGAAGACGCGCCGTATTTTACGAAAAGCCGCCCGCCTGATACCCGTGACCATTGTCAGTGGGCGGGATATCGAAGATATATGCACGCAGGTCGGGCTCCAGGAGCTTTTCTATGCAGGCAGTCACGGCCTGGACATCCGGGGTCATGACATACACCTGGAGCTACCTGAAGGTGCTGAGGCGCTTGAAGACCTGGACCGTGCCATGGAGGCACTCACCCGGCAGATTGCGAAAATGCCGGGGACAGACATCAGGCGAAAACGATTCGCCATCGTCGTGCATTATCATCAGGTGGACGCGGATTTTGCAGACCGGGTGGCCGCCGTCATGCAGGAGGTGCAGGCACAATTACCACGCCTCAAAATAACCGGTGGCAAGGAGGTGTTCGAGTTGCTTCCCGACATTGACTGGGACAAGGGTCGCGCGATGAACTGGTTGCTGTCTGAACTTGGAATGGACGGGCCGGACGTACTGCCTATCTACATTGGCGATGATGTAACCGACGAGGCAGCCTTTGTGAAATTACGGGAAAGGGGTATTGGGATAGTCGTGGCGGACAAACCCCAGCCAAGCGCGGCGGCCTACCGCTTGAACAATCCGGATGAGGTTCTGGAACTGCTAAGAGAGTTGATCGAGTTTATGGAGGAACGCGGGGAGAAGTGAGAGCCTACTCCACATTCCCCCTCTGTGCTGGACCGGGACTCCGAACCATACCGCGTTACCGCACGACTGACGCCCATCCGGCATGCTGAAAATGTCAAGGTAACCCCGCGCCTGGCAATCGTGCCGCCCGGATATGCAACCGGTACAGTGCCGAAATAGGCGGCGCCCATCATGGCATGATAAGCGCTGCCGGAAAATGTTAACCCGACTTCGGCACTGAAAAAGATACTGCGCCGTTCGTTCCCGCTGTACCCTGCGCCACCCCTGACACGCCCGCAATGGGAGACCCGCCCCGCGATCTCTTTATGCAATGTCTATGGCCGTACCGGACAAAGTGGTAGTATTTTGCGCTGTATCCCACAACGAAGACGCACATGTCTATCAAGAGTTCTCTGCAGCGACTGCTGCTGACCGCCGCTTTGGCGGCGTGCATCGCTCCTCTGATGGCGAACGCCGCAGAGAAATCGGTGCGCATCACCGCTATCGTCGAACACCCGGCCCTGGATGCAGTCCGCCAGGGCGTGCTCGACGAACTGCAACAGCAGGGATACCGTCCCGGTAAAAATCTCGACTGGGAGTTCCAGAGCGCGCAGGGCGATACCAGCATCGCGGGCCAGATCGCGCGCAAATTTGTCGGCGATGCCCCCGACGCAATCGTCGCCATCGCCACACCATCCGCGCAGTCGGTTGCCGCGGCCGCGCACGGATCGCTGCCGGTCATCTTCTCGGCTGTCACCGACCCGCTTGACGCCAGGCTGGTGGATAACATGGAAAAGCCCGGGGGCAACATTACCGGTGTCTCCGACCTTCTGCCGCTGGAGAAACATATGGCGCTGATCCGGGAGATCGTCCCCGCTGCCAGGATTGTCGGCATCCCCTACAACCCGGGTGAAGCCAATGCCGCGGTGCTGGTCAAACGCATAGAAGCGATGGCGCCGGGCCTGGGTCTGAAGATCGTCACCGCTCCGGCACCTACGACCGGCGACGTGCTGATGGCCACCCGCTCGCTGGCCGGCAAAGTCGATGCCATCTACGTCACCACCGACAATACCGTGATCTCGGCCTTCGAATCGGTGCTGAAGGTGGGCAGGGACGCGCAGATACCGGTCATCGCGGGCGATACCGATACGGTCTCGCGCGGTGCCATCGCCGCGGTCGGTTTTAACTATTACGATGTCGGACGTCAAACCGGCGCCATTGTCGTGCGCGTGCTCAACGGCGAAAATCCCGGCGACATCGCGGTGCAGGGCGTGGACAAGACCAGACTGCATCTGAATCCCGGAAGCGCACGCACGATGGGCGTGAAACTGAGCCCCGAACTGCTCAGGCGCGCCGCCAAGGTAATCGAGTGATCAGAGCGCGCCTGGAAAACGGGGATTTGATTTGAGCCTGATCGCGTTTCTCGGCGCCATCGAGGCGGGGCTGCTGTTCGGATTGGTCGCGCTCGGCGTCTTCATCAGCTTCCGCATTCTCGACTTTCCGGATCTCACTGTCGACGGCAGCCTGCCGCTGGGTGCGGCTACCGCCGCCACGCTGATCGTATCCGGTGTCGACCCCTACCTCGCGACACTGGCGGCCATGTTTGCAGGGGCATTGGCCGGGCTGGTTACCGCGCTGCTCAATGTGCGGCTGGGGATACTGCATCTGCTGGCCAGCATCCTGACGATGATTTCTCTGCACTCGATCAACCTGCGGGTAATGGGCAAACCCAATCAGGCGCTGTTGGGCGAGGCAACGGTATTCACCCCTTTCGAGGGACTGGGCCTCCCCTTTTATGCGCTGACACCCGTCTGTCTGCTGGTTCTGCTGGTGCTGGTGGTATGGCTGGTCAATCGCTTCCTCACCTCGGAGATCGGTCTCGGCATGCGCGCCACGGGTGCTAATCCGCGCATGGCGGCTGCGCAGGGAATCGAGACCGGTCGCATGAAAATGCTGGGCATTGCGCTGTCCAACGGACTGGTAGGCCTCGCCGGCGCGCTCTTCGCACAAATCCAGGGCGGTGCCGACATCACTATGGGAGTCGGTGTGATCGTGGTCGGATTGGCCGCGGTGATCCTGGGCGAGGCGGTGCTCTCCACCCGTACCATCCTGCTCGCCGCGATCGGCTGCGTGTTCGGTTCCATCCTCTACCGGCTGGCTGTCGCCTTCGCGCTCAATGCGGAAGTTCTAGGGCTGCAGGCGCAGGACCTGAAGCTGATTACCGCTCTGCTGGTTGTCCTGGCAATGTCGCTGCCCACTCTCAGGCGCCGCTGGCACAACGCAAGAACGCGCCGATGATCCGGGTGGAGGATATCCGCGTCACCTTCAACGCCGGCAGCGCGATGGAGACCATTGCGCTGCATGATTTGCAGTTGACTATACCCGCAGGTGAGTTCGTCACCGTGATCGGCAGCAACGGCGCCGGCAAGTCGACGCTGTTAAATGTAATCGCCGGGGAGACGCGCTGCGACTCCGGCCGGATTCTGATCGAAGAGACCGATGTGACCGGCTGGTCCACCGCCAGGCGTTCGGCGCTGGTTGCACGCGTTTTTCAGGATCCAATGGCAGGCATCTGCGAGAACCTGACGCTGGAGGAGAACCTCGCACTGGCCAGCTCGCGCGGGTGCCGGCGCGGTCTGGCATATGCCGTCGACTACGATCGGCTTGACGAGTTTCAGCAGAAAATCGCGCAGCTCGGGCTCGGTCTCGACACCCGTCTGAACGACAGGATGGGATTGCTCTCCGGCGGGCAGCGGCAGGCGGTCAGCCTGATGATGGCAACCATCAATCCGATGAAAATACTCCTGCTCGACGAGCATACCGCCGCGCTCGACCCAAAAACCGCTGCCTTCGTCATGGCTTTGACCGATCGCATCGTACGCGAGCTTTCACTCACAACGCTGATGGTGACCCACTCGATGCGCCAGGCGCTCGACCACGGCGACCGCACGGTGATGCTGCATGAAGGCCGTGTGGTGCTCGACGTCTCCGGCAATGAGCGCCGCCGCATGAAGGTGGAAGAGCTGCTGCATATGTTTGAGCAGATACGCGGCCGGGAGCTGGACGACGATAAGCTGCTGCTGGGGTAATGACCGAAGCGCCGTTCACCGTTCCGGTTTTGCTCGGCCGTCGATGCAGCGTTGGGCAGCCCCGGAACGGGGATTCAACGGCAAACGGAAACAGGGGCCATGCCTTTTTTTTGTGCTATGAGCGCACATCACTGCCGTCCTGTTCAGATTAACCAGGGCATCAGTAACATCATGATTGAAATGTGCAACTGGAACTTCCGGCCTCTGTGGCACATGAAATCCCATAACACCGGTCCCTTCTCCCCCAGGAGGGTGTCGCAAAGGTACTGTCCCTTCTCCCTTCGAGGGAGAAAGCCAGGATGAGGGTGATTAAAATCAAAGGCTTATCTCTTGATACCCTCACCCCGGCCCTCTCCCTCACGGGGAGAGGGGGCTTTTACGACACTCTCCTCAGGGAGAAGGAGAGGATGAAGGGTGTCATAAATCAGAACGTCAAGCTTTTCTCATCCCCTCACCTCAACCCTCTCCCCGAGGGAGGTGGGGGTAAGTGGGACAGCTGTGATCGCAGAGTTTACACAGGCTGGACCCCTTCTCTGCCGGTAGTGCGCGCTAGCGCTGCGGGACGCCGGCGCCGAGTGCGGATTTTGCCCCCATGGTTGCTGCTGTTTTTCCTGGAGTGGGGTGATTCTGCAAATAGGAGAGCCAGGCAGCCTTGGTGTCGGAATTCAGGACCGATTCGATGCACGCGATGAGTTCGGATTTCCCCACGGGTTTCGTAAGATAGTCCCGGGCACCCTGCCGCAATCCCCATACACGGTCGCATGCCATGTCCTTCCCTGAGACGATGACTATCGGGATATCGGCGGTCAGAGGATCCCGGGAAATTCGGCGCGTGGCCTGAAATCCGTTCATTTGCGGCATGACCACGTCCATCAGGATCAGGTCCGGGTGCTCGCTGCGCGCCAGCGCGATACCTGTCTCACCGTCCATTGCAGTCAGTTTCTGAAATCCATGCTTTTCCAGGAGCCGACCCAGGTACAGCTGCTGAGTCTTGCTGTCGTCCACCACTAGGACTCGCTTCACGATTCACACCTCATGTCGTCGACCGCTGTAGTCTGTTTTCCCGCCTTGTTTTTAAAAATACAATGATTATCATATTTTTACAAGATTATTCTTAAGCAATTTCTATTTTATGTCCGGAATACGGTAGAGATTAATGCGATTTTCCCGGATGTTGATCGGGAATCAGGGACAAAACGGAACACAACGGCGACGTGGAACGGCGGCCGAGCGGGGTATTCGCATGCCGCGCAATATGCACCAGGGATCGAACATCAACTGCTCGATATCGATCTGCCCGCCCTCGTCTGCGCAATGCATACCACTCGGTATTCGGTTCGCTCCCTGCAAATCCGGGTATCGATCATTGCTGCTCCATTAAAATTAATCAGGGTATCAGTCACACCATGATTGAAATGCGCTGTTGGAACTTCCGGCCGCTATGGCAGATGAAATCTCAGCATAATGGGTCCCTTCTCCCGCGGGAATAAGGACAGCATGAGGGGTGTTATAAATCGGAGCCTTGGCTTTTCTCTGCCCCTCACCCCCTCCCTGAGGGAGAGGGGGTTGGTGGGACATTTGCAGTGGGTATCAATTGCAGATTCAGACGTGCCGCAAATCGCCTCTCAATAAAGCCACAGACTCCCGGATCGATATTGATACAGAAAACAGGCATGAAACTGAGAGTATGACTACAGATTGTCAACAAGCTTTCGCATAGCCTCCACCGAATAAGCTCGCATTGTTTCTGTCCGTATATTGCCGAGAGAGCCCACCTTCAGCAGTGCGGCGGTAACCGCCTCGTCGCTCCCCTCCAGGATCACCACAATGTCATAACGCCCAACGGTGTAATAGACGCCCGCAACCGTTATGCCCATCTTTTCTGCTAGCACCTTAAACGCCTCGAACCTGTCTGGTGACTCTTTCACATTGCGGATTCCCTGATCTGTTAAATTCACAAGCACGATATGTGTGGACATGGGGTTCCCCCTCCTTTTTCAAAATGCATTGCGTCAACGATAACTGTTCAGCTTGTCGTATAGCGGACCATTGCGCCTCCTGAGCGTTCCGGTTTTCAACCACCTTCGGATATCTACGGCGCCCGGTATCCTGCAGGAGTTGATGACCGACAACGCTGTCGGCCCAAAAGCAAGCATAGCTCACAGAAAACAGAGAGACGGGGAGTGAAGCAATCGGTAATAAAAAAGAGCGCGAAGGGATTATTGTTTATCCGCTTTGCCCCTTTTATTCTCTCTTTTTCCATCAACCCGCCTGCGGCAGCGGTATCCGGCGCACGTGGCCGGCAGCGATATTGTCAGGCATCTACATCCAGCCCCGGCACGCCAGCCCTTTCGATTCAAAGACGACATCCATCCGCATCCCTGTCTCCTGTTTCTGCAACTGCACCATAGGCTACTGCTGCTGAACTGAGTTAGCGCCTTAACACCGGCCTGCCCCTCGAATTTTTCAGCCGCCTGCAGTTGTTTTTCACCGCTGCCTGATGGTTCGATTGACGAGTATGAAATGCCTTTAACAACACAGCGTCAAGGCCTGATTTCTGCAATGCCGTGATTTGGCCGGCAATGGATTCCGTTGCAAAGATCACCGGTGTGAACTTCGTTGCGACCGGCAATTTCACCACCCCTGTCTCCAGCCAACATCCTGGGTTTTCCCAAATCACCCTATGTTGACGCTGGTCTCCACTACAACTCCGGAACGCAGGGTCTGCAGGTTGACACAGCTGTACTCCGCGGCAGCCACGAGTTTTTGCAACAGCCCGGGATCCGAATCTTCCGCTGCCTGGATATCAATCCGGGATCGCATCTGCCGGAAACCGACCGGTACATTCCGATCAACCACCAACGTACCGCGCACATCAATCTCCGCCTCAACCGCGACTTCAAGGGATACAATCACTATACCCATTCGATCCGCGATAATCCGAAGTGTCGAGTCCATGCAGGCGGCGAGTGCCGCACAAAGCATGTCTCCGGGATTTGGCGCATCGTGATAGCCCCCGACAGCGGCGTGAATACCGAAGTGGAGCGGCACGCTGGTATCCGGCTTTCCGGCATGGACCGTACCGTGGAATGGATCGGTATCCACACCGCCCGAGGTCCTCGCCTGGTCGGTAATGAGCGCTTTTTCGGCGTTTACCCGATAACACGCTTGTAGATGCGACTGTCGCTCGCGAACATTTGATATCGTCTTCGTGATCATTTCTCAATCCTCTTTAATCGGTTGTTTTGAGTTTGTTCAATCCCGCCACTGATTGAATTTTTGTATCAGTCTCAGCACTTCGGCGTTCCCCGCCCTTTCCGCATTTCGTCCAGCTGGTGACAATACTAGCGGGGTCAGGTGTGACCTGCTTGTGGTTACTTGGGTGTTTTTATGGGGATTTCGTGCGGAAGGCCGGGGTGGAGTCAGCCCGTCTGAGAGGCCAGGATCCGCAACTGTTTTCCAAGTTTTTCGGTAATCAGGGCGTCGATCTCTGCGGCGGAGAGATCCGGCTTGATTCTGTAGGCATCGTCCAGTGCCTGCATCGCTGCCTGCCGGTCGCCACGACACAGCAACACCGCTGCATATACCACTCTCGACAGATACATCCGGTCATCCCTTTGACAGGCAAGTTCAGCCTGGATCTGCGCAGCATCCAGATCGTTGATCAGCATCAGCGCCAGGGCCAGCAGCGCTCCCCAGACAGAGAGCCGGCTGTCCAGTGGACTGAGCGTGATACCCTGGGTCAGATACTCAATAGCGAGCTTCGGCTGCCTGTCGATCAGATAGGCAGACCCAAGGGCAGCCCAGGCCTGGGCATTCGCCGGGCTTAGCTCAACGGCATTCCTGAGTATGGGTAAAGAGCGTTTAACCAGGCCAAGGTCAGCCAGCGCACAACCGACAAAGCCCAACACTGTTGAATCCAGATTTTCCAGCCGCAGCGCACGCTCCGCCACCTGAATGGCTTCCGCCCTGGTCTGTTCGCTTTGACCGAGCAGACCGACCCGATGGCCCAGTGCCAGAACCAGCGACAGATAAGCGGGCGCCAGCGCAAACATCGGATCCAGCGCCGAACTCCTGCGCAGCAGATCCGCCGCCTCCTGGAAAGTATCGGAATGCCACCCCTTCAGTGCCAAAACTCCGCTGGCTTCCAGGTATAACTCCCGGGCGCCCGGCTCTCCTCCACTGCTACGGACACTGTTGTAGATGGCCCGGTTCAACTGCGGTTCCAGCTTGGCAATGATGCTTACCGCCACCCGGTCAATTCCACCCCCGATATCACTCAGTGCATGCTCAAACTGCCCCGCCCACAACAGAAACCCGGATTTAGCGTCAGTGAGTTGAGCGTTTATCCTGATCTGATCGCCCAGAATATGAACATTGCCGTCGACCAGGTAGTCGACACCCGCCTCCTCATGGATCCGCCGGGCAGTCGGCGTCTTGTCAAACTGGGCGTAAGTGGAGGTCTGCGTGTTGATACGCAACAGCGGAATGCGGGTCAGCACGGACTCCAGGTTGGCAACCACGCCCCCAGCAAAGCCATCGATGCCGGGAGCGTCATCAAAGGCTTTAAACGGCAGCACAATCAACGACGGTGCGGCCGGCAAGCGTTCAACCGCCGGTCCGGAATGCGGCGCTGCGGACTGCGGCTCCCGGCTGACATTTCCGATGAAACGGAACCCCCGCCCATGCACGGTCTTGATATAGAGCTGCCTGTCACCGCTGTCGCCCAGCGCCCTGCGCGCGGATTTAATACAGCTGGAAACCGTGGCATCGGAGACCACCCTGCCGCCCCACACGGCATCCACAAGTTCATCGCGGCTGAACAGGGTGTTCGGGTGCTGTGCAAAATGAACCAGAAGATCGAACACCAATGGCTCGACACTGATCTGCTCGCCGTTCCTGTGCAATTCATAACGGTCGGTATTGATTTCTATATCTGCAAATCTGAGCACCAGAGTTTTTTCCAATTGGCGATATTCGCCTCTCAATGAAACCATTGACCGCGCAGTCCGTGCGCATAAGTATAGAAGATACAGAGATCCTTCGATCCCGCATATTCAGGCAGCCTCCGGTAGGTTCAAAAAGAACCCGGTTCCGTATCCGTCGGTACAGCTGCCTGAAAGGTACCCACGCCCACAATCCTTGCCGCACCGTTCTGGAATCCTCTACTCAAAGCCCTTTCGCTGTCATAACGCCGTGCGTTGCCGGAACACAACTCAGCATTACCCCATACAGGGACACACCACCGCGCAGAGGCCCGCGTCTGCGCAACAGCGGTTTTGGCGACTGCCAACAGCGTCATGCCGTACCGTCTTGTCTGCGGTGAAGCCAACGGCTTCATAGCCGGCACCTTGATGTGAACCATTGCGGATGGGTCGTTTATTCAGCGCTTGCAAACGCACCGGTGATTGACTCTCCGCCGCGCAGATTCGGTCGGGAGCAGCACCTTTTTTGCGCGAGCATCGCTATACTGCCTATAGTGCTTGTCCCGCCGCCGGTGGAGCGGGAATGACCGCCGGCTACCATTCGACTAGCGGGCCGGCCGGAACTATTCCGGACGGATTGAGGGACCGAATCGAGTAATACCCCAGCTTGATGTGATCCGGGTTTACCGTACCCGCGACACCCGGCAGGTTATGGATGTGTCCGACATACCTGCTGATATTCGGGTAATCACACACCCGCCTCAGATTTAACTTGAACAGGCCGTGATAGGCCAGGTCAAACCGGATCAGGGTCACAAAGGCGCGTACATCGGCCTCGGTCAATCGGTTGCCAACGAGAAAGCGCTGCCCGTCGAGCCGCGCCTCGATAAAGTCCAGGCTGTCGAATACGTCGCTTACAGCCTTGTCGTATGCGATCTGCGTGGTGGCAAACCCGGCGCGGTACACGCCGTTGTTGAACCGATGATAGAGCCGCTCGTTCAGCGCATCGATCTCGGCCCGAAATGCGTGCGGGTAGAGGTCGAGGTCGTTTCGGGCCGCCGTGCCGAAGGCGCTGTTCAACATGCGAATGATTTCTGAAGACTCGTTGCTGACGATGGTTTCACGCTGCTTGTCCCAGAGTACCGGTACAGTGATCTGCCCGGTATAGTCCGGCCTCGCACGCAGGTACAACTCATAGAGGTAGCCGGCGCCATAGTGTGGATCGGGTTGTGAACCCGGTGGCGCATCGGCACTGTCGCCAAATCGCCACACCTTATTGGTGAGCCTGGGATCCAGCACGGTCACCGAAACGGCATCCTGCAGCCCTTTGAGTTCGCGTACCATCAAGGTTCGTGAAGCCCAGGGACAGATCAATGCCACGTACAGATGATAGCGTCCCGGTTCGGCGGCGAAGCCACCCTCGCCGCTTGGTCCCGGTCCGCCATCCACCGTGATCCAGTTGCGGAATCCGGCGTCCTCCCGTACGAAACCGCCCTCTTCGTCCGTGCCATGTACCGGCTGAAACTCTTCTTCCCATTGCCCATTGATCAACATCGGCTCATCTCCCCACCTTCAGCATTGCACTCAGCCCCGGGTACGGGGCTGAGTGACTTGTTCATCCCCGCCGCATTCTCAGGCGCTTGCAGCGACGGTGGACACTGCTGCCGACCGGTTACGCCCGAACACGCCGCTCAGGCTGAGCGCACCGTCGCCCAGCAACGCCTGGACGACGGAGGCGACGATGAGAAACGCGGAATACTCCCAGCCGCCGTTTTGATTGGTGAAAAGCCATCCATTGGCGCCGTGCACAAGGACGATGCTGCCAATAAGCACGGGCAGCAGCGCCAGCGATACCAGACGGGTCTGAACGCCTAGCAGCAACAGGATGCCCCCGAGCAACTCCGCCCCCATGGCCGGATAGGCAAACCAGCCCGGGACGCCCAGCGAGCTGAAGAAAGCCACCGTTCCAGCGGGCGTGAATACGAGGATCTTCAGCAAACCATGGGCAACGAACATGGTGCCTAGGGCGGTGCGAAGCAGCAAAGCGGCATAAGCGGTTGATTGAGTCATCTTGATTCTCCTGGGTGTGATTAATGTGCTGACACTATTCACCAAGAAGATAACGGAAACAATATACCATTTTATTGATATACTGTTTCTTATTTGTAAACAGTTTCGTCTGCTATGGATAAACTAGGCTGCATGCGTGCGTTTATGGCTGTGGTCGAGGCCGGTGGATTCTCGCCGGCTGCACGCCGCATGGGGGTGTCGAAGGCCATGATCAGCAAGCAGGTGGGACAGCTCGAAACCGAACTCGGCGTTCGCCTGCTGCATCGCACCACCCGTCAGGTCAACGCGACCGGCACCGGACAGGCCTATTTCGAACAGTGCCGTCCGCTCCTGGCGGAACTGGATGAACTGGATGCGGCAATACACTCGAATACCGCCGAACCCAGGGGCGAACTCCGGGTGACCGCGCCGATTTCGTTCGCTGAACTGCATCTTATGCGCGCGTTGTCGGAATTTTCCAACAGGTACCCGGAGGTCCGTCTGAACCTGATTCTGAGCGATCGTTTTGTGGACCTGGTGGACGAACGGATCGATGTGGCCGTGCGCATCGGGGAGCTGCAAGACTCCTCGCTGGTTGCGCGCAAGCTCGGCCGGACATCCCTGCTGGCTTGTGCGGCGCCCGCCTATCTCGATCAGCGTGGTGAGCCAACCCATCCACTGCAGCTGTCCGCTCACTCCTGCGTGGTCGACAGCAATCACCCGACCGGTACACTTTGGACGTTTCGCGAGGGGAACAACGAGATCACGGTCAACGTCACCGCCAAAGTGACGGTCAACAGCGCCCGCGCTGCCAGGGAACTGACCCTGCTGGGTGAGGGGATCAGCTATCTGCCTTCATTCGCAATAGCGGATGACATCGCAGAAGGCAGGCTGCGGCGACTGCTGCCCGACCACGAATCCGTGCCGTTGGGCATCTATGCCATGTACCCACATCGCCGGCACTTGTCGGCCAAGGTCAGGCTATTCATTGACCACCTGGCCGAACAGTGCAAAGAGATGTACGTCTGAATTTTGCTGGCGGACGACGCGCATCCGGTGCGGCGGGGGCATGGCCGGCCCGGGCGCAACACACTCACGCCGCCCTGTCTATTCTATTCAGCACGATGATCAATAAAACTGTGCCGAGCAGAAACCAGACAGCGCCAATCAACCATAGTGCGAACGGAATCACGAGATAGTAACCGCGCATGCCAAGCGTGTAGTGCGCAGCACCGCGATTTACTGTATCCGCCGCACTGTTCCCATAACCGATGGAAGACTCCGGTGAAGAGGGCAGATTGATGAGCAGTCCCGGTTTGTGCAGAGACGGTTTCATATTTTCGGCAGGCTTCTGGCCCAGCATGAAAGCAGCGTGATTGTAATAGCGGACCGCCAGCATGAAATTAAAAAAACAGAACATAAAATCCGCAAAAAGAACGAACAGCCTGGTTATCCAAAGTCTGAAGTTTGCAGACTCGTCAAGCTCGATGATTCTGGACATCGTGGTGACTTCTTCAGTTGTGAGTGCAATATTGAGCACTCCCAACCCGATGATGATGGATGTGGAGGCGAGAAAAGTTGCCGCCGTAGTCAGATTACGCAAAGTCTGTACTGCGAGAATCCCGTTGTTTTCAGTCAAAATGGAACGAACCCAGAGAACTCGCAGATGGTTCGCCACTCCGATGGAGGTGGATTCGGGCCTTTTTCTCAGCAGGTAATAGAGGTAGATATGGTATACCACCAGCATCAGGAACCCGGTGATGGCAAGCAGAGTCTGCAGTCTTGTTTTAGGATCCATTGCAGTGCGGTATGGAAACAGGCAACCAGTAGTGGCTAAAGGCACCAGACTTGGATTATCTGCTACATCGTCTCCCTTTTTTCTGACGGGATTTGCAACGATTGTAGAACATTTTTCAGTCCGCAGTTTGGCACCCAACAGCTTGTCTTCAGCATAAAGTCCGTCAAATTCTACTACCCGGTTTGTTACCGGTGATTACAACAGTATTACCGTGGCCCGACCCGGATGCACAGTGCAGGATCTATCGGCGATGCTCCTGTGCATCGGAATATCCGGGCCTGACCGCCGGGAGCTGCTTTAACTCTTCCCGTGCCGGATTGCAACTAGCGCACTTTGCCCTAAACTTGACCACGGGATGCAATGCAGAGAACAACCGGTTGTCGTCTGAATCCGTACAATTCAACTCCCCGTCTGCCCGGGTGACCGCCGCGCAAACACCCGATGGACCAGGGTCGTCATGCGGCCTACATCCCGGTCCGGTACCGGCGGCGACGGCGGTACCAATGCCAATCGTATTCGCAGCTTTCTGAGTTCACTGCAGCGGCGCCGGAAAAGATCTGCGACACGGTGAGCGCCGGTGAATGTATCGGCCACATACCCCCATTTGCCGGGGTGGGTGCGCCATCCTGCTCCGACGCCGTGCTTACCCCCGGTCTGACGTTAAAGATCCGGCTGTGGACGCCGATATTCGAACTGTTGTGATCAGCGGCCCTTCAGGCGCAAGGGATGTCATTTATTTCAGGAGAGGATTGCGGTGGCTAAATTTGTGGAGTGGTCCGATGAACTCAGCGTCGGTATCGAGGAGATAGACGCACAGCACAAGGTGCTTGCAGAACTGATCAACAAAATGCACACCGCAATCCAGGATCGTCACGGAAACCAGGTGGTCCGCGAGATTCTGGAAGAGCTCTCCGATTACACCCGTATCCATTTTGCGGTTGAAGAGAGTCTGATGCGGATTCTGGATTACCCCGGATACGAAGAGCACCATGAACAGCACCAACAGCTGCTGGAACAGGTGGTCGAGCTTAAAACCAAAGTCGACGAGGGAAAGGCATCCATCGGCTTTGAGCTGATGCACTTTCTCAAGTTGTGGCTGACCAAGCACATCATGGAAGAGGATATGAACTATAGCGGATTCTTTCTTGCCGCAGGCGCCCGACCGAAGCTCAAGAAGCGCTCCTGGATCAGCAAGCTCTGGGGAAGTTGAAGCGCCCTGCCATGTTATGCGGCTGAGCGTCTTCCCGCTTAACGCATAACAAGCGCCAGATTCCCGCACGCAATAGAGGTCTTTCAGGCGTTGCCCGGGGCGCCCGCCGCCGGCTAAAAAAGTGTCTTTTTGTCCTCTGCCTCATCTTCTGCCTGCGTGCGCCGCAGCAACTCATCCATCGCTTTCTTATCTTGATGATTTTGGTAAAGGTAATAAACAAAAGCAATCACCACGGCAAGTGCAAGCAGCGCAAAAACAACCATTCGATACCTCCTGAGCGTGCAGGACAGGGGAGCCTGCGCTGCCGCATGTTTCAAACCGCTCCATCCGGGGGACGACGGAAACTGTCCGGCATTGCGAAAAACCCCGAGCCCCGATATGCATACCTGGACACCACAATCGCAGTGACGTTCCGTGAAAATCAAGGTATACATGTACGGATGCGGTCCGGTCCCCGACTCTCCCAACGCTGTTGGTCAAACCAGGTTTTGACGAACAACCCACGGCAAAGGGAGTCCAGCAGTTTCGACGGCGTCAAACCATCGGGATTCCTGCCGATCTGTGCGAGCCAGCCCGGGTCGATCACATAAGCGTTGCCACTTTCATACCAGACCAGCAAGAGGCTGTTGGGCAGCGGCAGAATACCGCGCAGACCGAATCCCAGATTGCGCAACAGGGTTGGCGAACCGCCGCCGTCCCAGAGTTCGTAACGACCGTCTTCGAAGGCGGCGACGAAATGCCCGCTCCGGGTCAGTGTAGTGAAATCCAGATGGCGTAACGCGCCATTGAGTTGCCTGATGACCGCGCCGTCGGCCAGGTTACGCAGCTGGTCCCGGCCGGATGCGGACCAGACAAAAAAATAGCCGGCCGAAGGATAGGGCGCAAAGCTTATCCAGCGACCGTCACCCCGCCATATGATTTCACCATCGGCGAAGCGCACCAGTACCACCTCGCTCTCCTCATCGTCGTAATCCGCCAGCTGTATCCAGACGTATTGCCCGGATGGATCCACGCCATAACGCCGGATATCGTCGTTGCGACCGAACAGCGGGCTGTCATCGCTGCTGCGGAGAAGCTCTGCCCTGATCAGGGAGTCATCGTCCCGTGAGCGATCGCTGTAAAACCGTCTGATATAGAGGAACGCCAAATTCTCCGGTTCCTCGTCCTGGTAGAAGACCGGACGCCTCTGCCCCCGGCGCCATACGCTGCTGCGCACTGTCCGGTCCTTTCCGGTGACCTCATAGTCACCATCGGTAAAGCGCGCGCGAACGCGGACAGGCCGGTCCCGCAGCGATTCGTCTACGCGGATGGCGCTGGCAACGGGTTCAAACGGTGGATCGGGCTTCACCTCGATGCGGTCGCCGGCAACCGCCGTGAGTATCAATCTATCGTTGTCCACGCTGAGCCTGCGCACCTTCGGCTCTTCCTTCATCCGCACGATCCAGGCATTCTCATCGACCGCCGGAAAAGCCTCCAGTACCGGATCATCGATCCGGTCGACAAGCGCACCATCATGGGTGCGCCGGAGTTCGGTACCGCTCCTGAATCCGATGAGCCAGTAGTCGGACGATGTTGCACCGCCGAACGCCGCGAGTTCCGGGCTGCCGCTGGACTCGACAATGGCCTGGCCGGGAGCGTCGGTTCGACGCAGCTGCCAGTGGCTGCCGCCCAACTCGAGCACGAAGTGGGGCGAACCGCTGCCGCTGAAAAGTATCCTGCTGGTCTCCCGGGGCAGGGTCTGCAGCACCGTGCCGGTGTTCAGATCGAACAGATCGGGCGGCGGCGGTATCCGGCTGTTTTCATCGTCGCGATAAAACAGCGCAAACACCCGAGACCCTTGCCGATACGCCAGTTCACGGATGTCGAATCCCGTTCTGCCCAAGCTGGCGGAATCCGAAATCCGGTTCAACAGCGGTGAGAAACCCAGGTCGCGGAGAAAGTAGATCGGATGACGGGCGGGTATCAATGTCCTGTCGGACAGCGTGCTGGTGCGTCCAATCGTGCGGCCGTCCGCGGATCTTCGCAGAATATGGCGCGGACCCTCAGCAGCAACGGTCAGGACAAAATATTCCAATGACGATGAAAGCTTCAACGGTCTCTCCGTCACCAGGTTGTCGATATCGGCCACCACTGTCAGATCGGATGCGTGTACCAGAGTGCCCGGGCTGTATTGATTGCGCAGAAGCAGGTAGGGGAAATCTGGCAGGCCATGATACAGATCGCTGATATCGCTGCTGAGTTTCCGGACCCTTCCCTCCGCGGCTTTGCGTGCCACCCGCTCCGACAGCGACTGCACCAGGCTCTCCTCATCGGCCGGTGCCCGGGCCAGGCCCTCGGCGGCGATGCGAAGCCCGATCAGGGGTTCGCTTTCGAAATCCGCTTCACCCTGGGTGACCAGCATGCGTGCTTCGGCGATGTCTCGCTGGTGGTCTGCCGCCCGCTTCTGCAGCAGCGCAAAGAGAGCCAGCAGGCTCACGCCCACCAGCAGCAGGGATAACGCCATACTGACCAACAGCAAACGCCGGGTCTTTCGCTCCTGATCGCGCTGCCTGAGGTCATCGAAGCGCCGGCCGAGCAGCGCCGCGGCGATCCGCAGCAGCGCCGTCCTTCTGGTCGTGCGCGGAGATTCGCCGGCGGCGGTGCGTACATCTGCAGCCAGCGGCTCCACCTGTAAAATCTCGGTGCGACCGGGAGGGGATCGCCCGGGTGGATGCGACCGAATTTCCCGCAACGCAACCGGAAACGACTCTTCAGGCTCCCCTTCGATGAGCAGTGCCAGAATGCGGTCATGGCGCCCCAGCTCACGGAACCTGACGATCTCCTGATTGACCCATCCCGATTCCGGTGTGCGGGGAGAGCAGATGACGATAAGGGATTCAGACTGTTCCAGCGCGCTGATGATTTCCCGGCTGAGATCTGAGGATGCGGCCAGCTCCTCCTCGTCCCGGAAAATCCTTCCAAGACGATTGGCATCACCCGCCGTCAGCAGCTGCCTGGGGATGCGATAAGTTTCCAGCCCGGCATGCAGCCATTTCGCCCATCTGCGGTCGGGATCGACGTGCCGGTAACTGATAAATGCCCTGTAGCGGAACGCGGACTCAGATGCTTCTCCGCGCTCATCTCCGCTGTTCTCTTGGTCCGTCATGCCATCGGCCTGCGATCCGCCGGCTTCAACGCATCTGCCGAACCCGGCAGCGTGGCAAGACTCGCCTGTTGGGGACTCTCGCCCACGACGCCGCGCGGCGTGAGCATGTCACCCGGTCTCCCGTTCGCCGAGGCCGTCGAACGGGACCGACAAGTTGCTTTGCTCACCGTTGCCTGCCTGGACACTACATCCGTCTCCCCTTTTTTCTTTTCCGGACGAAAGATAGAGTGGCGCATTGACAGATTGGGTTTTGCCGCTCCCGGTCGGCTCTCCCTTCCAACCTGAGTCAGGCAATATTCGTTACCGCGCGGTCCCGGGATCTTCCTGCGCGGAATCTGTCCGGTGTCAGCCAGTTCGTTGAGACGACCGGTTCCCACGCCGGGTGCAACAGAAGGCGGGGCCATGCGCCCGGCGACGCGGGTGAAGACCGCGGAGCTGCCTGAAAGAGAGTGGGGAAACTGCCGGCAACGCAATGACCCCGGCAATGGTTAATCAACTGCAGCAGGGTGAAGCGGCCTGGCGGATCGGACCGGTTTTGAACACTACCGGGGACGGTGGGGTTTTTGATTCCCCGTCCCCTTTTACAATCGGATGCCAAAAATCAGATCACCTATTGAATCTGCAATATCGCCATGGCTTTGCCCAGCGTATCCACCGATTCCTGGTGCTGCCCTGCATTGTGCAACGCCTCACCCTCGCTCCGCAGTTGTTTGACCCGGGCGAGCTGCTCCGCACTCAACTGCGGATTCGCCGCCAGCGCCTGATCGATCTTTTTCATATCGACGGGACAATGAAATGCCAGGGCCTGACCGCTAACCAGCAGCAGCGCCGCAGCCACAGACAGATACTTGAAACGCATGGTTTTATCCTCCCGATTTTTTTTGAGCGGGGTGCGGCGGCAGATACCTTACCGGCGGTAACCAATTACCTTGTCCCCCCGCGTTTTCCGCGCAAACCGGAGTATAGCTGAAAGTGCCGGAGTGAGGGGACGGCGGGCTTATTATTTATCTCCTTCCCGCCTTCGCCGGTTCAACTGCCGCCAATCCGGCGTCGTCATTTGTCGAGCGTCCGGGCGCGGCCAGGATCCGGTCGGCAGCGATTGTTGCCCGGCGTGCAGCGGCAACGGGTATTCCCGCGGCCGGAACCCCGGAGGGCGCAACTGAATTAATTTTGACGGCGGATTGAAATCGGCGGCGGAATGAGCGACGCTTTGCGCGCCGGGGAGCTGCCAGGCAAGTGCCACCCCGGTGACCAGTGGAGGTCAGTCCGTACCAAATCCTGCCGGGAGCGAACAACCACCCCGGTTTAATACCACCAGAGGCCCAGAGAGGATCGCCATGTCAGAACCCAATCCAGAAATCGAAGAGAGCATGCACGAGACTCAGAGCGTCGAAGAGGAGATGCATACGGAACTGTGCGAGCAACTCATAGGACGCGAGCACGAGGTACTCAAGCTGCTGAAATACCAGGACTACATGTCGATCATCACCCCGCTGCAGGAGGAGTTGGTGAAACTGCAGGAATGGGTGAAAGAGAACGGATTGAAGATCGTGGTGCTGTTTGAGGGGCGCGACGCTGCGGGGAAAGGCGGCACCATCAAGCGCTTCATGGAGTTCTTGAACCCACGCATCTGCCGCGTCGTGGCGCTCGACAAACCGACGGAAAGGGAGTCCGTGCAGTGGTATTTTCAGCGTTACGTACCCCACCTGCCGAGTCGCGGAGAGATCGTGCTGTTCGACCGCAGCTGGTACAACCGTGCCGTCGTGGAACGGGTGATGGGCTTCTGCACCGAAGTGCAGGTGGGCGAGTTCTACCAGACGGTCCCCGAGTTCGAGCGCATGCTGGTGCGCTCGGGTATCCACCTTAACAAGTTCTGGTTTTCGGTCAGCCGGGGCGCTCAGGAGAAACGTTTCGCCTCACGCGAAAACGATCTGCGCAAAACCTGGAAGCTCAGCCCGGTGGACCAGCAGTCGCGCGACAAATGGGACCAGTACACGCGTGCCAAAGAGGATATGTTCCGCCATACCGACATTTCCCAGGCGCCCTGGAGAATCATCAAGTCGGACAACAAGAAACAGGCGCGTATCAACAGTATCCGTTATTTTCTCAGCCAGTTCGACTACAGCGGAAAGGAGTCCGCCATTCTGGAATACGATCCTGCCATCGTCCGCACCGTCGAGGAGGAGATGGGAATAGACTGATTCGACGGGAAAATTCACGCTCTGTGCGCGAACCGATCCCCGCCCGAATGCTAAACTACCGGCATGACAACCATTGCAAGACTGACGGGACTGCTGTTGCTTATGCTGGTGGGGTATCACTATATAAACCGTCCGCTGGGATTTTCCGTGGCGGGCAGCATCGCGACCGTGATCTTTGCCGGTTGTCTGACGGCAGTATACAAAGCCTATGCGCCAAACCCGGGAAACTGGGCCGGCTGGGCGCTCATTGCCGCCGGCTGCCTGCTCCTCGCCGCCTTCCGGTCATTCAATCTTTTGTTGTTCTTACCCGCACTCCTGATCGTGCTGGGCTTCCGGCTGGCGGAACTCCCGTTCGAACTTTCGCCCGGCGGCGATAGCGGCAGCGGCATCGAAAGCGGCGGATCTTTTGGTGACTCCTGCGGGGGCGGCGATGCCGGCGGCTGTGGGGATTAGCCGTGTTTTTAGAGGACAATCCACAGCTTTGCCAGCGGAAAAATCCGTTCCCGATCCATAAAACCGTGGCCGCTCCACTGTTATCCGGGTTGCGTTAATATGGGATTGCATGAATACACCTGCCGGGGCTGCTTTGCCCGCTGTCTGCCTCTGCTTGTGGCGCTTGCGCTTGGTGCCTGTGCGACGACTGCGCCTTATGCTCCGCAGCGACTCACGCCTGCGGAACAACTCAGCGGCATTCAAACCAAGACCGTCGATGACGTCACGGTCTCGGTGGCGATACTCACGGATCAGCAGGCAAGGACCCACTTCGGTGTGGATCTTGGCAGACAGGCGCTGCAGGCGCTCTGGCTGAGCGTTCGCAACGGGTCGCCCGGCAAGCTGTGGTTCATCCAGAACACACTCGATCGGGATTTCTATCCGGCGGACGAAGCCGCGGTCCTGCTGAAAAGCCAGGTGCCGGACAGCGCCTTCGGTGCGCTTCGCCAAGCTCTCCGCAACGAGTCCATGCGCGTGTTGCTGAAACCTGCTTCCATCACCGAGGGATTCGTCTTTCTGCCCAGAAAAGAGGGTGGACGCTACATCGATATCCGTCTCACCAGCGACGCCTATGAAGTCGGCAGCCGGCGATCCCGCGCACATGCGGGTGAGCACATGCAAACAGCCATGATGATTCGTGAACTGCGCTTCGGATTCGCCGTGCCGCTGCCCGACGGCGACTTCGATTATGAGCGACTGGATACCGCCCACACCTATGCCGGAATGGAACTGCCGGACCTCGACACGGAGGCGCTGCGCCTTGCGCTGGAACAGCTTCCCTGCTGTGCGACCGATGCCAACGGTGAAGACGAAGCCGATCCGCTGAACCTGGTCATCGTCGGCGAATCGGCCAACCTGCTGAACTCGCTGTCGCGAAGCGGCTGGTCATTCACCCACCGCATCACGCTGGGCAGCGTCGCGCGCCTGATCGGTGCCGCGCTTAAGGACCAGGCCTATCCGGTGGCACCTGTCAGCAGCCTGTACGTATTCGATCGTAAACAGGACTTCGCACTGCAGCGGGCCCGGCGGTCCATCGCTCAGCGCAACCACCTGCGGTTATGGCTCGCGCCCTTTACATTCGAGCGGCAGCAGGTGTGGGTCGGCCAGATCAGCCGCGACATTGGCATCAAACTCTCCCCCAAGTCGCCGTCGTTGACCACCCACGTCATCGATCCCGAAGTCGACCTGGCGCGTGAGTATCTGCTCCACAGTCTGCTTGCCGGAGGCTTCGTGCGGCAGTTTGGTTTCGTCAAGGGCAGCAAGGCTGCCGCGCGCGTGCAGCCGGCATACAATCTTACCGACGATCCTTACTTTTCCGACGGTATGCGCCTGGTGGTGATACTGTCGTCCGATCCGCTGCCCCTGAGCGAGGTGCGCAGCCTGCAGTGGGAACAGTCCAGTGCGCCGGTTGCGGAGGGACAAACCGAAGAGGCGGACAGATATGTGCGCCCGATTGCATCCGGGGAGCACTAGCCCGTACCACTCACCGGTCCGGGTGAAAAAGCAGAGCCGGTACAATTCATTCGGAAGGTTTCTGTCAGAGAGACGAAGGGGAGAGACCCGCTGCTGCCCGCTAACTGTTTCTCAGCGGCATCAAATGAATAATCCAGCCCAGCAACAGCATCGTCGTCACCAACAAAACAGTGAATCCATTCCAGCCCACGGGGCGGTACACCAGACCCGGCAGAAAGGTCCCCAACGCGCCTCCGCTGTAGTAGGCTGATACATACAAACCGTTGATCATACCTCTCCTGCTCGGCTCCAAATGGTTAAGCAGGCTGGATAACACGCTGTGAAGCATGAACATGCCTGCAGCAAAAATATACATGGCCAGATGCAGCAGCAATAGACTGTCTGTGACGAAAACCAGCGTACCCGACAGATAGATGGACCAGCCCACCATCAGGGTACGCCGTTCACTGCCCAGCAGACTGACAAGACGGCCGGAAAACAAGGAAACCGCGATGCCGATCAGATAACCGGTGTATACCATGGAAATAGCGGCTGTGGTTATCTCCGGACTGATCTCCTGCATACGAAATGGCAGAAAATTAAGCATTGCCGCAAAAACAAAAAACATTAAAAAAGCAGCCGACAGCCCCCTCCGGTTAACCTGTTTTGTCAACAGCAGCCGCACTTCATCGAATGAGATTTTCACCAGATTATGGCGCGGATCCGATTCCAACTTAATCAGACTGAGCAAGGCAATCAAAGCCATTACAGCCCACATCCAGAAAGCGGTCTGCCAATCGGTCAAGCTGGTTACAAAACCAGTAACAACCCGACCACAAAAGCCCCCCACAATAGTGGAGGCGATATACATGGCGATGTTCTGTCGCGCCTTATGCTGCCCGCCGATCGATGAAGAGTAGGTCATCAGCGATATGAATATGGCGGGCAATACCAGCCCCTCAATGGCTCGAAGTAAAAGAAAAAGCGGGTAATCCGGCGCCGTGGACAGAACTGACTGGCTGATAAACAACAGTGTGAAGCCGATCATCAACATGCGATGGGCGGAAAAACGCTCGAGAAAATACCCATACAAAATCGGGGCGACAGCTAACGGCAACATCGTCACGGTGGTCAATAGCGCGGCATCATTGATGGAGCGTTTCCATTGACCGGCCAGTAACGGCAGCAATGGCTGATGCTCATACAGAACAGCGAATGCCGTGATGGTGCAGTAGACAATAATAAACTGGTTACGATTGAACATAACCGTTGAAATCTATACCTTGGATTCAGTGTCTGCAACAGACATCCTGCCTGCCGATTGTCAATGGTGGGTAGCGGTAAAACTGCGGCAACAACAGGGTGCGGACCAGGGCTTGGTGTGGACACTCCACCGGCATTAAAGCCGGTGGCTTCGGGTTTCGGCTGAAAGCCGGTTCGATCCGCCGTTGGGTTTTAGCGCAGTCTCACTCCGATCCCACATGTGTCGTTCGCTGATTGTTTCTGAACGCACTTCAATTGGGCGTCCCTATCAACACCGCATCAACACTGCGCAGCAGGCAACGACACCAAGCCTGCTGATCGTGCTGTTAGCTATTGATTTGATTAATTAAATATTGTTTGGCATACAACATGCTTCACAACTTCTGGCAGGAGTCGTCTTTTAGCGCTCCTGGTAATTTGCATCTATTCCGTTGTCAAGGAGTTATCCATGAAGATCCGTAGTTCATTAATAGCGAGCACGCTCGCGGTATCTGCATTTTCCGGCCTGGCATCAGCGGAAGGACCCGTAAGCGCCAATATTGCACTCACTTCAGATTATGTCTGGCGCGGCACTTCTCAGACCGACAGCAATCCCGCCATACAGGGCGGATTTGACTACGCGCATGAAAGCGGCGTCTACGTTGGAGTCTGGGGCTCAAATGTTGACTTCGGCGATGACGCCAACATCGAACTCGACCTGTACGTCGGCTTCAGCAATGAACTCTCAAACGGGTTCAGCTATGACGTGGGTTTCATCCACTACGACTATCCCGGTGAGAGTGACAGCGATTTCGACGAGATCTACCTTGGGGTCGGCTACGGATTCTTCAGCGCGAAAGTGTCGCATGATCCCGAAAACGACAACACCTACTGGGAGGCCGGCGCAGACTTTGAACTGCCGCAGGGATTCGGCCTCGGATTGCATGTCGGCTACAACGATCCCGATTCCGGTGACGAAGCCACTGACTGGAAAATCGGTATCAGTAAATCGCTCGTCGGCCTGGATTTCGAGTTGGCCTATACCGACACCGATATCAATGATGACGATCTCTCGGATGAACGCGTGATATTTACCGTGTCAAAAAGCTTCTGAGATCATCGCGTAAAAAGTGTCCGTGACAACTAATGCGCTTTCTCTCTGCGCGGAAACAGCCTGGGAGTCTGTGACCGCAGCCGGGAAAGCGCATTAACAAAAATATCCTGATGCCGTGCGGCCGCTACCATGCCACCGCCGGCGATGATATTGGCAATGGTGCCGATGATGAGCAGATTTCCCGCAAGCGTGGTGGAGAGCGCCAGCACTTCTCTGGGAACTTCGCTGGCCAGAAATGCGCTCATCAGCAGTATGAGGACCAGGAAACCCTTGATCGTCTGCCACCACTGAAAGGGCTGATGAGCGACTTGAGGGAGTGCGAGTCCGGCATGCCAGCGACCCTGATACTCCCGGCATCCTCCCCGGCAGCATGCACAGATAAACCGTCGCGAAAATCAACAATAGCGGATGGTCCATGGTAATCCGGCAGGCTGGCGATTGTTGCCGGGCGCAGGAAAAAACGTAATCTGTGCCCTGTTGTTCAGGCGCCGCAATCGGTATTGCCGGGAACAGCAACGTCGATTTTGCGGGGATAGGGAAGATCGAGACTATCCATGATGGCGATAAATTCCTCTTTGCTCCTGCCACCCCCCAGCCGCGGGTTACGGACTTTTTCCTGGGCAATAGAGGTCAGGAAGCGCCCCTCGTAGTCATGACCCGGATAAACAATGGTTTCATCCGGCAGGCAAAACAGTTTATTGTGGACCGAATGATAGGAGGCTTCTGCACTCCCCGACTGAAAGTCGGTACGGCCACAGCTTTCAATCAGCAGGGCATCGCCGGTAAAGACATACTTGTTGACCGGCGTGTCGATCAAGTAAGCATGATGATGATCGGTATGGCCTGGTGTAAACAACGGATGGATTTCGATGCTCCCCACTCTGAAAGTCTGGCCTTCCACCACATGGATATCCGCGCATGGCAGGTGAAGCATTGCCGGATAGGCGATCTTGCAGCCGGTTCGTTCTCTAAGACGTCCTGCCCCGGTCAGATGATCCGCATGTACATGGGTTTCCAGCGTCGCCGTTAATGTCAGATGCATATCCTTGAGCGTCTGCAGATCGCGCTCCACGGTTTCCAGCACCGGGTCAATCAGCACGGTCTCACCGGTATCGGAACAACCCAGAAGGTAGGTATAAGTACAGGAATCAGATTCAAACAGCTGCTTAAAGATCATGCCCCGCACCCGGTTCAGAAAGGGGAAGATAACGATGTTGAATTATGCCACAATTCAATCCATCTCGAGTGAGACAAAACATCCGGCCCCGGCTAAAAAAAACTATCCCACAATACCCCGCGACCGTGGCGGTTTCGGTTCATGGCACAACGCGGCGGACAATGTGCAGGCGGTGACAGGATAACGATGCTGAAATCTGCCGAATATTATCGCAACAGGTTCCACAGGTAACAGTCAATGAACAATCGTGGTTTGAAGGAGACAATTCGCCTGCAGCGTGAAAAGCTGACAGGTATGTTGGGCGATGAGATGCATGGTCTCGCAATAAAGTGTGCGCTTCAAATCGGTGACCGTGTAAATCTTGAGTCCCTGCTGTTCGATGCCGTGCCGCGATTGCCATACTGTAAACATCTTTACGTGCTGGACGCCGCCGGCATACAGCTGACAGACAATATCACGCAAACAGCGGTAGAGGCCGGCCACTTCGGCCGTAATCGTATGGATCGACCCTATATGCGGGACATCATCGGCACGACGGATTTTCGATTATCGGAAGCCTATATCAGCCGTAATAAAAAGCGGCCCTCATTCACGGCTATACAGGTCATACGAAATGGTTCCGGCGAGCGGGTTGGCTTTCTCGGTGTCGATATCGATCTTAGAGAACTGCCGGGTATCAAAGAGGCTTATCAGGAACCTGATGCGTGGCGACAGATAAAAGGCGATCCGGCGATTCGCAGCGCGGTGTTTTTCCAGCAGCGCGCCGAAAGCCTGATGGATAAACACCTGGATGAAGTTCTGCCGATCGTCAACGAACTGATTACGGAAAGGGGCAGTTTTCATACAAAACTTCATTTTTCCAGCAGCCGGGGCACGATCTGGCTGGTCGATGATCCTTTCAGCTATAGAATATTGAATTTCGATGAGCTTACCGACCCCGACATCTGTCTGGCCTACCCGAAACGTGACTACCCTGAGCGAGCCGTCGTGCCTGCGGGTAAAGTCGCTGCGGTTTTCGAAATTTTTCGCAATCTGCGTTTCGCTGATGAGAACGTCTATCTGAGAGCCGGATCGTTAAACATCATCAACGGTATGGTGGGTTTGAATTTCTCCTGTGATGGTTCGCACTATATGCGTTTTGATGAATTTCTTCGGAAGAATACGGATTTCTGGTTTGGCGCTACCGGCGGCCTCCTTTCGCAATAAGCACGCGTTAAAGCGGCGCATTGTGGCACGGCCGTTGACGCATCGGAGCCGCAAACATTTGCCTGCAAAAGAACGCAGAGCGATTTCATTGCCGCTTCCCAACCCGTTCACGCCACTCTTCTGAGCGCGGTTCATTCATCGGAGATACCGTCGTCCGCCCCCCGTTTTCCAGAGACTGATTGAGTACGAAAACAGCCGAAAAAAAAGGGATTAGAAGCCACAGCAGCCCTTTGACAAGGAAGAACAGCGGAAGCGCCCAGGAGAGCTTTTTCGTCCAGCCTTTGACATGACTTCCGTGGCTTAAGTCAAACTGTCGACAATTCAATTTAAGAACCTCCCGTGGCCATGCTGAAAAGCCCGCTCTTCTGCCGGAAATCCGCTGTTCCGGAACCCGGTCTCAGTCTCCTGGTAACCGCACCCGGGTCCAATAATTGCTCCGGCAGCAGATTCCCCGGTCAGGGGTAAACTGACGGCGACCGCTGCTCTTACTGAGCGCGTCGCTTTTTTCCACCCGCGCTGTCACCGGATTTTGCTGCCGGAACAGGCCACCTCCCTGTGGCCGGGATTGCACGGTCTATTTGAGATCGAAGCGATCCGCATTCATGACCTTCGTCCAGGCGGCGACAAAGTCGTTGACGAACTTCTCCTCATTGTCGTCCTGTGCATAGACTTCGGCATAGGCCCGGAGGATCGAATTGGAACCGAACACAAGGTCCACCCTCGTTGCCGTCCACTTGACCTTACCGGTCCTGCGATCACGAATCTCGTACAGATTGTCGCTGACCGGCTTCCAGGTGTTGCCCATATCGGTCAGGTTGACGAAAAAGTCGTTCGACAGCACACCCTCGCGATGCGTGAATACACCGTGCCCGGTTCCACCGTGGTTGGTACCGAGTACCCGCATACCGCCGACGAGCACGGTCATTTCGGGTGCGGTCAGTCCCATCAGCTGGGTGCGATCGAGCATCAGCTCCTCCGGGGTCACGACGTAGTTCCTCTTGACCCAGTTGCGGTAGCCATCGTGTATCGGTTCGAGCACTTCAAATGAATCGACGTCGGTCATCTCGTCGGTTGCATCGCCACGACCCGCTGCGAATGGTACCGTGATGTCGTGACCTGCCGCCCTGGCCGCCTGCTCAATGCCGACGTTGCCGGCCAACACGATAATGTCGGCCACACTGGCACCGGTTTCGGCTGCGATGCCCGCATAGACACCGAGCACCCGGGCAAGACGCTCGGGCTCGTTGCCTTCCCACTCCTTTTGTGGGGCCAGGCGAATGCGCGCGCCATTGGCGCCGCCGCGCTTGTCCGAACCGCGGAAGGTTCTGGCGCTGTCCCAGGCCGTGCTGACCATTTCACCGATGCTCAAGCCGCTGGCCTCGATTTTTGCCTTGACCGCAGCCACATCGTAACCGGTGCTGCCTGCAGGTACCGGGTCCTGCCAGATCAGCGCTTCCGCGGGAACATCGGGTCCGATGTAACGCGCCTTCGGTCCCATATCGCGGTGCGTGAGCTTAAACCAGGCACGCGCAAAGACTTCCGAGAAATACTTGGGGTCCTTATGGAAGCGCTCCGAGATCCTGCGATAATCCGGATCCATCTTCATGGCCATATCGGCATCGGTCATGATCGGATTGTGACGCACCGAGGAGTCCTCGGCATCGACCGGCTTGTCCCCTTCCTCGATCGCCACCGGCTCCCACTGCCATGCACCGGCAGGGCTCTTCTTCAATGCCCACTCGTGGTTCAGCAGCATATCGAAGTAACCGTTGTCCCACTGTGTCGGATGTGCCGTCCAGGCGCCCTCGATACCGCTGGTGACGGCATCATGACCGATACCGCGCCGGGTCTTGTTGTTCCATCCGAGACCCTGTTCCTCGATACCGGCGCCCTCGGGTTCCGGCCCCAGCAGTGCGGCATCGCCGTTGCCGTGGCACTTGCCCACGGTATGACCACCGGCGGTCAGAGCCACGGTCTCCTCATCGTTCATTGCCATGCGTTCGAAGGTGACGCGTACGTCGCGCGCTGTTTTCAGCGGGTCGGGCTTGCCATCCACGCCTTCCGGGTTCACGTAGATCAGGCCCATCATCACTGCGGCCAACGGGTTTTCCAGGTCGCGCTCGCCGGAATAGCGGGTGCCTTCGCTGCCGCTGGGCGCCAGCCACTCTTTCTCCGAACCCCAGTAGGTGTCCTTTTCGGGGTGCCAGATGTCTTCCCGCCCGAAACCGAAACCGAAGGTCTTCAATCCCATCGACTCATAGGCAATGGTGCCGGCGTAGGCAATCAGATCGGCCCAACTGAGCTTGTTACCGTACTTCTTCTTGATCGGCCACAAAAGACGCCGCGCCTTATCGAGATTCGCGTTGTCGGGCCACGAGTTGATCGGCGCAAAGCGCTGATTGCCGGTACCGGCGCCACCGCGACCATCAGCGGTACGATAGGTGCCGGCTGCATGCCACGACATGCGAATCATCAGACCGCCATAGTGCCCCCAGTCAGCGGGCCACCACTCCTGGCTGTCGGTCATCAGTGCATGCAGGTCTTTTTTCAGCGCTTCGAAGTCAAGCGTCCTGACCGTCTCGCGATAGTCGAAATCCTCTCCCATCGGATCGGTCTTGGTATCGTGCTGATGCAAAATGTCGAGATTCAGGGTTTTGGGCCACCACTCCGTGACGGTGGTTTCACCGGTCGATATGGCTCCATGCATCACCGGGCATCTGTTTTCAGACATAACGTTGTCTCCTTATTGTGGATAATCAGGTTTCACCACCCGAATCGGGGCGGGCTTGTGCTTAATCTACAAGGAGATCATTAATAGTTAAAATCGTTTATATCAATTGCATATATAGGCCGATCCTATTTATGCGGATGCCTTTATCACCTTGACGCTGTTGGGTACTTTGCTTCGAATGACGTCGGCAAAGGCCTCAAGCGCCTGACGACGGGGGAAACTGTGGCGGAAAGCAAGTGATATTCGGCGATAGGTGTCCGGCAGGTCCAGTTTACGGGCGATGATGCCACTGTCGGTCGTCCATGAACCCCGGGTAGCCAATGCCGGCACAAGCGTGCATCCGAAACCCGCACCCACGAGCTGCAGCAATGTTTCGAGACTGCTGGCCTGAAGATCGCCCATCTCTCCCTGATGCGGCCGGTCTGCAAGGTTGCAGGCAACCATAACCTGTTTTGCCAGGCAGTGGCCATCTGACAGCAACAGAAGATCCAGCTGCTCAAGGTCCTCGTGCGTAATCTCCTCTTGGGTATAGAGCGGATGATCGCGTGGATGCGCGAGCCAGAAGGGCTCATCGAATAATGGCATGGTATCGATATCTGTGTCAGCGACCGGCGTTGCAATGAGGGCGACGTCGATTTCGTGATTGTGAAGACGCTGTAACAGCCTGTCCGTGATCTCCTCATTCAGAATGAGTTTGAGCTGAGGATATCTTTGCTTCAACGGCACGATAATCAGCGGGATGAGATACGGTCCCAGCGTGGGGATAACGCCGACGCGCAGCGGTCCGGAAAGCGGATCCTGATGGGCCTGTGACAACTGCTCTATGGCATCAGCCTGCTCCATCATTCTGCGCGCATGGTCGACGATCTGTTCACCGATGGGTGTCAACTCCACCGATCGCCTGGTGCGTTCAAAGATGGTTACTCCCAACTCCTCTTCCAGCTTTTTGATCTGACCGCTGAGTGTGGGCTGGCTGACAAAACAACGATCAGCCGCCTTCCCGAAGTGGCGGGTCTCTGCAACCGCAATGATGTATTTCAGGTCTCGCAGATTCATCGCTTTTTAATCGTCCGTGCCTATTAATACAGTATATATAAACGATTTCCACTATCAACACTACCTGACTACCCTTTCAAGCATAGCGATGGAGGTGTGAGATGACAGTTCTGGTACAAGGCATTCGCCAAATTGGCGCGGAGTTTGAGACAGGGCAAGTTCGCGTTTTACGCAGACTTGCGCCCCTGCTGATGCTGTTTGCACTGATATCGGTGGTTCCCGACGGCTGGGCTGTTGCGCTGGATGCACTCAGCGAGGCCTATCTTGCCGTTTCGGTGTTCGTCGCCGGAACGCTCGCGCTGGTGTACACGATTGAACGCGGATTTAACGCCGATCTTGGCGCATGGCTGATGCGCTATCGCCGCTGGCAGGTACCCGCCGGTGCTTTACTGGGTGCTTTTCCAGGCTGTGGTGGCGCAATTGTGGCCATGACCCAGTATACCCGTGGTTATCTCAGCTTTGGCGGCGTGGTAGCCACGCTTACCGCTACCATGGGTGATGCCATGTTCCTGCTTCTCGCCAGCGAGCCTGTAACGGGCATTGGCGTACTGGCAATGGGTGTGATCGTGGGCGCCCTGAGCGGTTACATAGTCGATGCCGTGCATGGCCAGGCGTTTTTGCGCCCGGAACCTGCCGCTGCCGGCCCGGCCGACTGTTCAGGCAAAGCCGTATCCGGATACAGATGGAGCGGTGTCGAGAAGAGCTGGATCGGTTTGATGATTCCCGGTGTTGTGATCGGCCTGTCGGCCGCCTTCAGGATGGATGTCGATGCACTCATCGCTCCGATGATCCCGGGAAATCCCGGCTACTGGATTGGGGTGGCAGGTGCACTTCTGGCCGTTGCCATGTGGGTCGGCGCCGATACCGGCGGGGAGAGCCCGACCGGCACCGTGGGTGCCACCTGCGGGACGCAGTACAGACCGGTATCCCGTCGCGTGATCGATGATACCAATTTCATCACCACCTGGGTCGTGTTTGCGTTCGTCGGTTACGAGCTTGTGGTTGCCACCTTTGGATTGGATCTCGGTGCGGCGTTAACCGTCTGGACCCCGTTGGTTCCGGCCATGGCGATCGTCATCGGACTGATCCCCGGATGCGGCCCGCAGATCCTGGTCACTTCACTCTATGTCTCGGGAGCAGTTCCGCTCTCGGCTCAGCTTGGCAACGCTGTGGCCAATGACGGGGACGCGCTGTTCCCGGCCATAGCAGTCGCCCCGAAGGCTGCTCTCCTGGCCACGGTATACAGCGCAGTTCCAGCTTTCCTCGTGGCTTACGGCTGGTACTTTTTATTCGAATGAGGCAGGGCGGGGTAGCAGATGGAGATTAAAGGAGACGTTGTCATTCGCCCCATGCAAAAGCGTGACCTCGATGCCGCCAATGCGGTCATTGAATCCTGTGTGATGGGTTGGAATCTGCCCGATCGGGTCAAACGCCTGTCGCTCCGCAGTTACCGCTACACAGCTTATGATCTTGCGCATTTTGAAATCGTGCTGGCCGAAAGCTCGGGCGCCGGCGTCACCGGGGTCGCTGCGTGGGAACCTGCGGCCCGCGCTGACCTTCCCGATGATCAGAGCGGCCTGTTGCTCCATGGTCTATACGTTTCCCCGCAATTTCAAAACCATGGCATTGGCGGCCTGCTTGTCAGTGCCGCGCTTGCAGCGGTACGCAGAGAGGCGATGAACGGTCTGCTCGTAAAAGCGCAGGCCGATGCGAGCGGATATTTTCGCTCCCATGGATTCATCCGCCTGCCGGTCGAAAATGAAAAAAGAGATTATCCGCACAGATGGTGGCTACCAATAGCTCAGATGCCTTTGTCGCGCGAACCGCCAGACGCGCCGGAACACGCAGCGCCATAAAGGCTCCCGGAGCCGGGTCGACGCTGCGTTCCAGGCACCATACCGGCAGGGATGCGCAAGACCCGAACCGGGCAGGCGTATAACCGGCCGTTTGTGGGTCGGATTCCGGGCGGTCGTGATGTCGCCCGTCCGCGCGTCCCTGCCGGCCAGCCAGAGGACCGGCACCGGCAACACCACGGTACCGCGAAAGATCGCGTGGTTACGGGTAAATTGCCCATCCTCCGGATTCACCGTTGTGGGCCGGTTCAGTCATTGCCGGGCCCGCCCGATCCCCGGGGCGCTATTCAGGCTGGCATATGCCCCGCTTGCGCACTGCCATCGCAGTGCGAACCAACAGCAATACGACAATCGCGGTCAGCAGCAACAGCAGGAAGAGACCGGCGTACAGGTAGAAAGCAGTCCCGGTATGCTCATGCTTCAACAGCGTGGCAATCGTGATCGCAGCGACCGGGAAGGAGTAGGCCCACCAGGAGAGGAAGAACTTCAGCCGTGCGAACCGGCGCAACTGGGTGAACAGCAGCAGCGTCAGGAACAGCCCCGAGAAATAGAGGATGCGGGCAAAGTTATCCAGTTCGCCGGTCAGCTTGAAATAGGCAATGAAACCGACCGCCGGCGGGGCGATCAGGATAAACAGCGTGGGCATCAGTTTTTCGTCGATCGGATGGTGGAACAGTATCCGGTAGAAGATTACGGTCAGCAGCAGAACCCAGAACAGCAAACCGATGCTGAAAAAGAACCAGGAAAGCTCCACGTAGCCCAAGGGCATGCCCGCCACCGGCACCAGCACATTGCCCACCACCGGGATGAACCAGGCGGGATTCAGGTGATGTATCTCGAAGTGCTCGTGGTGTATCCACACGCTGACCACGTACAGCGTGAAGAGCAGGTGCAGCGCCGTGCCCAGCAGCCACAGCGGCTCACTCACGGCTCTGCTCATCGGCAGCACGGCAATAGACAACAGCAACAGGCTGATGGAGATGGCGGGGAAGAAATTCAGTTTGATCGGGTGGTGCAGCTCCTTGAGCACGGCCTCGCGATAACGCATCAGCTTGACCCCGTACAGCACGGTCAACACCGCAAAGACCAGGGCTGTCAGCGTGAACAGCGGCGGGGTGATCCCCATTTCCCAATGGAAAACGTTCTGTGCCTTTTCCCAGGCGATCGTCAGCCCGGAAAGCCCCATCACCATCGCAAAAAAGGAGATGGGGAAATGCTCCAATCGGTTTGAATCAGCCATTTTCGGACCTTCCCTAAACGCATAAAAAACTTGAGAGCAATACTAGGTTTTAATCCGAATCGGCGCATTGAGAATTCGCAACAACGGCAGGTGCATAAGCGGATATGCCCCTACTCCACGATCGCAAAGGCCGCCGCCGCAGGAAGCAGGGCAATCACCGCAATGCGGGGCCGGCCTATGGTTGATCGGCGAGCAGGAGAAGGTGTCAATGAAACCGTACTCAACCCGGCAGGTTTGGAATTCAACCGATAGCGGGGTTAAACTCCCCGTACGCGGTCCAGTCGTTCCGCTGCTGCTGAGCGATACCCTGGGTGTTTAGAAACTGCCGTTGATCGCCGCGCTGACGTTAAAAGTGTGCTGATACGATATTTGTTGACTGACTGCAGACGCTCGGGACAGAGTCATGGAATTTTTTGCGATTGCCGACATTCAAACGACGCCTGAGCAGTTACAGCAGCTCAGCGTGGACAAGCTTAACGAGTACTGCGCGGATATCGAAAAGGTACTGCATGTCGAGCATGAAAACAGCAGCAGTATCTACTGCATCTGGGGGGAGTTTACCGTGCATCGACAATTGATCAATGGCGGCGTCCGCTTCTCCATGCCCACCTGTCCCAACGCCTTCGTCTGGACCATCACCACCGGCTTCGATCCCGCACCGGAAAAAGTGGTCATTCACGGCACCATCAACCGCACCGATCACGATGCCGATTTCATCGAGTCGATAGCGCTGTTTCTCGACGCCTGGAAAGCGGGCCTGAAGCGCCATTTCGTCGACGCCGGGTGATGGCTTAACCAGCAGCCTTTACCTTCCCGACCGGTACAACCGCTCCGCCCGTCGCGCCGCTATTGCGTTTGCCGGGTGTCGATCAGTTCATCCGGATCATAACCTGCACGCTGCAGAATTCGTCGGCAACGATCCCGAGCCGGAGCTGACAGTGTTGGGGCGCGGGCGAGAATCCAGGCATATCTGCGGTTCCGGGTGCCCACCACCACATGCGTATAATCATCGTCGAGATAGAGTATCCAATAGTCACCCCAGAACAGCCGCCAGCCGAAAATGGATACAAAACTCACTTCCAGTTTCGCATTGGTTGACTTGTCGACCACCCGCGCCACTCCATGCGCCTCGTCCAGTGCCCCGTTTTTGTCAATGCAGCGATTGACCACCCCGATGTTGCCGTCATCGAGCCTGCGGTAGTCGGCGGTTACATTTCCGCTGCACTGCCGCTGGAAACTGTTGGGCAGTCTGGCGATTTCGTACCAGGTCCCGACATAGCGATCGAGATCCACCCGGGGGACGGTCTCCGGATACTGCCTCTCGTCGGCTACAACAATCTCTGCCAACAGGAGCGGCAAGAGACAAAGCAGCAGGATTCGCAGCAGACGCGGACAGGATTCGAGCGTGGAAAATTCCCGGACCGTACTCATTGACTGGAGTGCTGCGACAGGCGCAGCCTGGCCTGCACCCTGGCGGCGGTGATCTTACCCACATCCAGCACTTTCGGGTATAGCCGCCAGTGGTACTCGACGCTGCGCGCCTGCTGCCCGAGCCTAGACTCCAGTCGGGTGCGCATGGAGTCCTGCAGGGAGGGCAGCGTCAGCAGCGAAGGGGCGATCCAATCGATATAGCGCTGAACCAGCGCCGCAACCGCTTCATCGGGCCACTCCTCGCTGATACCGTAGACCGGGAAAGCGTCTTCGCCACTCTGTTCGGCTGCGGAATCGAGTCCGTTCGTATGCGCAATATCCCTGGTAACCCAGCGCTTGTTCAAGTTGAAACCGGCCCTTTTTCTCACCTCTGCCTCGAGTCGATCTATTTCCGGAAAACGGCGCTGGCCGGAGACACCCTCTCTTCCGAGGCAACCCTTCCAATAGCGCGGTTCAGGGCTGGGAGCGCGTGCCCGCGGCAGCATGGCGAACAACAGCGCAAGCGGCTTTCTCCGCGCCTCATCGAGCAGCCATAATTCACGGCAGTCTGCCAGCGCAAACGGCAGACGCGCCTCATTCTCTGCAATCGCCTGCACCATCCGCTCGCTGTTTTCCACCGCCCGCAGACACTTGCTCATCTCACCCGTCGGCAGTTCTACCAGGCCGTCACGCTCCGACCAGAGTGCATGCAGATACCACTCCTTCTGCAATGCATCGCCGCCCAGACTGCCCCAGCCTGCCGGCACATCGACCAACAGCTCGATATGCCAGACCAGACCGTTCGAGGTGGAGGCTCGCGCCGTTTCGGTCTCGATAATCTGCACGACACCCAGGAACGGATTGAGCCTGCGCACGGCATAACAGCGAAGCACCTGTGGACTGTTCACCGATACTCCGCCAACCTTTTGCGCAACTCCTGGATAATCGGCTCGGCCAGATCCTGCAGCTCCGGCGGGATGACTTCGAACAGATACTCCACTTCGTCCAGCACGGTCTCTATCTGATCGCGATCCTGCAACCTGTCCATGTTTACCGAAACCTGTTGCAAATATGCGTATGGGTCGACTCCACTCATATTCTCTTCCTGTTTCTCTTTTCGCACTCGTTGGGCTATTGACCAAAACAGGTTCCGGACGCTACCGGCCCTTACGGCCACGGGATTCACCTGCGCCAGAGGCGGGGACATGCGAGCCGAGCACCTGCAGTGCGACGCCAATGTGAGATCCCAGACGCACTCCGCCCGCCCGTTCGAACAGCGGCAGCGGCTGGTTGCTGCCGTGCCCGCCCAGCAGCAGCGGCACCTGGATCCGGGAGAGCAGACCGGCAAGCAGCCGCTGCTGGGCTCTGTCCACCTTCGTCGTCGCGGAGAGCACGACACAACGGCTCCCGGAGCGGTTGATCACCGTCGGCATGCTCTCCAGCGGCAGATCCGCACCCAGGTACAGCACCCGATAGTTGCGCATCGATGCCGAGATGGCAAACAGCATGAGTCCGATCTCATGCTGAGATCCCGGCAGACAGGCGCAAATGATGCGGGCACCATTCGCCTGGCCCAAAGCGTGGTGCAGGCGCGCGCCCAATCGATGGCGCAGCCAACCCGCGTAAAAATGCTCTTCCGCGATGCCGGTATCCCGTAACTGCCAGCTGTTGCCAAGCTCATTCAACAACGGCTCGATCAACTTTTCGGTGACCATGTCCAGCGGATAGAGGGAGGTGGCCTCATTGTAGATTGCCTCCACCCGCTCGGTACTGAAATCGTGCACAGCGCGCAGCGTTTCTGCCAGATAGTCAGACCAGACTCCTGACGCCTCAGGCACACGCCTGACAGGCCCCACCAAGTCCGATCGCTGGTTGACCTGCCTGACGATCGCGGAGAGTGTGTGTCCCTCTTCCAGCAGCGTGCGTATGCGTTCGACCAGCTGCACGTCGGACTCGTTGTACAGCCTGTGCCCCTTGGGTGTTCGCTCCGGCGCCAGCAGACCGTAACGCCGCTCCCAGGCACGCAGGGTGGATGCGCCGATTCCGGTCCGCGCTGACAGTGTGCGGATGGGAAAGCGGTCCGTGCGTTCGGGTTTGTCGGAAACCCGCCGATCAGGCCACCCCATATGGCAGCCCCCAGACTCCGTCACTGTTTGCCGATGTTCCCATAAGAAATTTTACTGCCCGATTCCTGACATGATCTGGCAATATTCGCGCGGATTCAGCGGCAGGCTCATAGCGACAGGTAGCGGGCTATATCCCGTTCCAGCTCGCTTGCCAAAGGTTCGACATTCGATGAGTAATGCTTGATCATGGTTCCGTCGCGACTCATCAGATACTTGTTGAAATTCCATGACGGCGAAGCGCCGGTTTTTTCCGCCAGTTGACGAAACAGAATGTTGGCGTCGCTACCCTTTACCGGGCTCGTGGAGACCATGGTAAAGGTCACGCCATAATTGAGATAGCAGACATCCGCTGTTTTCGACTCATCATCGTGTTCCTGGTTAAAGTCGTCCGAAGGAAAACCGACGATTTCCAGCCCCCGGTCTTTGTACTTTTGATACAGCGCTTCCAGTCCCCGGAATTGAGGAGTGAAACCGCATTTGCTCGCCGTGTTGACCACCAGTAAAACTTTGTCCGCGTAGTTTTCGCAAAAATTTACCGTCTCGTTCGAACGCAGCTTGCCGGTTTGGAAATTCAATAACGGGTGGCAACCGGCAAAACCGGCATTGGCAATCAGCATAAGCGGTGCAATGACGATCAGTGTGAACAGTTTCATGAGTTCAATACCTCACAAGCTTGTGTCTGGCTCTTTTCAAGAGATGATTGTACAATTATTACTGATATGTACAAGTTTATTGTATAAATTTTTGTTAGGCGCCAAAACAGTGGGCATGGATGCTGCACGGGGCAAATGGTTGGGAAAAAAGCTTGACTCGACTTCCCGTGTCGTAACTCTGTGTGCGAGCCTGTTGCTGTGCGCTGTTCGCAGCGCGCTTCCACCAAATATATCAAAGGAGATCCTGTGAACAGTCAGGCTCACTCAGAAGAAGCGGAGAAAACGGCCCTGGACAAGCATGGCCTCGCCTCGGTCACGCTGTCGGTAAACTGGTCCGATCAGCGGGCTTTGCACGAAGAGCAGCTGTACGTGGAGAGATTCAGCGTCTGGCGCGAGGCTGATACGCTGCCGCCGGAAATAGGGCTGAACATTCCCGGAATGCACGCCGGGGAGGAGTGGCGGGCCAGGCTGCAGCCGGGTGAGCTGCTGGACTGCTGGAGCCCCAGCCGGGTGATCTCCACGGATCCGGCCCGGTTCGACCGCAATCGCCATCCGGGACTGGTCGTCGAACCCCGCGTCGGACGATTCTATCCCCAGGGTTTCTTTCAGGGCGTGCAGGGTATCTTCAAAGACGCAGTGGCCCCCGCGCGCATCACCCGGCTGACGCAGGATCGGCTGGAACTCGACACGAATGCGCCACTGGCGCGCTTTCCGCTGCAGCTGCGGCTTCGCCTGGAGCAGGTGCTGCCCGGATACGACCGGCGTGGCGGGCGCTGTACCAGCCCGCTCGACAAACTGCTGGGTTATCCCGGACTGGCCGCACCCCTGGCGGATGGCACGGCCACCGATTACGGGGATGAAACCGGCGGTATGTCGCGCCTGGACGAGAGGGCGGACGAGCTGTTCTACGCCAGGCCGCGGCTGGTTCAGCACCTGGACAGGCGGGCCCTGGAGACCGTGAACACCCTCTATCGGCGGCTGCTTCCGGCGCAAGCCGAGGTGCTGGATCTGATGGCAGGTTTCGACTCGCATCTGAAGGGAGCCGAGCTCGCTGAACTGCACCTGTTGGGAATGAACGGCGAGGAGCTGGCGGCCAATGCGGTTGCTACGAACCGCGTTGTGCAGGATCTGAACAGATCAGCATCCCTCCCCTGGGCGGACCACAGCCTGGACGCCGTGGTGTGTACAGCCTCGATAGAGTATCTGCTGCGGCCGTTGCATGTGCTTACGGAAATCTCACGTACATTGCGCCCGGGCGGCCTGATCATCATCACTTTCAGCAACCGCTGGTTTCCGACAAAAGCCGTTCGTGTGTGGAGCGAGCTGCATGAGTTCGAACGCGTCGGCATGGTTACGCAGTGGCTGCAGCAGGCGGGCTTCGGCGAGCTGCACACCTTCTCATCCCGCGGACGGCCGCGCCCGGCCGACGACCCGCACGCGGACAAGACGGCCTACTCAGACCCGGTCTATGCCGTGTGGGGAAGCAACGCCCCGTGATGCGGATCTTCAGAGACCCGTTACTGCTGCTGTTGCTGACGATTCTCGCGATATCGCTGCTGGCGTTCATGGCCGGCCTACTGCCGTACCCGTTTGGCCTGCTGGTACTCTCCGCTTTTATCGTCGCCCGCATCCTGCGCATCTCATCGGGCTTGAGGTAAAACAGCTCAAACCGTTTGTGCGCCCACTCTGTTTCTGCCGCAACATACCGCTGCTGACGCCTGAGGTGATGTTTATCGTCGATCTCCCCGGCAACTCCATTGAATACGACTGTTGCCGGCGATTCGGATCGGTGGGCACATGCGCGGGAGGGGGAAGGGAGCGGACCCCATGCCGCTCCCACGGGTGGATCAGTGCGCCGGCCGTGTCGGGCCAACCGTGCGAACCGGCGCATTCCGGTTCGGCTGGATCAACCGGGCTACCCTCCCAGATTGCGACGAATCACATTCAGCGCGGAACCGGCCTTGAACCATTCGATCTGCTGCGTCGAGAAGGTATGGTTCGCCTGAAAACTCCAGACTTCCCCCGAAGGCGGCGTGACTTCGACGGTCAACGGTTGTCCTGGCGACAGTGAAGCCAGCCCGCGCACCGCAATGCGGTCGTCCTCTCCGATGCGGTCATAATCGCCAGGATCGGCGAACGTCAGTGGCAGCATGCCCTGTTTCTTCAGGTTGGTCTCGTGAATACGGGCGATGGAGCGCGCAATGGCCACCAGACCCAGCCGGAAGCGCGGCTCCATCGCGGCATGTTCGCGCGACGAACCCTCACCCATGTTCTCGTCGCCTATGACCACCCAGTGCTGACCTGCCGCATGATAGGATTTGGCAATCTGCGGGAATTGCTGCGTCTCTCCGGTCAGCTGATTCTTGCCGTAGCCGACCTCGTAGCCGGGATAAGCATTGACCGCACCCAGGTAGAGGTTGCCCGAGATGTTTTCCAGGTGTCCGCGATACCTGAGCCACGGGCCTGCCATCGAGATGTGGTCGGTGGTGAACTTGCCCTGGGCCTTCACCAGCACAGGCAGGTTTTCGTAGTCGTTGCCATCCCATGCCGGAAACGGCTGCAGCAGCTGGAGCCGGTCCGAGGTCGGCGCTATGGCAACTTCGATACCGGATCCGTCGGCGGGGGGCGCAATGTAGGTCTCTTCTCCGCTATCGAACCCTCCGTCTGGAAGTTCGACACCGACCGGTATGGAGAGCCTGACCGGTTCACCGTCGTCGTTGACGAGTTCTCCAACGTGCGGATCGAAGTCGACCGTTCCAGCCAGCGCCAACGCCATCACCGTCTCCGGAGAAGTGACGAAAGCAAGCGTGGCGGCATCACCGTCGTTGCGTTTTGGGAAGTTGCGGTTGTAGGAGGTGACGATCACGTTGGGCGTGCCCGGCTGGCGCTCGCCGGATCTGTCCCACTGTCC
This sequence comes from Gammaproteobacteria bacterium, assembly GCA_020445405.1. Taxonomy (GTDB): domain Bacteria; phylum Pseudomonadota; class Gammaproteobacteria; order Chromatiales; family Chromatiaceae; genus HKST-UBA178. The sequence goes on along the minus strand of JAGRGQ010000005.1, from coordinate 43,584 downwards.
TATGCACGGGCCGCAGGCGTTGGCCAGCACAGTTGCGCCCAGCGCTTCGAAATCGGCCAGCAACCCATCCCGCTCGATCGTCGCACGCACCTGCTCCGAACCAGGTGTGATCAGCAGTCTGGTCCTCAGCGGGAGCCGCTTGGCTTTGGCTTCGCGGGCAATCGATGCCGCCCGCGTGATATCCTCGTACGAGGAGTTGGTGCAACTGCCTATCAACGCGGCGCTGATCTCCAGGGGCCAGTCGTTGCTCCTCGCCTCGGCTCCGAGGGCGCCCACCTCGCGGGCGAGGTCGGGTGTGTGGGGGCCGTTGATATGCGGCTGCAGGCTGGAGAGATCGATCTCTATCAGCTGGTCGTAGTAGGCGGCGGGATTGGCCAGCACCTCGTCGTCTGGCCGCAGATGGCGAGCCACTGCATCGGCCGCGGCAGCGACGGCTTCCCGGCGGGTGCTTTTCAGGTAACGGGCCATCGCCTCGTCATAAGCGAAGATGGATGTGGTGGCGCCGATCTCGGCACCCATGTTGCAGATGGTGGCCTTGCCGGTGGCGCTGATATTCTCGGCACCCGGGCCTATGTACTCCACGATGGCACCGGTACCGCCTTTGACGGTCAGGATCTCGGCCACTTTCAGAATGACATCCTTGGGTGCGGACCAACCGCTCAGTCTGCCGGTGAGACGCACGCCGATCAGTTTCGGAAAACGAACGTTCCAGGGAAACCCGGTCATCACGTCGACCGCATCCGCCCCACCCACACCAATCGCGATCATGCCCAGACCGCCGGCATTCGGAGTATGGGAATCGGTGCCGATCATCATGCCTCCCGGAAACGCATAATTCTCCAGCACCACTTGATGAATGATGCCGCTGCCAGGCTTCCAGAAACCGCCGCCATACTTGGCTGAAATGGATTGCAGGAATCTGTAGACTTCATCATTGCTGCTGAACGCTCGCAGCAGGTCCTGTCTGGCTTCGACGCGCGCCTGAATCAGGTGGTCACAGTGGGTGGTGGTCGGCACCTGCACACTGGCGAGTCCGGCGGTGTCGAACTGAAGCCAGGCCATCTGCGCCGTAGCATCCTGCATCGCTACCCGGTCCGGCCTGAAATCAACATAGCTGACGCCGCGCTCCACCGCGGCATCCGGCACATCGAGATGGTTCGCCAGGATCTTTTCGGAGAGGGTGAGCGCATGCCCGAGACGGGCCCTCATCGCACCCACCCGTTGCTCGAGTGTGGCGTAAACACGGTTGATAAGTTCGACGGGTGTTCCCGGTCCTGCAGCCATGATTGGACCTCCTCGCAGATGTTTTTCGGCTGGCTCTGTTTATTACAACTCTAGCAGGAAAAGTGGAATCCATACCAAAACAGGCAGCTGCCGCAGACGGGCCGATGGATGCACAACCCTTTCCCGTGATCCAAAACGGGCGCCGCGACGTAATCCAGCATAACGGCCGGAGCAGGCGGCTGAAACAGAACGAAAAGGCGTCAAGCCGGAAAGGGTTCGACTCGCAAAACAGCGGAGACAGAAAACATCCCGACCATCAATACAGAGAACTTTCTCCCGGGTTTATCGGACACATCAGAACCGCCGCATCTGCCTGGTCGCCGCTGCGCAATCCCTTCCCGGCGGTCTTGCCCTGAACTTCCTGTAACTCAAATGCTATTTCGCAGCATCAGCTCCTTCGGATGCGGCGACAAGTAGTACTGGCGCATGACATAGGGATCCGGATGGCGGCGGAAATGGTGGCGGATCAACGTGATCGGAACGATAAGCGGCAATAATCCCTCACGATATTGAGCGATCGTCTCGACCATCTCTTCTCGATCACTCTTATCCAGATGCCCCTTTAGAAATCCAAGCAGATGCTCCAGCACATTGACATGCTGACGCGGCTTCGCCGGCCGTTTCAACGCCTTCATCAGAATGGCTATATACTCTCCGGCCCGCTTATCGAGGTCTGATCCACCGGCATCCGCCACCAGCCGCCCCAGCTCGCGATAAGCCTTCTGGTGGTGCGACAGAATCAGGAATTTATGATCGGAATGAAATTCGATCAATTTATTTGCGGTCACCCCTTCGCGCACCAGCCGCTGCCAACGGTGGTAGACGAACACGCGCCCGATAAAATTCTCGCGCAGCACCGCATCACCCAGCCGCCCCTCCTCCTCGACCGGCAGCAGGGGCAGACGCTGCATCAACACGCCCGCATAAATGCCGACACCCTTGCGCTCCGGCATCCCCTTGTCGTTGTAGATCTTGACCCGCTCCATGCCGCAGCTGGGTGACTCTTTCTTCAGGATATACCCGGAGATCTCCCCGAGCTGCCTGGCGGTGCGCTCGGCAAAGGCGGCAAGCTCATCGGTGGGATCCAGCTCCGGTGTTCTGACACCGACGGCGCGAATCTCCTCGCCGCGGCGGACCAGTCTGATCGGCTGGCGCGGGATGCCCAGACCGACTGCCGCCTCCGGACAGAAGGGGATGAAATCGAAATAGCTCGACAGTGTGCCGGTCAGATAGTTGTCACGCTTGTGACCGCCGTCGAAGCGAACCTCCTGTCCCAGCAGGCAGGAGCTGACACCGACCCGGATCTTCTCCAGCAGCAGCTCGTTTTCGGTTGATTCGGCTTTTTTACGCGTACTCATCGCGCATCCCTCTCATACTCTTGGATCCTTCGAAGAATTGGGTAAACTTTTTTGTTACCGTCATTCCGGCGCATGCCGGAATCCAGATACTCCCCACGATTGTCGACCGTCAGCACTTCAATAAAGAACACTTCTCATCGAATCAGCTCCAGATACAAATCCCGCCAGTGTGGGTTCAGCTCTTCAATCGTTTTTATCTTCCACTCTCGCTTCCAATTTTTAATAGTTTTTTCCCGCTGAATGGCGGATTCCATTGTCTCGTGCATTTCATACCAGACTAAAGTATGCACACTGTATTTACTGGTAAAGCCTTCGGTTAGATTGTTCTTATGTTCCCAAACCCGCTTTAGCAGATTAGAAGTCACACCAGTGTACAGGGTTCCATTTCGTTTGTTGGCTAATGTATATACGCACGGTTGTCGCTCCATACCAACTCCCTGGCATAGTCTCTGGATTCCGGCATGCGCCGGAATGACGGGGTTATAAAATACCAGCTTGTCTGATTCCTAATGCGGTTTTATATCTGACCCTCAAATCTCGCTAACGAGCCGTATTCGTTACTCTCTCCCGACAACGCATCGCCTGAATGAGCCAGACACTCAAATCTGCCTGTGCTGGAACCCGGCCAACACCTGTTCTAGTTGGTATAGGCTATCGATCAATCGCACTCCGGGGGGCAGAGTGGCATCAGCCTCAAAGGCAGCACCGCCGACCCAGATCTGCACATTCGCATCGATCCGCTCGCGCAGTCCGGTGAGCATCGCGCCCGCTTCGTCGCGCCTGAAATGGCCGCTGAAAGAGAGCCCGATCACATCGATCCTGTGGTTTTGTGAAGCCTGGATGATATCGCTGAGCGGCATGTCGGTGCCGAATGCAATCACATCCGCGCCGGCGCTGCGCAGCAGCACCTCGACCATCAGCAGGCCGAGACCGTGCATTTCACCCTGCATGGTGGTGAGCATCACCCTGGGGCTGCCCTCTTCCCGGTAGACCTCCACCAAAGCCTGGCGCACCAGACTGGTCACCAGCTCGGTGTAGAGATGCTCCTGGTGAATCTGAATTCTACCCGCCGCCCAGGCATCGCCCACCATCCGCGTGGCCGGCGCCAGCACCTTGTGAATGAAAGCGCGCAGACCATTGGTGACCAGCTGGCCATGCAGCCAGCCGCGCAGTGCCAGCGGATCATCCGACTGAAACAGCGCGATCATCTGCTCCCCATCCAGCTCCAGACCGGGACTCTTCATCATCGATCTGAGCTTCGGCAGATCCAGCGCCATCAACTTGCCGGGCCGTTTGCCCTGCTCCTGCAGCTGGCGGATCGCGATCAGCTTGTCCAGCTCCTCGTTGGAGTAGAGACGGTCGCCATTATTGTCGCGTGCCGGTTTCGGATAACCGTAACGCCGCTCCCACATGCGCAGCAGATCTTTCGGTATACCCGCGATGCGTGAGACGTCACCGATGGTGTGATATTCATTCATGGCTTTTTATCTTCATGTACAACCGGCTTGCCGGCGACGTTCAATCGCTTTCTGATCAGTCGGAGCAGCGAACCGATCAATGGAAACTCCACCAACAGATCCAGCGCATCCCAGTAGTCGCGATGAACCAGCACGCGGCCATCGCTTCCGAACTGCAGGCGGGTCGCCCCCTCTATGGATATGGATTTGCCACCGAGCCTGAAATCGAATATCCAGCTGACCCAGGCGACATCACCCTGCGCCTGCCAGGCGGTGATGCGAAATACCGGCTGCTGGGTCACCGCGAACATGTGCTCGAAAATGGCCGCGATCTGGTCCACGCCGCGCGCGTCGTTGAACGGATCGCGAAAACTTGCCTGCTCGTGGTAAATCCCCTCGATCAGCGGGATGGTCTCCGGCGTCAGGCTAGTGTACCAGTTAATCAACTCCTGCAATTTCATCACTCCGCCGCCCTCCCGACCAGATAGAAGCGCAACCGGTCCGGCAGCCGGCTCAGGCTTTTCATCCAGAAGGTGAACATGCCCGGGAATCTTATCTCGAACCGCCCCCTGGCGAGACCGGCGACGATCGCATCCGCCGCGCCCTCCGGCCTCATCAGCGATGGCATTCTGAAGTCGTTCTGCCGGGTGAGCCGGGTAGCGACAAAACCGGGGTTGACCAGGTAGACGCCGATTCCCCTGGGCGCCAGGTCGGTGTAGAGAATCTGCGCCAGATTGTTCAGGGCGGCTTTGCTCGGCCCGTAGGCGAGCGCTTTGGGCAGCCCGCTGTAACCGGCCACGCTGGAGACCAGGCAGATTGCGCCTGAACCTCTCTCGCTGAACAGCGGCAGCACCAGGTCCAGCAGATGGTAGACTCCGAGCAGATTGATCCCGATCGTCTCGCGCACCAGCGGCAGATCGATCGCCCAGGCACGCATCGGCGTGTAGACACCGGCGCAATAGACCAGCAGATCCACGCCGCCGAGCTCCTGCAACAGAAGAGCGTATGCAGCGCGCAGGGATTCGACATCGGTCACGTCTGCCGGCAGAACCAGCTCCCCAGGTGCCGCTACCTTGCGCAGTGCCGCCTGATTTCGTGCGGTTAGCGCCAGCCTGGCGCCATCCCGCCGCAGCCGGCGCGCGAGCGCCTCGCCGATACCGCTGCTGGCGCCTATGATCCAGGCGCGTTTGCCCTGCCAGTCGCTGATTCGCGGATTCAGCGGCTTCATGACCGCTTGCGGAAAAAGAGGGGCACTTCGCCCAGCCGTATGCCGAACTTCTTCATTACCGACCGGTTGATCATGACACCGTCCTGCTGCAGAAACATCCAGTCGTCGAACTCGACTTCGTACACCTTGTCATCGACCGGCAGCTTGAGTGTATATATCCAGTGCAGGCTGTTGCCGGCCACCTTGCCCGATGCCACCCCGATCACATCATCCGCCGTTCCGGTATAACTCTCCGCTCCGCTCTTCTCGATGCGCCAGATACGCTGCTGGGTGGTACCATCACTGTAGGTGAAACGTTCGTCCAGTATGCCCCGATCCCCCTCCCAGCTCGCATCCACGATAACCTTGAAGCGTTTGACCACTTTGCCGTCGCGCTGCTGGAACATACCCCAGGCATCCAGCCTGCCGTTGAAGTACTCCTCCAGCCTGAGCTCGGGCCTCTCACTCTTGTAACTGTTTACGTCGACTCCAGCGCAGCCGCCAAGCAGGGCGGCGGCCGCAACCAGGAAAGCCATTTTAAACGGCATGTTTCACCTCCAGAGAAGCGCGCCAGCGCAGCAGCAGCAGCGCCGACAGCAGTTTGATCAGGCAGGGTATGCCCGCGTATACAACCGCCAGAGCGACCAGCCCGGTGTCGCCGCCCGGTTGATAGCCGAGTCCGGCCAGAAGCGGCAGACCGAGCCCCGCCGCCAATGCCAGCACCCCTTTGTTGATCAGGCTCCAGATGCCGAAGTAGCTGGCGGCGCGCCCACGATCGCGGGGCGGTATGATATCGGCCGCGATCGCGGCGGGCAGCGCCAGATCGGCGCCGAGCGCCGCGCCCGATAGCAGGCAGATGATCAGATAGGCGTGCATATCCCCGGCTCCCAGCTGGATCGCCCAGAAGAATCCGGCCACAGCGGCGACGCTGCCCAGCATCCAGGTAAGCGTCTTGCCGATCCGCAGGGAGAGCTTCAGCCAGAGCGGCAGTGAGCAGGCGCCGCTGGCGAAGTAGAGGGCGAGAAAGGCTCCGGTGTAGGGCTCCAGCCGCAGCACGTCGGCGATGTAGAAGAGCGACAGGGTGCCGGCAATGGCAACCGCCAGACCGTTCAGCAGGAACAGAATCGCCAGCCTTCGGAAAGGTTCGTTGCGCAGCGGCTGCATCAGTCTCTGCGGAGCGCTCTCCACCAGCAGCGGAACCGGTGCGTGCCGGATCAGCACCCAGACCGCGAGCAGCAGCAGCCCGGCGAATATGCAGCTGTAGAGCAGCCAGCGCTGCTGCGCATCGAACCATTCGACGAACAGCATGGGCAGCAGACTGGCCAGAATGACGCCGAGCAGCGCAAAGGCCTCGCGGAAGGCTACGATGCGCGTGCGCTCGTGGGTGTCGTCGCTCGCCCGTGCGCCCCACGCCAGGTAAGTGATGTTGAGCGCGCTGTGCGCTGTGTAGACCAGTACCAGTGCCGCCGCGAACCAGAACTGCAGCTGCCGCTTCTCCAGCAGAGGCGGGTTGAACAGCGCGGCGTAGGCGATGCCGAGAGAGAAAGCTGCGAGTACAGCCAGCAGCGGCCAGCCGCCGCGCCGGCGCTGCATGTAATCGGCAAGCCGGCCAAGCCAGGGGTCCTGGACCGTATCGATAAGTCGTGATCCGAGCAGGATTAGGCCGGTCAATGCCAGTCCAAGCCCCAGCTCGTCGCCATAGAGTTTGGGGGTGTAGATGTAGACCGGCAGTGCCGCCATTGCCAGCGGGGCACCGAGCAGGCCATACGCCAATCGATTGCCGGTGGTCATTGGAGATCGCCCAACAGCCTTTCGCGCAACTCCGGCTCGCTGGTGTCGGGGTCCAGCCAGATGGAGAAGAAGTCCGCCGCCAAGGTTGCATCATCCAGGCGACCCAGCAACCGCTCTTCGGAATAGAACTCCACCCCCTCTCCCGGACGATGCAGTGCGAACAGGCGATCACCGGCGCTGACATCGGTAAAAATGGCACTCAGCTCGCTCAATACAGCCTCGCGGTCGGACCGCACTCCATGCAGACGCTCGATCTCCGCCAGGGTTCTGTCGACCAGCTGTTTTCGGCTGAAATCCTTGAGGTAGGTGATCGCCAGGTAGTGCGGCCGCTCCGGCCGGTAGCCGCCGGCCGGCGCGTAGAGCGCGGCATCATAGATGGAGATTCCCCACCAGTGCAGGCGGCCGCTGCCGACCAGGCTGAAATCGTCGCCGTTGAGCGTTTGCTTGGAGCTGGCGGATACCACCGGCATCAGTGTCAGTGCGAGCAGCAGCAGGAGCAGGCGACATGCTTCGGCGATCATCGCTGTCACTCCTTGACCAGCTTCAGGTGAACGACATTGATGCGGCCCGCATCGAAGCCGGCCTCGCAATAGGCGAGATAGAGGCGCCACAGGCGTATGAAGCTGGTGTCGTACTGCTGCTCGATGGCAGCCAGGTTAAGTTCAAATCTTTCTCTCCAGCGGCGGATGGTTTCCGCATAGTCACCGCCGAAGAAGTCGCAGCGTTCGACGCGGAAACCGTTGTCATCCGCAAGTTGGCCCAGCTTTGCCGGCGACGGCAGCATGCCGCCGGGAAAGATGTACTGCTGAATGAAATCCGTTCCGGCGCGGTACTGCTCGAAACAGGCATCGTCGATGACGATGGTCTGTATCGCCGCGCTGCCGCCGGGAACGAGAAGCCGGTTAAGATGACCGAAAAAGGTCTGCCAGTAGCGCTCGCCGACAGCCTCCAGCATCTCGATGGATACGATGTGGCTGTAACTGCCCCCGATATCGCGATAGTCGCGCAGCTCCAGTTCGACCAGCGGCGAGAGACCGGCTCTGGCGAGCCGTTCGCGTGCGAAGGAGAGCTGCTCGCGCGACAGGGTGACGCCGTGCACGCGCACGCCGCGGGCGGCCGCGTACTCGGCAAAGCCGCCCCAGCCACAGCCGATCTCCAGCACCGAATCGCCCTCCCCGGCAGCGGCGAAATCGAGCATGCGCCGATACTTGGCATGCTGCGCCAGCTTCAGGTCGCCGCCCAGATCGCCGCCGAACCAGGCGCTCGAGTAGGTCATGCTGGAGTCCAGCCACGACTGGTAGAAGTCGTTGCCCAGATCGTAATGGTGCCCGATGTTGCGGGCGCTGCCGCGGCGCGAATTGAAACGCAGCAGGTGGCGGATACGGTAGGCGAGCGTGAACAGCCGGTTGCCGTGGATGGTTCGCTCCAGTGACTGCTGATTGATCAGTACAAGGCGCAGCAACGAAGTCAGGTTGCCGGAGTCGATCAGGCCATCCCGGTAGCACTCGGCAAACCCGATGTCGCCCCGTCTGAAGATCTGCCGCAGAGCCGACCAGTCGAAGAGCTGCAGGTCGGCCCATGGTTCAGCGCCGTCACCGAAACGCAGTTTATAGCCCTCCGGCGTGGTGAGTTCGAGCGAGCCCTCTCTGATGCGCTCGAGCAGTGCCAACAGGGATCGCGCATACCAGGGCAGTGGCAGCGTGTCGAGGGCGGTCGTCATACTGTTCATCGGGTTGTTTCCTCGCTTGTCGAAGCTGGTTTCGGGTGTAGCGACACGCCTTTCAGCCACAGGCGCAGCGCCTGCCAGTGAATACGGACGGTCACACCCAGGGTCAGGAACGGCTGTCTGATCAGCGCACCAGACATGGCTGAAACCGAGAGCTGGCGGGATTTACCCCAGATCGCGGTGTTGAGCTGCAGTGCGCCTTGATCGTAGTAATCGATACGCACGTGCGGAGCATCCAGATCAGTATTGAAATGGAAACGGTAGCCTCCGCTCACCGGGTAGAAGGGAGAGACATACAACCGCTTGTCCGCGTGAACATCTTGAAAACGGCCGCTGTCGGGGTCGGGTGTCAGCAGGTAGAGATGGCGCTCGCCGAAGGTGTTGTTGACCTCAGCGATAATCGCGCCGACCGAACCATCGCCGCGCTGGCAATACCAGAAGGTGACCGGGTTGAACAGGTAGCCGAAAACACGCGGAAACGTCTGCAACCAGATCGGCCCGGTGCAGCCGGTCACGCCGGCCAGGCGCAGCTGCTCCCGCACCCAGACGCGCGGGTCGGTGCCGTCTCCGTGGTCGGAGAATCGGAACGCCAGAGGGCGGTTCCTGTTCACACCGAACAGCCAGTTGTCGAGCCGATCCAGCTCGTCGGTGTTGACCAGCAGATAGAAAAGCGGGTAGACAAAGCTGTTCTGCACCGGATGATGGCGCCTGTGCATCACCTTGCCAACTACCAGACGGCTCACAATTGTACCGGCCATGGTGCCTCCACGCCGAAATCGCCGATCACCCGCAGTGCCGACTTCAACCCATCCTCGTGAAACCCGTATCCACACCAGGCGCCGCAGTACCAGGTCCGGTTGTGCCCTTGAATCGAAGGCAAGTGCGCCTGCGCATCTATTGCCCGCTGATCGAAGACGGGATGCTGGTAGTCGAAGCGGGCAATCTCCCCCTCCGGCAGCATCCCCGGCGGCGGATTCAAAGTGACCATCAGCGGAGTTTCGAACGGCAGCCTCTGCAGCCGGTTCAGCAGGTAGGTGACGCAGACCGGACCGTTCGCCTTCCCCTGCGAAAGATAGTTCCAGGCCGACCAGAGCGATTGGCGCTGCGGCAGAAAACGCCGGTCGGTGTGCAGCACCGCCAGGTTGGGTTGGTACTTTACCGATGCCAATAGCTCCTGTTCGCGGTCATCGGCATCCTGCAACATGGCCAGCGACCGGGGAGCGTGGGTGGCAAGAATCACAGTATCGTAGCTGCTGGTCTCTCCCATGCTGCTAAGCGCAACCCCGCCGGACCGGCGCACCACCCGGTCCACCGGATGGTTGAGCCTGACATCCAGCGATGCGGCCATTCTGCGCACATAGTCGCGCCCCCCGCCGACGATACTGCGCCACTCCGGGCGCCCTTCGATCTGCAGCAGTCTGTGGTTGATGCAGAAGCGCAGAAAAGTGGCCGCCGGAAATCCCAGGATCTCCTCCGGTGAAGAGGACCAGATGGCAGCCGCCATTGGCAGTAGATAACCCTGTCTGAAGGCTGCCGAGTAGCCGTGCCCGTCAAGCAGGTCGCCGAGAGTGACCCGCTGACGCTCCGACCAGGCGAGCAGCTTGTGAGAACGGGAGTTGAAGACGACGATCTCCTGCAGCATGCGCCAGAACTGAAGCCGCAACAGATTCCGGCGCTGCGCGAACAGGGTCCCCAGACTGGAGCCGGCCCACTCGATGCCGAGCTCCGGCTGGCTGACGCTGAAACTCATCTCAGTGGCGTGCGTCTCCACCCCGAGAATCCGGAACAGCTCGATCAGGTTCGGATAAGTGAGGTCATTGTGGACCAGAAAACCGGTGTCCACGGGGTGGGTTTTTCCATCCAGAGTGACATCCACGGTATTGGTATGTCCGCCGAGATAGCCCGCTGCCTCGTACAGTGTCACCCTGTGCTTGCTGCGCAGTAACCAGGCGGCCGACAGACCGCTGATTCCACCCCCCACCACTGCAATTTTCATTTTCCTTCACCGACCCTTTATGTACTATACATTTATGCTTATTATCCACGTATCGTCGCTTTATGCAAATATTTGTACTGTACATAATTAATTACGGCGTTACATTTTGCCCAGGAGCCGGAGATACAACCGATTTTCTCCATGCAGACAACCCCAACCCGCGCCGGATCCTATCCGTGGGTGCAATCCGGTTTCGTACCCGGCCGTTCGCTGTTCGTGAACCCACCTGAAGTGCACTGAGACAGCCGTCTCTTATCTCCCCTGGGGTCAGACGCATGAATCTCGCCCACCGAACTCCGCTGGAGATCCCTGTAAACAGGGTGACGGCCACGGACAGCCCAGGCTCTGCACTCCTCTTTTCCGAGTATTGATCCACGGCCGTCGGCCTGCTAAAACGGATCTCACCCATTTCACCGGCGAACCAATCGCTCGGAGCCCGCATGAATCTCATTGATCAAAACGGACAGGATTTCGACGCCATTTGCGGTTCGTTCCGATGGAACATTCCGAAAGCACTGAACATTGCTGAATTGACCTGCGATCGCCATGCAGCCAGCGATAAAACAGCCATTTATTACGAAAACGGAAAAGGCGAATCCCGGCAGATCAGCTTTGCCCAACTAAAAGCGCTGTCCGACCGATTCGCCAACGCCCTGCGCGGACTCGGCGTACAGCCCAATGACCGGGTAGCCATCATCCTGCCGCAGCGGGTTGAAACCGCCGTGGCCCATCTGGCCTGTTACAAAATCGGCGCAATCGCGCTGCCACTCTCGATTCTGTTCGGGCGGGATGCGGTGCAATACCGGATTGTCGACAGCTCGGCAAAAGTCGCCATCACCGATGCCAGCCGTCTCGACATGATGGAACAGTTGCGCACAGAGGAGGGTACGCTGGATACCGTTATCGGCTGCGGTTGCGGAGACTCGAAGCACGAGTTCTGGCAGTTGTTGCAAAAATCGTCCGACCATCTGGATATCCACCGGACGCTGGCCGACGATGCCGCGCTGTTGATCTATACATCGGGCACGACCGGGCCGCCGAAAGGCGCACTGATCGCACAACGGTCACTGCTCGGCAACCTCACCGGCTTCGAAATGTCACATAATTTTTTCCCTCAGCCCGAGGATCTGTTCTGGACGCCGGCGGACTGGGCCTGGACCGGCGGCTTGTGGGATGCATTGTTACCGACACTGTATTTTGGCAAACCCATTCTGGCTTATGAAGGCGGCAAGTTTGACCCGGAACACGCCTGCCATCTGCTGGGCAAGTACCAGGTGCGTAACGCTTTCATTCCACCGACGGCGCTCAAGATGATGCGCCAGGTGGACAATATCCGGCAACGGCATAAGGTCAAACTGCGCAGTGTCATGTCGGCCGGCGAATCAGTCGGCGAAGAGTTGATTCACTGGGGTCGGGAGTCCCTCGGTCTGGACATCAACGAAATGTGGGGGCAGACCGAATTCAACTATCTGGTGGGCAACTGCTCTGCCATCATGCCCCCCAAACCCGGCTCCATGGGAAAAGCCTATCCGGGCCACCATGTCGAAATCATTGATAGCGAAGGAGAGATAGTGCCAACCGGAGAACAGGGCGAACTGGCCGCAAAGGCTGGCGATCCGGTGATGTTTCTGGGCTACTGGAAGCGTGCAGAGGAGACTCGCAGGAAGTTCAACGGAGAGTGGTTTTGCACCGGTGACGTGGGTTACCGCGACGAACACGGTTATCTCTGGTTTGTCGGTCGAACCGACGACGTCATATCCAGTGCCGGCTATCGCATCGGCCCCGGTGAAATCGAAAATTGCCTGTTGAAACATCCGGCCGTGCTGCAAGCCGCGGCCATAGGCAAACCCGATGAATTGCGCGGCTCCATCGTCAAGGTATTTGTGGTGTTGACCGAGGGTCATACCGCCAACGACGATTTACGCGCCGACATCCAGAATTCAGTCCGTACCCGGTTGGCTGCTTACGAATATCCACGTGAAATCGAATTCGTTGACAGCCTGCCCATGACGACGACCGGCAAGGTTCGTCGCATCGAATTGCGTCAAAAGGAACTCGAAAAGCAGAAAGAAAGGGGTCGGTGACAATCGATTCCGATTCGCATCTGCATCGTTGTCCTGAAGTTATGATTGTCCGCCCGGTCCTGCTTGTGTCAGTGCCGCTCCGTAAATGCCCTCTCCCTCAGGAGGGTGTCATAAAAGCCCCCGTTCCCGGTGAAGGAGAGGGCCGGGGTGAGGGTATCCAGAGACAAATTTTTGATTTTAATGAACCTAAAGCGTATATGCATTGAATGCGGCGACCGCCAACCGACTGCATAACACCGGAATCTCCGCCTCTGATACTGGCTGTTCAGTAGCGATACATGGAGTGAAAAAAGCGGTGGCCATCAAATCTGAATATCACACCGTCCTGCAAAATCGCTTCGACCATCAGGCCGTTGTCCTGCTTCCCCCCTTCCCAGATCTTTTCTCCGTTGAGTCTGATGAAGCGACTGCCCGCTGTTTTTGAATAGGACAAAACGCTGATGTTCCTCGGCGGCAGTCGATCCCGCACACCCGCAGGCAGCTCCTGCGCAGGCCCGGGGAGATCTTTACCGGCAATGACGACATTCCGACCCGCCGATTCAGGCTCCGAAACGGCTTCACGCCCGGTGCCCTCCCCGCCACTCCATGTCCTTTTCCGAGACTCCGGTTTCAACATCACCGGCGGAAACTCCGTTTGCCCGGTTTTCGCCTGGTCCGTTTCGATCGGATTTTCGATCTCCGGCGTCTCTTCTTCACGCATGGGGCGGCGCGCGCTCTCCTCCGGTACATCCGATTTCGCAACCGCAGCCGGCCCCGGCCCCGTCATCTGCTCTTTCGGTCCGGGTATTCGGGAAGAGGGTTTGCTGGAACCGCTCTCTGGCTGCAATCGGGCCGGTTTCTCATCGTCCGCTGCTTCGGTTGCTGCGGCAGAGACGCTGTTGGTATGGTCGAGAGACGGCTGAACAGCGGGGATGCGCTTTTGCGCCCGCTCCGATGGGGCCCGGTCGGGCACGCGAACTCCGGCTACCGGTTGATCCTCGGTTTGGGGAGGCGGCCCGCTCAACGATACCGGCTGGTTTTCAACCGAGGGGAGAGCAAATATCAGGAAAAGCGCAATCGCCGAGACAAGCAGCAGGACGGGGATCAACAGTAACCACAGCGATCTGGATTTCCCACCCGTCGGTCCGGGCAAAGGCGCAAACATCGGGTCGGGTATTTTTCCGAGTTCACGCTCCTGCTGGGACTTTTTAAGGGCTTCAAGGATATAGGACATGGTGTTATCAGCGGGTCTGCTCCAGGCGTGGAATTTCGGGTGATCCGCCCACTGTGTTCAGTTCAATGATCGTCTCCGGACCGGCAAGTCCGTCTGGTTCCAACCCCCGCTGGCGTTGAAAACGCAGCACCGACTCACGCAGTGCGGCATCGAAACGGTCGACAAAGGTACTTTTCATCTCCGCGCCGGTGTGGCGGGAGAGGGTTTTGTACAACCAATGAACTTCGGCTCCGGTCGAGCCGGGCCCGATGAGAATATCGCCGCCGGGAGGTGTTTTCCAAAGAAACAGAAAGCGCCCCTGCCAGCGGGGAGCTATCGTGAGGAGAGGAATCACGGCGCTGGCTCCGCCGCTGCTCAGCTCTGCGTATTGCGGTCCGAGCCCCGTGACCAGCGCGTAGCTTCTACCTCGTTCCTCTTCCAGTTCTATCAGCACCGGCCGGTTATAACGCCCGATTTTTTTCCAGCCGCCCATGCTTTTGCGGCAGCGCAGACCCCGGGTGAGTGCATAGCTGCATGGATCTTCCAGGCTACCCGGCTCCTTCGGCTCCAGTCCCCAAAGCGCCAACAGCTCTTTCATTCCGGTCAGCTCGTTCATCAACATGCTCTCGAAATCGGGCTGTTTGACCGGATCCGCGGTTTTCACGGGGTCGACACTCACTTCCGGTGCCCCGTCGATCGTTCCGCCCTCCTCTGTGACTGCTGGAACTTCCTCACTCTTGCCTGGATCGGCAGGCGGCGGGACCGTATTGATCCCCTGTTCAGAACCAGCCGTTTCGGGCAGGACCGTTATCGCCGCTGCCGGCAATACCGAATCACCGGGTACCGGACTCTCCTTCCAACTGTACAGCAGAATCCCGCCGCCAACCAAAAGAAACAGGAGAACCAGCACACTCACCGGCTTGCTGAAATTGGCCGAAGCGCGCTTTTCCATCAGCTCTCCGGCTGCCTTGTTCACTATGCGCCGATTGACTACCGGCCTGCGCGTCGCGTATGCGCCCAGCAGGGCTCTGTCGCACAGGATATTTATTATCCGGGGTATACCGCCTGACAGTTTATGCACGCGCTTTAATGCGCCGCCCGTGAACAACGCCCGTTCAACACCTGCAACCGCCAGCCGATGGGCGACATAGTCCGATGTTTCACGCCGGGAAAGGGGCAGCAGATGATAGCGTGCGGTGATCCGTTGGGAGATCTGCCGCAGCTCCCTGGTACCAAGCAGATCGCGCAACTCCGGCTGTCCCACCAGAAAGATCTGCAACAGCTTGTGAGTGTGGGTTTCCAGATTGGTCAGCAAGCGGATCTGCTCCAGTACATCGGGGCCGAGATTCTGAGCCTCGTCAATCAGAAGCACAGGCCGCCGGTTCCGCGCATGCGCCTCCAACAGATACCGGTTGAGCTTTGACATCAATACACGCGGCGACTCTGTTGCGATGGAGACCGGGATGCCGAACTCTTCGCAAATGGCGTGCAGAAGATCCGGAACGGTGAGCGCCGGATTGAGTATCAGTGCCACATCCACCTCTTGCGGCAGCTGTTCCAGAAAGGTACGGCATATGGTGGTTTTTCCGGTGCCGACCTCTCCGGTCAACAGCACGAACCCGCCACCCTCACCGGCGCCGTAGAGCAGATGTGCAAGCGCCTCACGGTGATCCTCGCTGAGGTAGAGGAAGCGCGGATCGGGTGTGATGGAGAAAGCAGGTTCTTTCAGTCCGAAATATTTCGTGTACATTGAGAATCGCACTCTGCCTGACCAGGCGGGCTCCGGCCCGTCCTCAACCCAGGAGAAACGGAATGCCGGAGAGTCAATCCCGACCATAACAAGATTGAAATAATGAGAGCAACAGGGGATAGGTTCATCCAGTGTTTCCAGATCCGTACCCTGCGGTTCGAGCCGGCAGACACGCGGCGGTCTGGATCACTCCGGGACATGCATCGCCATATTGGCTTCTATGGCTGCCTCCGGATCCATATTGAACCCTGTACCGGTCTCCAGATCATCCAGCGCCGCCATCTCCGCCTCGTCGAGAATGATCTCGTCAATCTCCAGGTTTTGCGCCATGTGTTCCGGATGCTCGGACTTGGGGATCGGCACCCATCCATGCTGCAGATTCCAACGCAGGATTACTTGCGCGGGTGTCAGTCCGTGTCGTCTCGCAATTTTGACGATCACTGGATCGCTCACCGGTTTCTGGTCGTTGGGAACGCCGCTCCAACTGCCGGTTCCCAATGGCGAATAGCTCACGATCTGTATTCCACGCCCCCCGCAATACTCCCGCAGATCGGGCTGGGTGAAGTACGGATGGACCTCGATCTGGTTGCAGGCAGGCACCACCTCCGCCTGCTCCAGCAGACAGCGCAGATCGGAAATTCGGTAGTTGGAGACGCCGATGGCCCGCACCCGTTTTTCCGTCAGCAATCGCTCCATGGCGCGCCAACTCTGCTGAATCAGACCGGGAACCGGCCAATGGAGCAGATAGAGATCCAGGTACTCCAGATCCAGCCGCCGCTGACTGCGATCGAAAGCATGCAGAATCTGGTCGTAGCCATGCTCAGTATTCCAGGCCTTGGTGACCACAAAGAGCTGTTCGCGCGGCTCGCCGGCGGCGCGGATCGCCCTGCCCAGGCTGCGTTCGTTGCCGTAGATCGAAGCGGTATCCAGGTGGCGGTAGCCCAGGCCGATGGCGGTTGCGATCACCTGCGCCACATCGTCACTGTCCGCTTGCCAGCCGCGAACGGCCCCGGTGCCAAATCCGGGAGCCGGCATCTCAATTCCGTTGTTGAGTAAAAAGTCCATAGCTCCTCACCCCGCTGTCACTACCCATGATGGACAAAACAAAGGCCGAATGGTTTCAACCGACCCCGGAGCCGGACAACACGGAAATCAAGCGGTCCATTGCACTGAAAACTGACCCGGGATCTGCATCGCAAATTGACCCGTCCCGCCGGCTGGATTATGGACTACTCTGTTTTTCTTTTTCCAGTTTTTCCCCCTCGGCCGTTCGCTGATTGCGGGTCTGAACCGGCGACGGGTCGGAAGAGCCGGCATCGACCCCTGCGGGGGTTGGGAGAAAGATCACGGTTTTCTGCCGGTGTCGAAGCATATCCAAGCGCGATAAAACCGCGGTCTTTATACTGTTGTCCCGTGAATGACAATAAAATACGATCAGTTACTGTGGTTCGACCCAGCGCTGACCACAACAATGACAACGCGGATCTGCCGCAGACCCGCTCCGACGCGATTCCGGAAAATCCGCTCCGAGCCCGTTTTCCGCAGAGGAAAAATGATTTGAGCGAGACACACACTGACAGGGGTTGAGTGGGCGATGATATTTTTCTTTGACGGTTACGAGGTAAACGACTCCAATTTCGAGATCCGTCATGAGGGCCGGTTGCTGGACGCCCAGCCACAGGTATTCGAGCTATTGGTGTTTCTGCTGCACAATCGTAACCGCTTCGTCTCCCGCGACGAGATTTTTGAAGCGATCTGGAAAAACCGGGTGGTTTCCGATACCACTTTGAGCGGTTACATCAAGGCCGTACGCAAGCTTGTCGGCGACGATGGCAAGGCCCAACGCGTGATTCGTACCGTACACGGGCGCGGATTTCAGTTCGTCGCCGAACTCGATCCCGGTTCGTGCGAATCCGTTCAGACAGTCCCGGACAGGGCCGGTGCCGTGAACCGGCCGACAACCCGCTATGCAAAAAGCGGCGACGTGCATGTCGCCTACCAGGTATTCGGCAGCGGTCCGGCCGACCTGGTGCTGGTTCCCGGCTTCATCTCGCATGTCGACAATTACTGGGACAATCCGCAAATGGCCGCCTGGCTGCAGGATATCGGCAAATTCGCACGGGTCGTCATGTTCGACAAACGCGGCACCGGACTATCCGACACCGTCTATCCACTGCCGAGTTTCGATGTACGCATGGACGACGTTCGTGCGGTCATGGATGCGGTCGGCCTGGACAAGGCCTGCATCATGGGGATTTCCGAGGGAGGATCGCTGGCAACGCTGTTTGCCGCGACCCATCCGGAGCGCTGCTCCGGTCTCGTGCTCTATGGCGCCTTTTCCCGTTTCTTCTACTGGTACAAGACACCCGGGGAGCTGCAGGGGTTGTTCGACTACGTGGAATCAGCCTGGGGCAGTGGCGAGAGTCTGCCGATGTTCGCCCCCAGTGTTGGTCAGGACGAAGCGGCGAAGCGCTGGTGGGGACAATTCGAACGCCTGGGCGCCACGCCCGGGGCGGCGATTGCGCTGATGAAAATGAACAGCGAAATCGACATCACCGACATCCTGCCCACGATCGGCATTCCCACACTGGTGATACATCGCAATGAGGACGTATTGATCGATATCGAAGCGGGGCGCTTACTGGCGGACAGGATTCCACGGGCGCGCTATGTTGAACTGCCCGGCAGGGACCACCTGCCCTGGGTCGGTGACAGCGATGCCATCATCGGGGCGATTGCCGATTTCATCGGCGACGGCCCGCTGCCGGCCGCGCTCGACACGATTCTGACCACGCTGCTTTCGGTGCATCCGGGCGCAGGCCTGCCGGAAGGCCCGGACGGCCCGTTCGATGAAGCCCAAAGCGCGGTGGACCGGTGCATAAGCCACTATCGGGGGCGTACCGTATCCGCAAGCCTGGCGGCTTTCGACGGCCCTGCGCGTGCCGTGCATTGCGCCTGCGAGATCATTGACAGGCTGCGGGCCATGGCGCTGAACCCACACTGCGGCATACACACCGGCGTGGTTTTGATCAACGACAATGCGCTGTCGGGTGAAACCGTCGACAGGGTCGAACAGATCAGCAGACTGGCGCCCGGCGGACAGGCGATCCTGTCCGAAACTGTCAAGGACCTGATCGCAGGGGCCGGTCTCGAGATCCGGGCGCTGGGCCGATTTGACCTTCCTGCCGGCAATGGCGGGATAAACCTGTTCAGCGCAAGCCGCGCCACTGCATAGCAGGATAATTCCGGTCAGGTTGCGTGGTAGGAACCGGATACCCACCCGATATCTCCATCAGCAAAAAAAACCCCGCGCCACAGGCGCGGGGCAGCCGGTGCAGCCTATTTCCTGGTAATGACTATTTCCAGGTATTCGGAAGGAATCAGCACGCTGCCGTCATCGGCAACATTGAATGACTCGACCAGGCTGAGGATATCCTCCGCCAGACTCTGCTGTTTTTCGTCGGGCAGTGCCGCGAATGCCTTGTGCACCGGACCATAGTAGGTACGGAACAGATCGAGCCAATGGGCAGCCGACGGGTAGCGGAAATTGAACATGCGCGACTGGATGTCGATTTTTTCCGCGACCGCGCCAAAATGCCTGCCGATAAACTCGCGCGTACCCCAGGCAGCCGGCGAATTGACACCCTGCGGCGGGGGCACGTAACGGCCGATGGTCTTGAACAGATGTCCGATGAAGCCGTCGGGCGTCCAGTTGGCCATACCGATGCTGCCACCGGAGCGGCACACGCGGGCGAGTTCGGCACTGGCTTTCGCCTGGTCCGGCGCGAACATCACACCGAAAGTCGATACCACATGGTCGAACCGGCCGTCCTCGAAAGGCAGGTTCTCGGCGTCGGCGAGACGATAGTCGATCGACATGCCCTCCACCAGCGCACGCTGTTCGGACTGGCGCAGCAGGCTGTCGACATAGTCGGTTGAAGTCACTCTGCAGAAGCGTCGGGCGGCAGCCAGCGTCACGTTGCCGTTTCCGGCCGCCACGTCGAGCACACTGCGACCCGCACGCAGATCCATCGTTTCGCACAATTGCTCTCCGGTGATCTGCAGCGTGACGCCGATGCGGCCGTAGTTGCCTGCGCCCCAGGTCGCCTGCTGCTTGGCCTTGATCGCGGTGTAGTCGGGTTGCATGGTGGTGGTGTCGATTGCCAGGTTGGTCATGGTAAATTCTCCTCGGTGGTCATAATGTTCAATGGTTACCGCGCTTTGGATGTTAGGTTCGTTGCGCTGGTGTAACGTACTTTAGCGGGGAAGAGCAGCCTGTTCTTGGAGAAGACTTGGGGATTTCTTGTATTTTACTTGGAGATTGAACCGGTCCGGCGCGGCAACCATCGCCAGGCAGGCTTTTCTCCTGCGCTGTTGCCGGGCCTGCCAGTTGAAATCACGATGAATCTCGGTAATATCTGGCTGCATGCGCCGATCGATTAAGAAACAACTGGCTGTTCTGCTTGCCCTCCTTGTGGGGCTGGCTCCACTGCAGGGCGCGATGGCGGGTTTGGTCGATCTCCCTGGCCAGCCAGAAGGCGTCATTCAGATGGCGGCCGACCATGATGGCCGATTCATTGCGGCTGAACATGCTGCGGTTCAGGATTGTGAACGGTGCAACAGGGATACCGGCTGTAATGGACAGGGTTGTGCATCCGGTCATTGTGCTGCCTGTGCACTGGCGTTGCTGCCAACTCTCCCGCTGCCCACATACCGATCCGCCGCTGCCGTGCCGATGCAAACGGACGCCGGTTTTGAAGCGCAACTCTCCTCTTATCTTTTCCGCCCGCCAAGGGCCTGGCCTGCCTGCGGCTGCGCCTGAGCCGGCAGTGATCGCCGGCTGACATCGCCCGCCCGGTTCAGTCCGTTGACGATCCGTCAGCCGTGCGTCGTTGGCTGGCTCCCTGCAGAGAAAGAACAGCGCCTTGCAAGGCATTCATGTTCCAACATTCGGGGGGAAGAGCACCCTGGACACCGCGTCCCCCCGCCATCTCTCCGTCCCTGGAGTGCGTATTACGGCGGAGGCCGGCGCTATGGAGGTAGAGGAGAATGATGAAAGAAAAATCATTAATATTGCTGTTGCTGCCTGGTTTGGCTCTATTGGCCGGTTGCGATGACCAGAAAGCCGCGGCAACCGGTGTTGCAAAACCGGCTGCGGTGTCGCAGGCGCTGCCAATCGATCGTTGGTACACCCGGGCGCAGAGCGCCAGCGGCAATGCATTGTTCCAGGAGTACTGTGCCAGCTGCCATAAACCGGATGCGTCGGGCACCGCCAACTGGCGCGAAACGGGTGCCGACGGGAAGTATCCGCCACCGCCTCTCAACGGTACCGCGCATACCTGGCACCACCCCTTATCCATCCTGCGCCGGACGGTCAGAGTGGGGGGAGTGCCATTGGGGGGGAGCATGCCCGGTTTCGGCGACAAACTGAACAGCCGGCAGATTGATGACATACTGGCCTGGGTGCAATCCCACTGGTCCGACGAGATCTACCGCGTCTGGCATGAGCGGAATGAACAGTCCGGTAAACCGATACAGTCAATCAATAAAGGCTGACGCCTTAATGAAATGCTTGGGAGTTAATTTATGACAAAGAAGAAAAATGCAACGCCAAAAAGGTCCCCCGGATTCGGAAAATGGACGACCTGGCTGCCCGTGGTGGTGGCGCTGGTGGCAGGAGGTGTACTACTGAGCCAACAAGCGGCAAGAGCAACCGATGTGGTGGTCTATAAAAGTCCGACCTGCGGTTGCTGCAAGGAGTGGGTGAAGCATCTGGAGAAAAATGGTTTTTCCGTGGAGGTCCATGACCGGCTCGATATGAATCCGATAAAAACGGAACTGGGTGTGCCAGTGCAACTCCAGTCCTGCCACACGGCGAAGGTTGGTCACTATGTGATCGAAGGTCACGTACCAGCCGATGACATCAAACGTCTGATCAGCGAAAAGCCCGATGTTTCAGGCCTGAGCGCGCCCGGGATGCCGATGGGATCACCCGGTATGGAAGGTCCGCGCACAGAGCCATATGACGTATTGACCTTTCAGCGCGGCGGAAAAATATCCGTTTACTCCAGTCATAATCAGTAGAAGATGAAAATGCGTAACAGGATATCCGTTGCGGCCATCACCCTGGTGCTTGCGCTGACAACCCCCGGCGCGGGCGCGCACTCACCGCCCGGGAACGCAAAGGTCTATTTCATCGGCCTGGCCGACGGGGCGGTGGTGGAGAGTCCGTTCAAGGTGCAATTCGGGATCAGCGGTTTTGGCATCACACCCGCCGGGACGACCGGCCGGCGACGGCATACGGCCGGACACCATCACCTGCTGGTGGACGTGGATCAGCTGCCGGATCTGGACGAACCCATTCCCAGGGACTCACGGCATATCCATTTCGATCGGGCAGAGACGGAAGCCCTGCTGGAACTGCGTCCCGGCAGACACACGCTGCAGTTGCTGCTGGGTGACGAGCAGCACGAACCGCAGGATCCGCCGCTGATATCGGAGAAGATCACGATAATCGTCGAATAAGCAGCGGGCACGGAGGCATCCACGGTTTCACGCCTGTTTACAATCTATGCGGGTGAATTGAAAAATGGAAGGTGCGCCCCGCTTCCCGCAGGGCGAGCCAGCAGGTCACTCCGCAGCCGTTTCGGAGACCAGCACCCTGTCCGGCCTTTTTTCGGCAGCCGGAAATGTTTGCTCCGTCAATCTGTCCCCCATGATCATTGAGAGATTTTTAAACAGCTGGTAGGCACTGCGTGGAAAAAATCTGGAGATTCGTTGTATACGGGTCCAGTCCAGTGCCAGCACTTCCACGTCGCCGACTGCGGTCGCAGTCGCGACGCGGGGCTTGCCGCACATCAGCGCGGCCAGTCCAAAGACTTCGCCGACCGACGCCGCCCTGATCCTGTCGAACGTGCCATCCGTTTTTGCCGACTCGATTATCACATGGCCTTTCAGAAGAACGAACAGGGAGCGGCCCAGTTCACCGCGCCGCATCAGCCGTTCTCCATCCTGGTAGCAGGATACGCGGCCCAAAAGGATAACCCGCCGGATTTGCAAAGGACGCATGCCGCTGAACAGTGGGCACGAGTGGGAAAGCTCATTGCGCATGCTGGCACCCAACAGATCCCAAATCGTTATCAGCCGGATATATGAGAGCATCACCGGCCCCAGCACGAATGTTGCCAGGAAGGCGAACAGCATCATCATTGCGCTGAGCATGCCGAAGGAGAAGACAGGTGGAAAATTTGACCAGCAGAGCGCGCCAAATCCAGCCGCGAGCGCTATCGTCGCCGTGCCAATAGGCCTGGCCTCACTGATCACGGTGCGGCTGATTGCCGTCATTTCGTCGGCACTGGTTTTCAGGTGCTGGTTGTAACGAACCATGAAATGCATGGTGTGATCGACACCGACACCCACGGCTATCGCTGCGATCATCGAGGTGGCCGAGTCGAGGGAGATGCCGGTCAGTGCCATTACGCCGAACAGGCCGACAATCGGGAACGCATTGATCGTGACCGCGATCAGGCCGGCCTTCGTGGTAACGAACAACAGTGAGACAACCGCGAATATCGCAATGATGATCAGCGACAGGGATTTGATTTGTCCCACTATCAGATCGTTCACCGCTTCGCTGGCGAGAACGGACTGACCGGTAACCTTGACCATCAGATCGGAATCGACGTTTTCTGCTATGTAAGCCTCGAGTTGCCTGATGGCTTTGCGCAGTTCATTGGTTTCGTCGATGCCATGCCTCACCGCGATGCTGGTTTTGCTGCCGTCAGGGGAGAGATATTCGCGCGCATTGTCCGGGCCGACGAACAACATCAACGTCTCCACAACTTCATCCTCATCCGGCAATTCGGGACGGCCCGTTTCGTTGACCGCGCTGTTCAGCATGGCCAGGTAATCGGCGAAAGAGATGCTGTGGTCGAACGGTGTATGCCGCTCGATATAACGCTGAATTTTCACTATCTCCTGCAGATACCGAACGCGCTCGAACGCATTGTCGATATGTCCGTCGATGACTATTTGAAAAACATAGATTCCGGCGAGCGTATGACTGAGGTTTGCCGCCCTCTCCCTCACCACCGAATCTTCCGGCAGATAATTGAGGATGCTGTTGTCGACATGCAGACGACTGGCCAGCGCGCTGCATCCGGCAAAAACAGCGATACTCAATGCGATGATCAAACGGCGATGGGAAAGAATGAAACGGGTCAACACCGCGCTGAACCGGAGATAACTTCCGGTAAACCGGTACTGCCGTGAACGGTTGCTGCGCTCACCTATCATTTGCAGCAACACCGGCACCAGAACAGCGGTCAGCAGGAAATTGATCGCCAGACCGGTCGAAGCCACGAAACCGAACTCCCGCACCAGGCTGATCGGATTGGCGCCCACCGCGAGAAAACCGAAATAGGAGGTGAGGAAAGTCAGGCCGATCGCAAGCCCCAGGCGCCGCACCATCCGTCTAGCCGCGTGCAGGCGGCCCAAATCCGCGGCGATACCGCTATAGTACTCGGCCAACAGGTGAATATCTTCGGTCGACCCCACGATCACCAGCAAAACAGGCACAATCGCGGTCAGCATGCTCAACGGCATTCCCAGTGCCGCCATCGCGCCCAGCAGCCAGAGCACGCTGAGCGATGCCGTGATGAACGGGATGATCAGCGCGGATCTTCGCTGGAACATCAGCGCCAGCACCAGCAGCAGAACCGCGTAGCCCACGAAAACTATCTGAAACTGCTCTTTCGAGATCTCCGAAGTGATGGCCGAGCGGATATAAGGCAGTCCGATCTGATGGAACTCCGCCACTTTTCCGGCCAGTGGCGCGATCGCGGCATCGAGTGCGTGGGTTACACGGGCATCGTAATCGGGGTCGATGGCATGGTCCGCGTCTTTCAGATAGACGTTGATCGCCATGGCGGTTCCGTCAGGCGAGACAAGATTCTTGCGCACAAAGGGATTCCTCAGCGCGCTCGCCAGAATCTGTTCCGACGCCTGCACCGTATCGGGCAACTGATCCAGAAACGGCCTGGTGGTAACCAGGTCACCCTCCACCCGGATATCCGCCACGGAGAACAGGCTGCTGGTCTTTTCGACGAACGGTAACTCTTCAACAGCCGCAACTACCGGTTTTATCGCGGCGAGCTTGTCGGGACTCATCAGCTTCGGATCGCTGATGTAGAGGATCGTGATTCTGTCCACCCCGAAGGTCGCGACGGTATCTTCATAGAAGCGTTGTGCGGGACTGTCCTCTATGGTCAGCGATTGCGGTGAAATGGAAATTTTCAGATAGGGCAGCTGGGTTGCGGCGACAATCGAAATCACGATCACCCAGGCCAGAACAAGCCTGTGGTTGCGCATCGCGAAAGCCATCAGTCTCTCCATAACACTCTCTTCCCGTATATCGGCGCAACAGTCAATGCATTCTTACAGCTCGATGAGGGTTATCGGAGGCGCTGAAGCGGCTGGCCCGGTAAACGCCGGCACTACTGAGCCTGCCTGCACCCCAGGCACCCATCATCGGCACGTACCGATGCCGGAGGGCGAACATGTCACCGGTCAATCCGGAGACGGCATACCGACTCGTGAATAAAAGCAGCCAGACCACAGTTTTGTTGATCTGGCGTATTATTCTACCAGCGGGAAAAAAGGGTTAATCCCCTGTTGTTCGCCGCTATCACCGGATCGGCGCTCAAACCAGGACCGATGCTGATCCCCAAAACAACAGACTCTGCATCAGAAAATGGCTGCATTTGCGGTTTACCGCTGCGTTCATTCGCACTTCTTTCCGCAATTAAAATCGGATGCCGCATCACCATCAACAACGTACATTTCCGGCAAAAAAAAACCCACAATCAGGCGTAAGGAGGAGAGCCGTCTGATTGTGGGCACCATTACCGGCAATGAACCAACCATGGTCGAGGATCGTGAACCGTTACTCACTGCGAGTCCGCCGCGTACTGCGCCTGATACTGAGACGGTTGCTGTCAAATACTCTAGCAACCAATGTGCCATTGCACAGCTCCGATTCGGGCCAATTTCGCCCAAGCCACTTCAACCACCTGATTTCCGATGAATTTTAATATCAGGGATGCCCCGAATATCCTTATTCCGGAACACCTGGTTTTTCGGGATGAGGGAGGTTATTTGATCAGTGTGCACAAATGCTGTGCGATGGGTGGGTCTTCACGGCGATATTTGTATTCTGATGATGCGGCCAGGATTTGACGGATGGATAATGGGGATGCAGCCACTTTTGGATACAGCCAACGGCCAGCAACAAAATTATTGAAGTTTAAGCGCACCCGGTTGGGTACAGCGGTTGATGAGCGTGTTTATTTCGGACAGGCATGATCCACAGTTGGTGCCCGCCTGAAGCGTCTTGCCAATCGCTTCAATCGTGACCAGGCCTTTATCACAAATTCCGTTGATCAATGTATTTTCCCCCACATTGAAACAGGCACAGATAGTCCTTCCCGCATCCTGTTCGTTCGCAGCCGGGGAGCCCGCCAACAGGCGCATTCTCTCCTGAGATGTCAATGTTGACCTGGAAAACAGCTGCACCAGCCAATCACGTGCCGGCAGCTTGTGGTCCGGCCCTATAAACAGACAAGCTTCGAGTGATCCGTCGATTATACTGACTCCACGGTATTGTCCGCCTGCCCGGTCCATCATTTCCGCCCACTCTGCATCCCGCTGATCAGAGCCAGATAATTTGCGGGCCAAATCAGACCAGTCCTCTGCCAATTCCTCTCCAGCCAGCTCGTAGTGCCAGAGGCCCTCCCGGCGGGCCCGCGTCCACAAACTTGCATGTTGCATAACCACTGCTGCCCGCCGGGTTAAAAGAAAACCCTGCCAGGCTGGACGATACGGCGTAATGACAACCGGGGTATGCTTGAATTCCGGCTGGCCCGAGATGGGATCCGTCACTGGATTCACAAGCGCGCCAACCCTGGCATTGCTGGCGAATTGGTCGTTCCAATGCATAGGAGCGAAAACGGTTCCCGCTTTCTGCCGCTCGGTAATTCTTGCCCGCAGGACAACTTCACCCCAGTGGCTGCTGACTCTGACCAACTCATCTTCATCAACCGCATACCGTCCGGCATCGAGCGGATTGATTTCGAGAAACGGTTCGGGATCACGTCCTGCGAGCCTGGGTGATTTTCCTGTCCGCGACATGGTATGCCACTGGTCGCGCACCCGGCCTGTATTCAGCACCAGAGGATAGTCCGGATTCAGCATATGTCCCGGAGGCCGGGGCACCACCGCCTGGAATTTTGCTTTACGATCCGGGGTGTAGAACCGACCATCCGCGAACAGGCGGTGCGTCCCTTGCGGAGAACCGTGCCGCACCGGCCACTGAACGCTCTGCATACGTTCGTAGTCTGCTGCCGAGAACCCGCTCAGACCGGAAATATCGAAATCCCGAACACCCCCGTTTTCATAACCAGAAAGGCTGGCGTATTCGACAAAGATCTCATGACTGGACGCATACTCGAAGCCGGGATAACCGAGGCGTGTCGCCACTTGGGAAATAATCCACCAATCCGGCATGCTCTGACCCAGGGGTGTGAGAAAGCGCTGCTGCCGGCTGATACGACGCTCCGAATTGGTTACCGTGCCATCTTTTTCACCCCAGGTTTGTGCGGGCAGCAGCACGTCCGCATAGGCGGTGGTATCCGTCCAGCGCATATTCTCAGACACCACGAGCAATTCGCACCTATCCAATGCGCGATGAACCTGATTTACATCCGGCAGCGTAACCGCGGGATTGGTGGCCATGATCCAGAGCGCTTTGATCTCCCCCCGCTCCACCGCATGAAACATATCCACGGCTTTGAGCCCGGGTTCCCTGGCAAGGTTTGGGCTTCGCCAGAAACGTGCCACCAGTTCCCGGTGTCGTTCATTTTCCAGCTCCATATGGCAGGCCAGTTGATTGGAAAGCGCCCCGACTTCACGCCCACCCATCGCATTGGGCTGTCCGGTGATGGAAAAAGGGCCGGCACCCGGCTTGCCGATCCGACCGGTGAACAGATGACAGTTTATGATTGCGTTGACCTTGTCGGTGCCACTGGAGGTTTGATTGATGCCCTGGGAGTAGAGGGTCACGGTTTTAGCGGTTTCGGAAAACCAGCGATAGAACATCCGGACTTTTTGCGGATCGAGTCCGCAATGTTCCGCGACTGCCGCGGTTGAAGGTGCGTACCAGTGAGCCGCCTGCAGTGCTGCTTCCGAACCCTCCGTATGTTGCTGCACGAAATCACCATCAATGCAGTCATTGTCATGCAGCCAACCCAGCAGGCCACTGAACAGAACACTGTCACTGCCCGCTTTCAGTGGAAGATGCAGATCAGCCAGATCACAGGTCGCCGTCTCCCGTGGATCTATAACCACCACACGCATTTCCGGCCTTGCCTCCCTGGCCCTGGCGATGCGTCGATAGAGCACGGGATGGCACCAGGCGGTGTTCGAACCGGTCAGTACGATCAGATCGGCCTGCTCAAAATCCTGATAACAACCGGGTACGGTATCGGACCCGAAGGCCCGTTTATGGCCTGCCACCGACGAGGACATACAGAGTCGTGAATTGGTGTCGATGTTTCCCGAGCCGATAAATCCTTTCATCAGCTTGTTGGCTACATAATAGTCCTCGGTCAACAATTGCCCCGAAACATAGAACGCAACAGCATTCGGTCCATGATCATCGATAACCCGGCGAAATCGGTCCGCGATCAGGTCCAGTGCCTGATCCCAGTCTGCCTCGCGCCCATTGATCAGTGGCGTGGTCAGACGCCCCTCGAAACCCAGCGTCTCATTCAGCGCCGTACCCTTGGAACAGAGCCGACCGAAATTTGCCGGATGCCCATCGTCACCCCTGATCAACCATTCGCCGTCTGCCTGCGCCTCTATGCGTAAACCACAGCCAACGCCACAATAGGGACAGGTACTTTTAACGACTGCCGGCATCGGATCCCACAGCTGTCTGATCGACCACTGTCGAAAGGTAAATACGTCCCTGCTCGACTTTCACAGGATAGGTGGTGACACACCCCTGGTCCGGCCCCATTGCTTCACCGCTGGCCAGATCGATCCTCCAGTTGTGCAGCGGACAACTCACGGACGTTCCATACACAATGCCCTGGGATAGCGGCCCTCCCTTATGCGGGCAACGATCCCTGATTGCGAACACCTGATCGTTGCTGTTACGGAACAGCGCGATCTCCACCGTGTCAGTGACAATCTTTCTTGCGCCCAGCCTGGGAATTTCGTCCAACCGGGCAACGGCAATCCAATCATTCATAGTTTTCAACTCAAATTTGATGCCAGGCCGGCTATCTGCAATGGCGTGAACTCGTGCGCTTCTGCACCTTCCGCACGTGCCTTCCAGGGATCATCCTGGAAGAACTGCTGGCTGTGTCTGAAACGATCGTAGAGCGCTCTGCGGCCCGTTTCGTCTTCCAGCAGCCTGGCCTTGATATAATTCAGGCCGACCCGTTCGACCCATGGCGCCGTGCGTTCGAGGTAGTGCGCCTCCTCGCGGTAGAGCTGGATGAATGCCGCGGAGTATTCCAGCACCTCTTCTTCACTGCCGACCTTGCAGAGCAGATCGGTAATCCGCACTTTGATGCCACCGTTGCCGCCAATATGCAGTTCGTATCCGGAATCGACGCAGACCACACCGAAATCCTTGATCGTGGCCTCTGCACAGTTGCGGGGGCAGCCGGAAACCGCCATCTTGAACTTATGCGGCATCCATGAGCCCCAGGTAAGCGTCTCCAGTTTGACACCGAGCCCGGTCGAGTTCTGAGTGCCGAAACGGCACCAGGTCTTGCCGGCGCATGTCTTGACCGTACGCAGGGCCTTGCCGTAGGCATGACCGGAGACAAAACCGGCGGCGGAGAGATCCTTCCACACGGACGGCAGATCCTCTTTCTTCACGCCAAACAGATCAATACGCTGACCGCCGGTAACCTTGATCTCCGGCACCCGAAATTTCTCCGCCACATCCGCGATGGCCCGAAGTTCACCCGGCGTGCAGAGTCCACCGAACATGCGCGGCACCACGGAGTAAGTGCCGTCCTTCTGAATGTTGCCGTGTGCCCGCTCGTTGATAAACCGTGATTGGGCATCGTCCCGGTATTCCCCCGGCCAGTTCGCCAACAGATAATAGTTGAGCGCCGGGCGGCAGGAGGCACAGCCGTCCGGTGTCTTCCAGTTCAGTACCTCGCGCACCGCAGGCATGCTTTTCAGCTTCAGATCCCTGATCACCCCGATCACTTCGTCGTGGCTGTGGCCGGTGCAACCGCACAGCGGCTTTTTGCTCGGCGCTTCCGAGTAGCCTTCACCGACCGTGCTCGCAAGCAGGGATTCCACCAGACCGGTGCAGGAACCGCAGGAGGCGGAAGCTTTGGTATGAGCGCGCACCTCATCCAGTGTAAACAGCCCCTTGCTGGTGATCGCGTTGACAATCTCGCCCTTGCAGACACCGTTGCAACCGCAGATCTCCGCATCGTCCGGCAGAGAGAGCAGGCGGGTCCCGTCACCGTGCCCCGCATCCCCCAGATCGTGCTGACCGAACAAAATGGTGTTGCGGAAACCGGAAATATCCGTGCCTTCGCGCATCAGCTGGAAGTACCAGGAGCCATCCAGCGTGTCCCCATACATCACAGCACCCTTGATCCGGTTGTCACGGATCACCAGCTTTTTGTAGACGCCCTGGGCCGGATCCTGCAGCACCAGGGTCTCGTCCTCGTCCTGTTCGTTGAACATGCCGGCAGAGAACAGGTCGATGCCGGTCACCTTGAGCTTGGTCGAAGTCACCGAACCCTCGTATCGGCCGTAACCCAGCCTTGCCAGATGATTGGCGCAGACCCTGGCCTGTTCGAACAGCGGCGCTACCAGACCATAGCAGTTGCCCCGGTGCTGCACGCACTCGCCCACGGCATAAATCCGGGGATCGTAGGTCTGCATGGTATCGTTTACGACTATGCCCCGTTCGCAATAGAGCCCGGCCTTTTGGCCAAGCGCCATGTTCGGGCGAATGCCGACGGCCATCACCACCAGGTCCGCCTCGACACTGGAGCCGTCGGCAAACTGCACACCGGTCACCCGCTCCTCGCCAAGAACCGCGGCGGTTTGTGCCTGCATAAGGAAGCGCAGGCCGTTCGCCTCCAGAGACGCCTTCAGCAGCTCCGCCGCCGGCTTGTCCAGTTGGCGTTCCATCAGAATATCCATCAGGTGTACCACGGTAACCTGCATGCCGTTTTTCATCAGACCGTTGGCCGCCTCCAGACCGAGCAGTCCGCCGCCGATCACCACCGCCTTGCTGTATGCCCTGGATGCCTCCAGCATCGCTTCCACATCCTGAATATCCCGAAAGCCGATCACCCCCGGCAGATGAGCGCCGGGCACGGGAATAATGAAGGGATTGGAGCCTGTGGCCAGCAGCAGGCGATCGTAATCCAGCGAAACGCCGGAAGCGGATTTGACCCTGCGGTTGATCCGGTCGATCTCCACCACCGGATCACCGGTATACAAATCGATACCCTGTTCCGCGTACCACTCCCGACTGTTGAGAATGATCTCATCCACCTTCTTCTCTCCCGCCAGCACGGGCGAGAGCATGATCCGATTGTAATTGGGGTGCGGCTCGGCGCCGAACACACTGATCCGATACATTTCCGGTTCGAGCTTCAGCAGCTCCTCGATGGCACGCACACCAGCCATGCCGTTGCCGACCATCACAAGCTTTTCTCTAATCATCGGTTCACCTCTTCACCAGCGACGCTCCGATTGCGTTTCCGGCCCGGTGCATCAATGGGATTGGCCTCAGGAAGTAACTGCAAATCGACAGTCCGATGGTTGAATGACTGTCCCTCCAGATAGGCGACCGGATCACTGGCAGTGAAGCGGGCTCCATCAAAGAACAGATCTGGCCCCATGACCAGATCGCCCTGGTCTCCCTCCAAACGCCAGGGAGCTGGGTGCACACCTTCATCCTTGTAGTCCCCGACCGGAAAATCGAGCGCCAGCTCGGCAACAGCCTGACGATAGAGTTCCGGGCGATAAACCTGTTCGGCGATTCGTTTGAAGTTTACCGCTTTCTCCAGCTGGCCCCATCGCATCATCTGACTCAGGAACCAGACCGCATGAGAGCGCCAGGGAAAGTTCGCGCTGTAACGATTAAAGACATTGAAATCGGTTCGCTCCCTGGGTGCCTCATCTCGAGCGAAGCGGAATGTGCCCAGCATCGACTGCTCCAGGATCTCTTTTGGTGCATTCACATAACGGCCCTGGCTCAGAATTTCACAGACCTCGGGCCGGTTGTCAGGCTGATCGATCCACTCGCAGGCCCTGAGCAGCGCCTTCAACAGCGCCTGATGGGTATTGGGATTGGCCGCCGCCCAGCTGGCAGAGACCCCGAACACTTTCTCGGGATGGTTGTTCCAGATATCGTAACTGGCCGCCAGCGTGCGCCCCAATCCGTTGCAGACGGCCAGCGTATTCCAGGGTTCGCCGACACAGAATCCGGAGATGACACCGGCCTGCAGATAGTTGACCATCTGCGGTGGCGGCACCACGGTCAGCCGAATATCCTCATCGGGGTTTATCCCGGATGCCGCCAGCCAGTAGCGCAGCAGATAGTTATGCGATGAATAGGGGAACACCGTGGCAAAGGTCAATGGCTTACCCCCTGCGGCACGGTTCTGTTCGATGAACTGTTTCAGCGCACGACCGCTGCCGATCGGAGAGTCGAGCGTCCCACCCGATTCCAGCAGGCGGTCGTAGAGTTCGCCGGAGACAGTGATGCCGTTGCCGTTCAGATCCAGGCTCATGGCCGTGATCATCGGCGATGTACGCTTCACGCCTGCTGCCGATGCCAGCGGCATCGCGGCCAGCATCTGAGC
Source organism: Gammaproteobacteria bacterium (assembly GCA_020445405.1). Classification (GTDB taxonomy): domain Bacteria; phylum Pseudomonadota; class Gammaproteobacteria; order Chromatiales; family Chromatiaceae; genus HKST-UBA178. Next base: position 10,823 of record JAGRGQ010000005.1, on the reverse strand, counting down.
ACCGTCGAGCATACCGATCGACACCTTGTCGCGGATATTGGCCCAGGAGTTCTCCCGGGAGAGCTCCACACTCAGCCCCAACTGCCTGAAAAAGCCCTTCTCGTTGGCAATCACCAGCGGTGCACAGTCGGTCAGCGGGATGAATCCCAGGTTCAGCTGGGGCTTTTCCAGATAGCGTCCGCTGGCAGATTTGGCCGATTCCAGCCAGGCGGAGAGATTTACCACGCTGGCTGAATCGGCCGGCGCCGCTGCAGCCGGTGCATCATCCGTCGCCTGATGCCGCTCGTGCAGGAATTTGACCACCTCGGCCCGGTAGTGGTTGTATACCGGATTTTCCGCCAAAACCAGTCTGTCCCTGGGCCTGGGTAGCTCTATATTCAGAATTTCGCCGATGGTGGCAGAGGGGCCATTGCTCATCATGATGATGCGATCCGACAGCAGTACCGCCTCGTCCACGTCATGGGTAATCATGATCACGGTATTGTTGAGCCGGGACTGGATATCCATCAACGAATCCTGCATATGGGTCCGGGTCAGGGAATCCAGTGCACCGAATGGCTCGTCCATCAACAGCACTTTGGGTTCCATGGCCAGCGCCCGGGCAATACCCACGCGCTGCTTCATGCCACCGGAGATTTCATCGGGTTTACGTTCCAGCGCATGCGTCATATGGACCAGCTCAAGATTATGCAGCGTCCATTTGTGACGCTCGGCTTTCGACTTGGTTTTCTTAAACACCTGGTCCACCGCCAGACGCACGTTGTCATAAACACTCAACCACGGCAGCAGGGAATGGGTCTGGAACACCACAGCCCGGTCGGGACCGGGTTCGGAGACCTCTTTCTCCTCCAGGATCACACCGCCTTCTGTGGCATTCAGCAGGCCTGCGACAATATTGAGCACGGTCGATTTACCGCAGCCGGAATGCCCGATAAGCGTGATGAACTCGCCTTGCTCCACATGTAGATTGACATCCTTCAGTACATTCAGCGGGCCCTTGTCGGTCGGGAACGTGATGCTGACATGATCGATATTCAGATAGCTTTTCATTGACTGTTACTCTTTCCGTGCCCTCTGGCATCATCGCAATATTGCGTTCTTATCCCAACTGACGTAGCGCTGTAGAGAGAGCATGCCCCGATCGAGCAGGAACCCGATAAGACCAATGACCAGCACCGCGACCATTATTCGGGCCAAGGAGTTTGAACTGCCATTCTGAAACTCATCCCAGACAAATTTTCCGAGTCCTGGATTCTGCGCCAGCATCTCGGCTGCGATCAGCACCATCCAGCCGATCCCAAGCGAGAGCCGCAAACCCGTGAAAATCATGGGCACCGCTGAGGGCAGCACAATTTTTACCGTTTTCGTGAACCAGTTCAGACGCAGGACCCGGCTCACATTGAGCAGATCCCTGTTTACCCCGTTAACACCGACAGTCGTGTTGATGATGGTGGGCCAGATACAGCATAGCGTGACCGTTATTGCCGAGTTCAGAAACGATTTGGACAGGGCTGGATCATTCGACACGTAGACTGCAGAAACCACAATGGTCACCAGCGGCAACCAGGCCAAGGGTGAGACCGGCTTGAAAATCTGGATAAGTGGGTTGATTGCCGCGTAGAGGGTGGCGCTCATGCCGCAAACTATTCCAATCGGAATAGCAATGATCGATGCCGCGATGAACCCGGCCATCACGGTCCAGAGGCTGGTGAGGATTTGATCGAAGAAGGTCTCTTTTCCGGTGTATTCGCGATTTTTCAGCTTATCGATCTTCTCCTGCGGTTTGCCGGCTGCGATCGCTTTGTCGAGCCGCTTCTGCAGCCGCTGATAAAAATCTTCTTCTCTATCCCGCTCCGCCTTGTGTTCCTGATAGAGTCCGACAGTCTGCTCCCAGACCTTGGCCGGTCCCGGCAGTACGCCCAGAGACGTCTGCACATTTTTTGCGCCCGCTTCCCACAGCCCGAGAAAGATCGCCATAGCAATGATTGGTATGAACAGACCTTGCGCCACTTTACCGAACGACTTCGCCAGATCATCGCCGGCGAGATAGTCGAACAGCGCATCCTTGAGTGGCAGGTCAAAGGTTTTTTTGGAAATTGAGGAGCTCATGCATTTCTCTCTTTCAATCAGTGGAAACTTCGCTGAAATAAAAAACTCAGCTGCAATGTTTACCGCCCGGTACAGACCCGGCATTCACCCGCCGGGCTGCGTTCGTCGGCCATCCCTGGCCGGCACATCGGGCAACCCGGAGACTAAACCTTGTCGCCGCCTTTCAGGCCGATGGGGAACTTTTTCAGATACTCGTTCGGAACCCGCCCGTCGTAGCTGATGCCATCGATGAACTGAGTCTGGGGATCCCGGTAACCGTCTTCGGTTTTGAAGTCCGGGAAGTCGGAGGCCTTCATCTTGCCTTCGGCGATCAGCTCTTCAGCTGCCTTCTGATAGATGTCGGGGCGGTAGACTTTTTTCGCCATTTCCGCATACCAGCTGTCGGGTTTCTCTTCGGCGATCTGGCCCCAACGGCGCATCTGGGTCAGGTACCAGACCGCATCCGAGTAATAGGGATAGGTCGCGAAATAGCGGAAGAAAACATTGAAGTCCGGCACTTCCCGCTTGTCCCCCTTCTCGTATTCGAAGGTGCCGGTCATCGAGTTGGCGATGACATCGTAGTCAGCACCCACATAGTTGGACTGAGAGAGGTATTTCACCGCCGCCGGTCGGTTGGCGTTATTGTTTTCATCCAGCCAATAGGCGGCGCGAATCAGTGCCTTGACAATGCGGACGCTGGTATTGGGATATTTCTCGGTGAACTCCCTGGTCATGCCAAACACCTTCTCCGGATTGTCCTTCCAGATCTCGTAGTCGGTGATCACCGGGACACCTATACCCTTGAAAACCGCCTGCTGATTCCAGGGCTCTCCCACGCAGTAGCCGTAGATAGTGCCGGCCTCCAGCGTGGATGGCATCTGTGGGGGCGGTGTCACCGAAAGCAAGGCATCCGCATTCAGGGTACCGGATGTGTCGCCCTTATGGGGTGCATAGAATCCGGGGTGAATACCGCCGGCGGCGAGCCAATAACGCAGCTCATAATTATGCGTCGACACCGGAAATACCATGCCCATCCTGAATGGCCTGCCCTGCTGCTTAAACGCTTCCACGACGGGTTTAAGTGCGTCGGCTGTTATCGGATGGACCGGTCTGCCGTCTGCCTGCTTGGGCACATGGGGCTTCATCTGCTCCCAGATATCGTTTGAAACAGTGATACCGTTGCCATTCAGATCCATCGAAAAGGGTGTGACGATGTGCGCCTTGGTGCCAAAACCGATGGTGGCGGCCAATGGCTGGCCAGCGAGCATGTGGGCGCCATCGAGCTGCCCGTCAATCACACCGTCCAGCAATACCTTCCAGTTGGCCTGCGCCTCCAAAGTGACATACAGGCCTTCATCCTCAAAGAAACCTTTTTCATAGGCGATGGCGAGCGGCGCCATATCGGTCAGTTTGATAAAACCAAATTTCAGATCCTCTTTCTCCGGATCTCCGATCTCCGCTGTCACCGGATTGGCGCTTAAACCAAGACCGAGGCTCATACCCAAAGCCAACAGACTCCGTATGAGAAAATGCCTGCGTTTACTGTTTACTGCCGTGTTCATCTGCACTTTTTCCTTCGTGAAAATTGAATGTCGCATCTCCATCACCACCGCACACTCCTGGAAAAAAAAAACCCACAACCAGGCGGGAGGAGGAGAGCCGTCTGGTTGTGGGCGCCGTTGCCTACAATTAACCAACAGTGGTTAAGGATCGTTAACTGCCACCTATCCCATGAGTCCACCAATGGACTGGTCCTGAGACCTGAGATAGCTGCTGACGAATACTCAAGCAACCAATGTGCCATTGCGCAGCTCCAATTCGGGTCAATTTCAATCGAGCCACTTCAACAACCTGATTTTTCGATAGATTTTAATATCAGGGATGCCCCGAATATCCTTTTTCCGGATCACCTGGTTTTTCGGGATGAGGGAGGTTCCTTGATCAGCGTGCACAAATGCTGTGCGATTGGTGAATCTTCAGGGCGATATCTGTATTCTTATGATGCAAACCACGACTCGACGGATATGTCATTTACCAAGGAGTTTCTCAGCCGCGATCACACGCTGCGCCACCTCTGAGAGCTTTTTGTTGGAATCCATCGCCAGCTTGCGCATCGATTTGTAGGCAACCTCTTCACTCACATCCTGTCTGCGCATGACAATCCGCTTTGCCTTATCGATGATTTTCCGCTCTGCCAGCTGATTGCGCGCCTGTTTTAGTTCGGTCTCCAATAAGCTGAAGTGCTGGAAGCGGGCCACTGCCGCATCAATGATGGGACGTACGCGACTAATCTGAAGACCATCAACCACATAGGCACTCACGCCTGCCTGGGTTGCGCGACGGATCGTCTGGTTGTTGTCATCCTGGGAAAACATTACCATCGGTCTTGGTACCGTGGAGTGCACTGTTTCCAGGCTTTCCAGGATATCCCTGCCTGGCGCTTCGATATCGACAAGAATCACATCCGGATCGCAGGTTTTTACCGCCGATAACAGATCACTGTCACTGGTGGTGCAGGCCACCAGAGCACAATCAATATTCTGTAAAGCAATATCCAGCATTTCCCGCCGGTCGATCCGATCATCCACCAGCATGACGCGGAGTGGTTTGCTTGCTTTCTGCTTTGGCATGGTTATCAATAACAATCAAATAATATGCCAAGCTCTGTAACCAGAGGGTCAACCGGTTGCATTACACTCCGGGCAAAAGGCTTCTTCAGGATTCATCGAACGTACTGTTCCGATTATTGCTCGCTGTTTTCCATCTGCTTAACCCGGTTAAGAGAAGGTATGCTTGACTGCGGTGGACATCACCGTGCAGTACAAACAGACTCGCAGCATGTGAGCGAAAATAGTGATGCTGAAACACTGCTGTCCCATTAAGATTAATCAGGGCATCGGTAACATCATGATTGAAATGTGCTACTGGAACTTCCGGCATCCGTGGCACATGAAATCTCATAACACTGGATCCTTTCTCCCCTGGGAGGGTATCGCAAAGGTTCTGTCCCTTCTCCCTTCGAGGGGGAAAAGCCAGGATGAGGGTGACTAAAATCAGAGGTTTGTCTCTTGATACCCTCACCCCGGCCCTCTCCCTCACCGGGAGAGGGGGCTTTTAAGACACCCTCCTCAGTGAGAAGGAGAGGATGAGGGATGTTAACAATCAGCGCTTGCTTGAATTTTAAACCGGGCCACCAGCGCCTGCAGACCGTTGGCCAGCCGCGACAACTCGACGCTCGCTTCGGAGGTCTGTTGAGCACCCACAGCAGTCTGTTCAGTCATCTCGCTGATTTGAACTATATTCCTGCTGATCTCGCCGGTTACTGCACTTTGCTCCTCGGCCGCACTGGCAATCTGAGTACTCATGTCGTTGATGCGTTCTATCGCCGCTGTAATTGTGGAAAGCGATTGCCCCGTCTCCAGCGCCTGCTTCACCGCCTGCTGCGTTTTTTCCCTGCTCTGTCCCATTGCGGTTACCGCCTGCCTCGATCCGACCTGTAGTTTCTCGATCATCTTGTTGATCTCTTCGGTCGATTGCTGTGTCCGGCTGGCAAGGGTGCGGACTTCGTCCGCGACCACCGCGAACCCGCGACCCTGTTCCCCGGCCCGCGCAGCCTCGATGGCAGCATTCAGTGCCAGCAGGTTGGTCTGCTCGGCGATGCCCTTGATGACATCCAGCACAGCGCCGATTTCCTGGCTGTTCTTCTCAAGTCCACCGACCACCTCCGCTGCCTTTTCAACCTCGTCGGCCAGTTGTTGAATCTGCTCCACAGTCTGCTCCATCGCCTGCCGGCCCTGAATTGCCTCACGCGTCACATCGCTGGCCGCTTGTGAGGTAATCTGTGTATTGTTCGCCACTTCCTGGACTGTGGCATTCATCTCCGTCATCGCGGTCGCCACCTGGGCGGTCTCTGCCTGTTGACTCTGGGCGGTTTGACTGGTTTGTTGTGTGATGACCGAAGTCTCTTCCGCCGTGGCAGCCAGTTGCGAAGTGGCGTCCGCAACCTGTCGTATGCTGTCGCGGAATTTAACCACCATGGTGTTGAAGGCGTTGGCGACCATGCCCAGTTCGTCCTGGGAACGGATGTCAACCTGCCTGGTCAGATCGGATTCCCGTTCGATTTCACCAATGGTACCGGATAGTTTCAGTATCGGCCGGGAGAGCGAACCGGCGAACCAGACACCGACCCCGGCGGCCAGTGCAATCAACACTGCACAAATAGCCGCTGCGATCGTTAACAGTTGCCGGCTAAGCTGATCTGCGGCTGCAAAAGCCTCTGCCTTGTCGATCTCAGCCAAAATAGCCCAGTTGCGGCTGCCGACCTGAATGGGAGCATAGGCAGAGAGCACGGAAATATCCCGAAAATCGGAAAAGATGGAAAAGCCGCTGTGACCCGCAAGCGCTTCACGGCTCCCTTCCGTAGCAACCGGGTGCAGGCCGATGTTCGTTTGTTTGGCTTTAATCAGTTCGACAGTGCGGGTATCGATCTGAGCATGACTGATCGCCTGCAGATAGCCCGCTTTGTCCTCCACCAGAAACCGGCTGATACTGCGCATCCGGGTATCGGGCCCGACCAGATAGGTCTCGCCCGTGCTCCCCAGACCCGCCTCCTGCCAGTGGCCGTTCTGGGTCATCATCGCATTGATCCGGTCGATTGGCATCTGGAAGATGAGCACACCGGTCCGGTTACCCTTTTCGTCAAATATGGGCGAAGCGATAAACGCCGCCGAATCCTGGTAGGAGGGAACATAGGGGGCAAAATCGGACAGTGCCACGAACTCGGTTGTCGTGGCCTGGTTCGCTTTGCGAAACACCTCCCCGATGCCGGAGTCCGAGTAGGGGCCCTCTTTCAGCGAGGTGGCAAAATCGAGCTCCTTGAATACCGAATAGACGATACGCCCCGTTTCGGCATCCGCCAGAAAAAGATCGTAGTATCCAAATCGCCGTTGAAAGTCCTTGAAGTAGGGATGAAACAGCGCATGCCAGTTGCCGTATTGTGAACCATCGACCGGATCCTCCAGTTTATCTTTTTCGCCCAGTGGATTCGGGTTTACTCCAATGTATTGATACTGCAGCGCGATGGCATCGTCATCGAGCTTCTGCAGCAATCCCGCCACATCGATCTCTTCTCCGGCATTGCGGCGGCTGTACTCGGCCTTGTACTCCTTGCTGTAGTAATCCGCCAGTTTGTTGCGAAATTGAGCAATATCCGGTTTGAACAGCTCCTGGCGGTAGGATTTTACCGAGCGGCTGAAGATCCCCATCGCCTCTATTACGGTATTGGACCGGGAGAGACTCAGAACCTGATTTTGAATCGTCTGAAAATAGTCGCTGACCTGCGCCTTCTTGGCATCCCGCAAAGCCACCAGGCGACTTTTCGCCGCCTCCTCGAGCGCCTGGCGACTTCTGTCCGTGGCCAGTCCGCCGATGGCAAGACTGGCTATCAATACAGGTACGGTGCTCAGCATGGCTGCGCCCACCATTATTTTGTACTTGATACGCATGATCTTTGATTCTCCTGATTCCATTCACTGGTGACGAACAACAATCTATTTGCTGGCAGGAAGCAACCCTCTCCGCTATCGATCAACCGGGGTTCCATTGACAGAGAGCGCGTTGCTGTATTCGGCCGTTTCGGGGTTTATGTACGGCAACCGGCATACTAACTTTAGCCATATCAACTGCCATTTTCGTCTGTGCCGGCCGATGCCGATGCAAGGTTACAGACAGATGTAAATTTTGTTACAAGCTGATGAAAAGGTTATTAAAATTCCATGAATTTACGCTGTCGTCCAGACACTGTCGTTCAGTGTAAAAGGGGAATGAGGGTTTGAAGCCTGTCTCAATAATCCCCTAAACGAACGCGCCAAAAAACAGCCTTGCGGCTTTTCAGAACAGAGCCCGGTAACGCGTCCGGTTTTTTGCAATAATTAAATGCACAAAAGTTGCCCGGAATCCTAACGTGATGCCTGCCAGTATTCGATACGGCGCTTTCCATTGAAGCGCACTGTCAACAAAACAACCCGGATGGGCTGTCAGCCAATCCTCAACATCGCAATGGTCTGGCTGTTGGTCCGGACGCTCGTGCTGCTGATCGCAACGCCAGGCCAGTTGATGGCGGAAAACTGGGACGCATCCGACAATCCGGCGCGACTCGCTGACCGCCTGGAAATCCGGATAAATAACCTGCCCCAAAATGGCCAGAGCCGTTACATCCCGTGGGCGGGTCCATGCTGGGAGACGTTTCGTGACAGCATTAACACCCGCTGGGCCGGAACGTCGTCAGACTCTGCGGCAACCAAGTATGGGGTGGCATTTGGCGTATCCGGCGTTGCCGATGCGGTCTCCGAAAATTACGGCATCGACCGTTACAAATCCTCGCGAACCAATTGCACGCAGAATTCCGAATGCGACAGCAGTCTCGGCGAAGCCTGTGCAAAACGTACGGCGCAGTCCGCCGGTGTCTGCATTCCGACGTGGTGGGGGATCTGTCATGCCTGGGCGCCGGTTTCGATCGACTTACCCGAGCCAAAGATCCCGGTCGAGTATAACGCTGTCCGCTTTCAGGTCAGCGATATCAAGGCGTTGCTTTCGGTCAGCTATACACGGGCATCGGCCAGAATTGCCGGTGAACGCTGTGATGAGGATGCACCGGCGCTTGATGACCATGGCCGCCCCGAAAGCAGTGAGTGTCGCAGCACCAATGCCGGAACCTGGCACGTGATTCTGAGCAATATCGTTGGACTTGATGGGAAATCGTTCATTATGGATCAACGCCGGGATGGCAGACGCAGCAGTTATCCCATCTGGCGCTATCGAACAACCCGACTGGAGCAGGTTACGCTGCAGGATGCGATGCGGCTGGTGGCCGATGACCTGCCTGGTACCGCGGCGCGCTATCTTTTTAATGCCACTGCTGTCTCCTTTTATCATGTGGAAACAGCGGTCGATTACATTGTGCCGTCACCTCCCGGGCGCGATGGCTTTCTGGGTGGTGTCATCGATGAATTCACCCGCACGACGACACTTGACTATATCCTTGAGGTTGACGCTGACGACCGGATCATCGGTGGAGAGTACATTGGCACGAGCAAAACCAGTCACCCGGATTTTTTGTGGAAGGCAACCGGTCGCGGCAACGCAGATGCTGCCGGCGGCAGGATACGGGCCGACGATGTGATGCATGTTTATGCGCTGTCAACCGGCCAGGCTCAACAGGCAACACCGTGGTGGATTGCGGTGTTACTGGCCTTGCCATTACTTGGCTGGTGGTGCCGGCGCCGTTAGGTGCAGGCAAACATGAGGGCGTGTAAATACGCTCTGTCCGGGCCAACGGTTCAACATAACTTCCCGCACGAACCCGGCGTCATACACCGGATTATCTCACGCGCAGCACCCAGGGGCGGAGAGCAAAACCCATGCGATCGGCAGGATGCCAAGGTCATCTCAGAAGTTATCAGACCATCTCTGTTTTTCAGGCCTGCCCTGCCGGTATATCCCGGGGCTGAAATCAGACGCTTTGCTTCCGGTAACAGGCGCTGACAGGCGGGCGCCATCAGCGCCGTCCGGAATGATGCTCCCTGAGAAGAGCGCCCAGAGAGCTCTCGTACTTTCTCCTGTAAGCATCGGTCAAGGGTGAGTCATTTTCGGGATATATTTTTCTGATGACTTTCAGCACCTCCCCGGCAGTCGCAAATTGCGAACCGAGTACCACGAGCGGCCCCCCGGTAGTGCCGGTGACGATCTCCAGAACCAGCAGTCTCCCGTTCAGATAGCAGGTTGGCCGGTCTTCCGCGTCTCTTGCAGCCATAAAGACACCCTTGAACTCCTTTGTCGGTTCATCCGGGCCTCTGGATAAAGCGTTGAACTTTCTGTGCAGGTTAAAAGCGGCTCTTTCAGCTTCCATGCTGATAGCGCCATCTGAGCTCACGCCGGCTTTCACTTTCTCGATATCGCGTATAATCTCAGACCGCCAGCTCTCTGCCAGATCGTTCACTTCTGATCTTTTCTTCGGAAGCAATCCATAGGCGGCCTCATCCAGCTCGGCTTCGGCGTCGTACGAATCCAGTTCTCCATCAGCATATTTTTGTGAGACCAGTGCTCTTATCAAAAAGTAAGACTCCGCGAGCGCCGCTCTTCTCGACCGCCGCTTCGGAAAGAGTTCATCGGCGCAGTCGATGAGGCTTCCAAGTGAATCGAACATAAAAAATTCGCCCTTGGGACTCTTGTCTTCAGTCAAGGGCCTTCCCTGCTCATCCAGCGGTCCGCCCATGCGAATAAGGACATCAGAGTCATCATTAGAGTCCGCATAGATTGTCCCGGCTATGAGTGTATCCCTGATTTTTTCAAAATATTCGACCAGCGCGTTTGACCTGTCACCCTTCGGGATCCGTTCCGCCGCCCGCTTTATTTTTTGCGCCGCCTCCAGTGCCGTTTGTATATCGGCATCCCTGAAGCGCTCAATTATGCTGTCTGCTTCCGCGCGGAATCCATCCACCGCCGACCCCTTGCTGTCTGCTGCTTTTGCTGTATTTATGGCTGATTCTTTGTTCATCATGGGATCTGCAGGACAAGAAAGGCGTGCCGGGACTCCGTTGGCAGACCGAATAACATAACCTGATACACCTGCATACTGATCAAGTATAGAAGAATTATTAAAGGGATCGGTGACAATCGATTCTTATTCGCATCTATAAAATACCCTTTCAGTTATGATTGACTGAAAGGCTTTCCCG
>JAGRGQ010000059.1 GCA_020445405.1 Gammaproteobacteria bacterium | reverse complement strand
GAGGTATCCCTCCTCATCCTTTCGTACCTGATCGCCAGACCAAACGGCAAATTCGGTGATCGGGATTTCCGCCGCCTGATTGGGTGTCGGCTTGAAGCGTTCGGCGGTTCGCTCCGGATCGTTCCAGTAGCCGAGGGCGACGAGAGAACCGCGATGAATCAACTCTCCGGATTCCCCCGGAGCGCACTCGGTTCCATCCTCGCGCACCACGAGAATTTCCGCATTGGGTATGGCTTTTCCGATGGAGTCGGGACGCACCTCAATCTGATCGGGTGGCAGATAGGTGGAGCGGAAAGCCTCCGTTAAACCGTACATCAGGTAGATGTCGGTGCCAGGCAGACTTTTGCGCAGGTTTGAAGTGGTCGCCTTCGGCATAGCGCCGCCGGAATTGGTGATATAGCGTAAGGATTGAGCACAATCATCCGGCCAATCCAGCTGTGCCAGCTGATTCCAGAGCGGCGGGACCGCGGCCAGGCCGGTGATTTTGTATCGACCGACCGCTTTTATCACGTCGCGTGGCAGAAGGTAGTCCATCAGCACCACAGATGCGCTCACCGAAAAAGCGGTTGTCAGCTGGCTGAATCCATAATCGAAGCTGAACGGGAGAACTGCCAGCACTCTGTCAGCAGCGGTATTCTCCAGGTACCGGGCGACGCTTTGGGCGCCGGTTACCATGTTTCGATGGGACAGGACGACTCCCTTCGGGTGTCCGGTACTCCCCGAAGTGTACAGGATGGCGGCCATATCGGCATCGATTCGGGGGTGGCGTTTAATGCCTGAAACGCTGTTTCCGGTCAACTCGTTCCAACACAGGAGATCCAGAGCAGGTATGGCTGCAACCGGTGGACTCTCCTCTTCCACGACCACAGCGGTGCGTAGGTCGTGACAATCGGCCAGCACATCCGACAGCAGCTTCAATCGGTCTGACGAGGTGATCAGCACACGGACATTGCAATCCTTCAATATATAAGCCACCTGATTGGGCTTTAACAGTGGATTGACCGGGACGAATACGCCGCCGGCAGAGGCGGTGCCAAACAGGCTGAATACAGTTTTTGGAAGCTTGGGAAGATAGACTGCAACCCTTTCCGCAGGTTTGAGTCCCAGATGCATCAAGCCATCTGCCACGGATTCGATGTGCGTCTGGAGTTGGGAGTAACTGAACTGCTCATCGCGGTAGATAAGCGCTGGCGCAGCGGGTGTGCATTTCGCAGCCAGACTGACAAATTGCTGGATTAATTCAGGCATTTCAAATCCATCCTTATGATATTACGATAATTCTCATATTTTGTGGCCATCGAATCGCGGCTGCACGCTCTGTTTGAATTTACACCGTCGGTTGGAGAATTCAGTCACCAGGCTGCGCTCTTCTGCGCGCCGATAAAAGGCCGAAGTAGCCGATGCAGCCACCGGTTACTTCAAGCAACAGATCGGTTGTGCTCGGGTTCTTTTCAGGTAACGCGATCTGTCCCAGTTCAATGCCGAAAGGCACGGCAAAAAGGATACCGAAGGCGAGCAGTCCGTATATCGTGCGCACGGCTGACGGGGGCATTCGAACCCTGCCAAAGGCCAGGATTGCACCGAGTGGAACAAAAAACAGCACCTTGTGCAGCAGTTCGGTCACCGCCCGGAACTCCGTTCCGTAGTAATAGGCATGGAAGGGTACGCGCTCGAATAGTTGCAGGCGCTCGCGCAAGAACATCCGCTCCAGATGAAAGTCGAACGGGTACCAGAATAACCCCATCAGGATCAATGTCCAGGCGAGGCTCCAGACGAGAGCCCATACGGGTCTTCCCAACGCCGGGATATGACTCCCGGTCGATGCCCGTTCATTTATGCCAAACAGGCGGCCCAGCCGGACCCCGAGTCCGGCTCCGGCCATCGCCATCAGGACATCGGTGACATCGGTTACCCGGGAGTAGACGAAGAACTGGCAAATCTCCAGCACCAACGCGGCCAGAACCGTCCATGCCCAAGCCTGCATTCCCGCTTTTTTGCCGGAAACCACCCAGAGCAGGCTGACGGGGGTCCAGAGCAGGGCGTCGGTAGTCAGCTCATAGATCAGCTGTGCGGGATCGCGGATAAAAAATCCGAAAGGAATCAGGTTGACTTTTCCACTGCGCCATTTGTGATAGATCTCCACCGGGCTGATGGTAAGATCGAGGGGCAACACACTGTACAGGAAAAGCCCGGCCAGATAGAGCCAGAGCAGCTTGACCGCCAGCTGCGGTTTCCCCCGGGTTCTCAGTGCATCCCTTACCCAATCGCAAAGTCTTTGACCAAACCGCCACCACAGTATGACACCGATCGAAGCGCCCAGAATCTCGGCCAGGATGTCGTTTTGTGAAACGGTGCGGGGCGGGAAGTAGAGTTGGGTAAACTCAATACCGATGCTCAGTGACAGTGCGGCCGCAAGCACCAGCAGCGTGACCAGAAAACGGGTGGCCCCGCGCTGCTTCGGCCAGACCACACCGAGCCAGAGAAAGCCGAGAGGTATAAACAGCAGCACGTTCGCCACCCAGTCTGCCCGCGATCCAATGCCCAGTTTGAGGAATGGGATTGTCCGAAACTGCTGCAGCGCCTGTTCCAGTGGCATAGGCCTGTACTCCAGTGGAACCAGACTGCCGTAGATTACAAACAACAGAAAACCCAGGGCCGGCAGGATAAGACCGGAGCAGGATTTCTTCTCTGCTGAGGGTTCTTGATGCATGTTTCCGTCAGAAGTTGGCAGTTATCGACGGGCAGTTTGCAATTATCGATAACCGTTGACAACTTCTTTGCTGCCGGTCAAAGCGATCAATATTGTCTGTCCGTCTATTGTTTCGGAAAGTGGTCAGAGATTCTTTAAAGACGTGATAACTTATGCGCCTGCCATGCACAGCGCTGGGAGGGATTACTTTCCGGCTGGACTCCAGGGGTCTGGACTGAATTCACGCTTGATGACAAACAACACCGAAATGCCGCTCGAATAACCTGATACTGAATCGATATGCCGGATATTCGAAAGACCGTGCGAGGACTGCTGCTGCCATTCGGAATAACCACACTGCTCTGGTTATTGCTGTTAGGCATTGGCGGTTCGTTTTTTGACGGGCTCACCGCTTCACCAAAGTTTGCAGCGGGAGATCTGTTTTATCATCTGGTCAAGGGTTCCATTCTCTGGGTGCCGCTGGGATTCATATTTTCCATTGCGGGATGGAAAGCTCAGACTCAGCGCTGGCTGATCGCGGGTGCGGTCTCTTATATCTTGGTACTCGCCATCTCCGATGCGCACGAATTGTGGGACTATATGGAGGCGGTTTATGCGTTGATTGGTGGCTGGCTGGGCCTGTGGCTTGGTGAGCGTACGCACTTGAAGCAGTCAGAAGCGAAACCGGCACCTGGTGAAACGGCCGGGATTTCCAAAACGGTCCGGCCGCGACTTTTGTGGTACCGGTTGCCTTTCGTCTTGGTTCTTCTCGCGCTTACCGGCTGGGCCGTATGGAGTTTTTCCCGCTGGCAGATGGTGCTGGGCGCCGCCTTGCTTGCCTATTTCATTCTCCTGTTGCGTTATCGCCATGCCTGGCTTTTTGTGCTGCCCGCGCTGCTGCCGCTCAGTCTGGCACCCTGGACCGGTCGGCTGTCACTGGATGAGTTCGACATGATCATGATGATCACGCTGGCAGGCGCGCTTTACCACGGTGTGCACCCTGACAATCGACCGCTGGCGCCCAGGCCAATTACATTGCTGTTTTCGGGATATGCACTTGTCTGTACCGCAGCGCTCGTCATCGGACTGTTGCCTGTTCCCGATCTCGATATCAACAGCTTCGACAACTATTTCAGCCGCTTCAACAGCTGGACCGTTGGCAAGGGATTTCTTTGGGGGTTTCTGTTTTTAGGGCTCGTACGCTGGACACTTCCGGGCGGAGAGAGGGTGATGCAGCGCTTGTTTGTGCCCGGTCTTCTGTCGGGGTTATCGTTCGTTGCCCTGGTCGGTTTGCGGGAGCGCTGGCAGTTCGCCGACCTGCTGGATTTTTCAGTGCCTTATCGAATTACCGCGACCTTCTCCTCGATGCATACCGGCGGCGCCCACCTGGATGCGTACCTGGCACTGCTGGTACCGTTGACTGCCTATTGGATGGTGCGCAACAAACGGCTCTGGATCCGGGCGGCAAGTGTTGCACTCTTTTCGCTGGCGGTCTATCTGGTAATTTCCACGGTAACACGCACAACTTTTGTCGTGCTGATTGCGGAGATGATACTGCTGCTCATTTTCTGGCTGAATGGCGTGATCAGAGCGAGAGGAAAAGGGATCCAGAACCTGTTGGCCGGCATGTTGATACTGACGGCCGCACTGCCGGTGCTTTATCTGGGCGTGGAGGGGCGTTTTTTCCAGCATCGGCTGGATCTGGTCGAAAGGGATTCCGAGGTCAGGCTGAACCACTGGAGGAAGGCTGTGGGCATGATGGACAGTGGGTTTGCCGGACAGCTGCTGGGCATGGGATTTGGCCGGTTTCCATCGATTTACCTGGAGCGGCACCGCAGCGGGGCGACGCCGGGAAGATACGATTTTCAGCAGGTTGGCGGCAACACCTATTTGACGCTTTATCCTGGAAAAACGCTCTATCTGGCGCAGAAAGTCAAAGTTTTCGACCACCGCCGCTACCGAATTGCGCTGGATGTCAAAAGCCAGGGCACCGGGGTGACAGTCACCGTGCCGTTGTGCGAAAAGCATCTGCTTAATTCGAAGCAGTGTAACTGGATGTCTTATCAGTTCGACGGGGGTGACGATCAGTGGCGGCACTGGGAGGTTGAATTCGACAGCGGAGACGTCGGAAAAGGCAACTGGTTGAGCCGCTCTCCGACGGAGCTTTTTCTCTACAACCCCAATGAAGCGGTCTCGATCGATGTGGATAATGTCAGCCTGCGGGATGCCGCCGGCAACGAGCTGTTGCATAATGGGGATTTCAGCCATGGCGGGGATTACTGGTTCCTGAAGACCCACCAGCACCTGCCCTGGCACATCAAGAATCTCTGGGTATCCGCGCTGTTCGAACAGGGGTGGCTTGGCGTGGCGAGCCTTACATTACTGCTGCTGGGCGTGGCGATCCACCTGTTGGGTCCGGCCTGGTACGGCGGTCACTCCGCGGCCGCAGTGGTTTTTGTCATGCTGGTTGGATTCTGCGCGACGGGACTGTTTGCCAGTCCCTTCGATGCACCAAGAGTCACGCTGCTATTTTTTTCGGTACTCTCTTTCGGGCTCTATCAGACATCATCAGGTGCCCGGCCGCAGGTGTGAAAGCAGGGCAAACGCCGCGTTCGCGGCGTTTTCAGCCTAACCTTAACCAACCCTGCCCAGCAGTTTTCTGCGCTTCAGAATCAATACCGGCACCAGCCCGGCGAGTAACAGAGCACCGATCGGAGGCGCCGGGACCGTCGCCGCTTCCGTAGCATTTCTGATAAACGTGATACCCGAGCCATTCGGAATAGGTGAGCCGGTTGCGTCCAGGAACTGCCAGGTACCGGTTCTGTTGTCAATACCGTTGGTGTCTGTAAGCTCTATCGAAATCCCGGCTGCCGGGCCGGTTGCTGCAGGGGCTGATGTTCCGGTAACCGTACGCACCCGGGATGGGCAGGGTTGCCCGGGGCTGCAGTCGTCGACGTGGATGGGCGTCGAAGTGATATTGGCGGTAATATCCCATACCAGTGATGGATTGGAGACAGATACGATCTGGAATGTGGCGGTGCCGCCGCTGCCCGAGGTCGGATCGTATTGAAAATTACCGATGTACAGAGGACCCCCGGTGCCGGTTGTGTTCTTCAGCAGCAGGGTATAATTTTCCACCGCGTGCACCGAAGCCGAGACAGCCAACAGCAAGCCCATACATATCGTCAATCCGACGCGATGGAGAGAATAACTTGAGCGCATTATCTGATTCCCTTAAATGTGACCTGGTATGGCAAAAACCGTTGTGTATCCTGTGTTACCCGTAATGGACGGGCCGCGATTGGGGAAAACAACCCAGCGGACCCGTTTCCACCAGCCGCTCAGACGATTCTCTGTCGGCGTTTGACTATTCCCAGACCAAAAAGTCCGAACGAAAGCAGCAGCAACGCACCAGGCGCCGGCACGGTGCCAGGGGGTGTGGTGCTGTTTTGTTCCGTCACTATGGTCAGTTGCGGCCTGTTGGTAAAGGCTTCGCCAGCCCTGGGATCGCTGCTGGAAGCGGAGCCCACGAAAATGAGCTCATCAGCATTGCCTGCGACGGTCAGGGTGGTCACCGATGAACCGAATGCGATGCTGCCGCTACCAAGCGCGGCCGCGATATCGGTCAAAGCGGTGCTGTTCAGCAGTATATCGACCCACCCATCACCAGTGACGGCTGCGGTACCGTAAGCGATGTCGCCCAGATCGGTGAATGTGTTGCTCAGCGTACCGGTGCCGCCGGCCAGATCGGAGATTGACGTTGTGACCTGCGCAATCTGCAGCGTTTCGCTGGCATCCGGAGACATATAGCTTCCCGCGGGGCCAAACAGGCGCAGCGTTGCCGAGATGACACTCTCCGTCATTGAATCGAATACCGCCGAGGAGAGATCGAAAATGGTGTAGTTGCGCACCTCTTGTGAGGGACTTAGAAAGGTGACGTCCATGCCGTCCTGGTAACTGCCGGAAGCGCTGTGGGAAACTGTCCCTGATTCCGAAGTGTAGGTTCCGGCCGAACTGAAATTGGAGCCGTTGCTGGCATCTATCTGACCGGCCTGGGAGGCGGAAAAGCCACCAAGCAGTAAACAGAGACCGGACAATAGACATGCTGATCTGGTTTTCATAGTTAGCCCCTAGTACTCAAAAATTATATAATCAGTAAATCCAAAATTGTTAAAAATTCAATTCCAATCCGGTCCACTCAACCCTATCCGTCGGCACGGCCAGTAAGAAAATTTAGAATTAATATTCGGAATCGTTACTTTCCGTAAATTAATAGCAATATCTGTACCTAATAAATAAAATTTCTAAATATCAGTGTGTTGGGATATCCAGCAATGGATCTGTGCTGGAAAGTGTAAAATATCCTGACGTTAATGGAAGGATTTAAGTTCACAATCCGTCCCGCGGGCACCCAGGTTGTTCGATCGGTATTTTGATACACCGGATATTTACCGTTATTGCCGCCATTACCCGGGTTCCTGGCGGGGCGGTAAGCATTGTCGTTGCAGCAGCGCGTTGCAGGCTACGTTGAGCACCGTTCCGGCGCTTCGCCGGAAGCGACGTCCGCCTGGATTTCAGGAGCAGCCAACGCTGACAGCAACGCGGAAATCACCAGCAGATGGTAGAGCACATCCCAGTACGATAATCCCAGAAAAGCGGCTCCGATCATGTAGGAGATCAGGGAGACCCTGAGCATACCGCTGAAGTCGGCTATCCACAGCGTATCTGCCGATTTGCGGCTGAGCCAGTGCAGCCGGCTCAACGAAATCAGTGTACCCAGCAGCACCGCCAGCCAGAGCAGCAGACCGGGGAAGCCATTTTCAGCCAGCATCTCGACATAGGCGCTGTGCCAGTCAAGATCCGCCACATAGAACCAGCCGTTGGGACCGGCGCCGATCCAGGGACGCTGCTGGGCAAAGTGGATACCCTCTGTCCAGACCTGGAGACGGCTGACCGCCGACCCCTCCTGCTCGAAGGACCATATTGTCGCCATGCGCTGCATCCACTCGTCGGGAAGGGTGCCAAAGGCGAGCAGCAGGCCAAGCAACAGGAATGGGATCGCCAGCAATTTTCTGCGGCTGTGCCAAACCAGAAGCAGCGATGTGACTGCAATGGCGATCAGTCCGCCGCGTGACCAGGAGGTCAACGCCGATATCACGCTCAGCGTAATCAGCGTCAGGATAAACAGCCTGACCCATCGGTCGCTGTTCTGACGCAGCCAGAGATAGAGCAGCGGAATGTTCATCACGGTCAGAACGGCGAAGTGGTTATTGTCGTGAAAATGGCTGCCGGGCGGGCCGTAGACCCGGTCCAGGGAGCCGGTCAGCACGGCCCATATGCCGCCTTTCACCGCCAGCAGCGCGATACTCAGGGCGATGGTGACCAGCAGGTAAAAGAGTTTTTCACGGGTATCGATCAGCAGCAGCGTGAAAAGCAAACCCATGAAGACCTTGCTGATCTCAAAAAATTTGGGCCAGGCGACAACCGGGACCAGCGAAAATGCCGAAGTCAACAGAAAATCGAGCCACAGCAGCCCCAGCAGCAGCAGGCGCCAATCCAGCAGAAGCGTTAAACGCTGTTTCAGAAAAGCCGGGGAGCGTGTCTGGGGAGAGATCAGAATTGCGGCGAGCAGGCAGAAAACCAGAATTTCAAAAGCCGGTAACTGTCTGATGACTCCCGAAGCGTAACCCTGGGGGTGCATATAGCCAACCACGGCAAGTGCCAGCACCCCGATCCATGGACGCATCAGCGTTATCGCGCATAATCCGCCGATAATGCACAATATGGCTAGATCGCGCATGGGTGAAACAGGATCGGGTCAAATCCACAGTTTGCCATTCTATTGCCTCTATTAATCTTCACCGCCGGTTCAGGTTGGAAAACCTGCGTCTGTATGAATACCACACTGGGTAAAGCCAGTGGTTTCCGGTTACGGCTAAAAGCCGGATCGATCGGCTGTTCATCCGATTATCCCCTCTCCCTACTGGAGCGTGTCGTAATGGTTCCGTCCCTTCTCCCTTCGAGGAAGAAGGCCAGGATGAGGGTGATTAAAATCAGAGGTTTATCTCTTGATACCCTCACCCCGGCCCTCTCCCTCACGGGGAGAGGGAGCTTTTGCGACACCCTCACTGGGGAGAGGGAGAAATTGTATTCCGGCTAAATCCAGGGGATTTACCGATCCCCTATTTTAAGACTTTAAAACATCGTCATCCCAGCGAATACCGGAAGATGCCGTTCCGGGCGGAGACCGGTAGCGTAGTGCTGTGTATCTTAAGCTACCGGTTCTGTCTGCTAAACGGCGGATTCGTATTCCGGTTATTTCGGCCGCCTGAATCCATGCATTAAGCAAAATACGATCCGAAGCGAATGGCTTGGGTTCAACGCAATAACCGCGGCAACAGGCGTATACCGGGATTTCAGCGAACCAGGCCCGTTGCAGACGCCGTTGTCGTTCAGCAGTGAAAGTGTAACTACAGCTTTGCCGGTGTGAAATGTCGAACTGCAAGGCGGATTCAGATGCCAAGGGTTTTCGTTGCTGACGCAGCTGTTATCATGCAACAGTCGGCGTCGGTAGCAGAATTACCTGCACGCGGTGTAAACAGCTGAAGGAGCGCAGATGAAGAAGGGTATTTGGCCGCTGTTCGGCCAGCTTTTGGTGCTTGGTCTGATTCTCCCATGCGTCACCGTGTCCGCGGACTTGCCCGGCGTGATCAACCAGGTCCGTCCCTCGATAGTGGCGGTGGGCACTGTTCAACCAACCCGCACCCCCAGATCGGTTTTTCTGGGCACCGGATTCATCGTCGGGGCGGGGCTGCATGCGGTAACCAATATGCATGTCATTCCGGAAAAAATCGATTTCGCAAGAAAAGAGTCGATCGCGGTATTTTCGGGCCGGGGGAAAAATGCCAAAGTCTATCTGGCTGAATTGGTGGCCAGGGACGACGACCACGATCTGGCGCTGTTGGAAATCCAGGGGCAGCCGCTGCCTGCGCTGAAGATCGGTAATTCGAATCGTGTTCGGGAAGGTGAGGAGTATGCTTTTACCGGATTTCCTATAGGCATGATCCTCGGCCTCTATCCGGTAACGCATCGCGGTATCGTTTCCGCAGTGACACCGATCGTTATCCCGGCCACGTCGGCCGATCGGTTGAGCGCCAGTCAGATTCGGCGCATGCGCAATCCCTACACCGTTTTTCAACTCGATGCCACAGCCTATCCGGGGAACAGCGGAAGCCCGCTGTACGAAACGGATACGGGGCGGGTCATCGGGGTGATCAACAGTGTTTTTGTCAAGCAGACCAAGGAGACGGTTCTCTCCGCCCCGAGCGGCATCTCTTACGCTATCCCGGCACAATACGTCGGGGCACTGCTGCGCAAGGCGGGCATAGCAGACTGAGTTCGAACGGAGCGCGATGTCCAACCTGCCGGCAGTTCAGCCTTTTTCAGAATCGTTCCAAATTACAATCCGGTCTGGTCGGCAAGCGGGGCATGATCCGGGATTCGCGCGGGCGGCAGCGGTTCCAGCCTGGTCAACGCGATACTCAGCGCGGAAGTCGAAGTCTGCCACTGGCCTTTGAGCACATTGTCAGGTTTGTCGCCCTGGAAAACGGTATAACTGTATTTTCCGTAATGGGGCAGTTTTCGCGCGAAACCTTCGATTGCGGGAATGGAACCGACATGAAACAGTCCAACCGCGCTCTCCTTGTCGGTCGGATGGGGTGCGGTCAACGCGAAGCTGAGGTCAGAGGTTGCAAAAGCGTGTTCACCGATGACCAGTTCATGGTCCGTCAGGCCAACCCGCTGTTCGGCCACACGATCGATAAATCGTGGAGCAAATCTGTTCGTTTTTCCGAGCAACAGTATCCCCCCCTTGTCCGGCAGCGCCTCAATGGAATCGTCCGATATGATCCTGGAATCTTTCCACCGCCGCGACCAGGCCGTGGCGAGCTTCAGCAGGCTCCGCTTCACCGGGGTGGAAGCCGCGGACGGCAGAATCAGGGTTACCCGCTCGGCGCCGAACAATTGGCTGAGGGAACTGGGCGTCTCTCCGCTGGCCAATTGACGGAAAAGATCGAAGCGCGGATCGACGGTCAGTCTGAACGGGCGCGGCTGCAGCGGAATGTCGAATCGAAGCGAGCGTTCATTCATGTGCAGGAGGTGGATTTCCGAATTATCCCGTTCCGTCTGGATCGCGATCGGGACATCGATATCGAATGTGCGACCTGCCTGTTTCTGGTGCAGCATCCCCTGAACGTGGTAACCCTGTGCGTCCTGATATACCCCGGTTTGTGAAATCTCCAGCTCCGGTGCGCCGGTGGTAGTGATCCATTGCTCGAAGAACGTACCGAGATCCAACTGGCTGGTGCGCTCAAAAGCGCTTTTAAGATCGTCGAATCCGGCGATACGATGGAGATTGTCGCGGTAGAAGCGCTGCAATCCCCGGATAAAAGCCGGGTCCCCCAGTTTCAACCTCAACATATGAAAAAACATCATGGTTTTTCCATAGCCCACCGCCTGACTGACGTCACCGTGGCGGCCGCTGA
Organism: Gammaproteobacteria bacterium; assembly: GCA_020445405.1. Lineage (GTDB taxonomy): Bacteria > Pseudomonadota > Gammaproteobacteria > Chromatiales > Chromatiaceae > HKST-UBA178. The sequence goes on along the minus strand of JAGRGQ010000059.1, from coordinate 11,530 downwards.
ATTGAGTCAACGGAAAATCATTTTTATCGTGTACGAAATCGGCGTAGCGTTGCAGGGTGTCTCTGCGGTAGGCAGAGCCTTCTCCGCGCCGCTCCTTGATCAGGTGGTCAGCCAGGTAAGTTGTGAGTCCCTCGCTCCAGTTGCCCTTGAGGTAGTCCACATAGACGCCATTGCCCCACCAGTTGTGAAGGATTTCATGGGGATAGGATGAGTCCAGAATAAACGGGAAGCGCAGTACGCGCGGACCCAGCAGCGTGAAAGAGGGCATGCCGTAGCCGCTCTCCCAGAAATTCTCCACCAGGGCGAATTTCCCGTAGGGGTAGGGGCCGATCAGGCGTTGGTAGAGGTCTATATAGTGGCTGGTGACCCGCAGATAGCGCTGGGCAAGCTCCGCATCGGTGCTGCGTAGATACACCTGTGCCTCTACCGGAGATGCCGCATCCTTGTAAACTTGGTAACGTCCGGCGACAAGGTAGATGTCGTCCTGGGGAGAGCTCTCCTCCCATCCGGTCCCGTCAGCGAAGGAGTTGCCCTGGCTGACTGCGCTCCAGCCATCAGGCAGTGATATATGCAGGGAGAAGCGCACCAAGCGGCCGTCGATGTATGGGTACCAGAGCGTGGAAGCGCTGAGAAATACGCCCTCATCCGCTATGAGTCCGGGCGTACCTGCGGCCTCGCGCCCTGATTGATCGCCACCGTACGCTGCGAGCGGATGTTGAATTTTACCGGCGTAACTGAGTGCAAATGCCGCTCGCGGCTCTCCGAAAGTGACCTGATAAGCCTGAGCGGGAACGCTGCCGGTATGGCGATCCAGTGCCCGGAGTTTCGCCCCCGTCGTTTCCAGTTTGGGATTGAGGCCGGCATGCAGCAGAAAGACAACCGACGCAACCGGTGCCGGCAGTCTGATTTCGTCGCGCACCTGGATGCTGTTTCGGGCGGGTCGGATAACGACCTTCAGGTCGTGCTTTACCAACGGCACTGATGCAGATGCCCAGAGCGTGGAGGATATAAGCAGAAGCAGGATTAGGCTGATAGAATATCGGAACATTTAGGTCACACTCTGAGGGAATTATCCCGGCCTTTGGTTGTCCCATCGGCTTTCGGATGAAGCTTGCCAGCAGCAGCATGGGAAAATCAATGACAGAAACACATCGAACGCAATCGATCATCACCTTTTCAGCGGCTTTTTTTCTTACCGCATGCAGCGCTCATGAACTGACCAAAGGAGAGGCGGCAGAGCCTGGGCACGGGATTTCACAACAATCCGCCGCCGGGCATGAATCAGTTGTTTATCCGACTGCGTATAAACAGTTTGAAAAGTCCGCCGGAAATACACTGGTGCTGGATCTGACAAAAAAACAGGGAGTGAATTCGATCGTGCCCCGGCTTTCACAGGATCGAGTGGTGTATGTGGGCGAGACGCACGATAGATTCGATCACCATCTCAATCAATTGGAGGTCATTCGGCAGTTGCATCGGAGCAAACCGAATATTGCTATTGGCATGGAATTCTTCCAGCAGCCTTTCCAGCCGGTGCTGGATGACTACATTGGCGGCCGCATAAGCGAAAAGGAGATGCTGCTCAAAACCGAGTGGTACAAGCGCTGGCGTTACGATTATCGGCTCTACCGGCCGATTATGCGATACGCCAGGGAGCACGCTATCCCGGTTATTGCACTGAATGTGGCCGGAGAGTTGATCGAGCGTGTATCCGCTGTCGGTCTCGCCGGTCTGAGCCAGGCGGAACGCAGCCAGATGCCCCGGGAAATGGACAACAGTGACAAACGCTACCGTGAACGGATTCAATCCGTCTACCAGGGTCACCCGCACGCAGGAAAAGGCGGTTTTGAGCGCTTCATGGAGGTTCAGCTGGCCTGGGACGAAGGTATGGCCGAGCGGATCGTGCGTTTCCTGCGGGAAAATCCGGACGGCGATATGGTCGTGCTCGCCGGTTCCGGTCACCTTATGTACGGCACCGGCATCCCCAACCGGGTGAGGCGGCGATTGCCGCTTGCATCGCATATTATACTGCCCGCCGACAACATCGCATTGAATCCGGATATCGCCGACTTCGTGGTCTATCCCGAGCAGGTTCAATTGCCTCCGGCGGGTTTGCTGGGGGTATTGCTGGACAGGGGGGACGAGGGTGTGCGCGTGAGCGGTCTGTTACCGAACAGTGCGGCCGCTCAGGCTGGAATAGAGGAGGGGGATTACATTCTGCGTCTGAACGGTGAAGCGGTCAACGACACAGCCGGCATCAAGGTCCGGATGCTGGATAAGTCACCCGGAGACAGCGTCGAGTTGCAGGTGCTGCGGAAAAGAGTGCTTCTGGAAGATAAGATTCTGCAGTTTGAGTTCGAGCTTGGCAGAGAATAGAACTTTTCTCTCAATCCCGCACTACTGCGATCACACCCTACCGCCAGACCAGTGCTGTCCGCAGAAGCGACACTCCCCGGATGAGAGGCTGAAATTACATCCCGGTGGGGTAATGATCATGCAGTATCTCGAGGAACATGGCTGCCTGGGGCGACAGGTATTTGCCGCGCCTCAACACGATACCGTAGGTGCGCTTCGGAAAATACTTTTCAAGCGAGAACTTCACCAGATGCTCTTTGCCCGTGAGGCAGACGTCCGTGACGATCGAAAGGCCCATACCCATCTCGACGTACTTCTTGATTACCTCCCAGCCTCCGGCCTCCATGCCGCACTTGAGTGTTAGATCATGCTGCCTGAAAACCATATCCACCAGCCGCCATGTCGCCAGATTGGGCGGCGGCAGGATAAGCGCATACTGACTGATCTCCTCCAGTTTTACCCGCTTTTTCCTGGCGAGAGGGTGATCGGTCGGCACGATAAGCGCCGGTGCGTAAGTGACCAGTGGCTGATAGATAATATCCTCGGGTACATCCGGCATGGGGCCCACAGCAAAATCCGCTTCATCCGCCCGCAGCCTTGAAAGCCCGTCTCTTCCGCCGGTGACATTCAATAATTTCACCTGAATTCCGGGATATTTTCCGGTAAACAGCTTCAACGGCTGCGGCAGCAGATGGAGAATCGTCGATTCGCCGGCGGCAATATTGAGTTCGCCCGATTCCAGCACACCCTGCTGAGCGGAAAACGTCTCGTGCAGTTTATCCATTCCCTCAACCAGCGGCATTGCCAGTCTCAGCAATATCTCACCTTCCGGCGTCAGCCGGATCTTGGGTCCGCGGCGTTCGAAAAGCGTCGAATCCAACTCCCGTTCGAGTGCTTGTATCTGCAGCGTCACCGTCGGCTGGCTCAGGAATATAAGCTGCGCCGCTGCGCTGATGCTGCCTGTCTTGGCGGCATAGCAGAATGCCCGCAGCTGTTTCAGGCGATTCTGTTTGTAAAAAACGGGCGTCGGTGAGGCCATAATCCTACTTCGCAGCAATGCAGCAAGAGATAGGCGGGATAGATAAGCGTATAACTAATATTGACTATGTTTCCGCTTGTCCAACCCTTTAAACTGTCGATTCGCTAACTTGAAACTGCTTTTCAGACTATAAAATAATATTGCCCATTTTAATAGAAGCTATATTGATAATTGATATATTAAATACATTAATCTGCATTGCACTTTCCGCTCTGTGTGAGCAGGCGTTGATAAACTGACGATGAAAAACGGATGGAACGGAGAGGGGACGATTCCACCGATTGAACGCGGCAGGCATGAAATGCAACGGTTTCTGTTCCGCCGACGAAATCGGTCAGCGATCTATATTTCGCCTGCCGTCACGTTGCCGGGTGCCAGGCTGCGCGCCGGCTGTAGCCGCTCTTTTCGGGCGGGTTACGCTTGATCGGCCCAGACAGGGTTGTCGATTTGTCGAAATATTGTCTTCGATCAATAACAAAAGATAATAATATAAGTTTCAATTGATTAATTAAAAGCAGCTTGGTATTTTTTAGTAATATCCTTGTATTAATTATGTATTAAATTAAAACAAATAATTTAGTCTCAAACGGATGCCGTTCCGGCAAGTGGGGCTCCGAGACGATGATGTTTTTTGATATTGCCAGTGCCGCAGTGTTCATGCTGTGTCTGGGCATGGTTTTAGCCTCCATTCTGGCGATCGCCAACCGCAAGCTCTATGTCTACGAGGACCCTCGAATCGACGAGGTCGAGGAGATGCTGCCACACGCCAATTGTGGCGCCTGCGGTAAACCGGGTTGCCGCCCCTTTGCGGAGGCCCTGGTCAAGGGGGAAATCGATCCTGCCCTGTGTACTCCAAATTCGAAGGAAATGACCGAGCAAATTGCCGGTTTTCTCGGCGTTGAACTGGGTGATCACACCAAACGCGTGTCACGACTGGCCTGCGCGGGGGGCGCCCACGTAGCCTATTTCAGGGCTGAGTATTCGGGGATGAAATCCTGCCGTGCCGCAGCGCTCATTTCAGGGGGCGGTAAGGGCTGTACCTGGGGCTGCCTGGGTCTGGGCGACTGCGAAGCGGTGTGCGAATTCGACGCGATACAGATGAACAAGTATGGCCTGCCGGTCGTCAACGAAGATAAATGTGTGGCCTGCAACGATTGCGTGGATGTGTGTCCCAAGGATCTGTTTTCGATACAACCCATCACCCACAATCTGTGGGTGGCATGCAAAAGCCTTTCCGAAGGCGATGAAGCGGAGCACGACTGCGAGGTCGCCTGTACCGCTTGCGGTCGCTGTGTCGTCGATGCGCCCGAGGGACTCATTACGATAAAGGATTTTCTGGCAGTGATTGATTATTCCAAGAACGAGCTCGCCTCCAGGGTGGCAATCGAACGCTGTCCCACAGGTGCCATTGTGTGGATGCAGGACAGAAAGACGCTTAAGGGTTCAAGCGCGAAAAAGATCCTTAGAATGGAGCCTCTGCCGCGGGGATGACAGCAGTAGAATCCGGATGATCCAGTGGACAAAGCCGGGGATTTCAAGGGACTGCCGTTTCGACGACAGGCTTAACAAATAACGGATAACGGGAGAGTTTTGGTCATGATGAAGAAGCAGCCGGACAGACAATTCAAATATCCTGGTATCCGCATGTCCACCGACGGCAATGGCGCCGTGATCATGTGCGAGCGTGAGGCGAGCGACGCGGCCGGCGCCTATCCGATAACCCCGTCCACCCAGATGGGGGAGTACTGGGCGGAAGAGACCGCAAAGGGACACATCAACATCTCCGGCCGGCCGCTGATATTTATTGAACCCGAGGGCGAACATGCTGCAGCCAGCGTGACTGCCGGTATGGCCATGTCGGGACTGCGCGCGACCAACTTCTCCTCCGGCCAGGGCATCGTCTACATGCATGAGTCGCTGTACGGTGCCGTGGGTAAGCGACTTCCCTATATTCTGAATATCGGCTGCCGCGCCATCACCAAAACCAGCCTCAATGTGCACGCTGCGCACGATGACTATTTTGCCGTCGACGATGTCGGCTTTTTTCAGGTGCTCGGAAACAGCGCCCAGCAGGCGGCGGATCTGAATGTGATCTCCCGCAAGATCGCGGAACTCTCCCTCACGCCCGGCGCCGTGGGTCAGGACGGTTTCCTCACCACCCACGTGATCGAGTCCGTGGACGTGCCGGAACGTGAACTCATTGCGGAGTATCTGGGCAGGCCGGAAGACCAGATCGAATGCCCGACACCGGCGCAACGGATGCTGTACGGTAAAACGCGCCGCCGCGTCCCGCTGGTGTGGGATGTGGACAACCCCGCTATCTCCGGTTGCGTGCAGAACCAGGACAGTTATATGCAGGCCGTGGCCGCGCAACGTCCGTTCTTCTTCGAGCATATTCCCGCGATCGCCGACCAGTGCATGGAGGAGTACTACCAACTGACCGGGCGTCGTTACCAGCGTGTCATGACTTACCGCACCGAGGATGCGGATTATCTGATCGTCGGCATGGGGAGCATGCTGGTCCAGGCCGAAGCGGTGGCCGATTACCTGCGCGAGACGCGTCGACTCAAAGTGGGCGTGGTGAACGTCGTCATGTGGCGCCCCTTTCCGGGCGCGCTGATCAGCGAAATCGTCCGCGGACGCAAAGGGGTGGCTGTGCTGGAGCGCACGGATCAGCCACTGGCCGAAGATCTGCCGATCATGCGCGAGACGCGGGCTGCGATCGCGAAATGTGTCGAAAACGGGATCGTCGGGAGAAGGGACGAGCTTCCCCATCCCGCCTATCCGGTGTACGCCAAGCCGCAAAGCGATATGTCACCGATGTACTCCGGAGCTTACGGACTCGGCAGCCGTGATCTCCAACCGGAAGCGCTGATCGCAGCCATCGAGAATATGCTTCCCGAGGGCAAGAAGAAGAAATTCTTCTATCTCTCCGTCGATTTCATCCGCGATATGGCATTTTCGCCGAAGCAGGAGATCCACCAGCAGAACATCCTCAAGCTCTATCCGGGGGTGCGGGACTACGCGATTCGCGGCAGCGAGAATCCGAATCTGATGCCCAAAGGGGCGATCACGGTGCGCATGCACTCGGTCGGTGGCTGGGGGGCAATCACCACCGGAAAAAATCTGGCCATGACGCTGTTCGATCTGCTTGGGTATGAGGTCAAGGCCAACCCGAAATACGGGTCGGAGAAGAAAGGTCAACCGACGACCTATTACCTGTCAGCGGCGCCCGAGCCGATCAGGATGAACTGCGAATACTATTTTGTCGATGCGGTGCTCTCGCCCGACCCCAACGTGTTCGGCCACTCCAATCCTCTGTCCGGTCTGAAGAAAGGCGGCGTATTCATCGTGCAAAGCGAGCTGGAGTCGCCGCAGGCCGTCTGGAAGAGTATTCCCCCCCAGTCGCAGAAATTCATCATCGACAACAATATCCGCATCTTCTATCTGGATGGGTTCAAGATAGCCCGCGCCGAAGCGACTGATCTGGAGCTGCAAATCCGCATGCAGGGTGCTGCCTTTCAGGGAGCGTTCTTCGCCGCCTCCCCGGTGATGGAGGCAGCAGGCTTCACCGAAGAGAAGCTGTTCCAGGCCATACGTGACCAGCTGCAGGACAAATTCGGCAGCAAGGGTGCACGTGTGGTGGAGGACAATCTGCGGGTGATTCGCCGCGGCTTCGATGAGATCGTGGAGATCACCGATAAGAACCTGCTTCCGGCCGCCGAAAGCACGGGCATGCGCAAAGATTCTGCCATGCCGATCATGCTCAAGCGCTTGCCGGCGGGCAATGATCCGAAGTCGGATGTGCACGCATTCTGGGAACGGACCGGAAATTTTTACCAGTCCGGCAAAGGCGAGCAGAACCTGGCGGATCCCTTCATGGCATTGAGCCTCATTCCGGCCAGCACGGGTGTGTATCGGGACATGACTATGATCCGGTTCGAGTATCCGGTCTGGGTGCCTGAAAAGTGTACCGCCTGCAGCGACTGTTTCACTCTCTGTCCGGACAGCGCCATCCCAGGCCTGGTGAACTCCGTCAGCGAGGTGTTCGAGACCAACATCAAGCGGATCGAAAGCAAGGGGCGCCAGGTAATACATCTGCGCAGAGCCGTTCGCACCACCGAGAAGAAGCTGCGCGCAGCGGCGGAAGCCGCTGAGGGAGCGATCCTCGATTCGCGTCCGCTCCTGCTCCAGGCCATTGACGATACGATAGCCGAGTATGCGTTGGCACCCGGTGAAAAGCCGCAGTTGGAGCAGGAGTTCGACTGGTTCAAGGATGCGATGGGGGAGTTCAAGTTCAACCTGGTCGCTCCGTACTACCAGAACCGGGAAAAGCGCGCCAAGGGCAGCGGTGGACTTTTCTCCATCACCATCAACCCTTACACCTGTAAAGGCTGCATGGAGTGTGTCGCGGTCTGTGATGACGGCGCGCTGGTGATTGAGAAGCAGACGCCGGCGGCGATTCAGACACTGCGGAAAGACTGGGCCTATTGGCTGGACCTGCCCACCACCTCTCCCGATTTCATCCGCATCGATGACTTCGATGGGAAGATCGGTGCGCTGGAGACCATGCTGCTGGATAAGAAGACCTATTGGTCGATGGACTCCGGCGATGGCGCATGCAACGGCTGCGGTGAAAAGACCTCGCTGCATCTGTTCACGGCCACAGTGACGGCGCTCATGCAACCGAGGATACGGCAGCACCTGGAGAAGGTCACCGATCTCATCGAGCGGCTGGAGCGGCATATCCGGCTGAAGCTCGTCGAGAGCATGGATATTGCCAATGTGGCAGCGGTGGAAAAAGCCGTGGAAGAGCACAAGGATCTCGACCTCACACTCTCCAGCCTCTCGGGATCACTCGATAAGGGCAAGGCCGGCGTGCCGCTCGATGCCGACTGGCTGAAATGGGCAACACGTCTTCTGGATACGCTTAAAAAGCTTAAATGGAGATATACGGAGGGAAGCACCAAGCGCGGCCGTGCGGATCTGGGATTCATCAACGCTACGGGTTGCACCTCCGTTTACGGATCCACTTTCCCCTACAATCCCTACCCATTTCCCTGGACCAGCCATCTGTTCCAGGATGCGCCGTCGGTCTCCATGGGGATCTTTGAGGGACACATGGAGAAAATGGCTGAAGGTTTCAAGGCCATCCGCATGGCCGAGATGGAGCTATCGGGCAAGCATGACATCGCACAGATGGATGAGGAGCTCGCCTACTTCAAATGGGAGAAGTTTACCGACGAGGAGTTCCGGCTTTGTCCGCCGGTCGTGGCGGTCGGCGGCGACGGAGCCATGTACGACATCGGTTTCCAGAATCTTTCCCGGGCTCTGGCGTCCGGTATGCCGATCAAGGTGCTCGTTGTCGACACTCAGGTATACTCCAACACCGGCGGCCAGGCCTGTACCTCGGGTTTTATCGGTCAGGTTTCGGACATGGCGCCATTCGGAAAAGCGTGGCGCGGCAAAGAGGAGACCCGCAAGGAGATGACATTGATCAGCATGGCCCACCGGACTGCATACACGGTCAACGGTGCGCCGAGTCACTACACCCATCTTATCGAGAGTTTTATCGACGGGCTCAATTCACGCCGGCCGGCGCTGTGGAATATCTACGCACCCTGTCAGCCGGAACACGGGATCCCGGACAAAGCCTCTGAGATGCAGAGCAAACTGGCGGTGGAATCCCGGGCCTATCCGCTGATGGTATTCGATCCGGACGCGGGTGAGACCTGGGAGGAGTGCCTTTCGTTGGAAGGGAATCCCGCCCTGGACGAGGATTGGCCAACCTACAAGCTGGAATTTGAGGATGAAGAGGGTAACAACGACGCCATGGAATTGCCCATGACCTTTGCCGACTTCGCGCTTACCGAAGGCCGTTTCCGCAAGAATTTCCGCATGGCGCCGCGGGACACCTGGAATGACAATATGGTGCCCATCGCTGAGTTCCTGGCCATGGAGCAGGAAGAGCGGGAGGGGTTGTATCCTTTCGTGTGGGGAGTGGACAAGAAAAACCATCTTATGCGCGTTATCTGTTCCGCCGAACTTGTGACATCAACGGAAGAGCGACGCGATTACTGGCGGACGATAAAGGGGCTCGCGGGTTTGCTGGACAAAGTGGATCCGGAGGCGATCGCCAATCAAGTGCGCGCCGAAACCGCAGCGAAGCTTGCGACTGGCCTTTTTGCCATGTTGGGAGGCGGTGCCGGCGGGCCGGCGCTGGCTGCGTCGCCGGATGCCGCTCCTGCCGCCGGTGGTATTGCCGCACCGGCCGTGGCCGCTGCCGAAGGCTTCGAGCCGGCGTGGATAGAGCAGCCACTATGCACCGCCTGCGACGAGTGCATCGACATCAATCCGAAGATCTTCGCCTACAACAATGACAAGAAGGCCATTGTGGCCAACCCCAGGGGCGGCCCGTATAAGGATATCGTGCGTTCCGCGGAGAAGTGTCCCGCGGAATGCATCCATCCGGGAACGCCCTGGGACGCGAACGAGAAGGGAGTGGACAAACTGATCAAGCGGGCAGAGAAATATCAGTAACCAGATATTGGCGGGCACCGGAGCGAGGTGGGTTTGTATGGATCTGATGAAGCTTATTCATTTTGGGAAGGCGACTTTTTCCCATGGCATTCATCCGCCGGAGTACAAGGAGCCGACGAACAACGCAGTCATCCGACGGTTGCCGTTCGCCCCGGAGATGGTCCTTCCGCTGACTCAGCACTTCGGCAAGCCGTCTCTCCCCATCGTGCATGAGGGTCAGGAGGTGGTGCGCGGAGAGCCCATCGCCAAAGCGGATGGATTCATGTCGGTGCCCCTGCACTCTCCGGCCACCGGTGTAATCAGCAAGATCGGGCTGATGCCCACAGCCCGGGGACCCAAGACCGAGTCGATCCAGCTCAAGCTGTATTCGGGTGCCAGTCAGCACATTTTGTACGATGCGCCGCAGAATATCGACGAGATGTCGCCGGCGGAGATAGTCAGGGCGGTACAGGAGACGGGTATGGTGGGCCTCGGTGGGGCCAGTTTCCCGACACATGTCAAGATGACCGTGCCTGAGGGTCAGCGCGTCGACACGGTCATGGTGAATGGATGTGAGTGCGAACCCTATCTCACCACCGATCACCGGGTCATGCTCGAGTATTCGATGAATCTGTTCGCAGGCATCCGGATCGCGATGAAGGCGGTGGGGGCAGAACGTGCCATCATCGGCATCGAGGATAACAAACCTGATGCCATCGCAAGGCTCAGGGATGCCTGTTCCCGATATGACGCCATAACTGTCGGAGTGATGAAGACCAAATATCCTCAGGGTGCAGAGAAGATGATGATCAAGGCCCTGTTGAACCGGGAAGTGCCCAGCGGCGGTTTTCCGGCGGCGGTCGGCGTGAGTGTCTACAACGTGGCCACCCTGGCTCAGCTTGGCGCGCTGCTGCCGCACAGTCAGGGATTGATCGAGCGTGTGGTAACCATCACGGGACCCGGCATTGAACAGCCGGGAAACTATCTCGTGGCGTTGGGTACGCCCCTGCGCTTTGTACTGGAACAACTGGGCTTTAACGGCAACGCCGGAGAGTTGATCCTGGGGGGCCCGATGATGGGAACCTCGGTGGCATCTCTCGATGTGCCCGTGACCAAGGGGGTATCCGGGATCCTGGTGCTGACCGAGGAAGCGATATCCTCCCAGATACCGAAGAAGGTCTGGCCCTGCATCAAATGCGCGAATTGCGTGAAGGCCTGTCCCATTCACCTCAATCCGGCGGAGTTGGGTATGCTGGCCGGGAAGCGCCAGTACGAGACCATGGAGAAGAGTTTCCATCTGAACGACTGCTTCGAGTGCGGCTGCTGCAGCTATGTATGCCCGGCAGCAATACCCCTGGTGCAGTATTTCCGCATCGCCAAAGCTGTCAATCGGGAAAACAGAGAGAAAGCGGCTTAGACTTATGGCAGAAAAGGTACCGATGATTGAACTGCGTACGTCGCCCCACGTGCGCCAGCCTCAAAGTGTGGACCAGATTATGCGCAACGTGGTCTACGCGTTGCTTCCGATCTGCGCGTATTCGGTTTATCAGTTCGGCGTCAGTGCCTGTGCTTTGCTCCTGATCACGCTCCTGGCCTGCGTCGGGACGGAACACCTGT
>JAGRGQ010000058.1 GCA_020445405.1 Gammaproteobacteria bacterium | reverse complement strand
TCTCTTCCGCTACTTCAGCGTCGAACGACGCAGGGTAGGCTTGACAAAGGGCGACCGGGTTTGGACCTGGACGCCGATGGAGCGCATGTGGGGTTGCGTACCTATCGGACCGTGCAGGGGAAACTGCCCCGTCCCGATGATCATGCAACGCCGGTTGAGCGCCGGGCGCCAATGACTTGGAGGTCGTCCCCGAAGCGTCCCTTCAACGTCGATATCGAGAATTGTACTGAATGCGGCTGGCTGTCAACGGTAAACTGCTGCTGGACCTGGATAAAAAAGGGCGTCTATACTCCCTGGAATTCCTGTCCATATGCGTTAAAAGGTTTGCAATAGATGGTGGGACACAGGCGAAGTAGTGCCAAAACGGTAGCAATTCCACCCATGCCTGATCATGAACGACAATAAAGACGAATACATCTATGACCCGGAGACGTACCGGGACTGGGTGAAGTCCTACCAGGAAGTGGGCGATCCCCTGGGCTGGTTCGAGGCGCTTTACAGAGGGGCCAGAGGAGACCACACCAAGGTCTTCTGGGCCGATCTGCAACCCAATCCCTATCTCCTCGATTGGATGACGAAGCATGAAGTCAACCCCGCCGGTAAAAGAGCGATCGCAATCGGCTGTGGCGTGGGTGACGATGCCGAGGCCCTGTCGGCCCATGGTTATCGTGTGACCGCATTCGACATCTCTCCGGCCGCCATCGATCTATGCAGACAGCGCTATCCGGAAAGCAGGGTGGACTACCTGGTGGCCGATCTGTTTGATTGTCCCCCAGCGTGGCGCGAAGCCTACGACCTGGTCTACGAGTGCAATACCATCCAGGTGCTGCCGGGCGAATACCGCACCCGGGCGCGGGACGCCATGGTCTCGCTGATGGCACCCGGCGGTAAAATCCTGGTCTCCTGCCGCAGCCGCAACCGGGGTGAACTGGAGGATGCCGTACCACTGCCGCTGGACCGGGATGAGATCGATGGCTTCAGACGGGCCGGCAACCTGGAGGAGGCCGTTTTCATCGCCTATGATGATGATCAGGAGCCACCGGTGCCGCATTTTTTCGCCTGTTACCATAAACCGGAGTGAAAGCCACGTCCAAACCCATTGCACATTGCCAACCACAATCAAAGAACCACATTAGACCCCCACAATGCCGTGTCAAAGGTTTGTCGGCTGCGGGAGTCTAGCGCACTGACGCAATCCGGAAACGAAGGGTTGGAATCACCATATGAAAACTAATCCGGCTAAAATAGCGCTCAAGCTCTCCGATGACGACCTGCGGGTTACCCGCACCGTTTTGCTCACCGGAGATGACATCGAACAGAAGCGGCTGGAGATCCGCGACTACTTCCACAAGACCTTTACCCTATACGAGCGCATCTTCGACTGCCTGGTCGGGGACGAGGCGTTTTACACCCGGGCGACGCCGCTGCGCCATCCGCTGATTTTCTATTACGGCCACACTGCGGTCTTCTTCATCAACAAGCTGCACGTTGCCAAGCTGATCCCCAGGCGGCTCGATTCAGAGCTGGAATCCATGCTGGCGATCGGTGTGGACGAGATGTCCTGGGACGATCTGGATGAAACAAGCTACAAATGGCCGACACCGCAGCAGGTGAAGGCGTACCGCGACCGGGTGCGCGAACTGGTCGACGACTTTATAATGCACACCCCCATCTCCCTGCCCGTGGGCTGGGACGATCCGATGTGGATCGTGATGATGGGAATCGAACATGAACGCATTCACCTGGAAACCACCTCCGTGCTGATACGACAGTTGCCGATCGAGCGTGTACAGCCCGACGCCCTGTTCCCCGAATGTGAACAGATGAGTGCCGATTTCCCCAGCAACCGGCTGCTACCGGTCAAGGGCGGGCATTTGCGACTGGGCAAACCGCGGGACGACCGGCTCTACGGCTGGGACAACGAGTACGGCGAGCAGAATGTCGAGGTCAAAAGTTACCTGGCCAGCCAATACCTGGTCTCGAACGGCGAGTACCTGGCCTTCGTGCAGCAGGGTGGCTATGAGACCGAGGAGTACTGGACCGGTGAGGGCTGGCAGTGGCGTCAGTTCACCCGCGCCACCCATCCCGAATTCTGGCTGGCCGACGGCGACAGGTACCGCTACCGCACCATGACCCGGATCATCGACATGCCCTGGGACTGGCCGGTGGACGTAAATTACCTGGAGGCCAAGGCCTTCTGTAACTGGAAGTCGGCGCAGACGGGAAAGGGCGTCCGCCTGCCGACCGAGGCGGAATGGTACTGCCTCCGCAACGCCATCGGGACGGACCAGCCCGACTGGAGCCAGGCTCCCGGCAACATCAACCTGGAATACTGGGCATCAGCCTGCCCGGTAAATCGCTTCAAGGCTTCGGCGGCGGAGGGCAGCGAGTTCTATGACGTCATCGGCAATGTCTGGCAATGGACCGAGACTCCGATCGACGGTTTTCCCGGATTCAGGGTTCACCCCGTCTATGACGACTTTTCCACCCCGACCTTCGACGGCAAGCACAACCTGATCAAGGGCGGCTGTTTCATCTCGACGGGTAACTACGCCATCAGGAACTCGCGCTATGCGTTCCGGAGGCACTTTTTCCAGCATGCCGGCTTTCGCTATATCGAATCCGATGTGGAACCCGAAATAGAATCCAACCCCTATGAATCGGATGAGCTGGTATCCCAGTACCTGGAGTTCCACTACGGCAATGAACATTTTGGCGTGCCGAATTTCGCCAGGGCGTGCGCGGAGATCTGTATCGAACGGGCGGAACAGGCGGGTATTGCGGGGGAAAACAGCAGGGCCCTCGATATCGGCTGTGCGGTGGGACGCAGCGCCTTTGAACTGGCCGGCCACTTCGGCCACGTGGATGCCCTCGATTTCTCCGCCCGGTTCATCTCCTCGGCCGTGGAGCTGCAGCAGAAAGGGATCAAACGCTACCGCATCCGGGACGAGGGTGACCTGGTCAGTTTCCGCGAGATCCGGATGAGCGAACTCGGCCTGTCCGCGAATGCGGCACGCTGCCGCTTCATGCAGGCGGATGCCTGCAACCTGAACGAGAAATACCGCAGCTATGACCTGGTGTTTGCCGGCAACCTGATAGACCGGCTCTACTCACCCCGCCGTTTCCTCGGCATGATCCATGGCCGCATGCGCCCGGGTGGTCTGTTGATCCTGGCATCGCCCTATACCTGGCTGGAGGAGTTTACCGAGAAGCAGGAGTGGCTGGGTGGGTTCAAGGAACAGGCCGGTGAAAACTACACCACCCTGGATGGTCTGAAAGAGGTGCTGGACAGCCATTTCGAGCTGGTTGGTGAACCGACAGACGTACCCTTCGTCATCCGCGAGACCCGCAGGAAGTTTCAGCACACATTGTCGGAGCTGACGGTCTGGCGTTTACGTGTCCGATAATCTGTGTTCGCGAGCTGCCGCCCGGAACTATTTGGGGTCAGAGTAAAAACTCCAGCAGTGCGAGACTGCAATAAACTGTCTGCCCATGAATAGATCGATCAGCGAAGATCACCATGGCGAGGCAACCGGGAGGCTGCCTCCCCGGCACGCCTCAACACATCATCCAGCGGAGCAATAACCGATAACCATGTTTTGCGTCGAACCCATGCCGCTTGCGCGCATCGACTCGCGGAGGCATCGAAAAAGGACGGGATGGCGATACACGCCCGAGCTTTCATGGCCAATCTCCTGCACTTGCTGGCGAAACCGGAAACGCGACAGGCGTCTCGAGATTGATGCAGAGTTGAGACCGATCAAGGGTGGACCGAAGCCGAAAGTCCGGCTGGGTGGCGATAACAAAAACCGGAGTTTTTACTCTGACCCCAAATATTACTAATGCCACTGGCTGGACCAGTTCAGATAGACAAAGAGCACATCATCGGTCTGATCACTGATCCAGCGTCGTTCCCGTGCCGCCTCCACGCCCAGCTGCACCAGCCATCCGGTTCCAGCCGGCATCTTCAACCTCACGCCTGCCGCACAGGTGAGCGAATTGTTCCAGGCCAGCCCTTCACTGTCCACCGTATAATCGAGACTGGCATAAATATTAAACAACCCCGGTTCCTCCCAGCTGCCTAAAGCCACAGCCTGTTCGATCGCCCCCTCCAGTATGACGTCCTCCTCTTCCGCCGGCTCCTGCGATGCCGGGTATCTCACCTCGCCCCAGGTGGTACCGGGAAAACTCACCAGGTAATCGGCCTGTACTGGAATCGCCTGGCCATCGGTCAGTTGCCAGGATCCAGACCATTCGCTGAAAAGCTGAAAACCGTGCAGCGTTGTCTCCTCCACGAAACGCTTGTCAATCTCGTACTTGACGCCGACTGCCAGGACACCGCTGGAGGATATTCCCTGGCGCAACCTGACACCGGTACCCAGTTTGAGCTTTCTGTTCCAGTCCAGCGACTCCGTGTCCACGCTGTAATTGACCTTACCGAAAGCATCGATCACCGCGTCGTTTGAGAAGCGATGAACATCCACGCCGTGTTCAACGGCCCCCTCCAGCAGAAGATTGTTCCTCTCCTCTGTTTGGGGAGCCGCAGGAAAACGCATCTCCCCCCACGTCGACCCGCCCGAGGGAACGGTATTCTGCGCTTCGGCATCGTTCGACAGACAACTCCCCCAGAGTAGCGCCAGAGAGAGAAAAACCGGAGAAGACGCTGCGGTGAGCAGCGCGCTTCGCCCTACATTAATGCAGCGCTTTGACACATCAGCAGTCAAGGTTCGACCTCTAAGCATGGCTGTTAAAACGACAGGGTTGAAAGGTGGGAGTATAGCCGCGTTGCCGGTCCGGAGGTCCACGCTTACCGGTGAACCTGCCCACTGGCGCCCGGAA
Source organism: Gammaproteobacteria bacterium (assembly GCA_020445405.1). Lineage (GTDB taxonomy): Bacteria > Pseudomonadota > Gammaproteobacteria > Chromatiales > Chromatiaceae > HKST-UBA178. The sequence continues at coordinate 17,959 of JAGRGQ010000058.1, read as the reverse complement.
ACATGTCAGTAATCTTTACACAGCACCCACCGGTCCTCCGCGCTTCCGGCGTTCGCAAGCCGTAACTGCCCGTCGGGTCTATCAATTACGCACTGCGGCATAGTTGTTGCTTTCGCTGCTGGAACTGAATCAACCAGGTTACCCGGTACAGAACCAATGCGTTGCAATCACGAGAATTACTCCACCCGAAGAAGAAATCCCACCACGAGTCCACCTTCCCCGTCTGAAGCTTACCCTGACCCGGATTGGAATCGTCTTCACACTGTTTACGATAACCATGGCCGGTCTGGATCTGGCCGGCTGCGTCGGGATGAAGATATCATATGTCCGTAGAGTCGCAGTCGATACCAGCCCAAAATCCCAGTTCCTGTTACGGCACAGTACCAGTACGGCAAATCGAGACCTTTACCAAGCTTTACGAGGATGCCGCTGACTCTCAGCCGCCTTTAGCCGATCACGGCAAACCCCCCACTGATACAAATTCGGAAGAAGTTATGAACAACGATATTATCCAGCCTGTGTTTTTCGACGCCAAGAACCGCCGCTGGAAGCGCTTCAAGATTCTCTGCCTGACTATCCTCACCGGATTGGCATTGGTGTTTGGCATCCTGGTCTTCAGCACCGTTGTCGAACCCCGGCTTCCGACCCTGGTGCTGACCTCCTCGCAGCATTTACCGGATTTGCCGCCGGCGACCCCGGAACAGCCCTCCGATGCCGTCTCCCAATCACCCGGAGCCGCCTTTTCTTTCGGTTTGTCCGAATCTCACGCCAGCGAGCGAAAAGCCGTTCGGCCCGAGGTGATCGGCTTCTATGTCAACTGGGACGACAACAGTTTCACCTCCCTGAAACAGAATATATCCCGGCTCGACAAGGTGGTTGCCGAATGGCTGTATTTGAGCGGGCCGGACGGCATCATCGGCGTAAACGACCCGGACAAGATGCAGGAAACCGTGCGCCATATCAGGGAGCAGCGCCCCGACCTCGCAATCGTTCCTCTGATCAACAACTTCAACTCCAAAAGTATGGTCTGGGACAGTGAGCTGATAGCCCGCACGCTGCGCAACCCGACGTCACGGAACAGGCTCATCGTCGCGCTGCGGGATTTTGTCCTCGACAACGGTTTCGCCGGCATCAGCATCGACTTCGAGAATATTCCGGCGCCGACCCAGCCGCATCTGGTGACGTTCATGCAAGAGCTCTACAGTGTGTTTCACCCGCTCGGACTCGAAGTCTCCCAGTCCGTGCCGCCGGACGACCCGTTGTTCGATTTGCGCGCGCTCAGCCAGGCCAACGACTATGTCATTCTGATGGCCTACGACGAATTTGCCGGCAACAGCAATGCCGGTCCGGTCGCATCGCGGTCCTGGTTCGACGAGCACGTTCAGCGCGCACTGCGCGAATTGCCTGCCGAAAAGGTCGTGATCGGCATCGGCGGCTACGGCTATGACTGGCAGCACGGCAAGGCAGGCGCAACGACATTGTCGTTTCAGGAGGTCCTCAAGATTACCAAGCAATACGGGGCTGAGATTGCCATGGATCCACAGGCGCTCAACCCCACCTTCGGGTACAGGGACGACCGGGGCACGATCACCGCGTCTGGTACCTCGATGCCGTCACCGCATTCAATCAGCTGCGCAGCGTGCTTCCCATAACGACAGACGGGTCCACCGGATCAGGCAGGACGCGTCATCCACGCGGATTCGCGCTCTGGCGGCTGGGCACCGAAGACCCGCTGGTGTGGGAGGTCTTTGCAGCCTACCCGCGTCTGGATGCGACAAACGCCCGGGCACTGGAACGCATCCACTATGGCTACGATCTCGAATATCGGGGTCATGGAGAGGTCCTGAAAGTGACGTCCGAACCCCGGGAGGGGCGCAGAGACCTTCGGATCGACCCGGCAACAGGCGCCATAGACCAGGAGCGGATCGTCACTTACCCCTCTCCCTATATCATCAACCGCTGGGGACAGTCACCGAAGCAGGTCGCCATCACGTTCGACGACGGCCCAGACTCCAAATACACGCCGCAGATTCTCGACATCCTGAAACGTCACAACGCCCCGGCGACGTTTTTCGTCATCGGCGAGAGCGCCGTTCGCGAATCCGCGCTGCTGCGACGCCTGGTGGACGAAGGCCACACGGTCGGCAATCACACTTTTCTGCACTCCCTGCCCTCGACCGTAACCCCAGACCAGCTGCGCATGGAGATCAATGCCAGCGCGCGGCTGCTGGAGAGCTATCTGGGGCGGCGCACGCTGCTTTTCAGGCCGCCCTATGGCGAGGATGTCGAGCCGGCGACGCCGGGCCACGTCGCCCAACTGGCCATTACCAGCAGGCTGGGCTACTACACCGTGGGCATGAATGTCGACCCCGACGACTGGCGCACGCCGGGTGCCGACAAGATTGTCGAGCAAACGATCGACAATGTCGTCAGGGGCCTTGGTAACGTGCTCCTGCTGCACGACGGCGGCGGCGACCGCAGCCAGACCATCGCCGCCCTGCCGCGGATCATCGAGGGATTACGTGAACGGGGCTACGAGATCTCCGGTCTACCCGAGCTGATCGGTCTCAGCCGGGACGATTTGATGCCTGCCATCGGCGATCAGGAGGCTGTGCTCGCCGCGATCAACAGCCTGGGGTTCCATCTGATCGGCGGTTTCAGCACCTTTGTATTCTATGTCTTCGCAGCGGCCATCGTGCTGAGCTTCGCAAGGCTGCTGTTTATCGTCATCCTTGCGCTGCACGAGTATTTCAAGACAAAGCCATCGTACCCCACCGACTACCATCCCTCGGTGACGGTCGTGGTCGCGGCATTCAACGAGCAAAAGGTGATCGCCAGCACCATAGCCAACTTATTGCGATCCGAATACCGCAACTTCGACATCATCGTCGTTGACGACGGCTCCAGCGACGACACCTACGCCGTAGCGACTGCCATGTTCGGCCAGCATCCGCAGGTGCGGATCCTGCGCAAACCCAACGAAGGCAAGTCCAGGGCCCTGAACTTCGCCCTCCGGCACACCGATGCCGATATCGTCGTTACCGTCGACGCCGACACACTGCTCACGCGAGTTGCCATCGACCGGTTCGTGCGTCACTTCGCCGACCCGCGGGTGGCCGCAGTTGCCGGCAACATCAAGGTCGGCAACCGCAGCAATCACCTGACCCGCTGGCAGGCACTGGAATACATCGTCAGCCAGAATCTGGAGCGCCGGGCCATGGCCCTGCTGAACAGCATCTTCGTGGTTCCCGGCGCGATCGGTGCCTGGCGCGCCACAATGCTGCGAGAGGCCGGCGGATTTACCCAGGATACGCTGGCCGAGGATGCCGACCTCACCCTGAGGATGCTGCGCAAGGGCTATAAGATCGAATACGACCAGCAGGCGATCGCGTTCACCGAAGCCCCGGAAACCGTTTTCGGTCTGTTCAGGCAGCGTTACCGCTGGACCTATGGTGTGATGCAGGTGGCCTGGAAACACCGCGGCACGCTGCTGCGCAAGCGCTACAAGGGACTCGGCCTGTTTACCATTCCCAACATACTGATCCTGCAGCTCGGTCTGACGCTGGTCTCTCCGTTCATGGATGTCCTGATGCTGGCCTCGGTCGCCGATGCCGGGTGGCGCAGCTTCCTGGACCCTGCAGGTCCCGCGGCCGCCACTCTGCTGCAGCTGTTTATCTACTATCTGGTCTTTCTGACGGTAGATATCCTGGCCTCCGGGCTGGCCTTCGCTCTCGAACGCAAGGAGCAGCTCGGACTGCTCGCGTGGCTGATTCCACAACGGTTCTTTTACCGCCAACTCATGTATATCGTGGCAATCAGATCGCTGTTGAAGGCGATCAAAGGGAACATCGCATGGTGGGGCAGCATCGAGCGCAGGGCTACCGCACAGGAAAGGGATGGCGCCGCGGCATGACAGACTTCAGTGCGGCTTATAAACCCAAACAGCTGCCCAAGCCTGGTGCTCATCTATTCCCACAACAGACAAGGCGCGATACGCGCTCCGCGGCGGCAAAGGCATCCAGCGCAGTGTATCGGGCACTGCTGCTTCTGGCCATGCTGTCCGCTCCTGAAATCGGTGCTGCCGACAGCATGAGCAGCCGCGCGCAACAGGCACCGTCGGGAAAGGCCATTGCTTTCCGGCTCGATGACGTACAGGACTGGTGGCTATCCGATGTGCAGCAGGCCGTTATAAGGCTCTTCGCCGAAAAAGGGATAAGGCTGACACTGGGAATCATTGGTGGTTACATTGGAGAGGACAGACAACTGGTCGATCTCATCAACGGCAGTCCGCTGCTGACGCTGGCCAGCCATGGCCTGCACGCGAAGAATGGGGCCGATGGCAGGAGCCTGCTGCTGACGCAGCCTGCGACGACCTCCCGGGCCGAGCTGTCACAAGCGGGCAGCAGAATCGGGCAACTGTTTGGTGCACGGCCCGATGTCTATATTCCGCATCAGAACGAATTCAACGACGCCCTGTTGCGTCTGCTCCACGACCTGGGTTACTCCCGTCTCTCTTCCAGCTGCCGCTGGCACGACAAGACCAATAAATGCAAGGATAAATGCGGCTATTCGACGGGTCGCGCCGTTTGCGGCAGGCCCGATCCGCTGGGCATCGTCCATCTTCCGTCCGCTGCCTCGACCCAGTGGGAGCCGGTACCGGGAAAAGGGATAGCAGAGACGCAAGAGATACTGCGAGAGATTGACAACAGCATGAAGAAGTACGGGTTCACCGTCGTGATGCTGCATCCTCAGGACTTTTCAGGCAACGACGTGCGACTGCGCCCCGATCTGCTTCATGCGCTCCGCCTGTTGCTGGAGCGACTGGCGTCGGATCCCCGAAACTTCGAGTTTGTGGGATTGGACGAGATATAAATCAAGGGGTCAGAACACTTGAAATCTTCCCGCAAAAGGGGATGCGCAAAAGGGGACGCATTTATTTTTTGAACCGTACCAGCGATTTTACTGCGCAAAAGGGGACGCATTTATTTTTTGAACCGTACCAGCGATTTTACGGTAACCGTATTGGCAGCGGCACTTTTCCCTGATTCGAGAAATCGCGGCCATTGCGGTTGTGACGAAGCCTTGACTTGTTTGCTGTTCTTAAAATCCTCGTTCCACCCGGGAAACAGGGCTACAGAGAGTGGAAACCGAAGGGACTGCGAGAGTTAAACGGTACTGCCGGCAGCACCGGGAATTGTCTCAGTCGCACTGATACATCTCGACTTTGGAAAACGGAATTTATGCCCGATAAATAGATACGTCCCCTTTAACCGACGTTTGAGATGTAGCACTTCAAGTGTTCTGACCCCTTGATCATTCGACGGCTGGCGACAGCGTTACCGTCGCCACATCGACCGTGTCCGCCAACAAGGCCTCGATGTCCACGCGCCGGTTGGGTGCCAGACAGCGGATCAGTTTGCGTTCGTTCTTTACATGCGGACAGGTGAATAGCGGCCTGCTGCTGCCGTCGCTGAGGGTTTCGATGCGTTCTGCCGGAATGCCCCTGGCTACCAGATAGTCTTTCACCGCCTGGGCACGCCGCAATGCGAGATTTTCGTTGTACGGTGCCGGACCGATCCGGTCCGCATGGCCGGTAATCGTGACACCGTGGATCATGTCCGCGTTTTCAACCGCGCCGACCATCGCGTCCAGATCCGCCTTTGTCTGATCACTGAGCTGCACCTGATCGAAGCCGAAAAACTCTGCATCGTCGACCGAAAACACGATCTTTCCCTGGCCCTCCTCCACCACTACCGTCGGTTCCGGGCAGGTGGGCATCGACTCTTTCCACGACCCGCTGTGCACGCAGCCGCCGCTACCCGATAGTATGGGCCGGTTCTCACCGTCGGTTGGGTAAGCACGCTCGATACCGGCGCGCGCGGGCAGCGCGGTGCTCAGTGCACCGACCAGCAGCGCGGTGACTGCGGTACTCAAAACTGTTCTGTTTGCAATGATCATGACTTGTCTCCTTATCTGAATTATCGAGATTAGTACACCGGAACACCCGGGGTTGATCGATTAACAGCAAACTTGATGCCATGTTACCAATGCATTGTTTTATAGATATATTTAACGAGTTCCAGGCCTGGACTCGCTACCCTTTGGTGGATATCAGCCGCGCCGATTGGGGTCAATAAACCAAGGAGGGGACCGGTGTGATTGCAGCAACCGTGCGTTTTTTGTCGTCGGCAGGCACCAGGGTGTCGTCTTTGTACTCGTTGCGCTCAGGTATGTCTCATAAGCCTGCAGGTATTGTTTCAGCACTTACGCTCTTATGTCGGGAGGAGTGAATCTCCAGTGTTTCTTACCGGCTCATCGACGCGATCCGGAAACCACGCGCTCCCACGTCCCGTGAAACGGGCAGAAAGAATATTACGACCTGTGTGCCATTACGATGGCACGATACCGATGCTTCCAGATCGTTTGCTCATCGATCAGCTTCTCCGGCAACCGCTGACCGTTGAGAATCTCCGGATGGACGCGAACGATCAATACCTTCTCGGAGTAGGATCGGTTGAAGATGCCTATCCGACCGCGCTCGAGAAGAGAGCAGGACTGCGCCACAGAAAATCGTGATCCAGCTCGGTAACGCCTGGCTGTTTGAAACTGAACACCTGCCACCCCTGCAGGTTGACGCCGGATTTGGGCTTGAGCGCTCTGACCTCTTGAACCCTAAGGGTGGACCGAAGCCAAAAGCCCGGTTGGGTGGTGATGACAGAAAGCCGGAGTTTTTACTCTGACCCCAAATATTCAAAGACGCCGCAAATCAAGACTGAAACCCGACAATGCATCTTCCGGCGGCGATTTTACCGGCGGCAAATCGGCATAACTCACGATCCTGCTGCGAAGGCGCTCCGTACGCCTTTGCGCTGCCTCATCAAGCTCTCCCGGGAGGCCATTGTATGGCAGGCCATCCGGCTGCCAACCGTGCAGTGATAGCTCCAATGCCTCTCCCCGGTCCGGGTGACACAGGGTTAACAGCACCGGACCCAATGGCCTGATCGCCGGATGCAGGCCGCGCCAGGGCACGAAATCCCGGTAACGCAAACCCATCAGGCGCAACTCGCCCTCCTCCTCGGTCATCAACGGTATGTCGTAATCGCCGCTGCGCAATTGCCAGCCGTCCAGCGCCACCGGATCCTCACCCGACCGGCGTAGAGTGATCTGCAGGCGTAACGTACTGGAATCGACCAGGCGGGAACCGCCACGCTCCTGCGAGGCGACATCACCCACCAGGGGCCAGAATTCAATAGCCTGCTCGATTTCAAGACGACACCCGGCGAAGTCCACGGACCAGCGCGAACGATAAGTATCGTCAAACAATTCCTCGGCAATCGAGGGGTTGAGCCCGAAACCGGTACGCTCCAGGTCGGCCAATACCGCACCTAAATCCCGGCGTAGATAATACGGCAGGGCAAAACGGTCGTGCAGTTCGTCGCCCCAGTCCCGCAGGCCCTGCGCCCGATCGTGCTGCGCCAGCATCGCCACCACCGAGCGTAACAACAGGGCTACCGCGAGGGCGCGTCGCGGGGAATGCGGCATGCGAAAGGCGCGAAACTCCAACAGTCCCAGACAACCCCGCAGCGGCAAACCCGCATTCCAGAGTTTTTCGATATTTAATTCGCTGCGATGCGAATTACCGGAGGGATCGGCGAGGAATGGCGCGAGGCTGGCCCAAAGGAACTCCGGCGTAACCCCCTCCCGCAGCTCCAATTGCCACAACGCGACTTCGAGTTCGCGAAACGCATCGCGAACACCTTCGTCGGCCCGCGGCGACTGGCTGGCACTGCCAACGTAATCCGGCGCGAACAGGTATGACAGGGCCGGGTGATGATTAAAATAGCGCACCATCCTGGGCAAAAGCCACGGTGCCGCGAAGAACGGGCTGGAAGCGGGTGTTCGCCCGCCAACGGTGAACTGACCACCGCCACCGGAATCCGACATCGTTCCATTGTATTGCAGGCGATAGGGGGCCAGCCCCAGTCCACCGGCAACCGCGTACAGCTCGCCGGCGGCGGCCTGGAAATGAGCCAGGTCCGGCTGCGGCGCCTGATTGATTTCAATCACCGCGGGGTCCGGCGTAATCGTGGTCCAGGACACCGAGGCGTCCACTGGCGGGGGATAACCCTGTATCAACAAACAGGGCAATGCAGCGGCACTGGCCGCCTGGTTTAAAACGGCAAGACAATCCAAAAAGCCGGCGACTTCCCGGCAGGCCGGCAAATCCACCCGGACGGTCGTAATGCCCGGCGCGCACTCAACCTCACCCACGGCAAACAGGAAAAAACCCTCATCGGCCAGGCTGTCGCTCAAGCCACTGTCGGGTGTCTTTTCGTCGTGCACCGAACAGCGCCTCAGGCGTGGGTCGTCGGCGTCGAATCCATCCAGGCCCTTACCGTCCGTCCGGACCAGCAGGCACTGCTCAGTATCGTTCCCCACCGGATACACGCGGTATTGCCAACGCCGCTGATTAAAGGTTCGCGCAAGCGCCTCACGGAAACGCTGCGCGCCGCCAGCCTGCGCCGTTGACGGATCGGCAAACACCGGATCCGGCGGGCCGTTCCAAACGGCGACGCCGTCACGGCGTTCGAACAAGCCGATAGACCAGCGGGGCCTCTCTTCACCGCCATACTGGCGGCCGACACTGCGCAGGATAACGCTGCCCGGATGCCGCAACGACAGTTCGCGCGCCATGCGCAGGGCGTAATCCTCCTTGTCCCCACCCAGGGCCTGCGACAACCACTCCGGCGCCTCGGACGTCCGCAGGGTAAAGGTCGGTTCGGCGCCAATCCAGATTTCCACGCCGCCGGCCGCGACGGCGGCATCGTGCTTTTCAATCACCTTGTCGAGATCAGACCTCATTACGCTTCCCACCGCCTCGTCTTTCCACAGTCGTCCATCAACTCATACCCAAGATTCTTACCTGAACAGCCTGGTCACGTGGCATAATTGGGCGGCCGGACATCCGGTACGAATTTGGGTACTACTATAGCCGACACGCCCTCGCCATCATATGCAGCGAAATAAGAACCTATCTCATAATCCCCCGCGGGCCGCGCTGCAGTCCGAAACGCATGCCAGCAAGGCGCACCGCGCAGCACAGTACTTGCTGTACGGGCAAGAGGTGCAACACCGCTGGCATGCATTTCGGGCGCAACCCCTTGGGGACCGGGCGATTTTGGCTCCTGGCTTTGTTGCGGCTCGCTCATGTAGCATTGGCTACACCACGCTCACCGCGTCGCGCCACGAACCAAAATCGCCACGGTCGCGGCCGTGCGGGATTATGAGATAGGTTCTAAAATGCAGCGTATCAGGATCACGCATACAACAACCTACCAGTATTCAGAGCCGGTCCGCTTTCTGGAACACAAGCTCCACGTGCGGCCGCGTGAGGGGCATGACATTCGCATTGAGGCCTCGGAACTGCACATCACGCCGGCCTATAGAATCCACTGGCAGCGCGACGTCTATGGTAATTCGGTCGCCATCGTCGACTTCGGCGAATCCGCGGATAAACTGGAAATCGTCAGTATCGTCGTGGTCGAACATTACCAGTCGAATATCGCCACCGTGGAACTGGCGGATGAGGTTCGGCAATTCCCCTTCGCCTATGACCCGATGGAACAAACCGACCTGGTGCCTTACCAGACAGCGGTCTTTCCGGAAAAACCGGAAATCTTCAGCACGTGGCTGGACAGGCTTTGGCAGGCAGACCAGCAAATCGAGACCATGGCCTTTTTCAACAAACTCAATCAGACCATCGTCGACAACATCGAATATAAGGTACGCAATGAACCGGGAGTGCAGTCACCGGAACAAACCCTGTCCAGCGGCAAGGGCTCCTGCCGCGACCTGGCAACGCTGTTTATCGAGGCGTGCCGGCATTTCGGGCTGGCCAGCCGCTTTGTCAGCGGTTACCTGGTATCCACCGCCGCGGTCGAGGACGTTGCAACCACGCATGCCTGGGCCGAGGTCTATCTGCCTGGCGCCGGTTGGGTGGGCTTTGATTCCACCAGCGGACAGCTGGTCGGCGAAGATCATATTGCCGTCGCCGTGCACCGTCACCCCGAGGCTATCCCGCCCGTATCGGGTTCCTTTATCGGTCCGTTGAAACCCAAACCCAAAATGCAGGTCGAGGTACAGGTCGAACGGCTATGAATCAAGGAATCAAGGAATCAAGGGGTCAGAGCACTTGAAATCCGGCCTAGGTACAGGCGACCCCGTAGAGTATTTGGGGTCAGCGTAAAAACTCCATCAGTGCGAGCTTGCGCCAAACTGTCTGCCCATAAATCCATCGATCAGGGAAGATCGCGATGGCAAGGCTACCGAGAACCTGCCTCCCCGGCACTCATCAACACATCATTCAGCGGAGTAACAACCGACAACCATGCTTTGCGTCGGACGAGAACCATGCCGCCTACCTGCAATGACTCGTTGAGGTATCGAAAAAGAACGGGATGACGATACAAGCCCCGACTTTCATGGCCAATCATATACATCTACTGGCGACGCCGGAAACGCGATAAGGCCTCTCGAATATGACGTCAGGCTGAGACCGCTCAAGGGCGGGCCAGCGCCGAAAGTCCGGCTTGATGTTGATGACAGAAAGCCGGAGTTTTTACTCTGACCCCAATTTTTTAATCGCATCAAAGGCGGAAGAAGCCTACCAGTTCGGCCAGGGTTGCGGATTGCTCTCCCATGGTCGCACTGGCTGATTCGGCCTCGCGGGCCAGGGCTGCGTTTTTCTGGGTGGTGCTGTCCAGCGAGGTCACCGAGTGGTTGATCTGCTCGATGCCCGCGGCCTGTTCCCTACTCGCCGTAGCGATTTCGTCGATCACGACTGAGAGTTTTTCTACCTGCTGCATGATGCTTTCCAGCGAGTTGGCGGAGTTGCGCACCAGTTCGGCACCGTTTTCGATCTTGCCGAGGCTGTCGTTGATCAAGGTCTTGATCTCCTGGGCCGCCGAGGCGCTGCGTAGCGCCAGGTTGCGGACCTCGGTCGCAACCACCGCAAAGCCGCGGCCCTGCTCCCCGGCTCGCGCTGCCTCGACTGAGGCATTCAGGGCCAGCAGGTTGGTCTGGAAGGCGATCTCGTCTATCAAACCGATGATGTCGGCAATCTTTTTCGAGCTTTCGACGATCTCACCCATCGCACCATCGGCTTGGCGCATGACTGTGCTGCCACGGTCCGCTTCGCCACTGGCGTTGCCCGCCAATTTGCGCGCATTGCCCGTATTTTCCGCGTTGTGTTTGACGGTGCCGGTCAGTTCTTCCATGGAGCTGGCCGTTATGTCCAGTGCCCTCGCCTGCTCCTCGCTGCGTTGTTTCAGGCGCTGATTGCCTTGCAACAAGGAGTCGGTCGTGTTCGATATCGTGCCGCTGGCCTGTTGTACCCGCTCGACAACCCCGCGCAGGCGTTCGGTGCTGGACTTGACGCTGCCCGCGAGTACGCCGAATACTCCCGGATAGTCGGCCCGCACCTGCACCGAGAGATCGCCTTCAGCGATCGACTGCTGGATCCTGCCGAGGTCAGTCAAAACCTTGTCGACGGCATCCATCGATTTGTTGACGCTGTCGGCCAGGTCGTGCAACTGGCCGCGCAAGGGGCGTTCGACGCGCATCGACAAGTCGCCCCGGGCCATTGCCACCATAACCTTGTTGATGTCGGCGAAGGCCGATTGCAGCAGTTGCATCGACTGATTGACGCGGCTTCGGAATTCACCCTGAACCTCATCACCCATACGTTTGGAGAAATCCCCGTCGTAGAGTGCCGACATCACCGCCGATAAGGCATCCATGGTGTATTTCACGCTGGCAGCCGAGGAGTTCACGCTGTTCTTGAGCTTGTCCAGGTCACCACGCAGCGGAACATCGACTCGCTGTTCAAAGTCGCCACTGGCGACGGCGCCCATGACCAGGTCGATATGCGTCACGGCGTCCTGCAGCGAACCCATCAGGGAATCGAAGGCGGCGACGGTCTGACCGACCTCGTCGCGACTCTTTATCCCGACGCGCCGACTCAGATCGCCCTCGCGTTCAACGGCTTGCACGGTAGTCGCCAGCCGGTGTAACGGCGCGACGATCGAACCTGCCAGCCACCACGCCACTACGACCAGCACGACGACGACCAGGCTGGTGATCGACAGCGTAATCCACGCAGTGCGGTTGGTATCGGCGATCACCCCTTCGAGCAGCCGCGCCGCGTTGCCGCGTTCCTGTTCGATGAAGGGTGCAAGGCGCTCGGATAAGGCCTCGGCGGCGCCGTCAAAGTCGCCCATCATGCGATTACCGCTGGGCGCGCCACCTTCGATATAGGCCCCGGCCATGCGCTTGCCCATCGCGTAGTAGTCATCGAAGCGGGTCCGCAGGTCGTCGAGGACCGCCGTATCGCGACCGGCCTCCAGATACACGGCGCGGAATTCGTTGAGGCCTTCAATAAAGGCATGGTAGTGGATCCCGGCCTCCTTGAAGCCGTCGTCCAGACCATCCTGTCCCCGGGTCGCCGAGATGTCGGTCAACCACTGCTGCACCTGTACCACGTGCAGTTCCATGCTCGCGGCGAGCAAAGTGTAGCGCAGGCCTTTCGATTTAGCGGTTTCGAGATCGCTGACCGTCACTTCCCCGTTGGAGAACGACCAGAGCCCGGACAACAACATCAGCACCATCGGGATAGCGAAGACAATCAGAAGTTTGTTTCTAAGCGGCAGATCCCGCCAGCGTTCTTGGTACACGACGCCCCCTCGGGTTTAAACCAGTATGTTCTTATCGGAATAAACCGATTAACACTTGAGGGCGTTTTCGAGCTGGTGAATTTTATCCAGCGCAAGAACGCATCGGACTATCGCCGCTGGATCCTTGGCCCAAGTAATCTTTCCGGCGCTAATCGGGCACCTAGACAGGGCCTTGGCCTGGATCGCCTGCGTTCAGGACTGTGGCGCCGTCCTCCTGTTGTTTGGTTTTTTTAATGTTCTCGCTCGATCAAGGGGTCAGAACACTTGAATTGCAAGCGTAAAATAATCCCCACTCTATCTGCTTAACGAATTTCAAGTGTTCTGACCCCTTGATCTCCCCTTTTCCACGCGCTGCGAAAGCTGATGGCGCTGTTGTCAGAACTGCGTGGATCTGCTCAAACCGACACTGAAGTTCTCGAACTGCAGATCCAGCGCAAGAGTGGAAGATGACGAGGGACTGTAGGCCACCTGCTCTTCCTGATGGAGCCGGACATGAGCCCGGTGGCCGTGTCGCCACCATTTCTGATAGTGCCCGTGGCCCGGGTGCCTCTGTTCCCGCCAGCCGCGATGGCCCCGGTTGAAGTCGTTGTGCTTGGCCCGGTAGATACGTCGGCTCGCCCGATCCTGGGCATCGTTCAGAATCCGCCGCTCCCGCTTGTCGATCCGGCCGTCGTGCCCGAACCTGCGCTCAAGACGCGAGATCTCCTTCTGATCCCGGCGCAGCTGCCGGGTCTCGCCCCGGGTCAGGGTTCCATCCGCTCGTCCTTCGTGGATTCTGTCGTGCTGTCGCGCCTGACGGCTGTCGACCCGGTCGGCAAAACGCGCCGGCCGCGTCTCCTGCGCCTCAGCTCCACCCCCTCTCCTGCGCCCGCCTGTACTGTCCCGGCCTCCGCGCTGGCCGCTCTCGGTAACGGCCGGCCCGCGCGCGCTGTTTCCATGCTCCGTCTGGTCGCCGCCGCGTGCCGCCGCGACTCCCATCTGGGCAGTTGCCAGAACCGCCGCCAGACCCATCACAAGGGTTAATTTTTTCATCGTTGACTCCTTTGTCAGCGATCGGAAAAGGTCCGATCTCGGAGCCATGCTAAAGCCGTGAAGCTGAACGAAGGATGAACGGGAGCCTTGTGCACAGAGCACGGCGAAAGTGCATTACGCCTGACGCGGCTGCTGCGCGCTATTGCTCCGGCGTCTCCGCGCTCAACCAGCGCTTGCCGAGTTCCTTCAGCAGACCCATGCCCTCAAGCCGGCCGAGAAAGTTCTCCGTCCAGTTGATGAAGAGCGGGTCGGTTCCCGGCAGCGCGATTCCGATCGGTTCGTAGGTCAACAGTGAAAACAGAGAGACGAAACCCGCATCCGGATAGCGCGCCAATACGGACTGGCAAATCGGATGATCAGTGATCAGGCCGCCGATCTCGTCCTGCTGAATCAGCTTGATTGCCGAGTCGTGATCATCCACCAGCGTCAACGTCGCGTTGGGGAAGAGCTTTTTGGCAAAATCCGCACTGGTCGAACCTTTGAGCGCGGCAAGCCGGGTCTCGGGAACATTGAGATCGCCCCCCTCCTTGGCACGCGCCAGATCCTCGCGTTTGGTGACGATGCACTTCCCGGACGTTAGATAGGGACCGACAAAGGCAACCTGCAGGTTCCGCTTGGGATTCATGGTCATGTTGGAGATCACCACATCCACTTCACCTTGTTGCAGTGCCGGCAGCAGCCGCTCGAAAGGCATGACACGTATGTTCAGTTTGACTCCCATAGCGTTGGCCATCAGCCGGGCGATATCTATGTCCAGCCCCACCACCCGGCCATCCGCTCTGGTGTGGGTCATCGGCGGCATGTTGGCCGCGGTGCCGAGCACCAGTTCGCCCCGCTGCAGGATACCGGCCAGCTTCGGCGGTGCGGAATCGGCCGACACCTGCGGCGCCGCCAGCACCAGTGCCAGCAACAGAAGCCCGAAGGCGCGGTAGGTCTGTCTCACTACTCTGCTCATCACGATTTCCTTTAGGTTGATGTTTCCATTCTCATGGCCGAATGATTCAGGCTCGCTATTATGCAGTGCGGCCCCGGTTAAGACCAGCAGCCGGGCAGGCGTCACCGTGATTAAAGGGGTCGGCGACAAATGATAATGATTGCGTTTTGTCACCGACCCCTTTTTCGGGCCGCGGCCATTAATTGCCGAAGACGGATGGTAAGTGTGGAAACAGCGAAGTGGCGTCGGCTGAGTTCAACAGGAATTCTGCGCGATCAGGGAAACGAATGGGATGAACGGGTATGCCATATACTGTCTTCTTTGGCTAAAAGGATGCTTATATTTTTTGTTATATTAATATTGAGAACAGGCCATGGACCATAGGGTCCAAAACAGTCATACATTAAATGTCAACGGAATAAGCGATCGATGTCCGAATATGTCAATTCCATGTGACGGGATGAACTCAAGGAATGAAGCTTTTTCTTTCCTATGCCAGTGAGAACGGCGACATTGCCGAGAAGATCCATTTGGCGCTCGTGGGCGCCGGTCACACCGTTTTTTACGACAGATCCAATCTAAATCCCGGGAATAACTACAATCAGCAACTTCGCGAAAGCATCGATGCTGCCGAGGGGATGGTTTTCCTGATAAGCCCTCAATCCGTCAAGGAAGGAAGGTACACGTTGACTGAGCTCAAGTTTGCCCGTCAGAAGTGGGCGCACCCGAAAAACCGGGTGATTCCCGTTTTGGTGGAAGCAACCCCTGTCGAAGCAATACCTGCCTATCTAAGCGCGGTAACCATTCTGGAGCCCGAAGGCAATATTGCAGCAGAGGTAAGTGAAGCCGTGGCGCGATTGCACGGGCGTAACGCGTTTTCTACCGGAAGTAGCGGTTTACTGCATCAACTGAAGGGCTCACTGATTTTGATACTGACCGGTATTTTAATGTCCCTCGTTCTCGGCACCTTGTTCTCATTGGTATATCCAAGAGTGGAAATCGACTTCAGTCTGGCAATATTGTTCCTGATCGTTGGGGTATTGATTGCAAGCACGATTCGTGGCTTGTGGAGAGCAGTTTGGCATGATCGGAGATAGTGGGTGATCAGGGAATCGTTGGCACTCTTGTTATCGATGTCACTCACCATCGGGTGTGCTTCAAAGTCATCAAATGAAAAAGCCGCAATAGCCCAAGATTCGGTTAATACACCCCTTTCTGAATCCTCCACTATGGAGGATAAGACGGAACAGGTCGATAACAGCGTCGCCCGATCGGGTAGCCGGTACATAAAAAGCACAAAAAAGGCGTGCGAGATCCGAGGCGGCACGTTTATCGCGCATAAAGACGCTCTGCCTGACGATATGGTCGATTGCATGCTACCTGCCCGGACCAGGACTTTGGGTGGTTTATTCGGCGGTCTGGACATGTTGGGTGGGCTCTTTGGCGCAGCGATTGGAGGTCATCACTCGCAACCAATATTGGGAAGCGCTTACGACTACCTGTACAGGGCGGCAACAGAGAAACCGGGATATGGGCTTTATACCTACCTGTTAATGCCGTTCAGTTCTGCGCGCTCCGAACGCATATTGATCGAACTGTTCAAGACAACGAGTTTTGTCGAGATCAGCGGCATCAGCAATGATAGATTGAATATAATTTATTTGCCGACACGACCTGAAAAAACCGCCTCATTGATACCACTGGTTTCCGACGGCTCGGCCCCACCCAGCGATCTTTTTCTGGCCGACTACTACAATCACACACTTGCAAGGAAGCTGCTGGCGCGGGTATGCGATACGCCGACACAGCTGCTGCGTAAAGTGTGCGGTACGGATCTTTCGCGCGGTCCCTATCTCTTCACCTACCCGCGTCCGGTAAGTGAGGCAACCTCGCTGTCACCCCCTTATCTGTTTATGGATATGAGCAATGTCCATGAGCGTGCATTCGGGGAATTTCTCGCAGCCTATAAGGAGCAGATGAAACGCCCTGATTTCAGCGATATTGAAAGAATAGATAACTTACGCCTGCGCATTCTCAGTATAGTGCTTACCGCGGCTGATTGGATTGATCCGATCAGAGGAGCATTAGCGGATACCGTATACATGGTCGAAGCTGACGGCGATTAATGGAGTCGCCCATCAGCGGCCTCCGGTCAACAGGCGAACGACATTCTGAGGAGGAATCGCCCCACAATAGCTGTCGATCACCGAATATGGGCCTGTGTTTTCATTTGGTCGTGCTGTTTCTGCGGAAATGCACGTCGCACGTCGCCCATCGGGATTTAGGCTTGGCGGTATCGCTGCAGCCCCACGTGGTCATACAGATTAAAAGGCAAACTCTCGCCTCTGAGAAGCTCAATCACAATTCCAGGTAAAAAGTACCGACGCGACTCTCGACGAGAGTTGTAATCGCACCCTAAATGGTTCCAACCGACCGTTTCTAATTGATTTTTTTATATGAAAATATAAGTCTCTGAAATATCGGAATAATGTCACGATAAACACTTGAATCACCGCCCCCGTAAAAGGTTCGACCAGAAGTGTTGCCCGGAGTGGTTTTTCTGCGGATTACGCGGAGTTAGAGCGGTGGTAACCTGGTGCGGCGACAGTTTTTCCAGCAGTTGTTCATTTTCTGAAGCAGGCCAATTACAATTGCAAATCAACGATTGAGGGGGACAGATTGGTCCGATGGCAACCCGAATCCGGTCTTCTGCCGCCTCCGGGTATCGCCTGCGATACGGTCCAGGCAAAGATGGCATCGGCGGTTGAGCGACATGAAACGCATTATCAAATCCAATTCTGAAGGACTGACTATCGAAGTCTCGGATATTTCGGGGCAACAGGAGCAACTGCTCGCCGGGTTCAAGGCGTGTCAGCAAGGCCGGTGCTCTTGCCCGACGAACGAGTACGAAAAACTCGACGCTTTGAACATCGAGACGGTGAACGGAAACATTCGTCTGACACTCAAGGCGAAATCAGGGCAGGTACTCGATGGCAGCGAAGTTCAGAAGTGTCTGGACCATACCGGGAAGAAGATCGTATCAAGCAGCTGATGCCTCTGCCGCCCGATCCGGTGAACTCCGGAAGTCCCACTGCGAGTCACAGGTCAACACTTGCCTGCCCAGCAGTCGATTACGATGACCACACAGCCTGTCTGCTAAACGCGCAGGCGCCACTGTTTCTGCATGGAACCCAAAGGGATCGGTGCAAGCATGGTCAACATCAACCGCCAATTGGTGCATTGTTGCACCGCGCTATTCTCA
>JAGRGQ010000057.1 GCA_020445405.1 Gammaproteobacteria bacterium | reverse complement strand
GCCATACTGTTGCTCTGCGCCGATATCGGTGTGCGTCTGTTTCCAGCCGGGACCGAAATCAAGGTCGGCGTACTCACCTCACTGGTCGGTGCCCCGTTTTTTCTCTTTCTGATAGTCAGGAGCCGGCGCTGGCAGACATGAATCTGATAGATGCAAGCAGCCTCTCCCTGGTTCTGGGCGGCCAGCCTATCCTGGACGGTATTTCGCTGCAGCTGAAAGCCGGAGAGATGCTGGGTCTGATCGGCCCCAATGGCGCCGGAAAGAGCAGCTTGTTGAAAGTCATCGCCGCGATAGTGAAACCCTCGGCAGGCGAACTGTTGATCGATGGCCGGCCGTTGAGCGCGCTGCCCGGCCCGGTGCGGGCGCGCACGATCGCCTATCTCGCCCAGACCGGCACCGCGCACTGGCCCATCAACGTCGAGCGAGTGGTCGCGCTGGGCCGCCTGCCTCATCTGAGCAGCTGGCGAACTGTCAGCGCCGAAGATCGGCGAATAATTGAACGGTCGCTGCGACGGACTGACCTGCTCGCCCTCTCGGAACGTCCCTTTACCACCCTGTCCGGCGGAGAAAAGGCGCGGGTTCTGCTTGCCAGGGCGTTGGCGGTGGAGTCCAGGATACTGCTGGCGGATGAGCCTGTCGCCGCACTCGATCTCTCTCATCAACTCGAGGTGATGGATCTGCTCCGACAGCATTGCAACGAAGGCGGTGCGGCACTGGTGGTATTGCACGATCTGAGGCTTGCAGTTCATTATTGCGACCGTCTGCAGCTCCTGCACCGGGGCCGGACGCTGGACACCGGCGCGCCGGAGTCGGTCATCAACGACGCCAATCTGGAAAAGGCCTACGGTGTCAGAATGCGTCGGAAAGGGGGTTCGTTGATGGATGCGTTCGCGCTTACCTGGTCGAAAACCGGCCGGTCGGAGAATCCCGGTTCAAGCTGAAAATCCGGCAGAATTCAGAAGCTGCCGCAATGAAAGCTGAGCCTGGGTCTGGCGCGCTCGACGACGATCCTGCTGGCTGCAGCATAAGGCACATCCATACGGAATATATTCCCGAAAGGCATCCCCAGCACCTGGGCGATAATCACGCGAATCACGCCGCCATGGGCAACCACCAGCAGGTGCTTTCCCGCATAATCGCAAAGGATCGTATCCAGAGCCTGGTTGACGCGTGTCTGAAAGCTGGTAAAGGGTTCGCCACCCGGTGGAGGATGGATTACCGGGTTCGCCCAGAAGTTTTCTATGGCTTCGGGACAATTCCGGTACAGACTTGCCGGTTCCACACCCTCCCAATCGCCAAAGCCAATTTCGCCAAGGCGGGTCTCCAGCGTGACAGGTATGTTCAGCCTCTCCCCCAGATCGCGCGCAAAATTTGCACAACGCAACAACGGGGAGGCGATAATGTGTTGCCA
The DNA here is from genome assembly GCA_020445405.1 of Gammaproteobacteria bacterium. Classification (GTDB taxonomy): domain Bacteria; phylum Pseudomonadota; class Gammaproteobacteria; order Chromatiales; family Chromatiaceae; genus HKST-UBA178. Next base: position 21,498 of record JAGRGQ010000057.1, on the reverse strand, counting down.
GTGCGGGCCACCGTTCACCGCTGACCACATCTGATTCCAACCTTTTTCGCTCAGCGGATCATCTCTCTGCCCGCGAATCAGCACGCCGCCGACCGGCTCACCGTGACGAATCAGATCGATGACTGTCTCCTCTTCCGGCATAGTCTACCTCTTCAGATTAAAACAGTATCCACTACAGCAGACACGCCGATGTGCCGCCTGAAAACAACAGGAAAACGACTGACCACGAACATTATAAGCCGCCGTCACCCGCAACCGACAGATAGTTTTTGCATCGGATGGCCTCCTGTACTATAAACTCAAGAATCTGCCAGAATAAAAATCCGGTTGGTTTGATTCGGACTGGCAGTAGCGGCGAGGGAACGCATACAGAACAATTGATGGGCCCGGCATGGTATCGATTCGATGATTATCCTGATTCCCGATGTGGGCGAGAGCACAAGCCCTGAGAAGTTGCATGATTATATTTCCTCCTGCATGAAAAACGTATGGCTGTTGCCGGTTTTCAGAAGAAAGGGTCGCCTGGAAAAATGCGAAATCCTGCGCATCAAAGACCCCGAGAGCAGACTCGTTCAATATCAGGGATTGGCTTATGTGGACGATGATATAACCGGTGAGGCGCTGATCAAACAGCTCAACGGATGCCATCTGCTCGGTACCCGCCTGAAACCCAGGATCTATCGCAGCCGTTCCGACATCAAGGAGCGGCGGGTGAACCTCGCAGACTCCGACAACATTGCCATTGTCAATCGACGCCGCAGAGAACGGCGCAGAAGCAATCTTCTGATTGAAAGAATTGTTTCTCCCTCAGCTCCTTCGGTATTACCCATCTGACACCGGTGGGGATCCTGGGCAAATCAGCAGCACCGTTCTCGCAATCCACCTCTCCCACTACCATCCCAGATGGTCCGAACAGTGCTGATCCTGCCGCCTTTGACCTAGTAAAATAATAGATAAGTATCTAAACCGGTTCATATTTTTAGTATGGACGGTATTTCCCATTCAACCATACTATTTCTATAGTAAATTGATCAATCTGGATTGAGTTGTAAAAGGTAGTCAGCGCAGCCCGCTTCCGCCCGGCAATGCGGTGTAACAGCAACGACATGCGAAGAAGCGCCGATCCCATCTGTTGATCGGGGAACTCCAGGCCGGAGCGACCCGCATATAGGAATACAGCCTCCAACTGCACGCATAGCGTACTCGCTGCCAATTCCGTGACATTCAGCGTACGCCTCCGGCCGGGACGCAGAACACCCTTCCCCTCCCCTGGTGGAAACCGGAAAGGTACCAATCTCCGACATGGTATCTTGCGGAAAAGATTGTGGCACTCGCAGTGAGGCAGTCGCGTGCCAGGGGCTGGTGCCAATACCCGTCCACCGGGCTTCAGGATACCTTGCAGGTTTATCAAGTTTACACGTTTCCAGCCGAAACAGTCTGAAACGTTTTTCTCATCCCAGAACGAGAGTCCAGACAATGCATGCTGTCACCCATGAGTACAGTGCTGCGCTGCGTGAGCAGCACGAGCCTGTACCCGAGAAAAGAGCGCTTATCGTGGATGATGAACTGTCCAACCGCATCATCCTGAAGTCGTTTCTGAAGAAAATCGGCTACTCCGTCATCCAGGCTGAAAACGGTGCGCAGGCTCTGGATCTGTTTTGTACCGAGCAACCGGATATGGTGTTCATGGATGTCATGATGCCGGTAATGGATGGTCACGAAGCGGTTAGACGCATGCGTGAAATCGAAACCATCAAATTCGTCCCCATTATTTTTCTTACCGCACGGACCGATGAGTCTGTTCTGTCCCACTGCATCGAGGTGGGCGGAGACGACTTTTTAACCAAACCGTTCAACCATACGGTGCTTAAGGCTAAGGTTTTATCCATGGAAAGGATCAGCCGCCTGCATAAAAGACTCGGCACGCTCTACGCCCAGATGAAAAAGGACGAAGAGATGGCGGAAAGCGTATTCAGCGGAGCGGTGATCGCGGGCAATGTCGCCATGGATCAGCTGCGTACATTGCTGCAACCGGCGGCCGTCTTCAGCGGTGACGTACTGTTAAGCGCCTACGAGCCTTCCGGCGATCTCAACATCCTGCTGGGCGATTTCACCGGTCATGGACTGGCAGCCGCGATCGGTGCGCTTCCAGTATCGGAGACATTCCGTGCCATGACCCAAAAAGGTTTTTCCCCCCAACAGATTCTGGCGGGAATCAACCGCAAATTAAGCAGCCTGCTGCCCACCGGTATGTTTTTCGCGGTGCAGTTCGTGTCACTGAACCACACACTGGATCATATCACCGTATGCAACTGCGGTATGCCGGATGTGCTGCTGATCGACGGCACAACCGGCCTCATCAAATACCGGTTTGTCTCCAATAACCTGCCTTTGGGAATCGTGTCGGATGCCACCTACGAAGAGGCGATTCAGTCCTTTTCCGTCAGCCGGGGAGATAGCGTGATACTGGTCAGTGACGGGGTATTGGAGGCGAGAAGCCCGAACGAGGAGTATTTTGGCCAGCCCCGTCTCGATTCCGCGATACAGAATTCCACATCCGCTCTGGACCTGATCGAAAGGATCACCGGATCGCTGAGGACTTTCTGCCTGGACGCGCCGCAGGACGATGATATCAGCCTGGCGGTGATCCCCTGCGAACCGGAAGTTCTCTCCGACTGGAAACGTCTTCCGCCGGTCCAGTCCAGGCAGACCAAAGCAACTTCCACAGAGCGGAACAACACCGATGAAGCGATGGAATTCACCATCAAGCTGGCCGGTGCACGCCTGCGAAAAACCGATCCCATTCCGCAGATTATCAATCAATTGCAGGAGATGGCAGGTATCCAGAATCAGCAACGGTTTTTATACACGATACTAACGGAACTCTACATCAATGCATTGGATCACGGGGTGCTGGGATTAAGGTCCAACCTCAAACAATCGGCGGAGGGTTTCGCGGGATATTTCGCGGAAAGAGATACCAGGCTCGGCGCGCTCGAAGATGGCTATATCAGGATACTGATCAGCACCCACCAGGTGACCAACGGCGGAAGCGTTGTTATTCAGGTCGAGGACAGCGGGCCGGGCTTTGATTACAGCGATTACCTGTCACACGAACTGCCGCCCTCTACACAATTTTCCGGTAGAGGTATCGCACTGGTCAGGGAACTTTGCGATTCAGTTGAATACGAGGACGCCGGGAACAGGGTTAGAGCGGTCTTTTCGTGGGTGAATGACTAGACGCTTGGATCAAGCTGTGACGACCTCGCCAGGACGAATAAAATCGGTGATTGACAATCACTCGGGTGATCTGATCAACCAGGTGGAAGCGCTGGCCAAGATCGGTCACTGGATCTGGAATTTGCAATCCAACATGCTGTACTGGTCTGACGAAGTCTACCGCATCATCGGAACCGACCAAAGCTCCCTGAGCGCCTCCTTTCAGCACTATCTGAACGCCACTCATCCCGATGACCGGAAAATGCTGAACCGGGCAATGTTGAAATCGATCAGAGAAGGCAGCAGGCTGAATATCGTCCACCGTATTACACGTAACGACAGATCTCCGAGTTTCATCCATATCCTGGGCCAGCCCCGGCGGAATCCGGAGGGAACCACGCAGTATGTAATCGGCACGGTGCAGGATATTACCGACAGGGTCCACAATCAGGAGGAGCAGGCGCGACTCGCCAGCATCATTCAAAGCAGTCCCGAACTGATTGCCACCTTTGATCTGGAAGGCAACATTCTGTTCGCCAATTCGGCGCTGATCAAGCTTCTGGGGCGAGACCCGAATCTCGGTTTCGCAGGTATGACCGTGCGCGAGATCTTTCCCGAATCGCAACTCGACCAGCTGTTGAATCATGCGGTTCCCACGGCTTTTCTCAGGGGGATATGGAAGGGAACCAACAGCGTCAGATGCGCATCAGCGGAAGAGCTGCCGGTGTCCCAGACCGTGTTGAAACACGCTGCGATACTGGACGGCAATCAGTATTTCTCCACTTCCATGCACGACATATCGGAACAACTGGCCGCGGAGCGGTTGCGACAGGACGCCCGCGAGAAAGCCGAACAGAAAGCGGCTGAAGAGCATCTGCTGGCCACCCTGTTGAGACAGACCCTGGATCCTACCGGGATCGAGGATTTCCTGAAAATATCGTTGCACACCATAACCGCTTCGTATCCCAGACCCGGTGATTTGATCGATGCCCAGTTCGTGATGCGTTCCATGACCGATGATCACGCAGGTAATTTTGAAAAAATACTCACCATAAAACACCCTGGTGATGCCTCGCCGGATGTGTCCGACGTCTCCCGGTTGTGCCAGTTTTGCAGCGATGCGGCCGACTCCAGAGAGATCCTGTTTATTGCGGACAATAAACATGCCGGTCCGGACCGCTGCCTCTACGTCATGCCTGTACCTCAGGGGAAGCGGGTGGATATGGTGCTGATACTTTATCTGTCCGGGGGACACATCGAACGGAGCTTCGAACAGCAGTATCTGTTGCAGATAAGCAGCATACTCAGCATGGGCATACTGCGCCGCCAGTATCATGCCGATCTGATCAAGGCGAAGGAGGAGGCGGAGGCTGCAAGTCGGGCAAAAAGCGACTTTCTGGCGGTGATGAGTCACGAAATACGCACGCCCATGAACGGCGTTCTGGGTATGGCGCAACTTCTGGCGGAGACTGAACTGAACGGTGAACAGCGGGACTATCTGGACACTATCTATCAATCCGGGAAATTTCTATTGTCGATCATCGATGACATCCTGGACTATTCCAAGATGGGCGCCGGCAAGATGTCGCTTGAGATACTGCCGTGCGATATCAGACAGATTTGCCGCGACGTGGTGCGCCTGCTCGCCTCCAAAGCCACACAGAAGTGCCTGGAGCTCTCGTTGGACTATCCTGCCGAATGCCCCCGTTATGTGCTCGCCGATGCGGGTCGGATCAGGCAGATTCTGCTGAACCTGGTGTCCAACTCAATCAAATTCACCGAGACGGGAAGGGTTGCGCTGAGCGTCCGTTCGAACGGTTCCGAATCAGATGGCGCCGATCTAAGCTTCTCCGTTAAAGATACCGGCATTGGTATCTCTGCTGAGGCCCAGAGCCGCCTGTTTCAATCGTTTTCCCAGGCGGATGCGTCCACCACGCGCAAATATGGCGGAACCGGCCTGGGACTTGCCATCTGCAGACAGCTGGTGGAACTGATGAACGGTGAAATCGGTGTGGACAGCAGCGAGGGGACGGGCTCTGATTTCTGGTTCAGACTGCGGTTTCCGATCAGCGACCCGGGCAGTGCAAACAGATACGCCGAATCACCGCCAGTCGGAAATCCGGTATCCGGCACTGTACTACTGGTCGAGGACGTTCCTGCAAACCAGAAAATCGCCGCCGCACTTTTGACCAATCTGGGACTGGAAGTTGATATTGCGCAGCATGGACTCGAAGCCGTCGAACGCTTCGGTGGCCGCCGTTATGACCTGGTTTTCATGGACTGCAACATGCCGGTGATGGATGGCTTTGACGCTACCGCGCAGATTCGCAGTCAAAACCCCGATGGCCCGCATGTGCCGATCATCGCCCTTACCGCGAACAGACTGGAAGACCTGGATCCCGAACGCTATCGCAAAGCCGGTATGGACGGATATCTGAGCAAGCCGATTGACCGAATCCAGCTTATCGAAGTTATCGACAAGTGGCTGACAGGCACCAGCGCCAAAATTCAACGACAGCAGCGTTCACCGGTTTCGCATGCAAATCCGTCTCCATCAAGCGGCGTTGATACTGCCTCTGCCGCCATTGACGACCGTCGCCTGCGTCGCCTGCGCGAGGAGATGGGGGAAGACTTCGGTGATCTATTCCAGGCCTTTAATGAGAGTGCCGACACCATTTTGGATCAACTTGACAATTCTGTCTCCGGTCGCCGGATAGAGGAGATAGAACGGCACGCGCACAGCCTGAAATCGGCCGCCGCAAATATCGGTGCGGGCAGGTTGTCGACTCTGGCGCGGGAGTTGGAAGTGACGGCCAGGTGCTCAAATCTCAACCGGACGGAGAACCTTCTCGGGCCACTGCGGCAGGAGTACAAACGGGTAAAGTATGCACTTTCGACATTTGTATGAATGTGCTTTTCACAACTGCGGGCCGCGTACAACACGGGAACCTGTGGCGCATGGCGACAGGAATTTTTGCAGTCACACCCCCGGAACGACAGTTCCTGCGATCCTTAACTCGTGCTGTTTGAAGCTGGATTTTATTTCGACCCGCTTTGACCCTGGTCAAACTATTTTCAGCAGTTAAACGGATCCGATCCCACCACCAATCTATAATAAGATCTTATGAATAAGAAAGTAAGATTGATCCAATTTGTGCCGGGGGATTTGCGGATCTGCCGGATGATTACGCCTGCCTAAATGAAAATTCTGCTCGTTGATGACACGCAAACCATGCGCATGTTGATGACCGCAATCCTGGAGGAGTTCGGTCACAACGTCATCTGCTGTGAAAACGGCGAACAGGCTGTTGACAAATACCTGCGGGAACATCCGGATCTGATACTGATGGACGTGGTGATGCCGGTCATGGATGGATACCGGGCGGCGACGAAAATCAGAGCCATCGATAATGACTGGGTCCCGATCATATTTCTCAGCACGCGCGCTGAACCAGGCGATGTTGCAGCCGGTATCGAAGCCGGCGGTGACGATTATCTCACCAAACCGGTGAATGAAACCATTCTCAAGGCCAAACTGGTCGCGATGCAGCGCATCGCAACCATGCGTCACAAATTGATCGCGCTCTCCAGAGATCTGGAAGAAGCGAACAGTGTTCTGCAACGCCTGGCCGAGGTTGACGGCCTGACCGGCCTGGCAAACCGCAGACTGCTGGACCGGCATCTGGGTCTGGAGATAGCCCGCTGTACGCGAACGCTCTCCCCGCTCTCGGTCATCATGGCAGACCTCGACCATTTTAAAGCCTACAACGACCATTACGGACATATTGCCGGTGATAACTGCCTCAAAAAGGTGGCTGATGCGCTGAAGAATACTATCAGTCGAGGCAACGATCTTGCCTGCAGATACGGTGGGGAGGAGTTCTGCATCGTGCTCCCGGATACCGACAGGAATGGTGTCATTCATGTCGCCGAACAGCTCCGTACGAGGGTTGAAAAACTGAATATCCCCCATATCAGAAACGGCGGTACCGTTTCATTGAGTCTGGGTACCTCAACCACGATTCCGCAAAAGAACTGCTCCGCGGAGCAGCTGCTGGAAGGTGCCGACCGGGCGTTATACGAAGCCAAACAGACCGGCAGAAACCGGGTGGTCGCATTTGACGGACCCTGCAACCCTTGACTCAAATCCGGAAAATACCGCTGATAACCTGGCGGCACCCTCTTCCGTAATCCGTGTGTACTACCTATAATAGAACACATATAGAACAAAAGGGGCGGACGATGAACCGATCACTCACGCGACGACAGCACGAGATCTACGATTTTCTGAGTCGGCACAATGACGATTTTGAGCACCCGCCGACCCTGGATGAGCTATGCAGCGCACTGGGACTCAGTTCGAAAGGTTCTTTGCACAAGCAGATTCAGGCACTGGTGGATGCGGGACTGGTGGAGCCAATGAACAACCAGCGGCGCGGCGTGCGCCTGGTTCGGGATGAAGAGAGTAGCGCACTGCCGCTTCTGGGCTATATAGCGGCCGGACAGCCAATAGAGGCGGTTGAACAGCGCGAGACCATCAGGGTGCCCGAACTGCTGCGCACCGACAGACCCTGTTATGTTTTGCAGGTCCGCGGTGACTCAATGATCGAGGATGGTATTCTGGATGGTGACCACATCATAGTGGAGCAACGGGACCAGGCCCGAAATGGAGACATCGTCGTTGCCCTGATTGACGGTACTGAAGCAACATTGAAGCGTATTGAACAAAAGCCGGGTGAGGTGGTTCTTCACCCGGCCAACAGCCGCATGTCGCCGATGCACTTTTCACCCGATAGGGTGACCGTTCAAGGCATACTCGTCGGTCAGATGAGAAGCTACCATTAAGCGCTTCCAGCGATTCCTCACGGTCAGACTGCGGGGAACCCGTGTCTCGACTCTGTGTCATCCAAAGGTGATAATTGGCCCTTCCAGGCCGGACTGGCACCTGCTCAGGTAAAAAGCACCAGCATGCGGGAGAGCGCCCGATCCGTCGTCACTCATGGCGGTGCCTGCTCCGGATTCCCGCCTCAGCCGGCAAGACAAATTGTTTTTCCGATTGGGTATATCAGCTTGGTCAGGCGCCATTGAATCCAGGCTGGCTTGTATCGATCCGCCCAACAACAGAAGTTGTATGCGATGTCACCACAGGAACAGCTAAAGAATCTGGAACAACACATCAGCCGCCAGATTATCGGTCAGAAGACGCTGATCAATCGTCTGCTCATCGCGCTGCTGGCGGATGGCCATCTATTGGTGGAAGGGGCACCCGGTTTGGCCAAAACCCGTGCCATAAAGGTGCTTGGTGACGGCATCGCCGGCGACTTCCACAGAATCCAATTCACGCCGGACCTGCTGCCCGCGGATCTTACCGGCACCGAGATATTCCATCCCCAGGACGGCAGCTTCGCGTTCCAGCGCGGCCCCCTGTTCCACAACCTGATACTCGCTGACGAAATTAACCGGGCTCCGGCAAAGGTTCAGTCCGCACTGCTGGAAGCAATGGCGGAGAGACAGATTACCATCGGCTCGGTAACCTACCCGCTGCCCGCGCTGTTTCTGGTGATGGCGACGCAGAATCCGATCGAACAGGAGGGAACCTACCCACTGCCAGAAGCTCAACTGGACCGTTTTCTGATGCACGTCAGAATCACTTATCCGAAAGCCGACGAAGAGCGCGAAATTCTCTTTCTCGCGCGGGACGAGGCACGGCGCAATGCGCACACCACAGTACCGGAGTTGCTGGTGAATCAGGCAGCGTTGTTCGATGCGCGCGATCAGGTACTGGATATTCATATGGCCGAAGCGGTCGAGGAGTATCTGTTGCAGATTGTGCTGGCCACGCGCTCGCCGGAACGATACAGCGCATCGCTGGCATCATGGGTAGAATACGGAGCCAGTCCACGGGCGACAATTGCACTCGACCGATGTGCCCGTGCCCACGCCTGGCTCGCCGGCCGCGACTATGTCAAGCCCGAAGACATACAATCGCTCGCCTACGACGTGCTGAGGCACCGGGTGCTGCTCAGCTACGAGGCGGAAGCCGAAGGCGTAACCACGGACCGGTTCATTACGGAGATACTTTCGCTGGTTGCGGTACCCTGATGTCCAAATTCCCTCTGTTGCAACCTGATGGCACCCCGCTGCCCGGCGATGGACTGGTGCGGGTGAGCCGGGAGTCCCTGATCCGCCTCAAACGGCAGGGGGGAAGTCTGCCGTTGCGGGCTATTCGGGTGCGCAGCCGCACGACTGGTGCGTATCTCTCCCGGCTCAGAGGACGCGGCATGGAGTTCGATGAAGCCCGCCCCTACCAGGCAGGGGATGAAATACGCCACATCGACTGGCGGATCACCGCGCGTACGGGCCAGCCATACAGCAAACTGTTCCGGGAGGAGAGAGAGCGGGTGGTGACACTCTGGGTTGATTATCGGGCACCGATGTACTTCGCCACGCAGGGCTGCTTCAAATCGGTGCTGGCAAGCCAGGCGGCCGCGATGATCGCCTGGAGCGCGCATAAACTGGGTGACCGGCTGAGCGGGCTTTTTTTCTCCGAGCAGGGTCATCGGGAGTTGCGGCCAGGAAAAGGTGACCGCACCGCACTGAGCCTCATCGGCCTGCTGGCCGATTATTCGCAGCAGGCGTCGCCTGCCAGCCTGCCCGAGCAGCGGTGCGACGCCGCCAGAAATGCCCTGATACGTGTGAATCGGGTTACGCGCCCCGGTTCCCTGATATTCCTGATCAGCGATTTCCGGGATCTTGACACCCAAAGCGAAACGCATCTGACCTCACTGGCTCGTCACAACGACCTGGTTCTGCTTCGGGTGTTCGATCCACTGGAAGCGGAATTACCGCTGGCGGGGAAGTATTCGTTGAGCGACGGCGGCCGATTTGTCGCTATCGACAGTACCGACCGGGCCCGTCGTCAGGCGCATCGGGAGCAGTATCAGGCGCGGCGGAAACATCTGGAACAGATCTGCCGGCGTCATGGCATCCATCTGTTTCAGTGTGCCACCGACGATGACCTGCCGGCTATCCTGAAAAGTGGCCTTGGGAGGCAGGCGCGTTGACGCCCGCACCGGAGGCCCTGCCGCTGCGGGATATCCACCTCCCCGATCCGGTGGGCTGGTGGCCGCCCGCTCCCGGCTGGTGGGGATTGATGCTGCTCTGCCTGTTGCTGTTAGCCGTGATACGGACGTGGATCGGCTACAGGCGCAGAGGTCGCCTGAAACTGCACAGCCTGATACTGCTGCAGCAACTTGTTGCGCGGTTCGAGCAAAGTGGCGATGAACAGCGGCTGATAGCCGATCTCTCCGTGCTGCTCAGACGCGTGGCGATCTCCGTCTTTCCACGCCGGCAGGTTGCGTCCTTGACAGGTGTGGAGTGGCTCCGGTTTCTGGATCAGAGCCTGACGCCCGGCGGTACCGACAAAGCTTTCACCGAGGGGGTTGGCCGTATATTGCTGGACGCGCCTTACAAGCCGGCTTGTCGGATCGACGGGGATGCTCTCATCGGTCTGATTCGGCGGTGGATCAGCGCGAACACCGGTCAAGGGCGGCGTTGAATGATGCTCTCATTCGCGTGGCCATGGCTGCTTCTGCTGATTCCGTTGCCGCTGCCGTTACGACGGATCATGCCAGCGTGGAAAACAGCGCGTGAAGCTGCGCTTCGGGTTCCGGTTCTGGAGGATTTCATGGCACCGGTTGGTGCGCAGAATCACCGCCCGTCGCGCCTGCGCTTGTGGCTGGCAATCCCCGCCTGGCTGCTACTGGTGTTGGCCGCCGCCAGACCCCAGTGGGTGGGCGAAGCCGTCCAGCTGCCCCTCAGCGGCCGTGACCTGATGCTGGCGGTGGATCTATCAGGCAGCATGAAGGAGCGTGATTTTGTTATCGAGGGCGAGCGGGTTGACCGGTTGACCGCCACCAAATGGGTGGCGGGGGATTTTATCGAACGTCGCGTCGGAGATCGGATAGGCTTGATTCTGTTTGGTGACAAAGCCTATCTCCAGACACCGCTCACTTTCGACCGAAAAACGGTCAAAACGCTTCTCGATGAGGCGGCAATCGGACTGGCGGGCAAACAGACCGCTATCGGCGACGCGGTCGGTCTTGCCATCAAACGCCTGCAACGCAGTCCGGATCAGAGCCGGGTGCTTATTCTATTGACCGACGGCGCCAACACCGCTGGAGAAGTCGATCCGGAGAGGGCGGCGGAGATCGCCTCCCGCACCGGTTTGAAAATCTACACTATCGGTATTGGCGCGGATCGTATGACTGTCAGATCCCTGTTCGGTTCTCAGGTGATCAATCCCTCCAGGGAGTTGAACGAACGCGTTCTCAAGGCGCTTGCCGATAAAACCGGCGGTCGTTACTTCCGCGCAAAAAACAGCACCGAGCTGGCACAGATCTATCAACTGCTGGATGAACTGGAACCTGTGGAACAGGAGTCTCAGCTGTTCCGACCGGTACAGTCGCTCTACCACTGGCCGCTGGCGTGCTCGCTGATACTGGCCTCGCTGGTGCTTGCCATCCCGCTGCTAAGGGAGCGGCCCTGATGGATCAGTTTCATCTGCTTCGACCGGCATGGCTGCTCGCACTGATACCGCTGCTCCTGCTGCTGACAATGTGGCACTTGAAACGAAAGCGCGGCGCCAATCTTAGCGCAGTTTGCGATCCCAGATTACTGCCCCACCTGCTCGTCGGCCCCGGGGGAAAAAGCGCTTTCGGCCACAATCTACTGGTTGCCGTAGGTGGTTTACTGGCGATAACGGCACTGACCGGGCCAAGCTGGAAAAAGCTGGAGCAGCCGGTTTACCGCCAGCAGTCATCGCTGGTGATTCTGCTGGATCTCTCCAGTTCAATGAACGGCACCGATATCAAGCCAAGCCGACTGGCCCGGGCAAGGTTCAAACTGATGGATATACTCAAGCGGCGGAGCGAGGGTCAGACAGCCTTGATCGTTTATGCCGCACAGCCTTTTATCGTCACCCCCCTCACCGACGACAACGCCACCATCACTTCGCTGGTGAACAGCCTCGCGACAGAGATCATGCCCAGCCAGGGGAGCCGGCCGGATCTGGCTATGCAGCGCGGGATTGAACTGCTCAAACAGGCAACGGCGGCTGATGGGCATCTGCTGTTTATCACGGACGGCATCAATGACGACGCGTTAAACGCAATGCTGCAAACCCACTCGCCACATTATCCCGTCCACGTGCTGGGAATCGGCACCACGGAGGGCAGTCCGATACCGCTTGTCACAGGCGGATTTGTTCAGGATCGGAATGGCGATATTGTGATCGACAGGCTCAACGAACAACGGCTGCTGAAACTCGTCTCCGCAGGCGGTGGCGGGTACCACCGGCTGACCCACGATGACCGGGATATCGACTATCTGCTGGCCGCTTTGAGCACCGCCGGTCCGCTGGAGCAAACGGCAGCGACCACGCTGACCAGCGACAGCTGGTTCGATGAGGGGCCCTGGCTGTTACTCCCCCTGCTGCCACTGGCCGCGCTCGCGTTCCGTCGCGGTTACCTGGTACTGTTTCCACTGTTGCTGCTGCCGCTTCCAGAACCGGTCCAGGCACTTGAGTGGAGCGATCTCTGGCTCACACCCGACCAGCAGGCAGCGCGCAGCTTCGCCGCCGGCGATCCGCGTCAGGCAGCGCGTCGGTTTCGAAACGCGCGCTGGCGTTCCGCTGCCCATTATCAGGCCGGCGAGTATCAGCAGAGTCTGGATGCACTCAGTGAGAGCGAGAGCGCCGACGGCTACTATAACAGGGGAAACGCATTCGCCCGCCTCGGCAGACTGCAAGAGGCGATCCGGGCGTACGAGAAATCCCTTTCGCTGAATCCAGGAGACGAAGACGCGGAATACAATCTCGACCTGATAAAAAACCTGATGCAGCAGCAACAAGGGGATAGTCAATCGAACCGGGATGACGGACAGGAACAGACACGGGGGAGCGGCGCACAGCAGCGGGCGGACGATCAGCACCGCGACACCGGGCGGGATGCCGCGGGTGAATCACTGGCAGCGCATGAAGACGGTTCCGGCGGGCAGCGGGAACCTGATAAAGATCACCCCGTGAACCCTGATTCCGAAACGGCTGAGGAGGACAGAGAAGAACGGAATCAATCGCCCGTGGGTAACCAGGCGGATGACGGTGAGCGCGTACGGGAGGATGAGGTGACCCGGCAGTGGCTGCGACAGATACCCGATGATCCGGGTGGGCTACTCAAACGAAAGTTTCTGTTTCAATATCAGCAGCAGTTTCAGGGCCGGGCTGAAAGGCAGCCATGGTGAGAAATCAGCGATACCCAAGCGACAAATGTCTACTTTTATACGCCCGCGACGAAAAGCCTGTCTGAGATCACTCGTCCTGATCACCGCTCTGCTTTTTTCCGGCTCCGCTGCAAGCGCCGAATTGGCAGCCAGGCTATCGCGAAACCCGGTATCCATCGACGAATCTTTCCAACTGATTCTGGAGAGCGACGGTCAGACTGACAGCGATCCGGACTTCAGCGTCCTGGAGCAGGACTTCCAGATTTTGAGCCAGAGCCGAAGCCAGAACATTCAGATGATCAACGCGAAAGTCACCCGGAGTACCAGCTGGCGGCTTAAGCTGCTGGCACGACGCACCGGTCGACTCACGATCCCGGCGATACCGCTTGGCGATGATAGCAGCAAACCGCTATCTATTCTGGTGCAGAACGCCGCACCCCCGCAGCCGGGTTTGAGCGGTGACGATATCTTTTTGAAGGTCGAGGCCGAACCGGCACAGGCCTTTCAGGGAGAGCAGATACTGCTCAACATTCAACTCTACCGTGCAGTCTCCACCGATAATGCCACCCTGACCCAGCCGGAAACCGATGACCCCGATATTCTGATAAAAAAACTGGGAGAAGACGATCAGTATGAAACCCATATCGGCGGCCGCCGTTACCTCGCGGTAGAGCGCCGCTATGCGCTGTTTACCCGGAAAACCGGCACGCTCAATCTGCAACCCCTGTTGTTTCAGGGCGAGGTGATAGATCCCGGCAGCCGCCGCGGCACGCCATTCGGCAGATTCGGATCACCCGGACAGTTCCGCAGAATACAGTCCAATCCCATCAGCATAGAGATCAAGCCTGCACCCACCCTGGCGGCAGGAAATAGTTGGCTGCCCAGCAGTAACTTGCAGCTCGTTGAGCAGTGGAGTCGTGACAGCAGGCAGTTCACGATCGGCGAACCGGTTACGCGCACGCTGACGCTGTTTGCCGACGGCCTGACATCAGCCCAGCTTCCGGATATAAAAATCGAGCTTCCGGCGGCGCTTAAACAGTACCCCGATCAACCGCTATTGCGTGACCGCGAAAGCCGGGAGGGAATAACCGGCATACGCCAGGTCAAAGTTGCCATCGTGCCCAATCGCAGCGGTCATTTCACGCTGCCCGCGATTAACCTCAACTGGTGGAACCTGGTCGAAAACCGCATGGAGACCGCCGTTATCCCGGAACAGCAAATCGAGGTGACCCCCGCCGCAGGAGATCAGCAGCGTCCCGTTGCTGCGGCTCCGCCAGCCACGTCGGCCTCACCGCGGCCTGCGCAGCAGGTATCAGCCAGCAACTATCCGCCTGCTGCATGGCCGGTCGCACTCACGCTCTTTTTTGCTCTGGGATGGCTGGGCACATCGATCGCATGGTGGTACCGCGCGAAAAAAGTGCACCGCGTCGTTTCGGTCAACACGCCTAACCGGAACAAGCCGGAAAAAGCCGATCTGCGGGCACTGCGCGCAGCCTGCCTCGGCAACGAGCCGGAGGCGGCTGGCAGGGCACTGCTCGCCTGGGGCGGGTATTACTGGCCGGACGCGCCACCCCTTACGTTGGGCGGTATTGCGGAAAAAACGGCCAATGCCGGACTGAAAAAGGAGATCGCACTGCTGGAAAGATCTCTCTATGCTGAAACATCATCACCCTGGCAGGGCGCTGAACTCTGGAAACACCTGGACAAGGAGCCAAAAGCTGACGCCGGCAAACCGCAGACAGAAGAGCCCGTGGTACCGCTCCACCCGGTTTGAGTCGGATGGCGATCCGGCTACATCAGTCGCAACGGCGTGCTTTGCGCATCCGTGATCTGTCGATCCATCTCCCGTATCAGTTCGAGCAGACGGTACCCCGGACTGGCGATGTTCTGCTCCTCAACCCAGATTTCAGCCATCGGCGCAATCTCCGACTTCTCCGGGAGCGGCGCCTCCCCTTCCACAACCGCCCTGATACGCGGCAGGAAAATCCACTGCAGCCACTGATTGAACATCAACGTGTCGTAGCAGAAAGGGAGTTCGCTGGAGAGGGCCTCGGTTCCAGGCACACCGCCCTCCCATTGACGCAGCGTGCGCATCTCCTTTTCTATATCGACGCTGAGAAGATAGATCTGATCGTACCGGTTTTGCATGGGTTATCCGATTCCGCCAGTGCGCGGAGCAAATCCGCCGGTTCCCCTGAAATGCCACCTGCCGTAACCCGAAGGAAAGTGACGTGCGTTTCAATGCCGAAAATCATCCGGCAGGCAGACATGTATCAATAATCCTGATTTTGCTAATATCCACCCTTGTCACCTGTCCAGTGCCAAAAGTGGCCCAACTTCCTGTCATTTTAATATAGCCTACAGAGACCAGAATTATGACCACAGAAATCATCGACGTCCAATTTCCCGGGGGGAAAAGAGTCGACAGCAGGGTTGGGGATTTCCTGATCAAGACCGATCAATCACTGAAGCACGGCGGAGACGCTTCAGCCCCGGAGCCATTTGCGCTGTTTCTGGCATCCATCGCCAGCTGCGCCGGGATTTTCGCACTGGGATTCTGCCAGAAGCGGGAACTCTCCACTGATGGACTGGCGCTGAAGATGGTCTGTGAGCGGGACGAAAAGGGCATTATGATTACCAGAATGGCGCTGCATCTGACGCTGCCGACAGGATTCCCGGAAAAATACCGCAGCGGTATCGTCCGTGCCATGGAGCTGTGTACGGTCAAAAAACATATCATGGAGGCACCCCAGTTTATTATCGAACTGGAGTGAATTAAGGCACGCCCTGCAGGCGGCAGGCACGCTTCACCGCAAGCACTACCGTCCATTCTGAATTGCACGCCAACTGCGCGGCATGCTGCGGTAACGCGCCCGCGGTCGCCGCTTCAGTGTTCCCATTTGCGGACGCTAATCCGATAACGAGCGATTCCATACGAGAGACAGCCAGATGAACCTGCCGCAACCGGGGCCGATGTTGCTGATAATTCTGCTCACTCAAACCACGCCACTGCTGGCGGTGGAGATGTTCCGGCAGCCGGCATCCCCCACCCCCTATCCCGGTGAGGAGTTAATGAGCTGTATCGAGCTGGAGCAGGAGATGGCGCAGCTGACGCCGCTTACCTACAGTTACAAACCGGGCTTTTATGAAAATCCCTATCAGGGTGCCGCGGTGATGGCAGGTACCCTGTCAGCGCCGGTGTTCTATCTCTACGCCGCTTACGATTATCTGCTGGACTATCGTGAGAGCAGCCGAATTCTGCCGACCCAGGATCGGCTGGAACGTCTGCGCCATCTGAAGGCGCAAAAACACTGCTTCGAAAACTGAACCCGGTTGCTTATACTGCCGCATGCCCGTTTACCGCGGACTGACCCCTGTTGAATCGATTTCTGGATTGGAGCCGATAAGAGATATGCAGCTCAAATACGAATTGATAGAAGATCATTTCGAAGAGATCACCCAGATGAGAACCAAGACCGAGCAGGCCAGGCTGCCGGGAGGCTCCTGGTTGATCCGGACAGTGATGTATACGCCCTATCTGATATCCGCGGATGTCACTCAGATTTCCGTTGCGGGCAGTGGGAAAAAGAAAAAAAAGAGGCAAAAGAAGAAAGACCGAAAGCAGAATAGGAAAGCATCCCTGTTCGATCCGATCAGTTGACAAAGTTTGCTGGTGGTTATAGCCGGTCAACTTAACTGGAGCGCGGGATTCTCTACTCCCGGGTAGGCCCGGCGCCACCTTCCGACCGATGAATGCGCAGCTGATATCCGACGCAGGGATCGATCGCATTGATCAGCAGGTCGGCCTTTTTTTTCAGACTCATCTCACTCGCCGCCTCCAGACCGGCCAGACCGTTTGCGAGCACACCCCGGGGATGGAAATTCCATTCGGTGGGCGCCAGTATCCGGTAGTCCGCCACCCGACCGCTCTCCAGTATCACGCGGTGAACCAGCCGTCCGCGCGCGGCTTCGAGCTGCGCGATGCCGATACCGGGGCCTGTATCATTCCCGTCTTCAGGCCGTTCGGGGCTATCCAGGTCAGCAACTCCTGCGCGCAGTTCGCCGACCAGTGCGGCCAGCTCCACCAGGCGCGCGGTCACTCGCGTCAGCAGCCCGTTGCCATGAAGTCTTTCCAGAGAGTGCAGCATGGGATGGCTGCGGCGTCGGGTGTACGGAGTGGTCTCCATCGGCATGCCGCACCAATCCGGCTGCGCGACAAACTGATCCGCATCCGTGGCGGTTAACCGCCGATTCAGATACGCCGCGTCAAGCGCCGACAATGCGGAGACCCCGTTCCGGCCCAATCCGGCCTCACCCGAATTCTGCACCTGCAACAGCAATTCCTGAGCCAGTGACCGCCCCTCCCGGCTCCATTGTATCAGACCCTCGCGGTCGGGGATTTTGAGCCAGTTCTGCGTCGGCCGGGAGAATATCCTGGCTTGCAGCAGCTGCTCCAGATCGTCCAAACCGCGATCGAACCGTGGCGCAGGCTCCCTCGCTGCGTAGCCACCCGGAGTAAACGGATCGCCCTCCGGAAAAAGCGCTGAACGAAAATCCTTCATCAACGAAACCACCCGGACAACGCCTTCTCTTGCGGCGGAGCGGTTGAGAAATTTCGCCCAATCCAGCTCGATTCGCCAGACGTGCTCCTTCAGCGTTTCGAACGCAACCAGTAATCTTCGCCTTTTCCGGTATGCCGGCGAAACGGGCAAATTCAGCGCCTGCTCCAACGCCTCGGCCGCAGCGCAACCCTGAGCGACAGCGCATACGCTGTAGATCAACGGCAGCGTGGCGGCAACTTCGGCGGGCCCTTTTCCGCAAAAAATCCTCGGCATCGACAGTGGCCGGGTGGATTTGATACTCACCCGGCCTACGCAACCGCGATACCATCCGAGATCGATAAGCAGTACCCCCTCGACGCCCGCACCGGCCAACTTCGACTACTTGCCTGAGCGCTGCGGCGGGAGGCCGCCGGGGGGCCTGGAGGGATCGAGCAGATCGGCAAATGGGGCATCGAGATCGACACCGGCGCGCCCCCTGGCCAGTGCCTCAACCAGTTCCAGCGCATTCGTTATGCTGTGCGCCTGCTCCGGTGTTAGCACCTCTCTGGCGGAGCCGAGAAAATTGAGAATCCAGGTTCCCTCCGGCTGCGCGCCGATCAACAGCGTCTCCACCACTTTCTCGCCGTCGCGCCCCCGGCACAAAGCGGTAAACTCACGCTGCTCAATGATTTCCATCGGGATCCCGATACACACTGGGCGAACCTCGATATCCAACCGTGTAAAATAGTGTAGTATCGGTCGGATCCCCTGACATAACAATGACCTGAAGCATTGTTGTAGCGCTGGATTGAGGGTGGAATAGGCTGGACCAACAGACCGCACATACCGATCACTTACTGACGGCCCATTGATACTATGGTAAAGAACGGCACGCGCAAGATTTGCGAAGGCAAGGAGTGCATCTATTACGATGGTTACTGGATCAGATTCTACGCCATCCCGGAGGATACGCTGGCCAATCGTAAATTGCTGATAGACCACCTGACGAGACGTACATTCCATCACACTGAGTCCGGTATCAACACACCGGGAGAGCGGCTGGAGGAGGCACGCATGGCATACGAGGCGCAGACCGACCCGGCTCGTCGACGGGTCAACGGCGCCATGCTGGCTGGCGCTCTGTTCAACCGGGCCACCGACATATTCACCGCTATCGTTGAATTGGAGTCAAAAGGCGTCAAGGTGAGCCGGGACAATGAGTTGATGAAAGAGTGCGCCAGCTGTTTCAAGCAGGCGCTGGAACTGGGAAAACAGGTAAAGCACTACAGCGGCGAGGAGGGTATCGACGAGCTCTGGGGTGAGCCGTTCAAGGCATTCACCCAATCGACTCTGCAGGTATTTGAATCCCGCTACCGCAAGATCGCCCAGACCATGCGCGACATCGATAAGATCGGTATCCATCTGGCTCAGGCATTGAACAAGAAAAAGCTGTTCATCGACGCCATTCCGCTGCTTGACAGGTTGATAGAGTCCGCCAAGCTGCAGCTGGAAACGATGAAACTCGACAACGCCTTTTTCACGGTTTGGCCTGAATTTATTGCCAATCGGGAGACTGTGGATGCTTATGCTCCGACAATCGGCAGGTCCAGCGTTCGCCAGCGTTATCAAATTGAGAATGGCGTGAATCTGATCAGAGAAGGCACTGCACTTATCACCTATCTTTCAGAGGCACGGGTGCCCATGCCAAAAAGCATGCAGCATTTCCTTGAACGCTGTGACGCATTCAAACAGGAGATATAGCGATTGACAGGCTGACCAGAACCACCATCGGAAAATTTCAGATTCTGGAGTTGATCGACCGCGGCGCCACAAGCTCGGTCTATCTTGCCCGGGATCCCTTCAGCGGGGAGGACGTCGCGGTCAAGATCGCCCACCAGAATATGCTTAATGATCCGGCGACCGGTGCCCGCTTCAGAAAAATGTTCATCAATGAGGCCAGCCTCGCCGGCAAATTGCGCCACCCGCATATCGTCAGGGTTTTCGACGCGGGCAGCGACCGAGAGATGCACTATATCGTCATGGAGTTCGTGCGGGGAAAAACCCTGAAACAGTTCTGTCAGCTCGAATCCCTGTTGCCGATAGACGATGTCGTCGAGATCATATTCAAATGCTGCAACGCCTTTGAATATGCCTGCCGGCAAGGGCTGATTCACCGGGACATCAAACCTGCGAATTTGCTGATCACATCCGGCACCAATGTGAAAATCAGCGATTTCGGCTCCGCACTGCTGGCCGACACGGAGTTGACCCAGGTGCTGGATGCGGTGGGAACACCCAGTTATATGGCGCCGGAACAGATAGCCGGAAAAGAGATCACGCATCACGCGGATATCTATTCCCTGGGTGTGGTGATGTACGAACTGCTCACCGGGCGGCTCCCCTTCAGCGGCACCAATCAATACGAACTGCTGCAGAAAATCACTAAAACATCACCACTTCCAATTGAAAAGGTGCGTCCCGGCGTTCCCGCTTCGGTTTGCAGCATCGTTTACCGGAGCATGGAGAAAAATCCAACCCGGCGCTATCAGAGTTGGTCTGAGTTCGGCGCGGCCCTGGCCGAGGTGCACGAGCAGCTCGAGCCCCAGACGGACGATGCGTCGGATACCAGAAAATTCAACCAGATGAAGAGCCTGCACTTTTTCAGAAACTTTTCCGATGTCGAGCTGTGGGAAGTGTTGAGGATCAGCAGATGGCACCGTTTTCCCAGCGGAAAGCGGCTGCTGCAGGAGGGTAAAATCGGCGGCTCTCTGTTTATTCTGGCTGAGGGCGAAGTCAGAATCATGAAAGGCGACGCCCAGCTCGGTACGGTTGGAGCGGGCCAATGCTTCGGCGAAATGGCATATATTCAGGGAAAAAGACAGCCGCGCAGTGCCAGTGTGGTCAGTGGTTGCGGCGTCACGGTAATTAAAATCGGGGCCGAGGCGCTGGCCGATGCATCCGAACATCTGCAGGCAAAATTCAATCAGGAGTTGCTGAAGACCCTGGTCCAACGTCTCGAGCGAACTTCCGTCCTTGCTTCAGCACTGTAAACACAACGAATGGAAAACAGATGATTGAAAACCCGAAAACTCGCAACATGGCCCTCTTTTGCGATTTTGAAAATGTTGCACTGGGTGTCAGGGACGCCAGATACGCCGCATTCGATATCCGCAAGGTGCTGGAACGGCTGCTGTTGAAAGGCAACATTGTAGTGAAAAAAGCTTATTGCGACTGGGACAGATACAAAGAGTTCAAGACCGCCATGCATGAAGCCGCCTTCGAGTTGATCGAAATTCCGCATGTGCGCCAGAGCGGCAAAAATTCAGCCGACATCCGCATGGTGGTCGATGCGCTCGACCTCTGTTACACCAAAGCCCATGTGGACACCTTTGTTGTCATCAGCGGGGACTCCGATTTCTCCGCGCTGGTGAGCAAATTGCGGGAGAACAACAAACTGGTG
>JAGRGQ010000056.1 GCA_020445405.1 Gammaproteobacteria bacterium | reverse complement strand
CGCCGCTGTCCAGGCAATGCAGCCCGAAAAGATCCGCCAACAGGCGGGCGATAGTCCCTTTGCCGGAACCGCTTGGTCCATCGATAGTGATGATTGGCACCATATTTCATCCTACCCGGTAGTCGCGGATGGCAAGTCCGGCGGCAGCAGCGAGATTTACAAAGCCCGGGAAGGAGGTATTCACATTATCGCAATCCTCGATAACGATCGGATTGGCGGCGCGCAGTGCGGCAATAGCAAATGCCATTGCGATACGGTGATCGCCATGACTCCGGATCCGCCCGCCTTTGATCGGCCCGCCGCGTATGATCATGCCGTCCGCGGTCGGACGCGCATCCACACCCAGCGCCAGCAACCCGTCTGCCATGACCTGAATGCGGTCGCTCTCCTTCACCCGCAGCTCTTCCGCCCCAGTCAGCACGGTTTCGCCTTCGGCGCAGGCGGCGGCGATAAACAGCACCGGAAATTCGTCGATCGCAAGGGGTACCTGATCGTGGGGAATGCGCACACCCCGCAATTTTGCTGATCGAACCCGCAGGTCTGCAACCTGTTCGCCGCCTGCGTCTCTTGCGTTGAGCACCTCGATATCCGCACCCATCAGGCGCAGAATGTTGATGACACCGTTCCGGGTCGGGTTGATACCCACATGTTCGAGCAACAGATCGGATTTCTCGGCGATAGTCGCTCCCACCAGGAAAAAAGCAGCGGAAGAGATATCCGCCGGAATATCCAGATCGGTTGCGGTCAGCACGCCTCTCCCGGTCAGACAGATGCGGTTGCCGTCGCGTCTCACCGGATAGCCGAATCCCCCCAGCATACGTTCCGTATGGTCCCGCGTGGGCGCCGGTTCGCTGACGCAGGTTTCCCCCTCGGCATACAATCCAGCCAGCAACAGGCAGGATTTTACCTGCGCGCTGGCCATCGGAAGCAGATAGTCGATGCCGATGAGCCGCTCGCAGCCGACTATTCGCAAAGGCGCCGTCCCATCGGAGCCGGTTTCGATGCATGCACCCATGCGGGTCAGCGGTTCGGTGATGCGGCGCATGGGACGACTCAGCAGGGAACTGTCGCCGGTCAATGTGACGGTAAAATTCTGTCCCGACATCAGACCTGCCAGAAGACGCATGGAGGTACCGGAATTACCCAGATCCAGCGGGCGATCCGGCGCCCGCAAACCGTGCATGCCCGCACCCTGTATCCTCAGTCGGCCGTTGTCGGGGCCTTCTATGTCGACGCCCATAAGGCGAAACGCCCGCAGCGTGGCCAGGCTGTCCTCCCCTTCGAGAAACCCGGATACCCTGGTAATACCCGAAGCCAGCGCCCCAAGCATGACGGCACGGTGAGAAATGGATTTATCGCCGGGTACGCGCAGCCTGCCGCTGAGGCACCCACCCGCGTCAATCGAAAACAGCAGTCTGCCGGAAGCGCTCAATATGAGTTACCTGTTCTGAAGCCGCAATTCCTGAATGCGGCCAAAGCCGGGGATATTACCGGATGAATGGTTGATTGTATATTCAAAGAGCAAAAAAAACAGAGGCTTACATAATATCCGAGTCACTGCGCTGCAGTCCCGTGCACCAAGGAAAGAGGGCGGAGAGAAGGTGGCCGGATGCGCGCTGTTCTCACGCCAAGCGAACCCCCCGTTACCTCTCCCTTACTCGGTGGACCCCGGGTCGGAAGCAGTATCGATATAGCGGTCCCGCGCCGCTTTGGCGCGGCTGAATATTTCCAGTAACTGCTTGCCGTCCCCGCGCCTGATGGTTTCAGCCAGCATCTCCATATCTTCGATATACCGCTGCATCATCGCTGCCAATGCCGCTTTGTTGGCCACACAAATATCCCGCCACATCACCGGATTGCTTGATGCGATGCGTGTAAAGTCCCTGAAGCCACCCGCTGCGTAACGAAATATTTCATCGTTCTCATCCATCCGGGCGAGCGTATCCACCAGGCCGAAAGCAAGCATATGCGGAAGATGGGAAGTCGCGGCAAGCACTTCATCGTGGTGAGCAACGGACATACGGGTTACTTCCGCGCCACAACTGCGCCACATCGACGTCACTCTCTCCAACGCACTGGGTGAAGTGGCGGCGGTAGGTGTGAGTATCACCCGGCGACCGTGGTAGAGCTCCAAAAACGATGCTTCGACCCCACTCTTTTCTGTTCCGGCTATCGGATGTCCGGGAACAAAGCCAGGTGGAAGCGAACCCAATCCCGTTTGGCAGGCCTCGACAACGCTGGCTTTGGCGCTGCCGCCATCGGTAATCAATGCATCGACGTCAATGTTTCCGCGCATCTTCCTGAAAGCGCTCTCCATCGCACCCAGAGGTACAGCGAGGAATACCATGTCGGCGCCTCTGACCGCTTCACCGATATCGTGCGTAAAGCGGTCGATTACACCCAGTTCCACCGCCCTGTCCAGATTCTCCCGGCCGCGCCCGCAACCGATAATCTCCCCCACTTCTCCGGCGTGGCGCAATGCGCGTGCAAGAGAACCACCGATGAGGCCTACCCCTATGACTGCCAGCCGGTGGATCAGCATCAATCCACCAGTTTACCCAGTGCGGAAAGAAAACGGGCATTCTCCTCAGCTCTTCCCACGGTAATCCGCAGATGATTCGGCAGGCCATAGGCGGCTATCGGGCGTGTGATACAGCCGGCCCGCAGCAACGCCTGGTCGATCGCGTCGGCCGGACGGCCTAGATTCACGGCGACGAAGTTTCCGACGGAGGGAATATATTCCAGCCCGAGTTGTTCGAAGCCAGCGGTCAATTGCGCCAACCCTGCGCGATTGACCTCCACCGAACGGTTGACGAAAGCGTCGTCCCCGAGTGCCGCCAAAGCGGCAGCCATAGCCAGGGAGTTGGCGTTAAAGGGCTGCCGCACACGGTTGAGCAGGTCTGCCACATCCGGGTGGGAAAGCGCATAGCCGATACGCAGCGATGCCAGTCCGTAAACCTTGGAAAAGGTCCGTGTCACGATGAGGTTGGGATACTTTGCAAGCCATCGGCTGGCATCCGGGTAGTCCGGCTGGTCTACATACTCGATATAAGCCTCGTCGACTACCACAATCACGTTTGCCGGGACGCTGGCAATGAAGTTCTCCAGCGTTTTATCGTTCACCCAGGTCCCGGTGGGATTATTGGGATTGGCGATCCAGACCACCCGGGTCTTCCCCCCCACCATATTCAGCAGCGCTTCCAGGTCGTACCCGTAATCGATGGCGGGAGAGACCCGCAGGGTCGCGCCTGCCGCCTGGCTGCTGATGGGGTAGACCGCGAAAGCGTACTGGGAGAAAAGGGATTCGTATCCAGGCGCAAGGAAAACCCTGGCGATAATATCCAGCACATCGTTGGAACCATTGCCGAGGGTAATACAGACTGGATCCAGATCATGCTTCTTCGACAGTGCATTGCGCAACCCAAAGCCGCCGCCGTCAGGATATCTGGATATCTGTGGCCACTCCGCCGCAATAGCCTGCCGAACCCGGTCGCTGCAGCCCAGCGGATTCTCGTTGGAGGCCAGCTTTATCGAGTCGCTGATGCCCAGTTCGCGCTCCAGTTCCGAAACAGGCTTTCCCGGAACGTACGGTCTCAGGTGTTCAATACCGGGAGCGGTGATTTCAAGGAACGGATTGCTGGATTTGCTCATCGTCTGGATCGATCTCCAATAGTTGAAAAATTTCAGAGCACCGCTTTGGGGTAGGATCCGAGGATTTTCAACAGTCGCGCCTGCTCCTGCAGAGCCTCCAACGCCCGGGTCACTTTCGGATCATCCTGATGTCCTTCGATATCGATAAAAAAAACATAATCCCAGTTGCCTTGGCGGGAGGGTCTGGATTCGATCCGTGTCATACTGATCCCGTGCTGCGCGAGCGGCGTCAGAAGCAGATTCAAGCCGCCCGCCACGTTGCGCGTGGCGCAGAGAATACTGGTCTTGTCATCACCGCTGGAAAGCGCTTTCTGGCGTCCGATCACCAGAAATCGCGTGGTGTTGTCGGGTTCATCCTCAATGTTGCGCGCCAACCCCTTCAGGCGATAGAGTTCAGCCGCCATTTCACCCGCTATCGCGGCACTGCCGGACTCTTTGGCTGCGAGTCTGGCAGCCTCAGCGTTACTCCCCACCGTAACCTGCTCGGCATTGGGTAGATTGCGGTCGAGCCAACCCCGACATTGCGCCAACGACTGCTGATGTGAGAACACCCGGGTGATGCTGCTGGTATCAGTCTCCATGCTGAGCAGGTGATGGTGTATCCGCAAGCCGACCTCTCCGCAGATAAACAGCGGGGAACGCAGAAACATATCCAGTGTGTGATTGATCACCCCTTCGGTCGAATTTTCAACCGGGACAACGCCATAGTGCGCGGCACCCGATTCGACTTCCTGGAACACATCGGAGATTGAACCCAATGGCAGTGTGATTATGGAGTGGCCGAAATGTTTCAGCGCCGCCGCCTGGGTGAAGGTTCCCTCGGGACCCAGATAGGCAATCTTGAGCGGCTGTTCAAGCGCCAGGCAGGCTGACATTATCTCCCGGAACAGACGCGCCATCTCCTCGTCGCCCATGGGTCCCTTGTTTCTGCGCTGAATCGTTTTCAGAATCGCCGCCTCCCGTTCGGGGCGGTAAAAGAAGGCGTCCTTGTCCTCCTCCAGTTTGACGCTGGCAATCTCTTTTGCCGCCAGGGCGCGGCGGTTTATCAGATCCTGGATCTGCAGATCGAGGGCATCGATCTGCCCGCGGATACGCTGAAGTTTGTCTTCTCCGGGCATGACTAGCTTTTAGCGGTACAGCCCAGGCAGCGCACGGACAAGACCCCTTCGATACCTCTGATCTGGGCGATTGTCTCTGCCGGCGGCTCCTTATCCGTATCCAGCAGCGTAACGGCAATATCCGCCCGAGACCGGTTCAGCATGTCCACAATATTGAGGCCCGCCTCCGCCAGATCAGTCGAGATCTGCCCGACCATATTCGGCACGTTGGAGTTTACCACCGCGATACGGTAACCACCGTTCCTCGGCAGGTAGATGTTCGGAAAGTTGACTGAATTCCTGATGTTGCCATTTTCAAGATAACCTTTGAGTTGGTCCGCAATCATAATGGCGCAGTTTTGCTCCGCTTCGATGGTCGACGCACCCAGATGGGGCAGCGTGATGCAGCGGGGATGGTCTTTCAACAGATTACTGGGGAAATCGCAGATGTAGGCGTATAGACGCCCATTATCCAGCGCCGCCACCACGGCACTGTCGTCGATGATTCCCGCGCGGGAGAAATTGAGCAGCACCGCGTTTTTCCGCATCAGCTTGAGGCGTTCCGCGTTGATCATGTTTCGCGTGGACTCCACCAGCGGCACATGAAAGGTGACAAAATCGGATTTGGACAACAGATCATCCACGCTGAGTGCCTGCTCAACATCGTGGGTGAGTTTCCACGCGCTCTCAACCGTGATCGTCGGATCGTAGCCGATCACATTCATGCCGAGGGCACGGGCCGCATTGGCCACTCTGACACCGATGGCTCCCAGGCCGATGACGCCAAGGGTGCGTCCGGGCAGCTCGAACCCGACGAACTGTTTCTTGCCCTTCTCCACCTCTTTGTTAATGCTGGCATCGTCGCCGCTCAAACCGCGGGCGAAAGCCCAGGCCTGACCGATATTGCGCGCCGCGATCAGCATGCCCGCGAGTACCAGCTCCTTCACTGCATTGGAATTGGCCCCTGGCGCATTGAACACCGGCACACCCAGTTCGGTCATCTTTTCGACCGGAATGTTGTTGACACCGGCACCGGCGCGGCCCACCGCCTTCACTGTTTCAGGAATCTCCATGTCATGCATCTTGAACGATCGCAGCATGATGGCATCCGGGCGTGAGATTTCTGACGCAACTTCATACTTGTCCCGCGGCAGACGATCAAGACCAGCGACCGATATATTATTTAAAGTCAATATCTTATACATCTTTCTTAATCTCAGTTATAGAAATTAGGCCGGGTCTGTTTCGAGCCGGCCTATCCGCGCCGCTTTTCAAAATCCGCCATGAAATCGACCAGCGCCCGGACCCCCTGTTCAGGCATGGCGTTATAGATACTTGCCCGCATTCCACCGACCGAGCGGTGGCCCTTGAGCGTAACCAGGCCGGCCGCTTTGGCCTCAGACAGAAAATCGGCGTCCAGCTCCGCATCGGCCAGTGTAAAAGGAACGTTCATCCAGGAACGGCACGCTGGATCGACCGGATTGGCATAGAAGTCGGAGCCATCGATGGCGGCGTATAACAGGCCTGCTTTGCGCTCGTTAACTTTTGCCATCGCCGCAAGCCCGCCGTTGCGCTTGAGCCATTGAAATACCAGACCGGCCAGATACCAGCCGAAGGTGGGCGGCGTGTTGTACATGGATTCCCCTTCCGCCATGGTCCGGTAGGTAAACATGGTAGGCGTACCGGCCAGCGGCTCCGCGATCAGATCCTCGCGTACTATCACCAGCGTCAGCCCGGCCGGCCCGATGTTCTTCTGGGCACCGGCATAGATGACCCCGTAACGCGAGACATCCATCGGCCGCGAGAGGATGGTGGAGGAGAAGTCGGCCGCCAGGGGCGCACCGCCGCTTTCCGGGATATAGGGAAACTCGATTCCCTGGATGGTTTCGTTGGGTGTGTAGTGAAGATAAGCGGCATCCGGATCCAGCCTGAGTTCTGTCTGGGCAGGCACGGTAAAGCGCCCGTCCGGCGCCGCGCCTGCGATATTCACCTGGCAGTATTTCCTGGCCTCGGCGATCGCCTTCTTCGACCAGGAGCCGGTGTTCAGGTAGTCGGCGCTCTTTTTTCCCTGCAACAGGTTCATTGGCACCATCGCAAACTGACTGGATGCACCGCCCTGCAAAAACAGCACCTTGTAGTTGTCCGGTACGCCAAGCAGTTCGCGCAGATCAGCCTCGGCCTGCGCGGCAATGGACATGAACTCTTTGCCGCGATGACTCATCTCCATGACCGACATACCGCTGCCCTGCCAGTCGAGCATCTCCTCCCTGGCCTGATTCAACACCTCTTCCGGCAGCATGGCTGGGCCAGCGCTAAAATTATAAACTCGTGACATGCTTTAACTCTCTATTTCAACCATCTGTTGTTAAACAATTTATAAAAATCCCGTAATCCACCCGGCAAATGCGGCTGTTTAAACTGAATTTTCTTTCCAGTCGCATTTCCTCTCACCCGGGCGAAGGCCGGCATCCATTCCCTGAGTCAGGCACCAGCAACTAATCAGACCCCTCTTCGGAGGTGAATGACTGGTCATCGGCTGCGTCCCCGGCCTCTGTTTCATCCTCGATGTCAAGCGATTCCACCCTGGCCAGTCCGATAAGGCGCTCTTTGTTGGAGAGGCGGATCATGGTGACACCCTGTGTGCCGCGCCCCATCAGTGAGATATCGGAGACCCGGTTTCGGACCAACGTTCCACCGTCGGTAATCAGCATCACCTCATCCTTCTCTTCGACCAGAACCGCACCTACCTGCTCACCGTTGCGTTCCGAAGTCTTGATCGAGATAACGCCCATACCGCCGCGCCCCTTGACCGGATATTGATCGATAGGCGTGCGTTTGCCAAAACCGTTCTCGGTCACGGTCAGAATGGTGCCTTCGGCACGGGTAACGATCAGGGAGATGACGCGCTGTCCTTTTTCCAGCTTTATTCCCCGGACACCGCATGCGGTCCTTCCCATGGCCCGGACCTGCCCCTCGTCGAAACGGATAGCCTTTCCGGCGGAGGTAAAAAGCATCACATCCCGGGTACCGTCAGTGACGGAGACACCAATCAGGCGGTCATCTTCACGCAGGTCCACGGCGATGATGCCATTGCTGCGCGGACGTGAAAAATCGGTCAGCCGGGTTTTCTTGACGGTACCGCTGCTGGTTGCCATCAGAATGTAGCGGTCGTCACTATACTCTCTGATCGGCAGGACTGCGCTGATGCGTTCGTCTTTCTCCAACGGCAGCAGATTGACAATAGGTTTGCCGCGGGCAATGCGGCCCGCCTGGGGCAGTTCATACACCTTCAACCAATAGACACGACCGCGGCTGGAGAAGCAGAGGATCGTGTCATGTGTGCTGGCGACGAAAAGTTTGTCGATAAAATCCTCATCCTTTGTCGCGGTGGCGGTTTTACCCTTGCCACCGCGCTTTTGGGCCCGGTAAGTGTCCACGGGCTGCGCTTTTGCATAACCCGCGTGGGACAGCGTCACCACCACGTCTTCTTCGGTAATCAGATCTTCGAGCGTCAGGTCAAGACGGCTCTGCAGGATTTCGGTACGGCGTTCGTCCCCATACTGATCGCGCATTATGATCAGTTCGTCCTTGATCACCTGCATCAGTTTGTCCGAACTAGACACTATCTCAAGTAATTCCTTAATTTTATCTATTATATCGCTATATTCTTTTAATATTTTTTCTTGTTCAAGCCCAGTAAGTCGATGCAGCCTCAGATCCAGAATCGCCTGCGCCTGCGTCTCGCTGAGCCGGTACCCTTCTGAGGTCAAACCAACTGCAGGATCAAGATCCTGAGGTTTGGAAGCGTCGGAACCGGTGCGCGCCAGCATTGCCTCAACCGTAGCCGACCGCCAGAAGCGATCGATCAGGGCTCTCTTCGCGTCGGCCGGACTGGAAGCCGCTTTAATAAGCTCGATCACTTCGTCGATGTTGGCCAGAGCCACCGCCAGTCCTTCCAACACATGCGCCCGTTCGCGTGCTTTGCGCAGTTCGAACAGTGTACGGCGGGTAACCACGTCGCGCCGATGGCGGATGAAGAACTCAAGCATCTGCTTGAGATTGAGTAGACGCGGGCGACCATCCACCAGGGATACCATGTTAATGCCGAATACCGTCTGCATCTGAGTGTGCTGGTAGAGATTGTTCAGCACCACTTCCGCCACTTCGCCGCGACGCAGCTCGATCACCACCCGCATCCCTTCCTTGTCGGACTCGTCGCGCAGTTCGCTGATACCCTCGAGGCGCTTATCCTTGACCAGCTCGGCGATCTTTTCCAGCATACGCGCTTTGTTGACCTGGTAAGGCAGTTCATGAACCACGATACGCTGGCGCGAGCCGCCATCGATGTTCTCCACACTGGAACGCGCACGCAGATAGATTCTTCCGCGGCCCGTTGCATAGGCCTCTTTGATGCCGTGCGCGCCGTTGATAATGGCAGCCGTCGGGAAATCCGGACCTGGAATGTATGCCATCAGGCCTTTGACATTCAGCGCCGGATCGTCGATCAACGCAAGGCAGCCATCAATGACTTCGGTCAGGTTGTGCGGCGGAATATTGGTCGCCATTCCGACCGCAATGCCGGCGGATCCGTTTACCAGAAGATGGGGAATCCGCGCAGGCAGCACCGAAGGTTCCGATTCCGATTCGTCGTAGTTTGCGATGAAATCGACGGTCTCCTTATCGAGATCGTCCAACATGCTGTGCGCAATCTTCGCCATGCGGACTTCGGTGTAACGCATCGCGGCGGGTGCATCGCCATCCACCGAGCCGAAATTGCCCTGCCCGTCCACCAGCATGTAGCGCATCGCGAATGGTTGCGCCATGCGGACGATGGTGTCGTAGACCGCGGTATCTCCGTGCGGGTGATACTTACCGATGACGTCACCCACCACACGCGCTGATTTTTTGTAAGGTCTGTTCCAGTCATTCCCCAGCACGCTCATCGCGTAAAGCACCCGCCGGTGCACCGGTTTGAGGCCATCGCGTACATCGGGAAGCGCCCGACCGACGATCACGCTCATCGCGTAATCGAGGTAGGACTGCTGCATTTCATCTTCGAGATTGACCGGTATAACTTCTTTCGCGAAATCGGTCATAGGTGACAATAGATCCTTACTGGTAGGCAGACCTTTCCAACGGCAAAGGTAACCTGACTGACGGCTGAAATTTAGCCGTAAATATTACCATATGAAATCAGGTACCGCTTTGGTTTTATCGCCCTTGAAACAGGCTTTGAGAGGCGCTGAGACTAGGTTTTCATCAGTTCAGCCAGCTTTTTCGCGTCAGGCATATGAACTGCACCCCGCTCAGTGACAATGACATCCACCAGTGCTGCCGGGGTGACGTCGAAAACCGGATTCCATGCTTCCACGCCCGGCGCACCGAAACGGCGCTCGCCGCAGTTGAGTACCTCCTCCGGGCTGCGCACTTCGATAGGGATATCGGACCCGCGCCGAACCGTCATATCGATGGTCGACGTGGGCGCGGCCACCATTACCCGGACGCCGTGATATCTGGCCACCACCGCGAGCGCGTAGGTCCCGATCTTGTTGACTACATCACCATTGGCAGCGATCCGGTCGGAACCGACGACAACCCATCCGACGCCGCCCTCACTCATGCGCCGGGCAGCCGAACCTTCGGTCATGACTGTCACCGGAATGCCCGCGCGCGACAGCTCCCACGCGGTAAGACGCGAACCCTGAAACCAGGGCCGGGTTTCATCCGCGTAGACCCGGTCGATCAGGCCGGCCGAGAATGCACTTCTGACGACTCCCAGCGCGGTGCCATAGCCGCCGGTGGCAAGCGCGCCCGCGTTACAATGAGTGATGACGGAAGTCGGCGCTCCCAGCAGACGCGCACCTATGGCACCGATACGCCGGTTTGCCTCTACATCCTCCTGGTGCATCCGCATCGCCGCCGCAAGCAGGCCCGCCTCCGGGTCACCGTCGGGCAATTCGCGTATCACCTCCTCCATCCGCTCGATCGCCCAGCGCAGATTGACCGCAGTCGGTCGAGACCGGCCCAGTGCAACCAAGTCCGGCCGCATCAGTTGACGCCAGTCTGCAGGCGACGTCGCGTATCCGGCGCGTGCCGCCAGCACCACGCCATAAGCTGCGGTTATGCCGATGGCGGGCGCGCCGCGTACGACCATATCGGTAATGGCGGCCGAAGTTTCGGCGCAACTCTGAAGCTCGATGTAACGCTCCTGCTCCGGCAGCAGACGCTGGTCCAGCAGGTATAATCGATTGTTTTGCCAAACGATGGCATGATCGGCATCTGCGCTGATATCCAAGTTTAAAGCTTCCATATCAATCAAACCCATGGCAAATTCATAAATATTAGCAGGTAAACCCGATGCGGTTGCTGGTCAAATGAGCGGAATTCTGAATATCGATACGTTGATACACGCACGTTGGATAGTGCCGGTCGACGCAGGCGGCAATATCTTCGAGCACCACTCGATCGCCATCAGGAGCGGAAGAATTCTGGATATTCTGCCCAGCCCCGAGGCTGTACAGCGGTTCTCCGCGGAAAATGTGCACCATCTTTACGATCATGTACTGATTCCTGGTCTGATCAATACCCACACCCATGCCGCAATGACGCTGTTGCGCGGCCTGGCCGACGATATGCCGCTAATGACCTGGCTAAACCAGCATATCTGGCCCGCGGAGAGGCGCTGGGTCAGTGAAGAGTTCGTGGCTGATGGGACCCGCCTGGCTGTGGCCGAGATGCTTCGGGGCGGCATTACCTGTTTCAACGACATGTATTTTTTTCCAGATGTCGCCGGTCACGTCTGCGCAGCCGCAGGCATGCGGGCCATGATTGGTCTGATTCTGATAGATTTCCCGTCGGCCTGGGCCGGGGGCGCCGAGGAGTATCTGCAGCGCGCCCTCGAGGTCCATGATCAGTTCCGCCACAGCAGTCTGATCAGGACCGCTTTTGCGCCCCACGCCCCATATTCGGTATCGAATACGCCGCTGGAACGGGTCAGAGTGCTCTCTGATGAGCTCGAGATCCCTGTCCATATGCACGTTCATGAAACCAGAGACGAAGTAAAACAGAACCTGATTCAGTACGGCAACCGGCCGTTGCAAAGGCTGGAAGAGCTGGGACTTGTCTCTCCTTCCCTGATGGCGGTACACATGACGCAGCTGGAGGAGGATGAAATCAAGGCCTTTGCCGAAAGCGGCGCGCATGTGGTCCACTGCCCCGAATCCAACCTTAAACTGGCCTCGGGTTTCTGTCCGGTCACCAGCCTCATGCAGGCCGGAGTCAACGTCGCACTGGGTACCGACGGCGCAGCCAGCAACAACGACCTGAACATGTTCAGTGAAATGCGCACCACCGCGCTGCTCGCAAAGGGAGTGGCGAGGGATGCCAGTGCCTTGCCCGCCTACGATGCGCTTCGCATGGCGACAATCAATGGAGCCAGAGCGCTGGGCATAGACAGGGAAACCGGTTCCCTGGAGATCGGAAAGATGGCGGATATCAGTGCGGTAAATCTTGGCGGTCTGGAGACTCAACCGGTTTACCACCCGGTTTCACAGCTCGTCTATGCAACCGGACGCGACAAGGTGAGCGATGTCTGGGTTGCCGGCCGGCAACTGCTGCGCTCGGGGCAGCTGACTACGCTGGATGGCCAGGAAATAATCTCCCGTGCTGACGAGTGGCGCTCCAGGATAGCGCAACACGACCATTAACCCACCATTCGATATAAACCCAGGTCCCAGACTATGCATAGAACCTTTCCAATTCTGATCGCGCTGTTTTTTCCAATCCAGGACGGGATAAGTGCGGAACCGGTAACACCGACCGATTCACCGATCGTCGTTTATGAAACGACGGAACCTTTCGACGATATCAAATCCGACATCGAATTGGCGATAACCGGACGCGGCATGCTCGTAACAAATACCTTGCATATCAGCGAAATGCTGAATCGCACCGCAGCGGACACCGGACTGGAGACCAGACTCTACGAAAATGCCGAAGCGCTGGAGTTCTGCAGTATCATGATGTCTTACCGCATGTCCAAGGCGCATCCGGCAAATATGGCCACCTGCCCCCTTACACTGAGCATCTACCGGAAAGCGGGGGATGAGAACCACACCTATATCGCCTATCGACGTCCTGCTATGCTTGGTGACGCGGGCTCTGTGGCGGCTGATCTGACGAAAATGATCGACGATATCGTCCAGGAGGCGCTCGAGTAACGGAAAGATATCCTTCTCAAGTAACTTTCGGCACTGTCGATAACTTTCCTAGCTCAATTGTTATTGTCGGAAAACTGGCATGGGAGAAAAAATGTTGGCCAGAAATGCTCTTCTGGTGGACGATTCCAAGTCCGCAAGGTTCGTACTGGGAAAGTTGCTGCAGCAGCACGACTTCAATGTCGAGATGGTTGCCTCGGCCGAGGATGCTCTGGAGTTTTTAACCACCCATCAACCGGATGCCATTTTCATGGATCACCTGATGAAGGGCATGGACGGACTGGTCGCCGCTTCGGTAATCAAGAAAAACCCCGCGACGGCCCACATACCGATAGTGATGTGTACATCCAACGACGGTGAAGAGTACCTGGCGGAGGCAAAACTGCACGGTGCTCTGGGCACCCTGGTCAAACCGCCGTCGGAAGATAAACTGGAAGAGATTCTGATCGCGATCAACAAGGCGATAGACAATAATCAGCCTGCGCTGGAAAAATTTCGCCCACACCTGGTTGCACAACCTGGTACGACCGATTCCGAGCAGTTCGAGCAAACAGCGGTAGCGGCTGAAAGCATCACAGAGTCGCAGATAGAAGCGATCGTGGAAAGTATGATCAACACACGCATCGTCCTGATCGAGGAATCGCTGGAAGCGCAATTAAAACGGCAGCGCGACGAGCTGGACACACTGCTCAGGAAAAATATCGAAGAGATCGGCAGCGCTTCGATGAGTACAAGGGAAATTGAGAATTTGCTGGACGAACGACTGGCTAAGATGAGCGAGCAGGTTGCCGACCAGCTGATCAGCCTGAAAGAGACTCTGGGCAAAGATATTGTCAGCTCAGTTACGCTCTCCCGGCATGTCCAGGAGATAGCCACAGAGACAGCGATCTCGGTAGTCGAGGAAAAAGCGAAAGCGATCTCCCGCAGCGTGACTCAATCGGTTCAAACCTCTACCCGGGAAGCTATCAATCCGGCGCTTGACAGCAAGATAAGCCAGCAGCTGGCCGCAGTCGAAAAGTCGGCTCACAGCAAGGCGCTCACTTTTTCCATCCTGGCTGCAATCGTTGGCGCCGGAACTGCAGCCGCGCTCTTTTTCCTCGCGCTTTAGCCATTGTGAAGGCGCATACTGACCTGTAACCCGATCGATGCTCACCCGCGGTCGGCGGCGGAAGCGGTTCCCGCCGATCGTCGGCATTCACCGGAAAACGGTTGCCGCCAGATACACCCCGAACCGGGCGGTTTCACACTCTGCTGGCGACCGCAATTCACCCGGCAATTTCAATCTTCACCAGGCTTGCGCGCATATGGCCGGGCCAGGGGTTCTCCGACGAAGACCCCCTGACCTGGCCAGGCAACGCTTTTCCAATAGCTCTCAAGCAGGCTTGCACCACGTAGATAG
Source organism: Gammaproteobacteria bacterium (assembly GCA_020445405.1). Classification (GTDB taxonomy): domain Bacteria; phylum Pseudomonadota; class Gammaproteobacteria; order Chromatiales; family Chromatiaceae; genus HKST-UBA178. Next base: position 9,484 of record JAGRGQ010000056.1, on the reverse strand, counting down.
TTGGCAATAAACACGCCCGGGTGGGGAAATTTCTGCGGATAATTGCAGGGTTCAACCACAGTGCCGTAGCTGCCGGTTGCACCGGCTTCCAGCCATCTCAATATGCTCATCTGTGTAATTCCGTCGAGCACTCCGCCGGCGGAGGTCAGATGGTCCGCGACCGCTCCCGGCAGGAACTCGATTGTATCCAGCCCGGCAACCCATCTGGCACCGGTAAAATAGAACATGACATCCTTTTTCCCGGTCAGCGCATCGGTTTCCAGATGACGTATCGCCAAGTCACCCTGAAAACCGGCTGCAAGTTTTTTGAAGGTGGATGTTCGTGTACTGCGCGCTTTGTCTCCGGTGGTAACCAGATACATGGTCCCCTCAGGCTGGCTATAGTCCGACTTGACGCCGCGCTCGATTAATTCATCGACCTGCCGTTCATCGATACCCGCCAACATCATTGTCGGGCGAACGCCAAAGTCCTCAAAGGGTGCTTCGCTCATGGAGGAGAAATAGGGACTGGTTTTAGTGGGATTGCAGCCTTTGGCACAGAAGGCTTTATCAAAGCCAAACGCAAAAGCGCTGGTTATCGACATGCAGCCGACCCGGTAGGGCAGTGTCCAGGCCAGCAGGTATGCCTGTACATGGGCGGGCGTGCGCCGGTCCACCTCAGATTTCACCTGGCTGAAAACCACCGGATCGATATTAGACGCCTCCGGGTCGATGCGGATATGAATGACGTTTTCCGGGGGAATCCTGCGTGCCGCCTGGTAACGCTCCGCCGCTCTGATGCTGAACGGGTCGTTGTCATTTACGATCAGTGCAAGGTTGGTGCGCGTGATACCCGGTGGTTCCGGCATATCCGCCAAACCCTGACTGATAACTGTGAACAAAAACAGCAGAACCCAACAGAGGCATCCCGTTACCCGGCGATTGGACCAATTAAACACAGATAAGGTACCGTCGTTCGAACTTAAAATGCCGTTACTATACGCTATAATGTTTTTTCACTTTACTCCAAGAACCGTAAACGCATGTACGAGCCGCACAGCAATGTCGATCACGCCGAGATAGCCAAATTCGAGGATCTTGCCTCGCGTTGGTGGGATCCAAACAGCGAATTCAAACCATTGCACGACATCAATCCGCTGCGTCTCGAATATATAGACGGGATTGCCGGACTGCGCGGAAAGCGGGTACTGGACGTTGGATGCGGTGGCGGCATCCTGGCGGAAAGCATGGCACGGCTGGGCGCAGTCGTAACGGGCATTGACATGGGCACGGCCCCACTGGAGGTTGCCCGGCTGCATCTGCTCGAATCCGGTCTGCAGGTGGACTATCAGCAGATTCCGGTAGAACAGCTGGCGTTGGAACAACCCGGGTCCTTTGATGTGGTTACCTGTATGGAGATGCTGGAACATGTACCGGACCCCGCGTCCGTAGTCAGGTCCTGCGCCGACTTGACCAGACCGGGAGGCGATGTCTTCTTCTCCACAATCAACCGTAATCCAAAATCCTATTTGCTGGCGATTGTCGGCGCTGAATATCTGCTCGGTCTGTTGCCCAAGGGCACCCACGATTACGCCAGGTTTATCCGGCCGTCTGAGCTTGACCAGTGGATCCGCTCAGCCGGACTGCAAGCCAGAAACATGACTGGAATGGTCTACAATCCATTGACTCAGAGATACCGGCTTGTCACTGAAAATGTCGATGTCAACTATCTGATCAGCTGTGACAAAGATGATTGACCCCGATTCGCAACCGGGCCCGAGAGTACGGCTCGTGTTGTTCGACCTGGACGGCACTTTTGCCGATACCGCTCCGGACATGGCCTATGCCCTCAACCTGACGCTTGAGCTTCATGGCCGGGCACCGCTTCCGATGGAGGTGATTCGCCCCCATGTCTCCCACGGTGGGGTGGCCCTTATCCGGCTGGGGTTCGAGTTGGAGCCGGAGCATCCGGAATTTCCCGGCCTGCGACAGCAGTTCCTGGATTTCTATCATGCCAACCTGACCCGGGGTACCAGGCTGTTTCCGGGCATAGAAGAACTGATAGAGCAGCTTGAAAAGCACGGCATAGCCTGGGGTATAGTCACCAACAAGCCGGGCTGGCTGACCGATCCTTTGATGAAGCAGCTGCAACTCACGCCGCGCGCAATCTGTATTGTGAGCGGCGATACCACAACCAAATCCAAACCCCACCCGGAACCGATTTTTTATGCCTGCAACAGGGCTGGAACTCAACCCGGTGAAACGCTTTACATAGGCGATGCGGAGCGCGACATCATCGCTGGAAACAGAGCCGGAACCCGGACATTGACTGCGCTTTTCGGCTACATCGGGGAAAACGACCGGCCGGACCAGTGGCAGGCGGACGGCGCCATATCACACCCGCTGCAGATACTTGATTGGTTGGATCTCCCCACAGATGACTGACCGCTACCCGTTTCCAGACGAATTCTCGCCGATCGGCTCCAGCGCATACTACGCCATACGCTTCGCCCCACCAGGCAGACGCTCCTTTCTGAGTCTTGCAAACGCTTTCTACAGGACCGTGCGGAATATACCGGTCACCTGCTCAGACCCGGGCGTGGCCGCAGAGAAGCTTAACTGGTGGCGGTTGGAGATCGAACGCAGCAGAGAATCCCGGGCACAACACCCGATGGCCATCTCCATGGGCGCGCTTCAGACACAATATTCTCTGCCGACGCACTATTTTGAACCCTTTTTCCGGGCCGTCGGCCAGGAGATCGGCACGATAGAAATTGAGAGCGATAACGACCTCGAACGGCATTGCCGCGATACCGGCGCACTGTTTGCGGACTTGAATGCGCTTATCGGCGGTTCGGATGAGGCACAGAGGAGATCCGCCAGGGAACTGGGTTCATTCCTGCGCATGGTTGAGATCATTCGGGACCTTGGCTTTGATTTGCGTCGCAACCGCTGCTTTATTCCCGCGGAGAGACTGCGCCAGCATCAATTGTCGCCGGCGCAACTGCTGCATATTGAAGAGTCTGAACAGTTGCAGAGCCTGCTCTGCTCCATCACCGGATTTCAGCGGCGGCACTATCAGAAAACTGTGCAAGCGATCCACCGTCGCGACGGCCTCGGTCCGCTGCTGAGCTTGACCGCGATGGCCGAACAGGTATTGAGGATCATCGATGCCGATGGCTATCGTCGTTTAGTTCATCAACGCACCAGTCTGACCCCGCTGCATAAACTGTGGATCTCCTGGCGCTGCCAGCGGCGTATCCGAAGCGGAAGAAACACATCCCGCTCCACCAATGTATAATTATTTAAATAGGGCAAGATACTGAGACAGGACAACCGATATACCATGCAAGCATACTCCCCTGCGAACGACCTGCTGGACGGACGCACAATCCTGGTCACCGGCGCAGGCGATGGGATCGGCCGGGCGGTATCCCTGGCACTGGCATCTCACGGGGCGACCGTGGTGCTGCTCGGTCGTACGTTGTCTAAACTGGAGGCGGTATACGACCAGATAGAGAAGGCCGGAGGGGTTCAGCCGGCTATTTACCCATTGAACCTGGAGGGAGCGGTTGAACACGATTATCTGGAGATGGCCGCCAAACTGGAAACGGCGTTTGATTCGCTTGAAGGCCTCCTGCACAACGCGGCTCAATTGCAGCTTTTGAGCCGCATTGACGACTACGATATGCAAACCTGGTTTAAGGTCATGCAGACCAATCTAAACGGACCGTTCATGCTTACCCAGGCCTGTCTGCCGCTGTTGCGCAAGGCCAGGGATGCGTCCGTGCTGTTCACGTCCGACCATCTGGGGCGTAGGGCCAAGGCGTACTGGGGTGCCTACTCCGTCTCCAAGTTTGGAATAGAGGGACTGATGCAGGTGATGGCCGAAGAGCTCGGGGAAAACAGCAATATCCGGGTAAACAGTTTTGCGCCCGGTCCCACACGCACGAGACTGCGCGCCATCGCCTACCCTGGCGAGGATCCGGAGACGCTGAAACGGCCGGAACAGCTGACTTCGCTGTATCTCTGGTTGTTGGGTCCCGACAGCCGGGGTACGTCCGGTATGGCGCTGGATGAAGCCTCGGAAGTTTTCCGCAACTTCCACAGCTCCGGAGGATAGTGTTCATCTGCCGCATGCGGTGAAAAAAATTTATCCGCGGAAAAACCCGGGCATGCTAAAACCTTGCCATGCCGGACTCCCCGCCCGGGTGACAAAAAAATAATTTTCCCGGACAGATGTCAACCAGCATTTGCCTGCGGCAAGGATTTGGCTAAACATAAAACTATCGCGGCGCAGTATTCCGCCGTTTTTTTGTCACTACTGTCTCGCTATAATCTATTTTATTGATTTTACTAATTATTATTTATTGGCATGAAAATCGCATTTAATTGATTCAATCAAATCAATTGGATGTGACGAAGTTATGAATAGCCGGATTCACAGTATTGCAGGGAACCTCAAAAAAATGAAAACTGACCCCTCGCACCCAAGAATCAATGCTGAGTCTAAACAGCGTTACGCCTCCAAGGTTCTGGCGCTGACCGGCGTGCTGCAAACGACACTCGAAACCAGCGAGTTAATCAACCTCTTTGCCAAGGAGTTGTCGGGGTTTGTCCGGTTTGACGGCGTCTCGTATCAGCTTCCGGAATTGCAGATCCACATCTCTGTAGGATCTTTGACCAGTCACTCCTGTCAGTATCAACTGCTCGTCTCGGGCGAGGCGCTGGGTGAAATCAAGCTGTTTCGCTTCTATCCGTTCGAGGAAAACGAACTGGAAACCATCGAAAATCTCCTTTCCGGACTCCTCTACCCGTTGCGCAATGCGCTGCTTTACCATCGTGCCGTACAGACGGCGTTAATTGATCCGTTGACCGGAGTAAAGAATCGCAGCACCATGGAGGAGGCGATTCAGCGCGAGTTGAAACTTGCCCGAAGGCACGCCAGATCGCTCTCTGTAGTACTTCTGGATATAGATCACTTCAAACAGGTTAACGATGAGCATGGACACCTGTATGGTGACCAGGCGCTGCGCGCGGTTGCCCAATGCGTCCAGAAAACCATTCGCGACAGCGACCTGCTATTCCGCTATGGCGGTGAGGAGTTCATGATCCTGCTTTCGGGTACCGACGCAGAAGGCAGCGCGCTTCTGGCGGAACGTATCCGGCAGGAGGTTGAGAACATGAGACCTTTCTCCAACAGGGATATCCGATTGACGGTAAGCCTTGGAATAACCAGTTTGAGAGGAGAGCCTGACGCGACGGCATTGCTGCTGGAGCGGGCGGATGCGGCGCTTTACCGGGCGAAACAGGGGGGCAGAAACCGGGTGGAGTTTGCCTGACGCTCATGCCCGGTCCGGTTCCGTTCGGCAGACCGCGGGATTTCCCGGTCAGTGCATTGACAGCGCATCGCCCATTGGCATCCCGGCAAGCTGCATCCTGGCGATTGGTAACTTGTGATTAAATTCGATTTCACCCCGCAATGCCTGTTTTTCGGGTAGAATTCTCCTCGCCGTCCGCCGCGTGGACACCTTCCGGGCAACATCTGGTTTCCCGGTCCCGCTGAATCCGGGTGCACCGGGTTCGAGGTCGATGCCTTACCGGAGAATCGCCGCCGGCTTTCCACTTTTCCAATATCAGGCTGAACAATGAACAAACCTGAAAAAATCATCGTCGGACTCTCCGGTGGTGTGGATTCGGCGGTATCCGCGTTGCTGCTGCAACGGCAGGGCGTACGCGTCGAGGGGCTGTTCATGAAAAACTGGGAGGAAGACGACACCGGGGAATACTGCGCCGCCGCCGCAGATCTTGAGGATGCCCGGGCGGTTGCCGACAGACTTGGCATCAAGTTGCACACGGTGAATTTCTCAACTGAATACTGGGATCGGGTATTCGAAACTTTTCTGGCGGAGTATCGCGCCGGACGCACTCCGAATCCGGATGTTCTGTGCAACCGCGAAATCAAATTCAGCGCTTTTCTGGATCATGCCAGGAGGCTGGGGGCAGATGGTATTGCGACGGGTCACTACGCCCGCACCAGAGTCACCTCCGACGGCATCGATTTGTGCAGATCCTGCGATGAGAATAAAGATCAGACCTACTTTCTTTACATGCTGGAACAGTATCAGCTTGGCCCGAGCCGGTTTCCACTCGGTGACCTGAACAAGCGCCAGGTACGCCGCATGGCGCGGGAAGCGGGTTTTCGAAATCATGCCAAAAAGGACAGCACCGGAATCTGCTTTATCGGTGAAAGGCGGTTTCAGGAGTTTTTAAGCCGATACCTGCCTGACAATCCCGGCCGTATGGAGACACCGGAGGGGAAGCATGTGGGGGATCACCAGGGATTGATGTATTACACCCTCGGTCAACGCAAAGGATTGGGGATTGGCGGATGTCGGGATGCGGACGAGGCGCCCTGGTTCGTTGTGTACAAGGACATCGCAAACAATGTATTGGTGGTTGCTCAGGGACATAACCATCCTCTGCTGATGAAGCGGAGACTTTATGCCTCGCAACTGCACTGGATTGCGGGTAAATCGCCAACTATTGAAAAACCACTCGCATGCCAGGCGCGAATAAGACACCGCCAACCGCTGCAGGAGTGCTCTTTGATTATCCTGAATCAAGATGGCTGCCGGGTTGAATTCGAGCAACCCCAGCGCGCCGTGACACCGGGACAATCTGTTGTTTTTTATCTGCGGGACGTTTGTCTCGGCGGTGGTATTATCGAACGGGCAGCATAGACAAACCGGGGCCCGCTGATACTATTCGGATATCCATGAAAAACGAAAGAGACAGATGTATCGCGCTGGCGGGAGTTTTCCAGGCTGCGGAACTCGCATCACAAGTTGCCCATACAGGTATGGCTGATACCGCTGCCGTGGAAGCCAGCATTTACAGTCTGTTTCAGATTAATGCCGACTCTGTTGAAAAGGTCTACAACGGTCTGAGCGGCGTTGCCGCCGGACTGAGAAGCGTCGTCCAGCAGTTGCAGGGCGCCGACAGCAGAAAGATGGAGACGACGAGATACGTCGTTTCACTGCTGCATCTGGAAAGAAAACTGCAGCATAATATGAGCATGCAGGAAAAAATCGCTATGGGTATACGCACCGGCAAAGAGCGGCTCGTACACTACCCAATGCTGCACCCGAATATCCTGGCCGGAGTTGCAGAGGTCTATACCGCAACGATCAGCACCTTAAAGCCGCGGATAATGGTACAGGGTGACCCGCTCCACCTGAAGAATCAGGATAATATCAACAAAATACGCGCGCTGCTGCTTGCCGGAATACGCTCGGCAATGCTATGGCGCCAATGCGGCGGTGGCAGATTGAAAATCCTGCTGGGCAGAAACAAACTGATTCATACGGGCCATGCACTGCTGCAGGAGATCAATGCATCGGTTTGATGTGAAAACAGACGCAATTCGCCGGTTTCAGGAAATTGAGCCTTTCATCTCCAGCGCGTAGGGCTGGCTGCTGTTTCCCGGCTGCATCAATCCGGAAATCCTGACAGTTCTCTGTTTTAGACCGAGACGGCGTCTTCCCCCTTTGCGCCGATTATGAATGGCAAGCAGAGGCACTTCGGAATTTCCCCGTCGACGATCACGATAACTCGAACGGACCTGATACAATCTGACTGCAATCTGTTGGTTTTTGAATTTGCTGCCATTCAGCTTTTTTATGGCCAGTTCGGCGATCTGATCCTGCTCGAAATCCACGATAGCGTGATACTCGGCAGAGTGTGCGGTAACACTGAGAATCTCTATGATTTCGATAGAGGTTATCCGGTTCTGGCGCCTCAACAAGCGCTGCAGGGGGGAGCAGATGGCGGACAGTACGAACTGACGTATCTCTCGCTCTGTAGTCGATTCCGGCAGTGAACAGATAATCACACGCATCGTTTTCCCCAACACTCAAACAAAAAAGTAGAAATCTGCTTTTGGAATCTCAGTTCCATTCAATTTAATAAAAGCAATAATCAAGCCATAATTACTTTTTATATTACATTCATGCGGTTACAGCAATAAATTCACTACCTCTACCCTGGTTTGTAAATATTGTTGACAAAAATTTGCAAAATCAAATGTTCAGCAGGGATTCTGCCTGAGTAATTTTCTCCCGCTCTTCTTCACGGAACTTCAGACTGGAATCAGGCATGAGATCGCCTAAATCGAGACGGGTGTAGGCTGTTGTTTCATTGATCATCGGTATCAGGTGCGCCCTGTCGGTGCCCAAAAAGCTGTGCAGTTGGGCGGTAACAAGCAGATCACAATAGTCCGGAATGCCGCCGGTATCCCGCATCCAATCCTCTGCTTCGAATGCTGCAACGGTGAATTCCGAAGGAAAACGCCATTTTTCCAGAATCATGCTGCTGCTGCGCGCTCGCAGACTTTTTACTGCGTCATCAATGACTTCAGGCTGTTTTACCTCCACCGGAAATTTATCGATATAGTTGAGTACCGCGACAACCCCTATGTCATGCAACAAACCCACCAGCATTGCCTGTTCGGGATTAAACCTGGTGTCGCGCCTGGCCAGCACGAAACAGAGTGCACCGATTTCGGTACTGTGCTTCCACAGTGCCTTCATACGCTGCTGCAGCAGAGGAGACTCAGTGGTGAACAGTTCGCGCATGGAGAGAGAGAGCACCAGCTTGTGTGTCAGCGCCGAGCCCAGACGCACCACTGCGGCTGCGCAGGTCTCCACCGGCAGACAACGTCCGTACATTGCGCTGTTGGCTGCTTTGATCAGCTTAACCGTTATGGCCGGATCGGTTTGTATCACCTCGGCGATGGATTCCGCGTCGCTGATCCCATTGTCGAGCACCCGGGCCACGCGCATGGCCACATCCGGAAGGCTGGGAAGAATCAAACGATCATTATCGAGATCCTCGAGAAACCGGTTCGCGAGTTGATTCTTGAAATTGGGGATAGTCGATGCCATGGGATGCCCTGCTTCATGCAAATCTGGATAGATTGAACTCTGTTAGATCGATTTTCGGCCGCCGGAGGTGAAACTTGACAATGACGACGCAACGCAGCCGGCCTGTCTGCGGACAAGGGGAAGTTAAAGACTGAAAGCCGATGTCTGAATAATCGAAAAAGCCCTAAAGAATCGAAAAACCGATTGCATTTAAAGCGCTTTCGAGAATATCCCGCATAAAAAAACCGGATTCCCAATGGTTTCAGGGAACCCGGTTGAGTTGTGCAGAACGCTTAGCCGAAGCTGACAACCACTTCCGATGCCGCTTGCTGGAACTCCTCAATCTGATCGAAGTTCAGATAGCGGTAGATATCGTCGGACATGGTGTTGATCCCTTCAACCTGCGCCAGATACTCCTCCGGCGTTGGAATTCTGCCCATGGTGGCACATACCACCGCAAGCTCCGCGGATCCCAGATAGACATTGGCCCCGTTGCCCAGTCGGTTGGGGAAATTCCTGGTTGAGGTCGACATGACCGTGGCGCCGTCTCTTACCCGTGCTTGGTTACCCATACAGAGCGA
>JAGRGQ010000055.1 GCA_020445405.1 Gammaproteobacteria bacterium | reverse complement strand
CCGCCGCATCGGTTAACGCGATTCTGGACGGGATGACCTGGCTGGGGCCGGAGTACGACGACGGCCCGTCCTATCAGACCAAACGTTTCGATCGCTACCACGAAGCGCTCGATGATCTTCTGCAGGCTGGCCGCGCCTATCGCTGCCACTGTTCGCGTGAGCGTATAGACACGCTGCGTGACCAGGCGATGAAACACAAGCAGAAGCCCCGTTACGACGGCCACTGCCGGAACCTGAAAGTCGATCCGGGCCGGCCTCATGTGGTTCGCTTCCGCAATCCGGATGACGGCGTGGTGGTGATAGACGATATGGTGAAAGGAAAGATCACCGTCAGCAACGAGGAGTTGGACGACCTGATTATCCGGCGCACCGACGGTTCCCCCACCTATAATCTGTCGGTTGTCGTGGACGACATGGATATGGAGATCACCCATGTGATTCGAGGAGACGATCACGTCAACAATACACCGCGCCAGATCAATATATTGCAGGCGCTGGGTAGGGAGCCGCCTCGCTATGCCCATGTTCCGATGATTCTGGGCAGCGACGGCACGCGTCTCTCGAAGCGGCACGGCGCAGTCGGGGTCATGCAGTATATGGAGGACGGTTTTCTGCCCGAAGCGCTGATCAACTACCTGGTGCGACTGGGTTGGTCGCACGGGGACCAGGAGATTTTCTCGCTGGAGGAGTTGGTACAGCTATTCGATATCGGGGACGTTAACAGAGCGCCGTCCACGTTCAACTACGAAAAGTTGTTGTGGCTCAACCAGCACTATATAAAAAAGAGTGACCCGCTGCGTATCGCCCACCTGTTGAGCCCTCATCTGGGTCGCCTCGGAATAGATCCGGCCCAGGGGCCGGATCTGGTGGAGGTTGTCGGGGCTCAGCAGGAGCGGGCAAAGACTTTGCTGGAGATGGCGCAGATCAGCGAGTTCGTCTATCGGGATTTCGAGGCGTTCGATGAGACCGCGGCGAAAAAGCATCTGCGACCGGTGGCGCGTCAACCGCTGGAGGCAATGAAAAAAGCCTTGACGGTGCAGGTGGAGTGGAGCAGGGATGCGTTGCACCAGTCGGTGCAGCGTATTTCGGAACAGTTGCGGCTGAACATCGGTAAGGTTGCACAGCCGCTGCGGGTTGCTGTTGTCGGAAGGGCGGCCTCCCCCGGCATCGACGAGACCCTCTATCTGGTGGGCAAGGAGGCCTGTCTGCGCCGTATTGATATGGCGTTGGATTACATCACCGCGCGCGAGGCATCAGCCTGACCGCGCGCCCTCGCCTTTTTGCCGGGATGAAACTAGCCAAGATGAGTGAACAGGACAAAACCATACCAAGTAACTTCATCCGCCAGATCATTGATGAGGATCTGAAGGCGGGAAAACATGGGGGCAGGGTGCATACCCGCTTTCCGCCGGAGCCCAACGGCTATCTGCATATCGGCCACGCAAAGTCGATCTGCCTCAACTTCGGTATTGCCCGCGATTACCCTGGCGGTTTGTGTAATCTTCGATTTGACGACACCAATCCTCACAAGGAGAACGTGGAATATGTCAATTCGATCATGCAGGACGTGCGCTGGCTCGGGTTCGACTGGGACAGCCGGCTGTTCTACGCCTCCGACTATTTTGAAAAGTTGTACCAGTTTGCCCTGGAACTGATCTCAACCGGCAAGGCTTTTGTTTGCGATCTGAATGCCGGGCAGATGCGTGACTACCGTGGCACGCTGACCGAGCCCGGCCGGGAGAGCCCTTTCCGCGGCCGCAGCGTGGAGGAAAACCTCGACCTCTTCAACCGGATGCGGGCCGGTGAATTCGAAGATGGATCGCGGGTATTGCGGGCAAAAATAGATATGGCATCGCCCAATCTGAATATGCGCGATCCAACCCTCTATCGTATTCGGCATGGCGTCATTCACCATCAGACCGGCGAAGCCTGGTGCATCTATCCGATGTACGACTATACCCACCCGATCTCGGATGCGCTCGAGGGCATTACGCACTCGCTGTGCACGCTCGAGTTCGAGGATCACAGACCGCTCTACGACTGGGTGCTGGACAATATCAGCATCGGACACCATCCACAGCAGATCGAGTTCTCCCGTCTCAATCTGCAGTACACGGTGATGAGCAAGCGCAAACTGACCCAGCTGGTGACCGAAAAATATGTGACCGGCTGGGACGATCCCCGCATGCCCACCGTCGCCGGCTTGAGGCGCCGGGGCTATACGCCGGAATCCATACGTTTGTTCTGTGACCGGATCGGGGTCACCAAAGCGGACAATTCCGTAGAGATGGAGATGCTGGAGTCCTGTATCCGCGAGCACCTGGATCAACATGCGCCCAGGGCGATGGCCGTGCTTAATCCACTGAAAGTGGTTATCGAAAATTATCCGGAAGCGAAGGTGGAGGAGCTCAAGGCGCCCAACCATCCAAAGGACGAGACGATGGGGTGGCGCAGCCTCAGTTTTACCCGTGAAATCTATATCGACCGCGATGATTTTCTGGAGCAGGCGCCGAATAAGTTCAAGCGTCTGGTGACGGGAGGCGAAGTGAGACTGCGCAATGCTTACGTTATCAAGTGTGAACGGGTCGTCAGGGAAGCGGGCGGCGAGATCTCAGAATTGCGCTGCAGTTACGACCCGGCAACATTGGGTGCCAACCCCGTCGGTCGAAAAGTGCGCGGTGTTATCCATTGGGTATCGGCATCGCAGGGCATCAGAGCAAAGGTCTGTCTCTATGACCGGCTGTTCAACCATCCTGCCCCCGATGCGGACAAAGCGGTTGCCTCTTTTCTGGAGCATCTGAATCCCGGATCGCTGCGGATTCTGGAGAATGCGGTATTGGAACCGAGTTTGGCGGGAGCCGCTCCCGGCAGCCGGTATCAGTTCGAACGGGAGGGATACTTTTGCCTGGACGACCATTCCCACGGCGGTATTCCTGTGTTCAATCGGACCGTTACACTGCGTGACTCCTGGGCCAGAATCGAACAGAAAAAACAGTAGACAACAGATTTTCGTTAAATTAACATGCGCCTCTTGTTTGAGGGGCCATAGCTCAGCTGGGAGAGCGCAACACTGGCAGTGTTGAGGTCGGCGGTTCGATCCCGCCTGGCTCCACCAGAATGGTAAAGGAAAAGCCGGATAGGTTCAGCGCCGGCTTTATTCTTTGCGAATCGAACACGTCCCGTTCATCTAGTGGCCTAGGATACAGCCCTTTCACGGCTGGTACAGGGGTTCGACTCCCCTACGGGACGCCAAATTTTCACCGGTTACGGGTTGATCCTGACTGCGTGCTCAATGCTGCAGATCCCTCGATTGCTACGCTGCACAGAAACGTACCACCCGCGGTCAGTGGGACTGTTTTTTCGGTTACCCCACCGCTATGCTTGTCCGGCCATCCTCCACCGGACCCCGATCCGGCAGGTTGCATTATCAATTCCGGTAGGTTATCTATTGGTGCGCGCACTATCGAATTCCTGTATGTAGCCGGATAATGTTCTGATGACCTCCGGATGACCTTCCTGATAGCGCTGCATGTCGTTTGCGGAATTTACGATGTGTTCCTCGATATTGTCTGAGGTCAGCAGTGTTCCCACGGGCTCCTCACTTTTTACTTGACAGGAATGCCCTAACATCTGTTTAAGCATCAAGTCACCGTATTCCTGACGGTAGTGCGCGGGTTCCCAAAACCATGCAAGGGTAGTCCGCTTGTCGCCTGGAGCGGGCTCGTTCTCAGAAGAAAACCTGTTGATGCCGCTGAAATCCCAGACTTCCAGATCGAATTCCGCTGCGACTTCAACCAGCTTGCGTTTCCAAGTTTCAAACTCAGACCACAGACCGGCCAGATGGATCAATGACAGATACTCAGCATGGTAGGGATTGATAAATATGACCAGGATGATGTCTCTATCCTGCATAATCCGGATTGTATTCTTTACACTTTCGAAATCGCTGGACCAGCGAACGTCCGGTTGCAGGACTTTCAATCCAGGCCGCGAAAAACTTCTGGCCATGTCCCGGTTCTTCTGTCTGAACAGCACGCTTTGTCCCTCCCAGGCGACTATATCGCGATACTCAGCGGCTGGATTGAATCCGTCTTCCCTGATGGTTGAGCTTTGCGGGCGGCGTTGAGCCGCCAGCGTGAACAGACTGTCCTTCACGCTATCGAGAGAGAAGGCGGTACTCAGATAATCGACCAGATATGTCTTTTCGAAGTTGCCGTTCTCCGATCCATCTGCGTTTACTTTGAGCCGGTCTTCGATTGGTAATCTGGCTTCCGGCAATTGGGACGCCTTCGGGCTGCCAGGGAATCTGTTCAGAAAGTCCACAAAATCCAGCCCCCAGAGCACATACTTCACACTACTGTCGGATATAGCATGTTGCAGGGTCCGGCTCTGCATATGGATATTTGCTCCGGGTAATCCAAAATTGAAAACCGGCAACATTTGATCCGGCCAGCATCCGCTCAGCGGGTTCAGACCCATTTCCGGTCTTGAATTCCCACCGATTACGGTTTTCGGATGCGCACGAGTTGCCTGATAAGGTTTCGCCAGGCGGACGTGTTTGCTTGCCGAAGGTTTGATCATGTTCAATCCTTCAATGCGATCAGTGCCAAACAGACCATAGGGATCTACGAGTACATTGAATACCGCAGTCAATAAAATGATGGCCAGAAAACTGACCGCAAAGGTAGCCAGAAATATTTTGAAGATATGACCGGATGAAGGCATCAGAATTGAAAATATAGGAATTCGGAAATGTTGGTAAGCCCCAGAACCGAAACAGCCGCAACGATACCGCTGATCAGTGCCCAGTTTGCATTCGGAGACCAGTGGATTCGCTTTGCCCAGTTGTCGAATGGGAGAATGGCAAATCGTTCATCCGACAGGTATGTATTTAAAGCAGGCTGACTTTGTGAAAATAGCTGTTGAGTATTTGGAAAAATGAGCGCAATGGCCATCAGGGAGCCGACCCAAAGGTAAGTGAAAATAAAATCTGCGCCGCCGCCCAGATAGGAATCAATGCCGCAGGCACGAATCCAGACCCCGACTTCACCCATTCTGGAGATGACGGCATTAGGCAGCGATACGCCATTGAATCCGGCCATACCCTGCAAAATCGCCATCGCACTGGTGAAATCATTCGCCCGAAAAAATACCCATCCAATCACCACCGCGGCGAAAGTGATGCACCAGGCCAGCAGTTTTCCCAGAGGGGTGGGCGAACCGGTAAATCCGATGGACCTCCTGATGCGGTGCCATGCGTGATTGACGATCAGATAGAGGCCATGTAGCAGGCCCCAGGCGACAAAAGTCCAGCCGGCTCCATGCCAGAGCCCACCGAGCAACATAGTGATCATCAAATTAAAATAACGGCGGGTTTTGCCTTTATGGCTGCCGCCGAGGGGAATATAGAGATAGTCCCTCAGAAAGCGTGACAAAGTCATATGCCATCGTCGCCAGAACTCCACGATGCTCGTTGCTTTGTAGGGCGAATGAAAGTTCAGGGGCAGCCGGATGCCGAAGATCCTCGCTGCGCCTATCGCCATGTCCGAATAGCCTGAAAAATCGAAATACAACTGCATGGTATAGGCGAGAGCGCCGCCCCATGCATCAAAAAAGGAGAGCGTT
This sequence comes from Gammaproteobacteria bacterium, assembly GCA_020445405.1. Classification (GTDB taxonomy): domain Bacteria; phylum Pseudomonadota; class Gammaproteobacteria; order Chromatiales; family Chromatiaceae; genus HKST-UBA178. Next base: position 18,655 of record JAGRGQ010000055.1, on the reverse strand, counting down.
GCATGGCTTGAGGCGGCATTGAAAATCGGTGTTGCATAGCGGGCGACACCATCCGCCAATACAACCTTTTTGAATAGTCCGAAAGAAAAAATGGCGAGGCCGATGGCAATATTTTCAGCACGCGGTTTGAACGCGACTTCCCGCATAAACTGGGGGAGTATCTCTTTGTGATGAACGATTGGACCGGCGATCAGCTGGGGAAAGAATGTGACAAACAGCGCATAGTGGGAGAAGCGATACTCCTGTGTAATCCCGCTGTATGCGTCTGCAAGATAGGCAATCTGCTGAAAAGTGAAAAAAGAGATGGCCAGGGGCAGTACAATCTGCCCCAGGTATATGTTCGAACCGCTTAGCGCATTGTAGTTTTCGATAAAAAAATTAGCGTACTTGAAGTACCCGATCGCTCCGAGATTCAAAAGTATCCCCAGCGCCAGGTAGCTGTTGAGGCGCAGCCTGTCTCCTTTCAGGTAGGCCCGGCTTAACATCTCGCCCAGAAAAAAGTTGATTCCCATGGAAGCCAGAATCAGCAGGAGGTAAGTCGGGTTCCACCAGCCGTAAAAAAAAAGTGATGCGAGTACCAGCCAGATTATTGCGTATTCGCGTCCATGCCTGGCGATTGCGATAAACACAAGAAAGGTGATCGGTAGAAAAATGAATATGAACTCATATGAGTTAAACAGCATGTGGACTTTCCACTTATAACCGAATATTAGAAACAGCCATTTACTCCCTCACGGCGTGGCCGAGGCGGCAATGGCTCACGGCGCGGCGCACCTTGCGGGCGCTGTACCTTGCACCGCAGCGCCGCTCGCGCGGGAAGTATATCAGTGTGTTTCGACTAAATTTGATAAGAACTTTAAATTTGTGTTATGCCGTTTCAAACAGGGAATTGCCGGTACAAATCCATGTTAAAAAACCAATAGCGCGAAGCCCAGGAGCAAACGGTAGACTACGAACGGCAACATGCCCATCCTCTCTATCAGTTTCAGAAAAAAGTGGATGCAGAGATACGCGCTGGCGAAGGAGAGCGCGGCGCCAAGCAGCAGCTCATTCCACATCACGGGGAGATCGGACCGAATCAGGTCCAGCGTGACCAGGGCACCCGACATCAGTATCGTGGGGATAGCCAGCAGGAACGAAAACCGGGAAGCGGCTTCGCGGGTTAGGCCCAGCATCAATCCGGCGGTCATCGTGATGCCGGACCGGGATGTTCCGGGGACGATTGCGAGTGCCTGAAAAAACCCGATCACCAGTGCGTCCTTCCAGTTTACGGAGTATTCATCCCGGTTCCGTCTACCTGTTACATCGGACCAGTAGAGCAGTAAACCGAACAGAATGGTGGTTGCGGCGATCACCAGCGTCGAACGCAGATCGGTTTCGACCAGGGATTTGAAAATTCCGCCGATAACGACAATGGGAAGCGTTGCCAGAACGATCATCCAGCCCATTCGCGACTCCCCGGTGGGAGTGCCGTTCCGGCCCAGAGAGAGGAATAAATCACGCAATATACGTATGATATCGGTGCGAAAATAGCCGATAACAGCGATCAGGGAACCCAGGTGAACCGCTACATCGAAGGCAAAACCCTGGTCCCGGTACCCCAGGATCCTGGGTGTCAGGATCAGATGCGCTGAGCTGGAGATGGGCAGGAATTCGGTAAAACCCTGAACCAGGGAGAGAACCAGAATCTGAATGGTGTCCATTGGTCGAAATTTTCCGTCGGTCCCGCTGCGTGTTTAAAGCTGCGGATTCTAGGCAGTTGTGACCGATTACACCAGCACCGAAGGTCGGCTGCCCGTCCGAATCTGGTTTTTGTTGGTTGCACGGGTTGACGTCGACCGAGCCTAAAAATCCGCTGGACTCAGCCGATAGGTGCGCCATTTCGATACTTCGGGTACTCCTTGCGGGATTGCAACGGCGCCGATCCAGCCGGCATCGGGTTCAAAGTTGACGACGGGAATCGTGCTGTCAGGATGGCTGAACACGCTGTTTCCGCAGCATTTTGCCTGCGCTTCGTGCGCTGTCCACAATTGCAGAAAACGTACCGTCCGCAGCGCTATATCCAGCTCCGCAAGCGTCTGGTGAACTTCCGCACCAAATATTTTTCCGGCAATCGCCATCAGATTCGGCAGCGGTTTCAGTGGTTCCATGTCAACGCCGATTTCGCATTGACGGGTCAGTGCAAGCAGGGCGAGCTGGCCGGAATGAGTGAGATTGAAACGCAAACGGGAGTCGGGAGCGGCAATCTCCGGCTTGCCGGCAGTACCGTATCGGAAGCCGATTGATCCGGCATCGGTCTCCAGATAATCTGCGAGAATCGATCGCAGGCAACCGCGGGCTGTGACGAAGCGGCGGGAGCCGGCCGAAGTGACCAGTCGGCCGGCGCGATCGAGCTCGTCCGCACTGAGAAAGCGCTCGAAGTTTTCCGGTGGAATGTCGAGATCGATTAACCAGAGATGCAGCTCGCCAGAGACCGGCATTACCGGTTCAGCAGGTGGGGTGCTCCAGGCCTGAGTCAGGTTCATCGGGGCATCTTACTGGAGAGTACGGTCTAAACCCACCTCGTCCCGCGCCGGACATGGTGGTCGAAAAGCATTCCAAATTGTAAACCGACCGGTAAAGCTGTTTAATCCGGGTGAGCCGGCAACGACTCGCTCCAGGTCTGAAATCGGTATCCGTCGCCAGCCTGGTGACGAACGGAATGGCGCAAGTCGTTATTTGCGAACAGGAATTGAGTAGCGGGACAGGTATCTGAAAAAATGCCGTAAGGCTTTAATTCGTAGCCTGACGGAACGCATGGTTCGGTAAATGCTTTCAGACAATGTGCCTCATGCTTTTTTCAGTATGGATAATCCAAATTGATTCCAGTCGAAAAAACCATCGTTCGCGCTCCGCTGCCCGCAACGACAGCGCGTCTTCCCGGAGATCTGCACCCGGTATTACGGCGGGTCTATGCCAACCGGAATCTGACCGACGGCGCGGAGCTTGATCGTGGCTTATCCAGCATGCTGCCGGTTTCACTGCTGGACAACAGTACAGATGCCGCTGCGCTTTTACATCAGACCATTGAGGAGCGGAAAAGAATCCTGATTGTTGCGGATTTTGATGCCGATGGCGCAACCGGTTGCGCACTGGCGATTCGGGGACTGCATTTGATGGGCGCGGAAAATGTTGCGTATCTTGTTCCCAACCGCTTTCAGTACGGCTATGGACTGACGCCTGAAATTGTCGCCGTGGCGAAGGAACTCTCCCCGTCGTTGATCGTCACCGTCGATAATGGCATATCCAGCCTTCAGGGCGTAAAAGTCGCCAAGGCGGCGGGAATTCAGGTGCTGGTAACTGATCACCATCTGCCGGGGCCCGAGTTGCCGGATGCCGATGTGATCGTCAACCCGAACAGTGGTAATAACGGGTTCCCGAGTAAAAATCTGGCCGGTGTCGGCGTTATGTTTTATGTGCTGATTGCGCTGCGCAAGCGGTTGGACGAAGCCGGCTGGTTTTCCCGTCTGGGTGCGGCTCCGCCCAACCTGGCCCAACTGCTGGACCTCGTCGCCCTGGGAACCGTGGCCGACGTGGTCCCGCTCGATCACAACAACAGGGTACTGGTGCATCAGGGGTTGCAGCGAATTCGCGCCGGCCGCTGCTGCCCAGGTATCCGGGCATTGGCCAAGGTTGCGCAAAGAACGCTGCCGGGCCTGGTCTCTTCGGACTTGGGTTTTGCCATCGGGCCCAGGCTAAACGCCGCCGGCCGTATTGAGGATATGTCGCTGGGCATCGAGTGCCTGTTGGCGGAAGATCAGGGCCGGGCCGATGAACTGGCCAGGCGCCTTGATTCGCTGAATAGCACCCGGCGTAAAATAGAACAAGAGATGCGGCTTCAGGCAAGTGAACTGCTCGCTGCGCTACCGCTCTCCGGTGGACTCCCGGTCGGACTCTGCCTGTACCGTAAGGAGTGGCACCAGGGGGTTATCGGGATACTTGCCGCTCGGATTCGAGAGTACTGTCACCGGCCGGTTATCGCTTTTGCGCCGGCGGAAGAGGAGGGTGTGATCAAGGGCTCAGCGCGCTCGGTTCCCGGGCTTCATATCAGGGATGTGCTGCATGCCGTTGCCGTATCCAACCCCCGGCTGCTGCAGAAATTCGGAGGCCATGCGATGGCCGCGGGTCTTGCACTGCAGCGCTCGGACCTGGATGCTTTCAGTCATGAGTTCGATTGCGAGGTGCGCCGCCGGATCGACAGCGAAAGCCTGCGCGGGATAATCCATTCCGACGGCGAGCTGGAGGCGGACGATTTGCATCTGGCGCTGGCTGAGCTGCTACGCGCTGCCGGTCCCTGGGGGCAGGGATTTGCGGAACCGCTGTTCGACGGGATATTTTGCGTACTGCAACGGCGGGTAGTCGCGCAAAAGCATGTCAAACTGATTTTACAGCTGTCGGGGGGCGGCGATACTGTGATCGATGCGATCGCATTTAATCAGGCAGAAACCGATACCGGTGCGGCCACCATTCATGCGGCGTATCGGGTGGGTGTCAATGAGTACCTGGGTAAACGCTGCCTGCAGCTTTTGATCGAGTACTTTCAGGCTGTGCCTGACTGAGACTGGAGAACGATCCGATGCGGAATGGCGACGACCGGCGAGAAGCGCAAGCGGATGTCAGCAAAAGCCAAGTCAAACGCGAGCTGTTGGCGCTGCAAAAACTGGCGGAGCGTTTGCTCCAACTCGGGCCTGGAGTATGGGCCCAACTGCACTTTGACCAAAAAATGAGTGAGGCGCTGCAGGAATCCCGCCGCATCAAGGGACAGAATGCCATGCGCAGACACATCAGGCTGTTGGGAAAGTTGCTGCGTGAGGAAGACTCTGAACGGATTGTTGCGTTGCTGGAGCGTGTCGACGGCCGGCATGAGGAAGAGAATCGCAGGTTGCATCGACTGGAGAAATTGCGCGACAGACTGATGCTTGAGGAGGGGGCGGCATTGACTGAGCTGGTCCAGCTCTGTCCCGCCGCCGACCGGCAGCGGATACAGCAGTTTATCCGCGCAGGGAAGCGTGAACTGGAACGGGGAAAACCACCGGCGGCTGGACGAAAGCTGTTTAAGTATCTACAGCAGCTCCCGTTGGAATGAAAATATTTTTACAAATTCCGGATCGCCAAGAAAATTTAGTAGCAGCGTTGCGAAGACGCTTTCAAACGGGATTCAAATCGCTATAATCGGCCTGGTGCAGTTAGCTAGAATTGTGGTTAAGAAGTCGAACGTCCGCCTCCATTTTACCCAATCAGGACGAGTTCAGAGTGGAAGTTGCCTGTACGCACCACTCCCTGTCAGCGGAAACTGCAGGACAATTCGACGGCAGCAAAGGGAGAACTGAAATGCAGACACAGCATGTTCCGGATATCCATGACCCACAAGAAGTCGATTCGTCCGTCACCAATGGCAAGGCGGTAGAACCAACGGAAAAGATAAAAGAGTACGGTGGCCCGAAGGGCAAGGAGCCCACCCGGTTCGGCGACTGGGAGAAAAACGGGCGCTGCATCGATTTTTAATGATAGCGTAACCCTGGCCGGTGGATAATTGGATTTCCCAAACCCGGAGTTCAGCAAAGCAGAGCCGCAGGCTCTGATGAAGAAGAGCTTCCCCCTGGCCCCGCGCCGGGAGAAGTCGCATCGATTGATACAACCAGGACCATTCAATGATCACCCAAAACAGTCGTCCGATCTCTCCGCATGTGCAAATTTACCGGCTCCCGCTGACCGCGCTGCTCTCTATAACCCACCGCTTTACCGGTGTGGTGTTGAGTTTTGGTGCGCTGTTGATGATCTGGATCCTGACCAGCGTGGCCGCCGGTCCGGAGAGTTACGCACCCGTGTACAGCCATTTGTCCGCCTGGTACGGCCAGATATTTCTATTCGGATTCACCTTTGCCCTCTACTTCCATTTCTGCCACGGGGTGCGCCATCTGTTTTGGGATATCGGTTGGGGTTTTGAGCTCGAAATTGCAGACCGGAACGCGATACTGACGCTCGTTGTCGCGGCCGCTTTAACATTGGTGACCTGGCTGGTCGCCGTAATGGCAGGATGATTGAAAATGAACGATCTACGCACACCGCTGGCACGCGCTAAAGGTCTGGGTTCGGCAAAGGAGGGGGTCGGCCACTGGTGGTCGCAACGACTCTCCTCGTTGTTGATGATGCCCCTGGTTCTTTGGTTTGGCTTTTCGCTCGCCTCTCTGCCTCAGGCCAGTCATGCGGCGCTGGTCGAATGGATATCCTCGCCGTCGGTAACGGTGGCGCTGGTGCTGCTCATTCTCACGGTTTTCTACCATGCTCAGCAGGGTCTGCAGGTGGTGATAGAAGACTATGTGGCAACCCGCTGGCAGCGGACGGCGGCCATTATTGCAGTCAGCTTTCTCTGCCTGCTGTTAGCGGTCATCGGTGTGATCGCAGTATTGCGGATTGCACTGGGAGGCTGACGGCATGTCCACACCGGGTAAAGATCAGTACAAAATTATCGACCATGCATACGATGTCGTGATCGTTGGGGCCGGCGGCGCGGGTCTGCGCGCTACGCTGGGCATGTCGGCAGCCGGTCTCTCCACGGCCTGTATCACAAAAGTGTTCCCGACCAGAAGCCATACTGTCGCGGCTCAGGGAGGCATGAGCGCCTCGCTCGGAAATATGGGTCCGGACAGCTGGCAGTGGCATATGTACGATACGGTGAAGGGGTCGGACTGGCTCGGCGATCAGGATGCTATTGAGTACATGTGTCGGGAAGCGGTTCCGGCGGTGATCGAACTGGAGCACTTCGGTGTTCCATTTTCGCGTACCGAAGAGGGCAAGATATACCAGCGCTCCTTCGGCGGCATGACCACCCATTTCGGTGAAGGGCGGGCGGAGAGGACCTGTGCGGCCGCGGACCGCACCGGTCATGCGATTCTGCATACGCTCTATCAGCAGTCGCTGAAGCACAAGGCGGAATTTTTCATTGAATACTTCGCCATCGATCTGATCATGGACGACGGTGTCTGCCGCGGTGTGCTGGCCTGGGATCTGGCAACCGGCGAACTGCACCGTTTTCGCGCCCATATGGTGGTACTGGCAACTGGCGGCTGCGGGCGCGCCTACTTCTCGGCCACATCCGCCCACACCTGCACCGGAGACGGCAGCGCCATGGTGTTACGGGCCGGACTGCCATTACAGGATATGGAGTTCGTTCAGTTTCATCCCACCGGCATCTACGGCGCCGGCGTACTGATCACAGAGGGCGTGCGCGGCGAGGGGGGCTATCTGACAAATTCCGAAGGCGAACGCTTCATGGAGAGATATGCGCCGAACGCCAAGGACCTTGCCTCCCGCGATGTTGTCAGCCGCTCGATGACGATCGAGATCAACGAGGGGCGGGGTGTGGGTCCGGGCAAGGATCACATCTACCTGCACCTCGAACATCTGGGTGCGGGTATTATCGAGGAGCGTCTTCCGGGCATCGCCGAGTCGGCAAGGATTTTTGCCGGTGTGGACGTGACCAAGGAGCCCATTCCGGTGCTGCCGACGGTGCACTACAACATGGGCGGCATTCCCACCAACTACCGCGGTGAAGTGGTAACCCTGATGGATGATGATCCGGATTGCGTGGTTCCCGGATTGATGGCCATCGGTGAAGCGGCCTGCGTCTCTGTGCACGGCGCCAACCGGCTGGGCTCCAATTCACTGCTGGATATTGTCGTGTTCGGGCGTGCCGCCGGCTTGCGGGCGGCGGAATTGATCAAGCCCGGGACGCCTCACAAGCCGCTCCCCGAGTCGAGTGTCGAGCACATTCTCGCACGCTTTGATAAGACGAGAAACGCCAGCGGTGCCACCCCCACCGCGAGAATCCGCGACAACATGCAACGCACCATGCAGAAGCATGCCGCGGTTTTTCGCACCGGAGAATCGATGCAGGAAGGGGTGGACAGGATGACGGAAGTGTTCAACAGCTTCGCCGACGTCGGGGTTAGCGACCGCGGTCTGGTCTGGAACACCGATCTGGTGGAGACGCTGGAGCTGGAGAACCTGCTCATTCAGGCCCAGGTGATCATCCAGGGTGCATTGAACAGAACCGAGAGCCGCGGCGGACACGCGCGTGAGGATTACCCCGATCGCGACGATGAGAACTGGATGAAGCACACGCTGGCATGGATCGATCGCAAGGGAGAGGTTAAATTCGACTACCGGCCGGTGCACATGTACACACTCAGTGATGAGTGCGAAGTGATTCCGCCGAAAAAACGCGTCTATTGAGGAAATAACAGATGGCTGAATTTACACTCCCCGCCAACTCCGTGGTCAAACAGGGAAAGACCTTCAAAGCTGATTCCGGTGCGAAAAATATCAAGCGTTTTATCGTCTACCGATACGATCCGGATTCGGGAGATAATCCGCGTACCGACACCTATGAGGTTGACATGGACAAGTGTGGCCCGATGGTGCTCGATGCACTCCTTAAGATAAAGGGGGAGATGGATGCGTCGCTGTCTCTGCGGCGCTCCTGCCGGGAGGGTATCTGCGGCTCCTGTTCGATGAATATTGATGGTGAGAACACGCTGGCCTGCACCAAGGCGATCGATGAGATAAAAGGCGACGTCAAGGTATATCCACTGCCGCACCAGCCGATTGTCAAGGATCTGGTTTCCGACCTGACCAACTTTTATGCGCAGTACGCGTCGGTGGAGCCATGGATGAAGGCCGATTCGGCGACCCCGCCCGATCGGGAGCGGCTGCAATCCAAAGCCGATCGTGCCAAGCTCGACGGGCTGTACGAATGTATCCTGTGCGCCTGTTGCTCGACCAGCTGTCCCAGCTACTGGTGGAACAGTGACCGCTATCTGGGGCCTGCGGCACTGCTGAACGCTTACCGCTGGATTGTCGACTCCCGTGACGAAGCCAGCGGCGAGCGTCTCGATGAACTGGAAGACCCGTTCAAGCTCTATCGTTGCCATACCATTATGAATTGTACGACGGTCTGCCCCAAGGGTCTGAATCCGGCCAAGGCGATTGCGGAGACGAAAAAGCTGCTGGTTCAGCGTCGGATGTAACTCGGATGAGCGAACTATCCCGGTTGCGCTGGTTGTGTCGACGGGGCATGAAAGAGCTGGACCTGGTGTTGACGGGGTACCTGGAGAACCATTACTCCGACGCCGGCGAACATGAACAGGCGGGCTTTCGAAAACTGCTGGAACTTCAGGACCCGGAACTCTACGGGCTGGTTCTGGGCAAGCTCACCACCGACGACGGCAATATGACAACGGTTCTGCGGACGATCCGAAAATTGGCGCAGTCCGTCAGATAGCATATTTTCATATTGGGATGCACCACTGCTGACAGGAGAAGGGTGCTTTCCGAAAGCCTCAGACAGAAGATATATCTGACATCACTGCGGTCCCATCAACTCCCTCTCCCTCAGGGAGAGGGTTTGGGTGAGGGGATGAGAAAAGCAAATGATTTGATGTATGGCACCCCTCATCCAGTCCTTCTCCCTGAGGGAGAAGGAACCCATTTTGATGAGATTGCATGTGCCATAGAGGGCGGTGGTTCCAATAGCGCATTTCAATCATGATGTTACTGAAGCCCTGATTAAGCTTAATGGAATAGCAGTGATCTGACATCTATTGGTCGGTTCCACCCTTCCGGCAAACCGACAGGCGATTCGCAGGGAAGCGATGAAACCGGTTAGACAGAAAAATGTCATCGAAATACAACCTTCCCGATTACTGGGTCTGTTCCTCTGTGCGACTCATCTGAGCGCGCTGACAGCAGTAATCGATTGCGCACTGCAGTACCCTCTCTGTTGGATATTGACGGTACCACTGCTCTGGAACTGGATCAGAGCCCGGTCGCTGCATGCCGTGCTGACCGACCGAAACGCAATTGCGAGAGTGGAGTGGGGGGCGGATGGCGCATGGACCTTGATTGAGCGGCGGGGCCGGCAGATCAGTGCCCGGCCGGTGGAGCGGAATTTTGTCGCGCCCTGGATGACGCTGCTCAGTTTTACCTGCCAAACCGGTTGTCGCCGCCGCCATATCATACTGCTGGCCGACAACAGCGATGCGGATCAGGTGCGGCGGTTGAGAGTGAGACTTCGCCTGAGCGGGTCGGATCGCTCCCATTAGCCGGCGTCAATTTTTACTAACCAGTCGAATTTGCGGCTCGCCGCTGTGGTATCGTCTGCACCGCACCTGCCGCCTCGCGCCAGGAACCGAAATCGTCACGGTCGCGGCGGCGGGGTATTTTGCGATAAATTCTAGTCACCAAGTGCGAATTCCGCATCAAAATTATCCGGGAACAGCACCGTCGGTTGTTTTTGGAAGCGATCATCCCGACTCGGAAAATCGATGGTGTAGTGCAACCCCCGACTCTCCTTGCGCTCCTGCGCCGATCGGATAATGAGATCGGCTACTTCAACCAGGTTTCTCAGTTCCAGCAGATCGTTGTTCACACGGAAATGGCCATAGTACTCCTTGATCTCCTGGCGCAACAGATTGACGCGTCTTTTGGCCCGCTGCAGCCGTTTGTTGCTGCGTACTATGCCAACGTAGTCCCACATGAAATGACGCAGTTCGTTCCAGTTGTGAGATACCACCACCTGTTCGTCCGAATCGGCCACCCGGCTTTCGTCCCAAGGCGGAATTGCGGGCGGCGCCGGCATCCGGTCGGCCATACTGACAATTTCCTCAGCAGCCTGCTGGGAAAAGACCAGGCACTCAAGCAGCGAATTGCTCGCCATTCTGTTGGCGCCGTGAAGTCCTGTATACGCGGTCTCTCCAATCGCAAAAAGGTTCGGGACGTCGGTTCTGGCGCGGTGGTCGGTGAGAACGCCACCGCATATGTAGTGGGCGGCGGGAACCACCGGAATCGGCTGTTTGGTGATATCGATTCCAAACTCAAGGCATTTTGAGTAGATCGTGGGAAAATGTTCGAGTATGAATTTCTTGGGTTTTTGGCTGATGTCGAGAAACAGGCAGTCGGCGCCCAACCGCTTCATCTCGTGGTCGATAGCCCGCGCCACTATATCGCGTGGAGCCAGTTCCGCACGCTCGTCAAATTTGTGCATGAAGCGCCGGCCGTTGGGTAACAGCAGTTTCCCCCCCTCGCCTCTGATCGCTTCGGTAATCAGAAACGATTTGGCATGGGGATGAAAAAGACAGGTGGGATGAAACTGGATAAACTCCATATTGACAACTCGGCAGCCGGCGCGCCAGGCCATGGCGATTCCATCGCCGGTCGAGACGTCGGGATTGCTTGTATAAAGATAGACTTTGCTTGCTCCGCCGGTGGCAAGTACCGTGAAGCGGGAGCGAAAAGTCCCCACCAGACCGCTCTCTTTGTCGAGTATGTAGGCACCTGCGCAACGCTGCCCGGTTTTCCCCGTCTTTTTTTGAATTACCAGGTCGATTGCATTGTGGTATTCGAACAGCTGGATATTATTTCGCGCCTGGGCCTGCTCCTGCAGCGTGGATTCAACCTCTCTGCCGGTGGCATCTGCAGCGTGGATGACGCGGCGATGCGAGTGACCACCCTCGCGGGTCAGATGGTAACCTGACCCGGCCGGCTTGTTACGGGTGAAAGTGACTCCCTCCTCCAGCAGCCACTCGATGCTTTCCGGCCCTTTCTCCACCACCAGCCTGACGGTTGCTTCATCGCACAGGCCCGCGCCGGCATTCAGCGTATCTGCAATATGCGAATCTGTGGAATCGGTTTTGTCCAATACCGCGGAGATGCCGCCTTGCGCGTAGTAGGTATTGCCTTCGGTCAGGGAGCCCTTCGCGATCACGCCGACACTGAGAGAACCGGGCAACCGCAGCGCCAGACTGAGACCGGCGGCACCGCTGCCAATAATCAAAACATCGAAGAATTTATTTTGCATAGTAAATTCAGAATTTGCCGGATCCCCGGCTAAAGGTCATAATCCAAGTCGCTTTTCCCGTGCCTGGATTATTTATGGGGAGAACGTGTCGATTCTGGGGAATCCTAGCGTAATTTGGGGAAGACGAGAATAGAAAAAGTGGTTTTGTCAGAGAACTTATCATATGGCAGACGGTCAATCAGAGTGTATCTGGAAGAATAGCTCGCCATTGTCAGGGGGAATGCCCGGATGGGCGAGCGGGAAGTAGACCAGGAGTTGGTTTTTAGAGTGCAGCAGGGCGATAAAAAAGCTTTCGACCTGTTGGTGCTCAAATATCAGCAAAAGGTTGCAAACCTGGTTTCACGCTATATTCGCGATCAGAGTGAAACGTTGGATGTGACCCAGGAAGCTTTTATCAAAGCCTATCGTGCCTTGCCCAATTTTCGCGGCGAGAGTGCTTTTTACACCTGGCTTTATCGTATTGCCATCAATACGGCGAAAAACTTTCTGGTCGCTCAGGGACGTCGTCCGCCGGGAATTGATGTGGACGCGGAAACCGCCGAGCAGTTGGATGTCGGTACCCGATTGAAGGAGCACGCGACACCGGTGAGTCATCTGTTAACGGAAGAGATCGCCCTGACCGTGCGGCAGGCGTTGGATGACCTGCCCGAAGACCTGCGCACGGCAATCACGCTCAGAGAGCTTGAGGGATTAAGTTACGAAGAGATCGCCAGTGCGATGGAGTGTCCGGTCGGCACCGTCAGGTCAAGGATATTTCGGGCACGTGCTGCTATTGACGGTAAACTCAAACCATTGCTGGAACCTTAAGTGTGTATTTCTACGGTTGAACCTTAAATTTTGGGTGCGAAGATGACAAATGATACAGAGGAGCGGCTATCTGCCCTGATAGACAGCGAACTCCCCCCCGCATTCACGACGGATACGCTATCGCGATTGAAGCAGTCTCCGGATCTGCGTGCCGCCTGGGACAGGTATCACCTGATCGGAGATGCAATGCGCGGTGAGGGCGTCAGATGGTCTGCCGAGGGCATTGCCGAGGGTGTCCGTACCAGGATTCTCGCCGAGCCGACAATTGTCGGAAAGCCGATTTCTATCACCAGGAGTAAAAGTTTTCGGGATCGATTGCTCCGTCCCATGGCCGGTGCTGCAATTGCTGCATCGGTCGCTGTGCTGGCGGTTTTCACACTGCCCAGATTGACCGGACAGTTGTCTGATACAGACCCGGTTCAAATCGTCTCGACACCGGCGCCGGCGCCGGTATCCTATGCCAGTCAGAATGGAACCCGCTGGAAAAATCTGGCGGAGCCGGCACTGGAGTCAAAACTCAACCGCTATCTGGAAAATCACAGTGAATATGCCTCCTCAGGCGGGATGGGTTTGGTTACCTACTCCTCATTTGTCAGTTACGATACGTCACGCAACCGGCCATGAGGGCGGGGCGCACCTCTCTCTGCTTCCTTTCACTCTGCCTCACATTGCAGAGTACGGCGCTTTTTTCCAGTGAAAGAGATGTTCGCACCTGGCTGCAAAGCATGGTCCAATCCGTCCGGGAATTAAATTACCAGGGCACCTTCGTCTTCCTGCACGACAACCAGCTGGAATCGATGCAAATCGTCCACATCGTGGATGCCGAAGGTGAGAAGGAGCGCCTGGTCTCTCTCAATGGCGCGGCCAGGGAGGTTGTCAGGGATGACGCATCGGTCATCTGCATCGCCCCCGACGCAAAATCCATCTCCATCAGCCGGCGTGGGGCCGGCGGCGGTTTCCGTGCCGTATTTTCCATGGATATAGAGGCGCTTTCCGCATTTTACGATTTTCAACTGCTCAATCGGGCGCGGGTGGCGGGCAGGGCCGTCCAGGCTGTGGCAATATTGCCCAAGGACCCCTACCGTTACGGTTACCGCATCTACCTCGATGTCCAGAAAGCGCTGCCGCTGAAGACGGATATGCTCGACGACAGGGGATCGGTGATATCACAGATCATGTTCACCTCCATACAGATCGACGCGAATGTGAAGGATACCACCGAAGATAATCTGGATGGTCGAGAGTATTACCACTGGGTGCAGCGGGAACCGGGCAAAGTCAATAATGAACCGGATGACCGGGAGTGGGTACTGGACGGTCTGCCTAAGGGCTATCACATCAAACTCCGTACGCAGATGCCTGCAGGCAAGGATGGTCCGCCAGTCAGCCATTTCGTTCTCACAGACGGATTGGCATCGCTCTCGCTTTACATTGAACCCAATGGTTCGGATTCGGTATTGATCGGTGGTTCGCGTATTGGCGCGGTCAACGCATTCGGACGGATAATTGAAGGATACCATATAACCGCAGTCGGGGCTGTTCCGGCGCTGACGGTGGAAAAAATTGCGCAGGCGGTCAGACCGAACACGAACTGATCATTTAACGAGGGCCGGGGGCGGCGGACCGGAAAAGACGATATTGAGCCGCCGCGACTCCTGCTGTGTTGTCGGTTTTATATAACCTCCATTGGCTCCCGAGCCCTTGGCCCTCGACCCTTTTGGCGGCCGGTATGCCCCGTGGTTTTTGCAGAGATGACTGAAACCGGTATTGAGAATCTCAACGCACATGATTGAAGAGACTGCACTGGTTACTGCCGTGGATGGTGAATACGCACACGTGGAGTCACGGCGCGATACCGCCTGCGCTCATTGCCAGGCCGGTTCAGCCTGCGGTACTTCTCTTTTAAGCAGATTTTTTGGTTACCGCAAAGTTTCGGTCAAGGCATTGAATCCGATAGCGGCACGTCCGGGAGACGAGGTCATTGTGGGGCTGGAAGAGTCGGCTCTGACGCGCACCTCTGTCAGGTTTTACCTGTTGCCGGTTATTCTGCTGATTGGATTTGCCGGCTGCGCCCAGTGGCTGGCAGAAAAATTAAGTTTCATTGCAACGGAACCGGCATCGGTATTGGGTGGTCTATTGGGTCTGTCAACCGGGTTGGCATGGGCGCGCCTCCATGCGGTCAGAAGCAGCTCTGACAGGCGGTATCGAGCAGTAATTCTGAGGCCAGCCGACCCGTTCAATATTAGACTCAGGTTGTAATTGATTTCTCCTGCAACTCTTTTTTTCAGGACCATACATATTCTGGAGTGATGCATGAAAGCGATGTTGTTTCAAAGCCGGCAGTTTTTTGTAGGTGTCTGCCTGTTTCTGTTCTGGATCTCTACCAATACTCAAGCCCGATCACTGCCCGATTTCGTGGACCTGGCGAAGAAAAACAGCCCCTCTGTCGTCAATATCAGTACCAAGCAGCGTAAAACCATCAGCAACCGTTTTCGTCATAATTTCCGTATACCGGATGTGCCGGACGATAGTCCGCTAAATGACTTCTTCGAGCGCTTCTTTGGACAGGACGGAGGTCAGAGTGACACGCCGCGTGAGTATGACACGCAGTCTCTGGGCTCCGGATTCGTTATCTCCAGCGATGGATACATTCTGACCAACAATCACGTGGTGGAAGAGGCGGATGAAGTCATCGTTCGCCTCAGCGACCGGCGTGAATTCGTTGCTCAGATTATCGGCAAGGATAGTCGCAGCGATGTCGCGCTGTTGAAAATCGAGGCCGAGGATCTGCCGGTTGTCAAGATCGGCAGCACCAGCAATCTACAGGTTGGAGAGTGGGTTCTTGCAATCGGATCGCCGTTTGGATTCGATCACTCGGTAACTTCGGGCATCGTCAGTGCGAAGGGAAGAAACCTTCCGAATGAGAACTATGTGCCCTTCATTCAGACTGATGTGGCGATCAATCCGGGTAATTCGGGTGGTCCGCTGTTCAATCTCGACGGAGAGGTTGTAGGCGTCAATTCACAGATATTCAGCCGTACCGGAGGTTATATGGGCCTCTCCTTCGCCATCCCTATCGAAATGGCGATGAACGTCGCGGATCAGCTCAGAACCACCGGGCGGGTCACGCGCGGCTGGTTGGGTGTTCTGATTCAGGACGTCACCCGTGAACTGGCCGATGCTTTCGGAATGCGTCATCCCAAGGGTGCTCTGGTGGCGCGTGTTCTGCCGGACAGCCCGGCCAGCAAGTCGGGCCTCCAGGTGGGTGATGTTATCCTGAAATTCAACGACGAGGCTATTTCGAACTCCTCCATGCTGCCACCGATTGTCGGCGCCAGCCGCGTAGACCGGCCAGCCAATCTGACGGTATTGCGCAAGGGTAAAGAGATCTCCATCAAAGTGGATATCGGAGAGCTGCCTGCCGAGGAGGCACTTGCGGAGGCGGAGGCGCCACAGCAGAAGAGCGAAAACTTCCTGGGTCTGGTTGTTTCGGAAATGAATGCGGAAAAACAGAAGGCGCTTGGATTGGACAGTGAAGAGGGCGTGCTGGTTGAAGAGGTGCGTCCCGGACCGGCTCAGGAGGCGGGTCTGCAGCAGGGTGACCTGATCCAGATGATCGGTCAGGCACAGATCCGGAATCTGGCCGATTTCCGGAATACAATGAAAGATCTGCCGGCGGGTGAGACTGTTGCGGTACTGGTGCTGCGCCGCAGTGGCCAGATTTTTCTGGCCATGCGCATCCCCAGGCAATAACGGACGTTGAAATCCACCACGCCAATTCTGACTTTTTACCACCGCGAAAACTGTCATCTCTGCGAAGACATGTGGCGGCATTTGCGGGAACTTCAAACCGGGCGGGATTTCGATTTCGAACTGGTGCGGGTGGATGTGGACTCTGATAATGTGCTGCAGCAGCGTTTTGGAACGCTTGTGCCGGTCCTTCTGGGGGATGATCGGGTAATTTGTAATTACTATCTCGATCCCGAGGCACTGGAGCGCTATTTGACAGGGGTTGTTTGAGGGGGCGGAAATCTCAGGTATCATAGACCCGAAATCGATTTCAACGGAACATCCTTCCGGGGATGTTCCGTTTTTTTAGCCTTCTCGCTCCCAATGACTGATCTGCAGCACATCCGCAATTTCTCCATCATTGCCCATATAGACCATGGCAAGTCCACGATTGCGGATCGCCTGATACAGATCTGTGGCGGATTAAGCGACAGAGAGATGAGCGAGCAGGTGCTCGATTCCATGGAACTGGAGCGTGAGCGCGGTATTACCATCAAGGCACAAAGCGTCACGCTGGAATACAAGGCTGACAACGACCAGATCTATCAGCTCAATTTTATCGACACGCCCGGGCATGTCGATTTCTCATATGAGGTGTCACGCTCGCTCGCTGCCTGCGAAGGGGCGCTGTTGGTGGTGGACGCGGCCCAGGGGGTCGAGGCGCAGAGCGTCGCAAACTGTTACACAGCAGTGGAACAGAACCTGGAAGTTCTGCCGGTGTTGAATAAAATAGATCTGCCTGCCGCCGATCCGGAACGGGTTATCAACGAGATAGAGGAGATCATCGGCCTGGATGCCGAGAATGCCATACGGGTAAGCGCCAAAACGGGTGTGGGAATCCATCAGTTGCTGGAGGAACTGGTACGTTTTATTCCATCACCGAAAGGAGACGAACAGGCACCACTGCAGGCTTTGATTATTGACTCCTGGTTCGATCCCTATGTTGGGGTAATCTCCCTTGTACGCATCAAGAACGGCGTTGTGCGCCCACGGGACAAGATGCTTGTAATGTCCACCGGCCGCGCCTATCAGGTCGATAAGGTGGGGGTGTTCACTCCGAAGCGGGTGGAGCGCAGCGAGTTGAAGGCAGGTGAAGTCGGATTTGTCATCGCCGGCATCAAAGAGATCGACGGTGTACCCGTCGGAGATACGCTTACATTGATGGATCGCAGGGCCGCAGCCCCGTTACCCGGTTTTCAGGAGATTCAGCCGCGGGTATTTGCCGGACTCTATCCGATTAATTCAGATGACTACACAGATTTGCGGGAATCATTGCAGAAGCTGAAACTGAACGATTCGGCGCTCCGTTTCGAGCCGGAAACTTCGCAGGCGCTAGGGTTCGGTTTTCGCTGCGGCTTTCTCGGTATGCTGCATATGGAGATTGTCCAGGAACGGCTCGAACGCGAATATGACATGGACCTCATCACCACGGCGCCTACGGTTATCTACGAGGTGGTCAGAACCGACGGTGAGGTTTTCCACATCGACAACCCGGCCGATCTGCCTGACAGCAATCATCTGCTGGAGGTTCGCGAGCCGATCATCGAGGCTCATATTCTGGTTCCCCAGAGCCATCTCGGCAATGTCATCAACCTCTGTATCGAAAAACGCGGTGTGCAGAAGAATATGCACTATCTGGGCGGGCAGGTGCAGATTAGCTATGAACTGCCGATGAACGAAATGGTTCTGGATTTTTTCGACCGGCTGAAGTCGGTCAGCAGGGGTTACGCTTCGTTCGAATACTCGTTCAAGCGTTTCCAGGTCGCACCATTAGTCAAACTTGATATACTTATAAACGGGGAGACTGTGGATGCGCTTTCGGTTATCGTGCATCGGGAGCAGGCGGATTTTCGGGGCAGAGAGTTGACGGTCAAAATGAAGGAGTTGATTCCCCGCCAGATGTTTGATGTGGCAATTCAGGCGGCGATTGGCAGTAAAATAATCGCCCGCACCAACGTCAAGGCGCTGCGAAAAAATGTGACCGCGAAATGTTATGGTGGAGATATCACCCGCAAAAGGAAACTACTGGAGAAGCAGAAAGCGGGTAAGAAACGGATGAAACAGTTCGGCTCAGTGGAGATCCCCCAGGAAGCTTTCATGGCCGTGCTCAAGACCGGGAAGAGCTGATGATCTGGGATTTTGCCGCCGTCCTCACCCTGCTGG
>JAGRGQ010000054.1 GCA_020445405.1 Gammaproteobacteria bacterium | reverse complement strand
GAAAGCGGTATCTCGGAGAGCAACATCAGACCGCCGGCCGAGATATTGACCAGATTACCGATGAGTTCACCGGTATTCAGATCCCGTATCTGTATCTTTTCGTTAACCCTTTTACGGGGTGAGACTCTGTTTTCCTGCATGCGACTGTCCTGTCCTCAATGGCTGGCCCGGCGGCCCAAGGTATTCTGCAGCATCCCGAGCACCGACTGGAGTGCCCGGTCGACAAACGGCACGCTCGGGTATCTCAGGATCTTGGCGCGGCCGTTGTGCATCTGGGTTGCCAGCTTTTCAATCGGCGTCACCAGGGCCTGAATGCCCGATTTGTTCACGAACATGTACTTCTGGGTTACCGGGCTGAACCAGGAGAGCTTGAGCTGGTGCATCTTCCTGTGGTCATCCTCCAGTTCAAACCAGGTACCGAACTTCACGCTCTTCAGCGTGTCGACTATTTTCTGCACCTCCGGGCTCAACGGCTCGGAATCGGACTTTTTCTGGAGCGAACCGAGTCCCGGCTGAGCGCGTTTTTTCGGCATCCGCGGCGGCGGTTCCTTTACCGCCTCAACGGTAATCGATTCAACCTCCTGCTGCACCGCGGCCAGGGATTCAAGATATTCGAACAACGCCTTCAGGTCGGGCTGATGAAAATCGCCCACCGACGCGAGGCCCTTCTCGATCTGCTCCTTCAATCCGGCAAGTTTTTCGAACCGTTTCTTCCTGAGTTCGGGTTTTTCCCGCACTTCGTACAGCCAGATGATGTCGTCGATGACACTGAGTACCTGGCGCCACTCGGGCTTGGTTTCGATCATCGGATCCCGCAGCAGCATCAGGATCATCTTGTCCAGCCAGGCATGATTGAGAAAATGCTCCAGGATTGGATGCAGACGCTTCTCGCCAATCATCTCCTGGACAAAACGGTGTGCGCGTATACGGGCACTCTCCAGGCGTTCGCGGCCCTTCGCCGCTTCCTGTGCCCTGGTCTCCACAATTTTGGCTTTCTGAGCGAGCTCCTGCGTCTGCTTGGTCAGCTCATCGAAGATCTCCTTGAACAGACCGATCTCGTTTTTAAATTCAGCCAGTATCCGGTTAACCCCCTCCTGCATCGGGTAGTAGATTCCCCGTCGCAAATCGCTCTCATCGATCCACTGCAATCCCGATTCGACCATCAGGTTCAGCAACTGCCGGGCGATATGCCGCGAATCGATCAGGAAGTGATGGTCGAGTATGGCCACCTTGAGATATGGGGTGTGCAGATGGCTGATGAGCGCTTTGGCGATGTTCGGCAGATCCTCTTCGTTGAGTACGTGCTCAAACAGCATGCCCACCAATTCAATGGTGTCGAGGTCGGCGCTCGGGATGCTGTTACGGTCAACCCCCTGAAACAGGCGTTCGCGCTCCTCGATCAGCCGCTCCCTGACTTTGTCGAGAATCTTTTCATCCACCTCGACCCGAGCGGGTTTCTCGCCTTTGGCAATGATTTCGGGCATCAGCGCAGTACTGCGGCTGGGCTGAATGCTGTCTATCGCGGACACCAGGGCAGGGGTATCGACCATCGTTCTTCGCGGTGCGTCGGGATTGTACTGCGGATGCGACGAGTAGTTGGGATCCTGCCTGCGCCGGGTTGCCATCAGGTCGCGGATAGAGTTGAAGATCTCTTCGCCCAATGCTGTTTCGTCGCTGCCGCCGGACGGTGCACCCGAACCGCCGGATCGTGCACCCGAACCGCCTGATTTCGCTCCCGAACCCGCGGATTGCGCTCCCGCACCGCCCGCTTGAGATGCGGATGCCCCGCGCTGTCCGGATGCCGGCTGATCACCGCCCGCGCCCCAGGATTGCGCGCCCGCTCCGGCGTAGCCTGCCAGTTTCTCCTCGTCCATGAACGGGGATGCGTCCGGACTCTTCGGACTTTTGGGGATCTCCAGTTTGAGGTTTGGAAAGACCCCGGCTGCGATCAGTTTTTCGTTGTACTGCTTGTAAAATTCGGCCAGCTGCCGCATCACGAACTTCTCGAACAGCGCGTACATGATGAGCAGTACATTGGATTCGAACCCGAATTCGACCGCGGCCAGCTGGAATGCCGAAACCGTGTGCACCGGACCGGCCGGTATATCCTGCTCTTCCAGCTTGTCGCCGCCGCGCACCATGGAGAGCCTCTGCCCCAGTGCGTAGAGATCCTGGAAACACTCGCTCTGGGTGCGATTGATCATGTTCTGCAGCGAAAGCCGCTTGTCCAGCTCCTGTTCATCAACCAGCGCCAGCGTCTCCTGCGCCTTGATCTGCACTTCCAGCAGCGGCATCGCGTAGCTTATCGGTTTTTCGTTCAGGTACTCGCTGAACCCGCGTGCAACCTCTTCACGAAAGCGTTGTTCCACCACCTTGCGGTTGGTATTGACGACGCTGATGGCATCGATAAATTGAAACTGCCCCTGATTGGTGTCGGCTTTATCGATGAAATCCAGCAGCGCCTGTTCCGACTTGTCGAACATCTCGGAGAGCAGAGTGGTCAAACTGTTCAGCGCCATGTCTCGGCAATCCTTCAGGGCCGGTTGCAGGCGGTTCAAACTAGATGACACCTTTCTCTCCATCCTTTTTCATCCTTCGTTTTGCCTCTCGTTCACTCTGTCAGCAGGTCAATCATCGCCTTCGACGGGAGCCTCTCTCGTGGTCAGCAGCAATCTCTCGGCTTCCAGCTCGCTGCTCGCGTGAATCAGGCGGATAAGTGACGTATCGTTGCTTGCCTGCTGACTCCTAAGCTCCCGTACATGATTGCGCGCGTCTCTGTATTTTTCAATTCTTTCAATACATTGAAGCTGTTTGTCTTCCGTGATCTGGTAGACAAAATAGGGCATCTCAGTTCCTCTGATAATCGATCCACAACTCAATCCGAAAGAATATCACGTCATCTATGCCGGCAACAGTTCGGTTTGACCCCGGGAGCGACAGCCCGACGCCTGCAGCGCAGCGTCAATCGCCTGCTGCCTGCAGTGCCGTTCAGCCCATGTTCAGCCTGCCTGTAGTACGCTTTGCGTTCAACACCATAGCGGCAGCTCCCCGGAAAAACTGAAATCGGGGCGAAGCTGCAACGCGCAGCGGTCATGAAGGTCTATGGTGTAGAATGGGGATAACCCGGTGGAAGGGCATTATTATTGATCTGCACCGCTCTCCCGTTGAGACTGATAAGGGCATCAGTTGCGTCGTGATTGAATATACAATTGGAACTTCCAAACGCTATGGCACACGAAATTTCATATTGATGGCTCCCTTCTCCGTCACGAGGGAGAGGAGGCTTTTGCAACACCCTCCCGATGGAGACGGAGTTATTGGGACAGCAGTGATTGACCTGATGAAAATACCCTTCGGTCACGGTGTGCGATCTACCGGCGCACGCTGTTCATTGACGCCGGATCCTGCCAGCGGCCCGCAGCGCCGGCGGTTGCATTTGGTTGGGAAAAGGTTGCGCAGGGGTGGCTTCTGGCTTTTCAGGCTTCTGGACGCCGTTCGATAGCGGATGATATTTGCGGGGAAGAGGAGAGTGAACCGTTTGAGGCTGTACCGCGTTACCTTATGGATTCTGTTGACGGCCGGCGTCTTCACTGCTCAGCCGGTTCTGCCGCAGTCGCCCGGCCCGGGTTCGCGGGCGGAATGGGACAAGGGGTTGGACCGTGCAGTATCGCGTGCCAGGGAGAAGACCGGCGGCAGAGTGCTTTCAGCCGAAACGCGCGAGATAGACGGCCGGCCCACCTATTTCGTGCGTATTCTGACCGCGGATGGAAAGGTCCGGCGATTGCGCACCGATGCCGCCACCGGAGAGCGGCTGGCGCCGCGCGGCAGGCGCTAGTGCCGGCAACATGCGCATCCTGATTCTGGAGGACGAAACGCAGCTGGCCGCGCAGCTCAGGCAGCAGCTAACGCAGCGCGGCTTCTCGGTGGATTGGGCAGCGGATGGCGAGGAGGGGTTGTTCTATCTGCGCGAGTATCCGCTGGATCTGGCGGTGGTGGATATCGGTCTGCCCAAGCTGACCGGTGTGGAGGTTGTCCGGCAGGCCAGAGCGGACGGATTGACGCTGCCCATTCTGATATTGACGGCGCGGGGCAGCTGGCAGGACAAGGTCGAAGGGCTGGAGGTTGGGGCGGATGACTATCTGGTCAAGCCATTTCATATCGAGGAGCTGCTGGCCAGATTGAATGCGCTGCTGCGCAGATCCGCCGGTAGTTCGACGCCGGTGATCGTATGGGGTCCGCTGGAACTGAATACCGCGCGTCAGTCGCTCTCCCGCGCCGGCCGGGTGATCGAGCTTACCGCGTATGAGTACCGGGTGCTGGAGTATATGATGCTCCACCGCGGCGAGGTGATCTCCAAGACCGAGCTGACCGATCACATCTATGAGCAGGATTATGACCGCGACAGCAATGTGCTCGAAGTGTTCGTGGGCCGGCTCAGGCGCAAGCTGGATCCGGCCGGTGAGCTGCAGCCCATCGAAACCCTCAGAGGACGCGGATACCGGTTCAGATCGGACCCTGCGGCGTGATGCTGTCGATTCACGGGCGTCTGCTGCTGGTTGCCAGTCTGGTGCTGGCGGCTTTTCTCGGGCTGGGCGCACTGGCGCTCGACAGCGCTTTCAGGGAGAGCGTGGACAGCGCCATGCGCGAGCGGCTGCAGCAGCAGGTCTATGCACTGCTGGGAGCGGCAAAAGAGGATGAACTGGGTCGTATGCGACTGCCGGAGGATCTGCCCAATCCGCGGTTTGCGGCGCCTGATTCGGGTCTTTATGCCACGGTATCGGGCGAGGACGGTGCCTACCGATGGCGCTCCCGGTCATTGCTTGGCCGTGAGATTGATTTCGGCCACCGGCTTGATCCCGGGGCGCACAGATTCGAGCGCAGGCGGCTGGATTCCGACGATCTGTATATTCTCAATTTCGCTGTTGCCTGGGAGGACGATACCGGCAGGGAGCTGGGATATACCCTTGCCATTGCCGAAAACACCGGGGCGATGGAGGCTCAGATCGACGCATTCCGGATCCGTTTGTTCTATTGGCTGGGTGGGGTATCGCTGCTGTTGTTGATCGTTCAGGGGGCCGTTCTCGGCTGGGGATTGATGCCGCTGCGCCGGATTGCGGGTGATCTGCGACGGGTGGAGTCGGGCGAGATAGAGTCTATCGCCGGGTGGCATCCAAGGGAGCTTCAGGGGCTGATCGACAACATCAATATGCTGATTCAAAGCGGCAGGGCGAGCCGCGACCGCTACCGCAACGGACTGGGCGACCTCGCGCACAGCCTGAAAACGCCGCTCACGCTGTTGCGCGGATCCGCGCGCGCGGACGATGCGGACAAAATGCGCCGGACCATCGACGAGCAGGTGGCGCGCATGGATGAGATCGTGCAATACCAGCTGCGCCGTGCGGCGGCCTCCTCGGTGACGGCGGGTACCCGCGTCAGCGTGGCGACCGTGGTGGAACGGCTTTGCGCAACGCTTTCCAAGGTTTATCGCGACAAGCAGGTCGCCTGTCGCGTCTCAATCGACCCGGCGGCCTGGTTTTACGGTGAGCAGTCCGACCTGATGGAGTTCATGGGTAACCTGCTGGACAACGCCTTCAAATACGGTAAAAGCCGTGTGCGGGTGACCGCCGAATCGGTCTCCGCGAGTGCCGGCGGCAGACGAACCCTGAAGCTC
The DNA here is from genome assembly GCA_020445405.1 of Gammaproteobacteria bacterium. Lineage (GTDB taxonomy): Bacteria > Pseudomonadota > Gammaproteobacteria > Chromatiales > Chromatiaceae > HKST-UBA178. The sequence goes on along the minus strand of JAGRGQ010000054.1, from coordinate 20,145 downwards.
GTCGTCGAGGACGATGGCCCGGGGATTCCACCGGCGCAGCGCGCACAGGCCCTCAATCGCGGCGTACGCATCGATCAGCACCAGCCGGGACACGGCATTGGTCTCAGCGTGGCGCGGGAGATCATCCATCTTTACCGGGGCGCGCTGAAGATCGACGAAAGCGGATTGGGCGGTGCGCGAATCGAGGTGACTTTCGGCTAGTAATCGCTGGTCAGGCCGGCTGCCATGTGGCGAAAGTTCTCCAGCCTGCGCGGGTGTATCCTCCCGGCCGCAACTGCACCGATCAGCGCACACCCCGGTTCATGGTTGTGACTGCAGTTGGCGAACCGGCAGTGTCCGATAAAAGGCCGGAATTCGCGGAAACCGCTCTCCAGCTGGCGCGCATTCATGCGGCCAAGCCGGAAACTGCGAACCCCTGGAGAGTCGATAAGCTCGCCACCCTGGGGCATGCGGTACAACGTCGTTGCGGAGGTGGTGTGCCGTCCCATCCCGGAGGTTTTGGACAGCCTGCCCGTCTGGATATCGATATCGGGTATAAGCGCCTTGACCAGTGAGGATTTGCCCACGCCGGACTGTCCCACCAGAATACTGGTTCCTCTCTGCAGCCGGACGATCAGCGGATCCAGTCCGTGATCCGTTTTCGCGCTGACCCGCACCAGCGGATAACCGATCGCTTCGTAGTGTCCGAAATTCCGTTCGAATTCCGCTGCGACCTGAGGGCCGGTCAGGTCCCATTTGTTGCAGGTGATTGCCGCGTCCAGGCCGAGATTTTCAGCCGCTATCAGGTACTGGTCGAGCAGATACTGGCTGGGAGCCGGCTCGGGCGCCAGCACAACCACCAGCAGATCGATATTGGCGGCCAGTGCTTTTTCCGCTCCGCCGTAGGTGGGGCGGGTCAACAGGCTGCTGCGCTCGAGCAGCGCGGTGACGACACCCTGATCCGCCGCTGTGGGTTGCCAGACAACCCGGTCGCCGCATACCGGTTCGCCGATACTCTGACGCAGAAGACAGTGGTAAAGATTGCCATCGGTGCCGGCCACGGCAAGATTCTGACCGTGACGTGTGATGACTCTGCCCTCGCGGCATGCTTCTGACCGGGAAGAGTCCGGTGCGTCCACGGCGCACTCGTCGAGCTGCCGTCTTCGCTTTACCTGGATAGCCTTTATCCGCGCCTGCTGCCGTTGGGTGAGTTTCCGTCGGGCCATCCGCAGGCTGCGAATCAGGTCTGACTATTTGCCGAACCGGTAGAACTGCTGGTTGAGATACTCTGCTGCGTTATCCACGTCTTCGTCGAACCAGGTGAGACCGAGGGAGAGCTCGCATCGTTTTACCTGCTTGGTCAGTCCGGAACGTGAGGTCACCATGCGGTTCTTGCGCGTGTACACCTCGCTGCCATGGCAGCTGTAACAGTTCTCATTCACCAGCTGTTTTCCTGCTGCCAGGTCGAATGCCCAGAGCGGGCCGCTGCCGGCAACAGTGAGCGCCAGAATCAGAATGTGGGGAGTGCGTTTCATAAACCTTACCTTTCAAACTTCAATCAATCGAACTGAGGTGCGCCACCCGTACCGGTGCCGGCGGATGACTGTCGTGGAAGGCGGAGTATAGCGGATCCGGTGTCAGCGTACTCGCATTCTCCCGGTAGAGTTTGACCAGAGCGCTGATCAGAGGTTCAGCACCGGTCTGCCGGCAGGCAAATTCATCGGCCTGGAATTCGAAACGCCTCGATAACAGCGTCACCAGCGGATTGAGAAACTGTGTGAACACCGGTACCGCCAGCAGGAACAGCAATAACGCCAGCGCACCGGACTCGCGATGCACGCCCAGCCCGCGGTAGAACCAGCTCTCCCCGGACAACCAGCCCAGCACCGCCATGCCGACCAGAACGAGCAGCGCGCTCAGCGCAAGCTGCTTGCCGACATGCCGGTGCCTGAAATGGCCGAGTTCGTGCGCCAGCACCGCCTCCATCTCCTCCTGCTCCAGCGTGTCGATCAGGGTGTCGAAAAACACGATGCGTTTGCGCTTGCCGAAACCGGTGAAATAGGCGTTGCCGTGTCCCGACCGCTTCGAACCATCCATGACGAAGATGCCGCTGCTGGTGAAGCCGCAGCGTTCCAGCAGCAGCTGCACGCGGTTTTTGAGCTCACCCTCCTGCAGCGGCGTAAACCGGTTGAAAAGCGGCGCAATCAGCGTGGGATAGAGCCAGGTGACCGTCAGTGTAAAACCGATCCATACCAGCCAGGCCGCCAGCCACCAGAACTGCCCGGCCTCCTGCATGAGCCAGAGAATGGCCCACAACAGCGGCGTGCCGAGCGCCGCCAACAGCAGGGATTGCAGCATCAGGTCCTGCACGAAGCGAAGCGGGGTGGTGCGGTTGAATCCGAAGCGTGCCTCCAGCACGAAGGTACGCCAGATCGAAAACGGGAGTTCCACAACGGCCAGCAGCAGAAACACGGACAGGACAAGTGCGACGCCGGCCGGTAGCGGGCTCGCCAGCAGCCCGGACCAAAAAGCGTCGAGCAGGCCGATCCCGCCGCCGAGCGTAAGCAGCAGCAGCGGAACCGTCTGCCACACCAGTTCCAGACGGTGGAGGCCGGTTTTTGACAGGGTGTAGGCGGCCGCCTTCTGATGCTGCGCCGGTGTGATCCGCTCCCGGAACGCGGCGGGAACCTGATTCCGGTTCAGTTCGACGTGCCTGCGGTGGCGTTGAAGCAGCCACAACCGAAGCGCCAGGCCCAGAGCCAGTGCCGCCAGAAAAAGCAGGGTGAAAGGATTCATCCGCAACAGGATACAGGGTTGATCCAAGCTCTGCTAGAATGCGCTGCGAGTCTGATAACACGTTGCGAACATCGATCCACAGCGGTTTTCGTTCGGGCGCCAGGCTCCATCGAACAATCAGTGCCGGTTATCAGCAGTATGTTAACGGGCCATAACAGGAGCGATCATGGCTGCAGACCCGAACAATCTGATATGGATCGACCTGGAAATGACCGGACTGGACCCTCAGTTCGATCGGATAATCGAGATTGCCACCGTCGTCACCGACGAAGATCTCAATATTCTGGCCGAGGGGCCCGTGATTGCGATTCATCAACCGGAGGAGGTCATGTCCGGCATGGACGAGTGGAACACCAATCAGCACCGCGATTCGGGATTGACGGAACGGGTGTTGAGCAGTGTCTGCGACGAACGGGCGGCCGAGGGCCTCACGCTCGCATTCCTGGAGCAGTATGTGCCGCCGGGGGCATCTCCCATTTGCGGCAACAGCATATGCCAGGACCGGCGTTTTCTCGCACGCTGCATGCCTGTGCTCGAAGCCTATTTTCACTATCGTAACCTGGATGTGAGTACGCTCAAGGAACTGGCCAGGCGCTGGGCGCCGAAGGTCGCCGCCGGGGTGGTCAAAAACGGCAGGCATCTGGCGCTGGAGGATATCGTCGATTCGATCAATGAACTGCGCCACTACCGGGAGACCTTTTTGCGTCTGCCGGTGGCGGGCAAGGGCAAGGGAAAGTCCGACTGACCGGCCCGGCCTGCGGTCAGGGGATACGGCTGCCGGTTTCAGTGTGGCGCGCCACTGCCCAGGCAACGTGTTCCGCCACCAGTTCCGAGGGGTGGTCGAGACGCGCTGCCAGCGCCTGTGCGACAGCCTGATCGGGCAGCGCATTGCCGAGTGCGACAGCAATGTTTCTAAGCCAGCGCTGGTAGCCGATCCGGCGGATCGGAGAGCCCTCGAGACGTTTCAGGAACTGCGCTTCGCTCCAGCCGAAAAGATCGACCAGTGCCGCGCTTTCGAGGCCGTTGCGCGGCATGAACGACGGCTCTGACGCGGTGCCGGCAAAGCGGTTCCAGGGACACGCGAGCAGACAGTCGTCGCACCCGTAGACACGGTTCCCGACCAGCGGCCGCAACTCTATCGGAATAGACCCCTGCAGCTCGATCGTCAGATAGGAGATGCAGCGGCGGGCATCGACGCTGTAGGGTGCGACTATCGCCGCGGTGGGACAGACCTCGATGCAGGCGCTGCAACTGCCGCAGTGATCGCTCTCGGGCGGGTCCGCCGGGAGCGGTAAATCGGTGTACAGTTCTCCCAGGAAAAACCAGCATCCCGCACGCCGGCTGACCAGATTGCTGTGTTTGCCCTGCCATCCAAGCCCCGCTTTCTGCGCCAGCGGCTTTTCCAGCACCGGTGCCGAGTCGACAAAGGCTCTGTATCCAAACCGGCCGACGGAGCGCTCGATGCGGTCGGCCAGGCGTTTTAGTCGGTTGCGCATCAGTTTGTGATAGTCGCGGCCGAGCGCGTAGCGCGAGACGTATCCCCGCTGACTGTCGGCAAGCACCGCCGCGCCGTCGTCACCGCGGAAAAGATAATCCATCCGTACCGATATCACGCGCAGCGTGCCGGGTACCAGTTCACCGGGCCGGCTGCGTTTGCGGCCATGCCTTGCCATATAGTCCATCTCGCCGTGATATCCGTCCGCGAGCCAGGATTCCAGCCGTTGTTCGGCCAGAGAGAGATCGGTATCCGAAATTCCCGCCTGCTGAAAGCCCAACTGGCGCGCCCACCGTTTGATCTCCCGGCTCAGTGCGGCGTAGTCGACTGCGGTTGAATGACGGCTCATTGATTCTCTGACGGCGACTCGGGCATGGGGTATATTATGGACGAAACCTTCAACCGCCAAACAGAGTCCTCCGCCCATGGTCCGTTGTATACCGGAAAACGACCGTCTCCCCCATGCCCTCTATCGTGCCGCGCAGGTGAGGGAACTGGACAGAATCACGATCGAGGAGTTCGGGATTTCCGGGCGTACCCTGATGGAGCGGGCCGGTCAGGCCGCGTTTGATCTGCTGCGGGAGCGTTGGCCGGACGCCAGCGATATCACATTGTTGTGCGGCATCGGCAATAATGGCGGAGACGGCTACGTATTGGCGCGTCTGGCCATGGAACAAGGTTACATGGTCCATCTGCTGCAACTCGGCGATCCGGGCCGACTCAAGGGAGACGCTCTTGCCTGCGCAGAGGCCTACCGCGACGCCAACGGTGCGGTATTTCCGTTCACCGGACTGCCGGCGCAGACAGACGTGATTGTCGACGGGGTGTTCGGCACCGGACTGGAGCGCGAGGTAGCCGGGCGCTGGCGCAATGCGCTTGAGGCGGTGAACTGCCACCCGGCGCCGGTGCTGGCACTCGATGTGCCGTCCGGACTGCACTCGGATACCGGCGCGGTGCTGGGCGTTGCGGTTCAGGCCGACGCCTGCATCACTTTTATCGGTCTCAAGCAGGGGATGTTCACAGGCCAGGGTCCGGGGCACTGCGGGGAGATCCGCTTCAGTGCACTGGGTGTACCCGCCGCGATCTATGCCCGGGAGTTACCTTCCGCGCGGCGGCTGGACTGGGAGCAGCAGTCGGCGCAGCTTGCGCCGCGCGCAAGAACCGCGCATAAAGGTGAGTTTGGCCATCTGCTGGTTATCGGCGGAACGCCAGGCTACTCCGGTGCGGCGCGCCTGGCGGCCGAAGCCGCTGCCAGAACCGGCGCCGGCCTGGTCAGCGTGGCAACCCATCCGGAGCATGCGTCGCTGATGAACCTGAATTGCCCCGAGTTGATGTGCCACGGGGTGAGCACCGGCCGCGAACTCGCGGCGCTGTTGAAAAAAGCGACTGTCGTCGCTATCGGACCCGGGCTTGGCCGCGGCCTATGGTCGCGCGACCTGCTGGGACGGGCGCTGGATTCGGGTTTGCCCATGGTGGTGGACGCGGATGCGCTCAATTTACTGGCGGACGACCCGCTGCAGCGCGAGGGGTGGATCCTGACGCCGCACCCCGGAGAAGCGGGCCGGCTGCTCGGTAAGAGCGCCGGAGAGATCCAGGCTGATCGCTTTGCCGCGGCGGAACAGCTGCAGCAGCGATATGGCGGCGTGGTGGTGCTGAAAGGCGCGGGTTCTCTGATAACCGACGCCCGACAGCTCTCCCCGGCCGTGTGCAGCGCCGGCAACCCCGGCATGGCCAGCGGTGGCATGGGGGACCTTTTAACCGGCATCCTCGGCGGTTTGCTCGCGCAGGGGTTGGCGCCAGCGGACGCCGCCTGCATCGGCACCTGTCTGCACGCCGCCGCCGCCGATGCAAACGCCTGCGACGGAGAGCGGGGAATGCTGGCATCGGATCTGTTGCCCGGCATCAGGCGTCTGCTCAATTTACCGGGTAACAACAGGCACCAGGCCCGATAATGCCGTCCATGAGGTTCGCGCCGGATTGCGAGGAACAGCAGGAACGTCTGGGCGCCCTGCTGGCAGATTGTTCACCGGCAGCGTTGATCGTCTATCTGCAAGGCGATCTGGGCGCTGGAAAAACCACCCTGGTCCGGGGATTTTTGCGCCGCCTTGGCCACACCGGCGCGGTAAAGAGTCCAACCTATACCCTGATGGAACCCTACCAGATCGGCGGCAGATCGATCTGCCATCTGGACCTCTACCGGCTGGCCGATGCCGGGGAACTCGAGTATCTCGGTGTGCGTGATCTGCTGCGGCACGAGGCGGTGCTGCTGATAGAGTGGCCGGAACGGGGGGAGGGTGATCTGCCGGCCGCCGATCTGATGGTCCGGATAGAACACCGCGAACAGGGCAGGGACGTCGAGATCAGCGCCCGCTCCGCTGGCGGAGAGCGCGTGCTGAGACGGCTCCAGTCAGCGCAGTCCGGCGGCTGAATTCCAAAAAAAAGACGAGCTGGTTCTATAGTTGTTCTACATAGTTAAGGCAAAATTCCATGAAATAGTCCTATCTTTAGGAATAGGCTGGAAAAAATGAATTCTGCATGCTATTTTTCAGCACATAATCGTACCCAAAAACCCCAACGGTCAATGCTCCGGATGAAACAGATCGCCGCACTACTGTTGCTATTTTTCTCACTGCCGCTCTTGGCGCAGCCGGTTACGATCAACAACCTGAGAATCTGGTCGGCTCCGGATCATATCCGCCTGGTATTGGATACCAGCGCACCGGCCGAACACTCCCTGTTCAGCCTGACCGATCCACCGCGTCTGGTATTGGACGTGGAGCAGGCGGTGCTGCGGGAGGAGCTGCCCGATCTGAAGGGAAAAAATCCCATTGTCCAGGGATTGCGCAGTGCCAAACGCAAGGACGGCACGCTGCGCATCGTGCTGGACCTGAACCGGCGGGTAAAGCCCAAGAGTTTCGTGCTTAAACCGAACAGTCAGTACGGACACCGGTTGGTTGTGGATCTGGACAGTGCCGTCAATGCGGCTACGGCAGCGCCGAAAACGGTCAAATCGGTCGCCAGCAGCGGCCAGCGGGAGATTGTCGTGGCAATCGATGCGGGCCACGGCGGGGAGGATCCCGGCGCCAAGGGAAGAGGGGGAACCTTTGAAAAGGATGTGGTGCTTGCCATAGCCAAAGAGCTGGCCCGACGGATCGACCGCGAAAAGGGGATGAAAGCGGTATTGATCAGGGACGGGGATTACTACATCGGGCTGCGCACCCGGATGAAGCTGGCCCGCGAACACAGAGCCGATCTGTTTGTCTCCCTGCATGCCGATGCTTTCCGCGATGCCCGGGTCAGCGGGGCATCGGTCTACACACTCTCCCAGCGGGGCGCTTCGAGTGAGGCGGCGCGCTGGTTGGCGGAGCGCGAGAACAGCGCCGATCTGGTGGGAGGGGTAAGCCTCGAGGATAAGGACGAACTGCTGGCTTCCGTGCTGCTGGATCTGTCCCAGACGGGCACGCAGGAGGCCAGCGATCAGGTGGCGGGGCACCTGCTGAACCGTCTGGAAAAGATAGGCAGGACGCACAAGGGGCGTGTCCAACAGGCAGGATTCATGGTGTTGAAGTCCCCGGATATTCCATCCGTGCTGGTCGAACTGGCCTATATCTCCAACCCGGAGGAGGAGAGGAAACTGAGAAACCGCCGGCATCAGCAGAAAATGGCGGAGGCGCTTATGTCCGGGATTCAGGGCTTTTTTTCGCAGAACCCTCCACCGGGAACGCTGCTCGCGAAGCTGCAGCCGCGCGATCACGTCATCACCCGCGGCGAGACGCTGGGGCTGATCGCGGAACAATATCAGGTCAGCCTGAACAGCCTGCGCGAGGTCAACAAACTGTCGAGCGATCTGATTCGCGTCGGACAGGTGCTGCAAATACCCGAAACCTGATCTGCACCGCGCCCGTCCCAGCCGAAAACGGACGTCTTCCCGGCGGACTCTCCAGCAGGACACGATTCGCAACCGGGGCTCCCCCGCTGTAAACTGAATCCACTCATTTCCAGTCGAACTTTAGCGATGCGCATTCACGCCCTGCCAACCCAGTTGGTCAACCAGATTGCCGCCGGAGAGGTGGTGGAGCGGCCGGCATCGGTGGTCAAGGAGTTGCTGGAGAACAGCCTGGACGCCGGCGCTTCCCGCATCGAAATCGACGTCGAACAGGGTGGCGTCAAATTGATCCGGGTGCGGGACAACGGCCGCGGGATCCACCGGGAAGATCTTGCTCTGGCGCTGTCCCGGCACGCCACCAGCAAAATCTCGAACCTCGATGATCTGGAGGGTGTCACCAGTATGGGCTTCCGGGGGGAAGCGCTGCCCAGTATCGCATCGGTATCGCGTCTTCAGCTCATTTCAAGGGGGGAGGAGAGCGACGCCGGCTGGACGCTTTCCAGTGCAGGTGGCGGCGAACAGCTGCCGGCGCCGCAACCGGCACCGCATCCGGTCGGCACCACGATTGAAGTGCGCGACCTGTTTTACAACACACCGGCCCGGCGCAAATTCCTGCGCACCGACAAGACCGAACTCGGACATATCGATGTGCTGGTAAAGCGCATGGCGCTAAGCCGGTTCGACGTGGCTTTTTATCTGCGCAGCAACCGCCGCGATTCGCTGTCGCTGCCGGCCGCGTCGTCGCTTTCCGAACAGGAGCGGCGGCTGGCGGCGTTGCTCGGACCGGCGTTTCCGGAACAGTCGTTTCACCTGCGGGACGAAACGGCCGGACTGATGCTGTCCGGTTGGGTGGCGCATCCCACCTTCTCGCGCAGCCAGGCCGATATGCAGTATTTTTACGTCAACGGACGCGCGGTACGGGACAAGCTTGTCACCCACGCTGTGCGCCAGGCGTACCGCGATGTGCTTTTTCACGGCCGTCATCCCGCCTACGTGCTTTACCTGCAGCTGGACCCGCGCATGGTGGATGTGAATGTGCATCCGACCAAGCATGAAGTGCGCTTTCGCGATGGGCGGACGGTGCACGACTTCCTGTTCAGGTCGCTGCACCGCACGCTTTCCGGTAGTTCGCCGGGCATGTCGGTTGACCGGTCTACCGGAGAGATCACCCCCGTCGTGGGGCCGGAATACCGGGACGGAGCAAGCCATTCCGCCGCTCCGTCGCTACTGCAGCCGTCACCGCAACAACGACCTTTTCAGTTCAAAGTGCGGGAACAGGGATCCGCCTACCGAGCGGGATTCGACATGCAGATGCCGCCTGATCCCGGGCGCGATGCCGATAAAGACGCGCAAACCACGCCGCCGCTGGGGTACGCGCTGGCGCAGTTGAAGGGCGTCTACATTCTCGCCGAAAACGAGGCCGGGCTGGTGCTGGTGGATATGCACGCCGCGCATGAGCGGATAGTTTACGAACGGTTGAAAAGATCTCTGGCGGAGAGGGGGATACGCAGTCAGCCGCTGCTGGTTCCACTGGCGGTGGCGGTGAGCCGGCGCGAGGCGGATCTGGCCGGGGAGCAGGCCGCGCTGTTTCAGCGGCTGGGAATGTCGGTCGATCGCATCGGCGACGAAACCCTGGTCGTGCGCGAGGTGCCGGTGCTGCTGCAGGGAACGGACAGTGAGCGCCTGTTGCGGGATCTGTTGGCCGATCTGGCGGTTTTCGGCAGCAGCGAACGGGTGGAGTCGGAGATCGAAAAAATTCTTGCCACACTGGCCTGCCATGGCGCCGTGCGCGCCAACCGCCGTCTTTCCATCGAAGAGATGAATGCGCTGCTGCGCGATATGGAGCGGACCGAGCGCAGCGATCAGTGCAATCACGGGCGTCCGACCTGGTCGCAGCTGGCGCTGGATGATCTGGATAAGCTGTTCATGCGGGGGCGCTAGTGGCGACAAAGGCTGCACCGGATCCACGCGGGCGAAACCTGCCCCCGGCCATCTTTCTGATGGGTGCCACCGCGTCCGGAAAAACGGCGCTGGCGATGCAGCTTGCCGCGCGGCTGCCCTGCGATGTCGTCAGTGTCGATTCGGCCCTGGTCTACCGGAGCATGGATGTGGGTACCGCCAAACCCAGCCGGGAGGAGCTGGCCCGGGTGCCGCACCGGCTGATCGACATATGCGACCCGTCGGAGTCCTATTCCGCGGCGAGATTCACCGAGGATGCCCGGCGGGAGATGGCGGAGATAACCGCCAGAAACAGAATTCCGCTGCTCGTGGGCGGGACCATGCTCTACTTCCGGGCGCTGCAATACGGGCTTTCACCGCTGCCGCCCGCCGACGCAGCGGTCAGGGCCGGTCTGGAGCGGGAGGCCGAACGCGAGGGTTGGCCCGGGATGCACCGCAGGCTGCGCATGCTTGATCCGGAATCCGCCGAACGCATCCATCCGAACGATCCCCAGCGCATTCAGCGCGCGCTGGAGGTTTACCGGTTGACGGGTACCCCCCTGTCCCGGCTGCAGCAGAGGGACGGTGTGCAGCAACTGCCGTACCGGATTATCAAACTGGCCCTGGCGACGGCGGACAGGGCGCTGCTGCACCGGCGTATCGAACAGCGTTTTCACCGGATGCTCGATCTGGGCTTCGAAAACGAGGTGCGGCAGCTTCTCTCCAGAGGTGACCTGGTTCCGGAAAAACCATCCATGCGTACGGTAGGATACCGCCAGATGGCGGCGTATCTGAATGGAGAGTACGACTATAACTCTATGATATATAGAGGAATAGTTGCCACACGTCAGTTGGCGAAAAGGCAGATGACCTGGTTGCGGGCGGAATCGGATGTCAACTGGCTGGACGCTGCCGCGACAGATAATACCGGGTGTGCCTTGAATATTGTCGGCGCTGCCACCATCTAGCCGGACATGCGGCCGGCGTGTGCTAGACTATTCTCATGTTTTTTAGGTAACCAGGAACGGTTCTGCATTGCCAGTGTCAGATACTCACGAACAAATTTACCGAGACAATAAGGAGAACTACATGTCCAAGGGGCAAAGCCTACAAGACCCTTTCTTAAATGCGCTGCGGAAGGAGCGCGTACCGGTTTCGATTTTTCTGGTAAACGGTATCAAACTTCAAGGCCAGATAGAGTCTTTCGATCAATTTGTGGTTCTGTTGAAAAATACGGTCAGTCAGATGGTGTACAAGCACGCAATTTCAACCGTGGTGCCTGCGCGCAATGTCAAACTTGCGATCGCACCGACTGAACAGGGGCAGGGAGAACCGGGCAATTTCTAGTCTGCGGTGCAAGCCTGTTGCGAAACGGAGGGCGTTGAGCGGCGTGGTGCATGATGTTTGAGCGCCCGAAGAGCGGCGAAAAGGCGGTGCTGGTGCATATGGATATCAACACCAGAGCGGACCCCGACGAGTTATCCGAGTTTCACGACCTCGCACGATCGGCCGGCGCATTGCCGGTCGGAACCATTATGGGGAGTCGAAAAATCCCTGACCCGAGGTTTTATCTGGGTCAGGGCAAAGTGGCGGAAGTCAAGGCGATGGTTGCAGACGCGGGTGCCGATCTCGCGATATTCAATCACTCGCTCTCTCCCAGTCAGGAACGTAATCTGGAAAAGGAGCTGGCCTGCCGGGTAGTGGACCGAACCGGTCTCATCCTCGACATCTTCGCGCAGCGGGCCAGATCCTTCGAAGGCAAACTGCAGGTGGAGCTGGCCCAGTTGAAACACCTTTCCACCCGCCTGGTCAGGGGGTGGACCCATCTCGAACGGCAGAAGGGCGGCATCGGTCTGCGCGGTCCCGGCGAGACCCAGCTGGAGACCGATCGCAGACTGCTGAATAACCGGATTGCGCAGATCAGACGGCGGCTTGAAAAAGTCGAAAGCCAGCGCAATCAGGGCAGAAAATCCAGAAGCAAGGCAGAGATACCCACAGTTTCGCTGGTCGGATACACCAATGCAGGGAAGTCGACGCTGTTCAATCGCCTGACGGAATCCGGCGTTTATGCCGCCGATCAGCTGTTCGCGACGCTGGATCCGACCCTCAGGAGAGTGGAACTGGCGGTCGATCAGACGCTGGTTCTGGTCGATACGGTCGGCTTCATCTCCAACCTGCCCCACGAATTGATTGCCGCGTTCAGGTCGACGCTGCAGGAGACCGTGGAGGCATCGCTGCTGCTTCATGTTATCGATGCACAAAGCCATCAACGTGCGGTTTGCGTCAGCGAGGTAAACGACGTTTTGCTTCAGATCGGCGCCAGCGAGACGCCGCAGATTGAAATTTACAACAAGATCGATCTGATCGCCGGTGCCGTTCCCGCAGTGGAACGGGGTCAGGATGGCCGGGTAAGGCGCATCTGGTTGTCGGCGGCCAGTGGCGAGGGCATCGATCTGCTGCTGCGGGAATTGACGGAATTTTTCAGCCGCGAGCGTGTCCAGAAGGTTATCCAGCTGGCGCCCGCTGACGGCAGGTTGCGGGCGCGCCTGTTCGAACTGGGCTTCGTCACGTCGGAGCAGTTGACCGACGAAGGCGGCTGGGAGATAGAGGTGGAGTTGTCGCGCAGGAGTTTCGAGCGATTGATCGTGCAGGAGCCCGAACTGGAAAACCGGCTCGTCGCCTGAGCGGAGTGGATTTACACTTGCTCCGGATATTCAACCCACTTAGAATTGTCGGTTCGTCCCTCCGTTTTATTGCGCTGCGGCATCGGGGAGGCAAATTGAGTATAAAGTTGACTGGAGTAACCGATGGCCTGGAATGAACCGGGAGGTGACAACAAGGATCCCTGGAGCGGAAAAGGCGGTGATCAGGGTCCGCCCGACCTCGATGAAGTCGTAAAAAAGATGCAGGAGAAGCTCGGGGGACTGTTCGGGGGCAGGAAGGGTCCGAGAAGCGTCGGCCCCGGCGGTTCGACGCCGATGCCCGGACCGGGCAACATCAAAGGCATCGCAATACTCGCAGGCGCCGTGCTGGTGGTTCTGTTGGGCATCAAAAGCTTCTATACCGTCGAACCGGCGGAGCGCGGGGTGGTGATGCGGTTCGGTGCATTCAAGGATATCACCCAGCCCGGCCCGCACCTGCTGGTGCCGTTTATCGACCAGGTGATGAAAGTCAATGTGGACCAGATCACTTCGTTCAGCCACAAAGCCCAGATGCTGACCAAAGACGAGAATATCGTCGATATCGAGCTAACCGTTCAGTCGAAGATCCAGGATGCGGCGGACTATCTGTTTCAGGACCAGAATCCGGAAAAGACCATTCGCGATGCGACCGAAACCGCGGTGCGCGAGACGATTGGCAAGAGCAGACTCGATTTCATTCTCACCGAAGGCCGCGGCTCCATTGCCGACAGCATCAAAACCCGGGCGCAGGAGTTGATCAACATTTACCGCAGCGGGCTGGAGGTGACCAGCGTCAACACCCAGCCGGCGAAGCCGCCGGAGCAGGTGAAAAGTGCGTTCGACGACGCGATCAAGGCGCGTGAGGACAAAGCCAGGCTGGAAAACCAGGCCCAGGCCTACGCCAACGAGGTGGTGCCCAAGGCGCGCGGTGCCGGCGCCCGCCGCGTCGAGGCGGCCAAGGCGTACCGGGACAAGGTGATCGCCGAGTCCGAAGGTGAGACATCCCGTTTTCTGGCGGTGCTGGCCGAGTACGAAAAGGCGCCGGAGGTGACCCGCCGGCGGCTCTATCTCGATGCAGTGCAGGAGGTGCTCGGACGCACCAACAAGGTGATCATGGATGTCAAGGATGGAAACAGTCTGATGTACCTGCCCATAGACAAACTGATCGAAGGGGCGGCGGGAAAATCAAGGCGTGGTCAAAATGATGACGACACAGTCCAGGTGGAGACTCCGGTACAACAGAGCCGTCGGGAAGACAGCATCCGGCAGGACAGTGTTCGCGGCAGGAGTGTGCGCTGATGAACAGCGGTAAATTTGGACTGTTCGGCGCGGCCGCAGTCATTCTATTCGGGATAATCTATTCATCCGCCTTCGTGGTCAATCAGTGGGAAGTGGCGCTCAAGCTGCGTCTCGGAGAGATTATCGACTCCGATTATGAGCCTGGCCTGCACTGGATGGTCCCGGTTCTCAACGAAGTGAAAAAGTTCGACGGCCGGATACAGACGCTCGATGCGCAACCGCAGCGCTTTCTCACCATTGAGAAGAAAGACGTGATCGTCGATTCCTACGCCAAGTGGCGCATCAGCAATGTAGCCCAGTTTTACCGCTCGACCGGCGGCAACTCAGCCAAGACTTCGCGCCTGCTCGCGGAGAGAATCAACACCAGTCTGCGCGACGAGTTCGGCAAACGGACCATTCAGGAGGTCGTCTCCGGGGAGCGGGCCGAGATCATGGCGCTGTTGACCAAGGATGCGGACGAGAAGGCTGCCGAACTGGGGGTGGAGATTCTGGATGTCCGGGTCAAGCAGATCGACCTGCCGCCGGAAGTGAGCGAATCCGTCTATGACCGCATGCGCGCCGAGCGCGAGCGGGTGGCGCGGGATCTGCGCGCCCAGGGTGCGGAGGCGGCCGAGCGTATCCGCGCCGATGCCGACCGCCAGCAGACGGTGATTCTGGCCGATGCATTCAAGGAGGCGGAGGAGCTGCGCGGCAACGGGGATGGAAAATCCGCGGCGATTTATGCGAATGCGTTCAACAAGAACCGCGAGTTCTACTCTTTCTATCGAAGTCTCAACGCTTACCGGGGAATGTTCAACAGCGGCAGCGACATCATGGTGCTGGAACCCGATTCCGAGTTGTTCCAATACTTCAAGAATGCCGAGGGCGAACGCTGATAAGCATCCGGAGCGGCGACTGTCGGCATGTGGCATGACTTCCTGGTTGCGCTGGCTCTGGTGATGGTCATGGAGGGGATTCTGCCTTTCCTCAGTCCGCGCGGTATGCGCAGCGTGCTGAAGGCTTCGCTGGAGCTGAACGACCGTGCGCTGCGTGTGGGCGGTCTGATCAGCATGCTGATCGGCGTGATCACGCTCTATCTGGTTAACTAGCGCTGCTGTCAGAGCCGCATCGAAAATGATAGAAAAAAAGCACTGGCTGCTGCCCGAAGGTATCAGTGAGACCCTTCCACCGCAAGCCAACGAACTGGAATGCCTGCGCCGGAATCTGCTGGATCTCTACCGCTGCTGGGGCTATGAGCTGATATTTCCCCCATTCATAGAGTATCTGGATTCTCTGCTCACCGGCACCGGCGGCGACCTCGATCTGCAGACTTTCAAGCTTACCGATCAACTGACCGGCCGCACCCTGGGCATCAGAGCGGATATCACTCCCCAGGCCGCGCGCATAGACGCGCATCAGCTGCGCCGTAACTGCCCGACCAGGCTTTGCTACCAGGGAACCGTGCTGCACACCCGCAGCGATGCGCTCGCCGCATCACGCTCCCCGCTGCAGATCGGTGCCGAGTTGTACGGTTACAGCGGCGTGGAGGCGGAACTGGAGATACTCGGACTGATGATCGAAAGCCTGCGGTGCAGCGGCATCGAGGATCTCTTTCTGGACCTTGGGCATGTCGGCATCTTCAGGGGGCTGGCGACGCAGGCCGGATTCGATCGGATACAGGAGCACGCGCTGTTCGATGCGCTGCAGCGTAAGGCGGTGCCGGAAATCCGGAAGCTGCTCAGCGATTACGGCACCGATGAAACGACGGCCGCGATGCTGATCTCACTGGCTGAATTGAGCGGCGATCAGGCGCTGCGGCAGGCGCCGGACCGGCTGGCTGCGGCGGACCAGCCGGTGCAGCTGGCACTGGAGGAGTTGAACCGGCTTGCGCGGTTGCTGCGTGAACGTTATCCCTCGCTTCCGGTACACTACGATCTGGCCGAACTGCGCGGCTATCACTACCACACCGGACTGGTGTTTGCCGCATATGTACCCGGTATGGGGCAGGAGGTGGCGCGGGGCGGCCGCTACGATGATATCGGCAGGCTGTTTGGCCGGGCGAGACCCGCCTGCGGCTTCAGCGCCGATCTGAACCTGCTGCTCAAGCTGGGCAGCCGGGAGCATCGGGGTGACGGCGCGATACTGGCGCCGGCGGTCGACGAGCCGCTGCTGACACGTCGTATCGCGCAGTTGCGGGAAGCGGGCAGGCGGGTGGTACAGGCGTTGCCGGGACAGCAGGCGGACGCCGGTGAGATGGGTTGCAGCGAGATTCTGGAAAAGAGGGGGGCGGATTGGGTCGTTGTCGCGTGCCCATCCGGTTAACGGGGATCCATCTGAAAACAGCGATTGTCAAAACCCGTCATCAGGCCCGGGTAGGGTGACGGAAGCGGTCTGTTTCCGGATGTGACCATGCATGAAATATAAAGAGAGCGAAGAACAATGGGTAAAAACGTTGTTGTAATCGGTACCCAATGGGGAGACGAGGGTAAAGGCAAGATAGTCGATCTTCTGACCGATCGTGCGCAGGTGGTGGTGCGCTTTCAGGGTGGCCACAATGCCGGCCACACGCTGGTGATCGACGGCGAGAAGACAGTGCTGCATCTGATACCCTCAGGCGTGCTTCGCGAAAACGTGCGTTGCCTGATAGGCAACGGCGTGGTGCTCTCTCCCGGTGCGCTGCTGGAAGAGCTGGATATGCTGGACAAACGCGGGGTGCCGGCAATCGAGCGCATCGGTATCAGCGAGTCCTGCCCGCTGATCCTGCCTTATCACATTGCGCTGGACCAGGCGCGCGAACGGGCGCGTGGAAACAACGCGATCGGCACCACTGGACGGGGCATCGGACCGGCCTACGAGGATAAAGTCTCCCGGCGCGGCATAAGGTTCGGCGAGCTGCGGGATGCCGGGCGGTTCAGCGAGCGTCTGCGCGAAGTCATGGAGTACCATAATTTTGCGCTGCAGCACTATTTTCAGTCCGATACCGTGGATTACCGGCAGGTGCTGGACGAAAGTCTGGCGCAGGCTGAAAGGCTGGTTCCACTGGCTGAGGATATTCCCGGCACGCTCCACCGGATGCAGCGCCAGGGGAACAATGTCATGTTCGAAGGTGCGCAGGGCGCGTTGCTGGATATCGATCACGGCACCTACCCTTTCGTCACTTCATCCAATACCACGGCAGGCGGCGCGTGCAGCGGCAGCGGCGTGGGACCGCGCAACATCGATTACGTGCTGGGCATCGTCAAAGCCTATACGACGCGCGTCGGGGCGGGTCCGTTCCCGACTGAGCTGTTTGATGAGGTGGGGGCGCATCTGGGTGAAAAAGGCCATGAATTCGGCGCCACCACCGGCCGTCAACGGCGCTGCGGCTGGCTCGACAGCGTGGCACTGCGGCGCTCGCTGGAGATCAACAGCGTAACCGGTATGTGCATCACCAAACTGGATGTGCTGGATGGTCTGGAGACAATCAGGATCTGCACCGGCTACAAGCTGGATGGCGGGATAGTGGATGTGCCTCCGGTCGGCGCGGAGGGCTTCGCACGCTGTGAACCGGTATACATTGAACTTCCGGGCTGGAAAAAGTCGACGGTGGGGGCCAAAAGTCTCAAAGGGCTGCCGAAAAAAGCACGCAAGTACCTGGACAAGATAGAGGAGTTGTGCGGTGCTCCGATTGATGTGGTCTCCACCGGACCCGATAGAAACGAAACGCTGGTGCTGCGGCATCCGTTCGACAGTTGATTTTCCGCTGCCGTGCAGCGGTGGCGCAGACTCGAACCAAGGCCAAGCGAAGGAGTTCCAGTGCAACCCAAAATGATTAAACTGGACGAGTACCTGGTGGTTGATGAACCCTTCTATCAGGCCAGTGGCGATGAGATTGAAATCTTTGAGTCCTGCTACCGGAACCACCTGCCGCTGTTGCTCAAGGGCCCGACCGGCTGCGGCAAGACGCGCTTCATGGAGTACATGGCATGGCGCCTCAAGCGCCCGCTGATCACCGTCTCCTGCCACGACGATCTTACCGCTTCGGATCTGGTGGGGCGCTATCTGGTCAAGGGTGGGGAGACCATCTGGGTCGACGGGCCGCTGACCCAGGCCGTACGCAGCGGCGGTATCTGCTATCTCGATGAGATCGTCGAGGCGCGCAAGGACACCATGGTGGTGATCCATCCGCTGGCGGACGACCGGCGCGTGCTGCCGATCGAGAAGCTGGGGACGCTGATCGGCGCGCCTCCGGAGTTCTGTCTTGCCATCTCCTACAACCCGGGCTACCAGAGCGTACTGAAGGACCTCAAGCAGAGCACCCGGCAGCGCTTCGTCGCGCTTGAGTTCGATTATCCGAAAGCGGATCTGGAGGCGGTCATTGTCGCCCGGGAGTCCGGGCTGGACCGCCAGACCGCCGATCTGCTGGTGCGCTTTGCCGCGATGACCCGAAACCTTAAAGGCAGTGGCCTGGAGGAGGGCGCCAGCACCCGCCTTCTGGTACACGCGGCCAAGCTGATCGTCTCCGGCGTTACCCCGGTCTCCGCCTGCCGCAGCGCGATCGCCCAGGCATTGACAGATGATCAGGAGATGCTGGCCGCGGTCAACGAACTCTCATCCTCTATCTTCTGACCGCGATGTCCGACGTATCCGCGGTGGAGGCGTGCCTGGACGAGATACTGGAGGTGGAGTTCACCTTTCGCAATACCGCGGAGCCGGCGCGCCAGATCGCCGGATTATCCGGCGCCGACCGGCACTATGTGATCGACTGGATAAGACGGGTGGCCAGTACCAATACCGAACTCGCCTATCAGTACGCCCGGCACGTGGTCCGGGCGCGCGCCGCGATGGAACGCGAACAGGTGGAGGCCTGGGCGCTGCATGCGATGGATACTTACGACCGGGAGGGGCTGAGGCCGGCACTCCAGGTCATCCTGCAGCTGGATGATTTCGTCCGTATCAGTCAGGAAAAAGCCACAGGCTGCGTACTGCAGCAGCATGAAAGGGTATTGAGCGGATTCCTCCGGGGATTGTCCGGGCGCAAGCTGAAGATCGCGCCGGCGGATCGGGTTTACACCGACACCGAAACGCTGTTTCTGCCGCCGCTGCTGGCATGCCTGTCGACGCCGGATGAGAATTTTCTGCTCTACAAGGCGATGATTGCCGGCCTTTGGGCGCAGACCCGGTTTGGGACTTTTCGGACCGGTCTGCACCGGGTGCTGGTTTCGCACCGCGATCCCGAGCGCACGCTGGCGCTGTTTCACTGTTTGGAGACCCTGCGCCTGGAAGCGGTAATCGCCAGGGAGCTGCCCGGGCTTCACCGCCAGTTTGGCGCGCTCAGAGAAGCGCTCGGCGAAGCGCCGCTGCCGCCCGTGTGGACGGCACTGCGGGAGCGGGTCTCCAGCGTGAAATGCACCGCCGCGGATGTACTGGCGATGGTCGACGGCATCCCGCCGGATATAGCGCCGTTTGCGCCCTTTGCCTATCAGGGCGTGTTGAATCTGGCGGAGGTCGATGCCTGCATCGCGGCGCGACTGGCCAGGGAGAAAGCGCTTTTCAGGGTCAGACTGAAAATGCTGGAGGAGGAGATGAACCAGCAGTCCGGAGATAAGCCGGAGAAGAGGGAGGCTGGAGGCAGATTCCGGACGCGCGAAAAACATTCGCCGGGGACTGAAGACGCGATGCAGGTTGAGATCCTGCTGGACGACAAACCGATGCCGCTGCCGGACGATATCAGTCAGCTGATCAGTTCGATCATGCTGGATCTGGGAGAGATTCCCGATGAGTATCTGGAACCGGCCGGTCCGGGTGAATACGACCCGGCGCTGCTGCGGTCCGATGCCGCGCTGGACGAAGACGTGTGGAGCGGAAGTTACCATGAGGAGGGGGCGTTGCTCTATCAGGAGTGGGACTTCAGACGTCAGCACTATCGCAAGGATTGGTGCGCGGTAAGAGAGAAGCAGATAGAACCGGTACACGATGGATTTGCCGAGCAGACACTGGAGAGATACAGCGGCCTGATCAAGCAGCTGCGCAAAACCTTCGAAGCGATGCGGGATGAAAACCGGCTGCTCAAGCGGCAGACACAGGGTGACGACGTGGATCTGGACGCCCTG